>NZ_JAGGOO010000006.1 GCF_018614415.1 Streptomyces sp. ISL-12
CCCGCACCCGCACCCGCACCCACCCCTGGAGAACCGACCCGCACCCCACCGAACCCGTTCAACCCACCCGGTCCGCCGGAAGCGGCCACGACCCGCGCCGCCCGTCCCAGGGCCCGCCCCGCCGCGTCCGCCACGGAGGCGTCGTCGTCCCGGAGGTCCGCTCCCCGCAGCCACAGGGTCGGGGCGGGCCGCGGGCCCCGGCCGCGGCGGTCGGCGAGGGCCGCCAGCTCCGTCGTACGGCCGCTGCCGGGGGCGCCGACGAGGGCGAGGACGTACGCCGGGCTGTCGAGGAAGTCGGCGAACTCCCGTACAGCCACCGCCCGTTCGACCGGCGGCGGCGCGAGGACGGTGCCGGTCCGGCCCGCCGGGACACCGGCCGGGCGGTCCTGGCCGACCGAGGTCGCCGTCAGCTCCAGCACGCCGGCCAGATTGAGGTCGGTGCCGTACGCCGGGACCGTCGCCGCGTTCTCGGCGAGCAGTTCGGCGAGCGGGCCGGGGACGTGGCCGGGACGCAGCGGCACGGCGAAGCCGAGGTCGCTGTGGCCGGAGCGCAGCGCGGTGCCGAGGACACCGACCACGGCCCCGGTCGTGGCGTCGAGCACCGGCCCGCCGGCCGCCCCGCCGCCCAGCCGCAGCGCGTCCCTGCCCAGGGTGCCGACGGCCAGTTCCAGCGCGTCGCCGATGAAGTGGAAGCCTTCGGTGGACGTGTACGTCACGTCGGCGGTGCCGAGCACGCGTGCCTCGCGCCAGCCGTCGGCGGCGATCCGCACATAGCTCCCGGCGGTGGGGCCGTCCCCCGCGGTGAGGGGCAGCGGGGCGAGACCGAGGCCCTCGGTGCGGACGAGGGCGAGGTCCAGGCCGGGGAGCGGGATGACCGCGTCGGCGGTCACGGTGCAGCGCCGGTCGCGGGCGCCGTGGAGGACCAGCCGGGGCAGGCCGTCGACGGCCTCGTGGCTGGTGACGACCGTGCCGTGGTGGTCGGCGACGAAACCCGTGCCGCGGGGGCGGCCGGCCAGGTCGTGGATCCGGACCAGGGCGGGCCCGGCCGGGGCCGGGGGCGGGCCGCCGGCACCCGGCGGTGTCTGCCGCACCGCGACCTCGCCGGGCGACGCCGCGCCACCCACGTACCGGTCCCTGTCCGGGTCCGGGTCCCCGTTCCGGTCCGAATCCCCGTTCCGGTCCCGGTCCCGCGACGTCACCGTCGTCAGGTCCCGCGCCGACCTCGTCTTCCGGTGCCGCGACGTCATCGTCGAACCTCCCCCGCCGTACGCCGTGCTCTGCGTCCGACGGTAGGCGGGTGATGATCAGCGGGACAGATCGTGCGGGGAACGCGCCCCCTTGTGCTCCCCCGGTTCACTCCGAGCGCCTGCCCGGACGGGTGAACAGAGGGGCCCTCTTGGATACACCCTAGGGGGTGGGGGAACCGAGGGGGGACCGTGGAGCGGCGGCAAGGACGACCCCGTGTCCGCCGCTCCACGGGCAGCCGCCCTCAGCCCCCCTCCTCAGCCGAAGACGGCCAGGCTCTTCGCCTTGCCCCGCTGCTCCTCGACCAGCGCGAGCAGCCCGCCTCCGGGGCCGAAGACGGCCACCGCGCCGGCGCCGGCGTAGACCTCGGGCATCTCCAGCCGCACCCCGTTGGCGAGCAGGCGGGCGCGCCGCTCGTCGACGTCCCAGCGCGGGAACGCGGCCCCGGCCGCCTCGGCGACCGGCATGACCTCCAGCTCCTGCTGGAGCTGGTCCAGCGTCCGTGCGGCGTCCAGCTTGTACGGCCCGACCCGGGTGCGGCGCAGCGCGGTCAGGTGGCCGCCGACGCCGAGACCGGCGCCCAGGTCGCGGGCGAGCGCGCGGATGTACGTACCGGAGGAGCAGACCACCGACACCACCAGGTCAAGGACCGGGGTGCCGTCCTCGGCGACCGCGTCCCGGACGTCGTACACCTGGAAGGAGGAGACGGTGACCGGACGGGCCGGGATGTCGAACTCCTCGCCCTCGCGCGCCCGCTTGTAGGAGCGCACGCCGTTGATCTTGATGGCGCTGACCTTCGACGGCACCTGCATGATGGCGCCGGTCAGCTCGGCGATCCCCGCGTCGATGGCGTCGCGGGTGACCTTCGAGGCGTCGGCGCACCCCGTGATCTCGCCCTCGGCGTCGTCGGTCAGGGTGGTCTGGCCGAGCCGGACGGTCCCCACGTACTCCTTCTCGGTGAGGGCGAGGTGCCCCAGGAGCTTGGTGGCCCGCTCCACGCCGAGGACCAGGACGCCCGTCGCCATCGGGTCGAGCGTGCCGGCGTGCCCGACGCGCCGCGTGCGGGCGATGCCGCGCATCTTGGCGACGACGTCGTGCGAAGTGAAGCCCGACGGCTTGTCGACGATGACAAGGCCGTCGGGCGTGGTGTGCTTCTCGGTCATTTAGCGGTGTCGTCCGTCCCGTCGGCCTCGTCGGCCGCGTCGTCGTCCTCGCCCGGCTTGCGGTACGGGTCCGCCTCACCGGCGTAGCGGGCGCCCGCGGACGCCTCGCGCACCTTGGCGTCGGACTGCCGCGCCTTGTCGAGGAGGTCCTCGATGTTCTTGGCGGTGTCCGGGAGGGCGTCCATGACGAAGGCGAGGGTCGGGGTGAACTTCACCCCGGCCGCCTTGCCGACCTCGGAGCGCAGGATGCCCTTGGCGCTCTCCAGGCCCGCCGCGGCGGCCTGCCGCTCCTCGTCGTCGCCGTAGACCGTGTAGAAGACGGTCGCCTCCCGGAGGTCACCCGTGACCCGGGTGTCCGTGATGGTGACGTGGGTGCCGAGCCGCGGGTCCTTGATCCCGCGCTGCAGCTTCTGGGCCACCACTTCCCGGATGAGGTCCGCCAGCCTCTTGGCCCGCGCGTTGTCGGCCACTGGTCCGTCTCCCGTTCTTTCCTGGTCGATCTCGTTCTTGGGGTCAGTCGTCGTCGCCGTGGAAGCGCCGTCGGACGGACAGCAGCTCCACCTCGGGGCGGCCGGCGACCAGCCGTTCGCACCGGTCGAGCACGTCACTGAGGTGCCCGGCGTCGCCGGACACCATGGCCAGGCCGACGACCGCCCGCCGGTGCAGGTCCATGTGGTCCACCTCGGCCGCGCTCACCGCGTACTTCCGCTGGAGTTCGGCGACGATCGGGCGGACGACGGACCGCTTCTCCTTCAGCGAATGTACGTCGCCGAGGAGGAGGTCGAAGGACAGCGTCCCCACATACATGTGCAACCGGTTCACCCGCCGGTCCGGGATCGATGGCCCCGCCATCCGTGTGGCGGGGACATCAGAACCGTACAACGAACGGCCGGGGCCGATCGACGGATATTGCTTCCGCCGACCGGCCCCGGACCGCGCCGTCTGGAGAAGACGGGGCTGTTACACCCGCGGCTTCTCGCGCATCTCGTACGTCGCGATGACGTCGTCGACCTTGATGTCGTTGAAGTTTCCGAGGTTGATACCGCCCTCGAAGCCTTCGCGGATCTCGGTGACGTCGTCCTTGAAGCGACGCAGACCCTCGATGTTGAGGTTCTCCGCGATGACCTTGCCGTCGCGGATGAGGCGCGCCTTGGTGTTGCGCTTGACCTCGCCGGAGCGGATGAGGACACCCGCGATGTTGCCCAGCTTGGACGAGCGGAAGACCTCGCGGATCTCCGCCGTGCCCAGCTCGACCTCTTCGTACTCCGGCTTGAGCATGCCCTTGAGGGCCGCCTCGATCTCCTCGATCGCCTGGTAGATGACCGAGTAGTACCGGACGTCCACGCCCTCGCGCTCGGCCATCTGCGCGGCACGCCCGGCGGCGCGCACGTTGAAGCCGATCACGATGGCGTCGGAGCCCATCGCCAGGTCGATGTCGGACTCCGTGACCGCACCGACGCCGCGGTGCAGGACGCGGATGTCGACCTCTTCGCCGACGTCCAGCTGGAGCAGGGAGGACTCCAGGGCCTCGACGGAGCCAGAAGCGTCACCCTTGATGATCAGGTTGAGCTGCTGGACCTCGCCGGCCTTGAGCACCTTGTCCAGGTCCTCCAGGGAGACGCGGCGCGTGCGCTTGGCGAACGCGGCGTTGCGCTCACGTGCGGCGCGCTTCTCCGCGATCTGGCGGGCCGTACGGTCCTCCTCGACCACGATGAAGTTGTCGCCGGCGCCCGGGACGTTGGTCAGGCCGAGGACCTGGACCGGCGTCGACGGGCCCGCCTCGGGCACGTTGTTGCCGTTGTCGTCGAGCATGGCGCGGACGCGGCCGTAGGCGTCGCCCACCACCATCGTGTCGCCGACCCGCAGCGTGCCTCGCTGCACGAGGACCGTCGCCACGGCACCGCGGCCGCGGTCGAGCCGGGACTCGATCGAGATGCCCTGCGCGTCCTGGTTCGGGTTGGCCCGCAGGTCGAGCGAGGCGTCGGCCGTGAGGATCACGGCCTCGAGCAGCGAGTCGATGTGCAGACCCTGCTTGGCGGAGATGTCGACGAACATGGTGTCGCCGCCGTACTCCTCGGCCACCAGGCCGTACTCGGTCAGCTGACCGCGCACCTTGGTCGGGTCGGCACCCTCGACGTCGATCTTGTTGACCGCGACGACGATCGGGACGTCGGCCGCCTTGGCGTGGTTGAGCGCCTCGACCGTCTGCGGCATGACGCCGTCGTTGGCCGCGACGACCAGGATCGCGATGTCCGTCGACCGGGCACCACGGGCACGCATGGCGGTGAACGCCTCGTGACCCGGGGTGTCGATGAAGGTGATCTTGCGCTCTTCGTCGTTGACCTCGGTCGCGACCTGGTAGGCACCGATGTGCTGGGTGATGCCGCCGGCCTCGCCCGCGATGACGTTCGTCTTGCGGATGGCGTCGAGCAGTCGGGTCTTTCCGTGGTCGACGTGACCCATGACGGTCACGACCGGCGGACGGACGACCAGGTCCTCCTCGGAGCCCTCGTCCTCGCCGAACTCCAGGTCGAAGGACTCGAGAAGCTCGCGGTCCTCCTCCTCCGGGCTGACGATCTGAACCGTGTAGTTCATCTCGTCGGCGAGGAGCTGGAGCGTCTCGTCGGAGACGGACTGCGTGGCCGTGACCATCTCGCCGAGGTTCATCATGACCGCGACGAGCGACGCCGGGTTGGCGTTGATCTTCTCCGCGAAGTCGGTGAGCGAGGCACCGCGCGACAGGCGAATGGTCTCGCCGTTGCCGCGAGGCAGCATCACGCCGCCGACCGACGGGGCCTGCATGGCCTCGTACTCCTGGCGCCTCTGCCGCTTCGACTTACGACCGCGACGCGCGGGACCGCCGGGACGGCCGAAGGCGCCCTGCGTGCCACCACGGCCACCGGGACCGCCGGGACGGCCGCCGAAGCCGGGACGGCCACCGCCGCCGCCGAAGCCGCCGCCACCACCGGGACGACCGGCGAAACCGCCGCCGCCACCACCGGGACGACCGGCACCGCCGCCGCCACCGGGACGGCCGGCGAAACCGCCGCCGCCCGGACGACCGCCGCCGCCGGGACGACCGGCACCGCCGGGACCGCCGGGACCGCGACCGCCGCCGCCGGGGCCCGGACGCGGGCCGGCAGCGGGACGCTGCGGCATCATGCCGGGGTTCGGACGCGGGCCGCCGCCGGGACGCGGACCCGCGGCGCCGCCCTGCGGACGGGGCATCGAGCCCGGGGTCGGACGGTTGCCGCCCGGAGCCTGGGGACGCGGACCGCCGCCCTGGCCGCCGGGGGCCTGCGGACGCGGACCGCCGCCGGCGGGACCGCCGGGGCCGGGACGCGGGCCGCCGCCCTGCGGGCGCGGGGACTGCGGACGGGCCATACCGGCGTTGCCGCCGGAGGTGAAGGGGTTGTTGCCCGGACGCGGACCGGACGGACGGGCGCCGGGACGCGCCGCCGGGGCACCGGGACGCGGACCGCCGGAACGGCCCTGACCGCCACCCTGCTGGCCCTGGCCCTGGCCCTGACCGGGACCGGAGGGCCGGCCGCCGGGACGGGGAGCGCCGGGACGCGCGCCGCCGGGCTTGGGCCCGGACGGGGCGGGTGCGGAGGGAGCCGCCGCCGCGGGCGGCGCGGTGAACTCGGGCGCGGCCGGAGCCGGACGCGGCGCGGGCTTGGGACCCGGCGTCGGACGCGGGCCCGGGGCCGACGGCGCGGGGGCCGAGGGCGCCGAGGAGGCCGCGGGGGCCGACGGCTGCTGGGCGGCCGCGGGCTTGGGTGCGGCCGGCCGCGGGGCGGCCGGACGGTCTCCGGCCGGCTTGGCGGCGCGGGGGGTGCCACCAGGGGCAGCCTGCGCCGGCGAGGGCGCGGCGGGCCTGGGGGCGGCCTTGCGGGGCGCGCCGGGCTTGCCGGCGGACCGGCCGTTCCCGCTGCCCTGCTGGAAGGCGTCTGTCAGTTTGCGTACGACGGGCGCTTCGATCGTCGAAGACGCCGAACGGACGAATTCACCGAGTTCCTGGAGCTTGGCCATGACGACCTTGCTCTCGACACCGAACTCCTTGGCGAGTTCGTAGACCCGGACCTTAGCCACTTCGCTCCTTTGAGGTCCGGGTTGCGTCCGGACCGTCGCTAGTTCATGGGCGTACTCATCGCGTACTCATCGAGTGCTCATCGCAATCTCGACCTGCTTTCGACTCGCGAGGTACCAAGCCGTACGGGGTTCCGTACGGCACGTCTTACTTGCCGTGGTTGCCCGACCAGCAATCCTGGTCAGCAACCCTCTGTCTGCTCGACGTACTGGCGCAACGCCTTTACGTCGAGCGGTCCCGGGACGCGCAGTGCCCTCGGGAACGCCCGGCGGCGTACCGCCTGGTCGAGACAGACCTGGGTGGGGTGAACGTACGCACCCCGGCCGGGCAGCGTACCGCGAGGATCGGGGGCGCATTCGCCCTCGACCGCCACGATGCGCAGCAGTCCGGTCTTGGCCGCTCGCTCCCGGCACCCCACACAGGTGCGTTCAGGGCATGCACGAGCACGCGTCCGGCCAGACACTCCTAAGTCTACCTCCCCGCGGCGACCTCACCCCTTCGGGGCAAGAATCGAACACATACCGCCTCGGAAGCTGTCGATGATCTCAGCGTTCCGGCGGCTTAGATCTATTCCCTCACTCGGACGGCTGCTGCTCGGTGTCCGGGCGGATGTCGATGCGCCAGCCGGTGAGCCGGGCCGCGAGGCGGGCGTTCTGCCCCTCCTTGCCGATGGCCAGCGACAGCTGGTAGTCGGGCACGGTCACCCGGGCGGAGCGGGCCGCCAGGTCGACGACCTCCACCTTGGTGACACGGGCCGGCGAGAGCGCGTTGGCCACCATGTCGGCCGGGTCGTCCGACCAGTCGACGATGTCGATCTTCTCGCCGTTCAGCTCGCCCATCACATTGCGGACCCGGCCGCCCATGGGGCCGATGCAGGCGCCCTTGGCGTTGAGCCCGGAGCGGGTGGAGCGGACGGCGATCTTGCTGCGGTGGCCGGCCTCGCGGGCGATCGCGGCGATCTCGACGCTGCCGTCGGCGATCTCCGGGACCTCCAGGGCGAACAGCTTCTTCACCAGGTTCGGGTGGGTACGGGAGAGGGTCACGGACGGGCCGCGGACGCCCTTGGCGACCCGGACGACGTACGACCGCAGGCGGGTGCCGTGCGGGTAGGTCTCGCCGGGCACCTGCTCCTGCACCGGCAGGATGGCCTCCAGCTTGCCGATGTCGACCAGCACGTTCTTCGGGTCGCGGCCCTGCTGGACCACGCCGGTGACGATGTCGCCCTCGCGGCCGGCGTACTCGCCGAGCGTGGCGTCGTCCTCGGCGTCCCGCAGCCGCTGCAGGATGACCTGCTTGGCGGTGGTGGCGGCGATCCGGCCGAAGTCCGACGGAGTGTCGTCGAACTCGCGCGCCTCCTGCCCCTCCTCCAGGTCGTCCGGGTCCTCCTTCGCCCACACGGTCACATGGCCGGTCTCCCGGTCGAGCTTGACGCGCGCGTGGCGGCGGCTTCCCTCGGTGCGGTGGTAGGCGATGAGGAGGGCCGACTCGATCGCCTCGACCAGCAGGTCGAAGGAGATCTCCTTCTCCCGCACCAAGCCCCGCAGGGCACTCATGTCGATGTCCACGGCTACGCCTCCTCCTCTTCTTCCTTCATGTCGTTCTCGTCATGCTGGTGTTGCTTGTCCTTGCGGTTGAACTCGACCTGGACCCTCGCCTTGGCGATCTCGTCGAAAGCGAGGCTGCGGGCGGTGGCCTTGCGACCCTTCACGCCGGGTACTTCGAGGTCGAGTCCGTCGTCGTCCACGCCGAGGATCCGGGCGACCAGCTCGCCGCCCTCGGTGAGCTGGAACCTCACCAGGCGGTCGACGGCCCGTACGTAGTGCCGGTGTTCCGTCAGTTCGCGCTCCGCGCCCGGGGTGCCGACCTCCAGGGTGTACTCCCCCGCGCCCATCGCGTCCGTCTCGTCGAGCTTCGCCGAGAGCGCGCGGCTCACATCGGCGATCGCGTCCAGGTCCGCACCGGTGTCGGAGTCGACGACGACGCGCAGCACCCGCTTGCGTCCGACCGAGTCCACCGCGATCTCTTCCAGATCCAGACCCTGGGAGGCGACCAGCGGTTCCAGCAGTTCTCGCAGCCTCTCGCTCTGGGTGGTGCTCATCCGGGTGACTCCTCGGCCGCGTGTGCTGTTGTGGGACGGTGCGCGTGTCAGGTCAAAGGGTATCCGGTCGCGGGGGGTGTTGCCGTCCACCCGGGCTCGACGGTGCCGCTGAGTGGCGCCGGGCGGCCTCCCGGGTACGGTGATCAAGGCGCGCGCCGCCTCCGGCGCCCGCCTCCCCGTTCCCTCCCGTCTCCCTCCCGCTTCCCCCTTCCCGCCCCTTCCGTACGAGCCTGCCGAGGACGTCTGCCGTGTCGTCGTTGCCCTCATCGCCGCGCCCGCCCTCACGACCGCGCAGAAGGAGTCTGTTCGCCGCGGCCGCCGGGGCCGTGCTGCTGGCCGGCTGTACCGGTTCCTCCGGTTCCGGCGAGCCGGACGCCGCCTCCCGGGCCGCCGACCGGGCACGCGCGCGTGCCGCGCGGGACAGCGCGGAACTGGCCGGGCGGTACGCCGCGGTGATCGCCGCGCACCCCGCGCTGGCGGAGCGGCTGGATCCGCTGCGCGCGGAAGTACTCCGGCACGCGGCGGCGTTCGGCGGGGCGCGCGCCGTCTCCCCGTCGGTCTCCCCCTCCGGTTCGGCACGGGCCGCGGGGCCGGACGACGGTTCCACCGCCGACGCCGTACCGGCCGCCGAGAAGGACGCGCTCGCCCTGCTGGCCGCCGCCGAGCGGAAGCTGGCCGACCGGCGGACGGCGGCACTGGCGGACGTGCCGGGCGAGCTGGCCCGGCTGCTGGCCTCGGTGGCGGCGGCCGGGGCGGGACACGTGTATCTGCTGACGGAGGGCGACCGGTGAGCGACGAGTCCGGGAAGAGCGAGAAGGACGAGAAGAAGCGGGAGCTGAAGGCGCTGCAGGCGGTCCTGGCGGCCGAGCACGCGGCGGTCTACGGCTACGGGGTCGTCGGCGCCCGGGTGGGTGAGGACCGGCGCACGGAAGCGCGGATGGCGTACGACGCGCACCGGGCCCGGAGGGACGCGCTGGGGCGCGAGGTGCGCGACCTCGGGGCGACGCCGGTCGCCGCCCGGGCCGGGTACGCGCTGCCCTTCCCGGTGCCCGACGCGGCCTCGGCGGCGCGGCTGGCGGCGGAGCTGGAGGAACGGGTGGCCGGGGTCTACTCGGACCTGGTGCGGGCGGCCGGCGGCGAGCGCCGGAAGGCGGCGGCCGAGGCGCTGCGGGAGGCGGCGGTCCGCGCGGTGCGCTGGCGCGGCGGGAGCGTAGCCTTCCCAGGGCTCGCCGAGCGGGCCGGTACGGCGCCGGCCTCGGCGGCACCGACCGCGTGACACGTACGGGGAGCGCCCCTACGGGAAGGGAACGGCTCGCGCATGGCTTTCGAACCGCCGCGGCGTCTGGTCAGGGCGCTCGGTGAGACGGCACCGGACGGTGACGACTGGTTGGCGAGTCTGCCCGAGGCGGCTCGCCAAGCCGTCGGTCTACGCGGGTTGACCGTCGAGCGGACGGTGGTGCCCGGCGGGCGCGGCAGCCTGGTGGTGCTGGTGCACACCGCCGACGGGACGCCCGCGGTGCTGAAGCTGGCCCCGCCCCGGGCGCGGCCGGAGAGCGAGCGGGCGGCGCTGGCGCACTGGGACGGCCGGGGTGCCGTGCGGTTGCTGGAGCCTTTCGTGACCGAGGGCGTCCTGCTGCTGGAGCGGCTGCATCCGGAGGTGTCGGTGCGGTCGCTGCCGGAGGCGCGGGCGCTGCTGGAGGCGGCGGGGTCGCTGCGGCGGCTGTGGGTGGCGCCGCCCGCGGAGCATCCCTTCGAGACGGTGGCCGAGCGGACCGGGCGGCAGGCGGCGGCGATGCGCGCGGGGGCCGAGGCCGACCCGGCGGTGGCGCCGCTGGTGGACGCGGCCCTGGCGGTGCGCGCGGAGCTGCTGGCCGGGCCTGCTCAGGAGCGGTTGCTGCACGGTACGTTCCGGCAGAGCAAGGTGCTCGCCGGGGACCGGATGCCGTGGCTGGCCGTGGGGCCCGACCCGGTGGTGGGCGAGCCGGCCTTCGACCTGGCCCGGCTGGTGCGGGACCGGGTGGAGGACCTGATCGCCCAGCCGTCCGGCGCCTCCACGGTCCGGCGCCGGATCAAGCGGCTCGCGGAGTCCCTGGAGGTCGACCGGGAGCGGCTGCGCGGCTGGACCCTGTTCCGGGCCGTGGAGTCGGGCGTACGGGCGTCGCGGGTCGGCCGCCCCCAGGACGCGGAACTGCTGCTGGAGTTCGCGGGCTGGCTGTGAGGGTCGCCTCCGGCGGTGCCGAGGGTGGCCGCCTGCGGGGGCCCGTGGCCGGGGGATGAGGGTGCGCGGAGGGCGTCCCGTCGCGGGGCGGCTCTGGCGGGTGCCTGCGGCGGCCCGTGGCCGGCCGGTGGGGGTGCGCGGAGCGCGTCCGGTGGTCTTGTGGGGCGGGGCCGGGCCGGGGGGTGTCCGTCCTCGGAACGGCGCGGAATCGGTCGGCCACGGGGGTGGACGGCGCGGACGCGCCGACCGCTGCGGGCGGACACCCCCCGGCCCGGCCCCTTCTCGCCGTTCGCGGCTGTCCGAGTCCCGCGGGGCAGCCGCCATCCAGCCGTGGCTACGGGCATTCGTGCCCCTGGGGCGGCGCGGGTGGGCGATGGGGGTCCCCGTTCGCGAAGCCGGGAGTGGCGGAGGCACCCCGTCGCGCTGGGCCGCGCACCCACCCCCGCGCCGGGGGCTGTGGAGCCCCCGGCGGCCGTGGCGGTCAGGCCGTGATGCGGGTGATGGCCTCGTCCACCGTCACTTCCTCGCGCTCGCCGGTGCGGCGGTCCTTGAGTTCGACGACGCCCTCGGCGGAGCGACGGCCGGCGACCAGGATCTGCGGTACGCCGATCAGCTCCGCGTCGGTGAACTTCACGCCCGGGGAGACCCCGGCCCGGTCGTCGACCAGGACGCGGACGCCGGCGGCGGCGAGCTTCTCCGAGATGTCCAGGGCCAGCTCGGTCTGGAGGGCCTTGCCGGCGGCGACCACGTGCACGTCGGCCGGTGCGACCTCCTTGGACCAGATCAGGCCCTTGTCGTCGGCGTGCTGCTCGGCGAGGGCGGCCACCGCGCGGGAGACGCCGATGCCGTAGGAGCCCATGGTGACGCGGACCGGCTTGCCGTTCTGGCCGAGGACGTCGAGCTTGAGGGCGTCGGCGTACTTGCGGCCCAGCTGGAAGATGTGGCCGATCTCGATGGCGCGGTCCAGCTTGAGGCCGGTGCCGCACTTCGGGCAGGGGTCACCATCCTGCACGACGACGACGTCGACGTACGCGTCGACCTCGAAGTCGCGGCCGGCGACGACGTTCTTGGCGTGGGTGTGCTCCTTGTTGGCGCCCGTGATCCACGCGGTGCCCGGCGCCACGCGGGGGTCGGCGATGTACGTCACCTTCTCGCCCAGGCCCTGCGGACCGACGTAGCCGCGGACCAGGTCGGGGCGGCCCACGAAGTCCTCGGCGGTGACCAGCTCGACGGCGGCGGGCGCGAAGTGCGCCTCGACCTTGTCCAGGTCGACCTCGCGGTCACCGGGCACGCCCACGGCGACGATCTCGCCGTCCACCTTGACCAGCAGGTTCTTCAGGGTGGCGGAGGCGGGGACGCCGAGGGAGGCGGCGAGGGTCTCGATGGTGGGGGTGTCGGGGGTGGGGATCTCCTCCAGAGCGGGCACGTCCGCGGCGTCGACCGGCTTCAGCTCGAAGGTGATCGCCTCGGTGTTGGCGGCGTAGTCGCAGTTCGGGCAGTCGGCGAAGGTGTCCTCGCCGGCCTCGGCGGGGGCGAGGAACTCCTCCGACTTGGAGCCGCCCATCGCGCCGGCGGTCGCGGCGCAGATGCGGTAGTCCAGGCCGAGGCGCTCGAAGATGCGCTGGTAGGCGGCGCGGTGCAGGGCGTAGGACTCGGCGAGGCCCTCGTCGGCGGTGTCGAAGGAGTAGGAGTCCTTCATCAGGAATTCGCGGCCCCGCAGGATGCCGGCCCGGGGCCGGGCCTCGTCGCGGTACTTGTTGGCGATCTGGTAGAGGATGACGGGGAGGTCCTTGTAGGAGGACGCCTGGTCCTTCACCAGCAGGGTGAAGATCTCCTCGTGGGTGGGGCCGAGCAGGTAGTCGCCGCCCTTGCGGTCCTGGAGGCGGAAGAGTTCGGGGCCGTACTCCTCCCAGCGGCCGGTGGCCTCGTAGGGCTCGCGGGGCAGCAGGGAGGGGAGGGTCACCTCCTGGGCGCCGATGGCGTCCATCTCCTCGCGGACGATGCGCTCCACGTTGGCCAGGACCTTCTTGCCGAGCGGCAGCCAGCTCCACAGGCCGGCGGCGGTGCGGCGGACGTAGCCGGCGCGGACCAGCAGCTTGTGGCTGAGGACCTCGGCGTCCGCCGGGTCGTCGCGCAGCGTCTTCGCCAATACCTTCGACATGCGCTGGACCGGTGCGTTCGCCATGGTTCTCGTGTCTCCTGCGAAGTAAGGGTGATGACGAACGAGGTTAGCCGGGCGGTCCGGGGTGGTGGAAATCGGTTATCGACGCAGCAGCGGGAGGGGAGCGCCCATCACGGCGTACGGCTTGGGGGCGCTGGGGAAGAGGACCTGGCGGGCGAGGTCCCGGTAGCCGAGGGAGCGGTACAGACCGCGGGCGGGGCTGTCGGTGTCGATCGCGGAGAGGATCGAGCGGGGTTCGGCGGCGCCGTCGGTGATGGTGGTGATCAGGGCGCGGCCCACGCCGAGGTTCTGGTGGGCGGGGTGGACGTGCAGCTCGGTGATGACGAAGGAGTCGTCGAGCCAGGCGTCGTTGCCCTGGGCGCGCAGGTAGGGCTCGACGATCGTGGACCACCAGTGGGCGCGGTCGTTGGGCATGCCGTAGACGAAGCCCGCGAGGTGCCCCCCGGGAGTGGTCGCGCCGAAGGCGCGCGCGCCGGGGTGGGTCATGTGGCGCAGGACGATCTGGCGGCGGACGGCCACCTCGTCGGGGCCCAGGCCGAAGGCGGCGGCTTGGACCGCGAGGGCTTCGTCGACGTGGGCGGCGAGGTCCAGGGGGCCGATCACTGCGTCCATGGGCCGGAGCCTACAGGGGGCCGCGGGACGCGTTTCAGAACAGGACGCTCATGAAGGCGCCGACCTCTTCGAAGCCGACGCGGCGGTACGTCCTCCTGGCCGCCGTGTTGAAGTCGTTGACGTAGAGGCTGGCGACCGGGGCGATGTCCGCCAGGGCGTAGCGCAGGACCGCCGCCATGCCGGGGGCGGCGAGGCCCCGGCCGCGGTGTTCGGGGGCCACCCAGACGCCCTGGATCTGGCAGGCGCGGTCGGTGGCGGCGCCGATCTCGGCCTTGAAGACGACCTTGCCGTCGGTGTCGAAGCGGGCGAAGGAGCGGCCGGCGCCGACGAGTTCGGCGACTCTGGCCTGGTAGAGCAGGCCGCCGTCGCCGGCCAGCGGGGAGATGCCGACCTCCTCGGTGAACATCGCCACGCAGGCCGGCATGAGGGCGTCCATCTCGTCCTTGCGGACGCGGCGGACGTGCGGGTCGGGGGTGATGCGGGCGGGCATCCGGTCGGTGACCATGAGGGGCTGGCGGCGCCGGACCTCGCGGGCCGGACCCCAGGTGGGTTCGAGCAGCCGCCACAGCTGGGTGGTGGGGTCGGCGGGGCCGACGATGGAGGAGCAGCGGCGGCCGGCCCGGCGGGCGCGGTCGGCGAAGGCGCGGACGGCGCGCGGGGTGGCGCAGATGGGGACGAGGTTGGCGCCCGCGTAGCACAGGGACGTCAGCATGCCGTCCTCGTACCAGCCCCACATCTCACCGCCGAGCCGCCACGGGTCGAGGCCGGCGACCCGTACCCGGGACGTCACGAAGGCGTTCGCGACCGGCTCGCGGTCGAGGACGGCGAGCGCGGCGTTCAGGTCGCTCGGTTCGAGGACCCGGGAGGTGGTCTGCGTCAACACGTGCGGGGCCCTCACCCTGGGGTCTGCTGATCTCCGCACTGTACCCGCGGAAGCTTTGCGGCGTCGCCCCGTGTTCTCGTCGCCGTTGCCCTGCCGGTGGCTGTCGGCTGCCGTGCCGTCCGGGGGCTGCCGCCCCGGTCCCCCGCTGCGGCCCCGGCCTCAGGCGCCGGACGGGCGGGGAGCCCGGCCGGCGCCGACGGACACCGCCGGCTCAGCCGGCCACCGCCACCGAGGGCTCGCCCGAGGCGACACCGTCCGCCTCCATCTGTTCGGCGATCTTCATGGCCTCTTCGATGAGGGTCTCGACGATCTTCGACTCGGGGACGGTCTTGATGACCTCGCCCTTGACGAAGATCTGCCCCTTGCCGTTGCCGGAGGCGACGCCGAGGTCGGCCTCGCGGGCCTCGCCGGGGCCGTTGACGACACAGCCCATGACGGCGACACGCAGCGGGACCTCCATGCCCTCCAGGCCGGCGGTGACCTCTTCGGCCAGCTTGTAGACGTCGACCTGGGCGCGTCCGCAGGACGGGCAGGAGACGATCTCCAGGCCGCGCTGGCGGAGGTTGAGCGACTCCAGGATCTGGATGCCGACCTTGATCTCCTCGACCGGCGGGGCGGACAGGGAGACCCGGATGGTGTCGCCGATGCCCTGGGAGAGCAGGGCGCCGAAGGCGACGGCCGACTTGATGGTGCCCTGGAAGGCGGGGCCGGCCTCGGTGACGCCGAGGTGCAGGGGGTAGTCGCACTGGGCGGCGAGCTGGCGGTAGGCCTCGACCATGATGACCGGGTCGTTGTGCTTGACGGAGATCTTGATGTCCCGGAAGCCGTGCTCCTCGAAGAGGGACGCCTCCCACAGGGCGGACTCGGCGAGCGCCTCGGGGGTCGCCTTGCCGTACTTCTGGAGCAGGCGGCGGTCGAGGGAACCCGCGTTCACGCCGATGCGGATCGGGGTGCCGTGGTCCTTGGCGGCCTGGGCGATCTCCTTGACCTTGTCGTCGAACTGCTTGATGTTGCCGGGGTTGACGCGGACCGCGGCGCAGCCGGCCTCGATGGCGGCGAAGACGTACTTGGGCTGGAAGTGGATGTCGGCGATGACCGGGATCTGCGACTTGCGCGCGATGACGGGCAGCGCGTCGGCGTCGTCCTGGGTGGGGCAGGCCACGCGGACGATCTGGCAGCCGGAGGCGGTCAGCTCGGCGATCTGCTGGAGGGTGGCGCCGATGTCCGAGGTGCGCGTCGTGGTCATCGACTGCACCGACACGGGAGCGTCGCCGCCCACGGCCACCGAGCCGACCTGGATCTGCCGGCTCTTCCGGCGCTCGGCGAGCCTGGTCGGAACGGACGGCATGCCGAGAGAAATCGCAGTCATCTGCTGTGCAACCCCAAGTCGTGGATCAAGGTCCGGTCCCGTCAGCGGCGGGCTCCGATCCCCGAGATTACGGCACCGGACTGGGGCCGGGCACATCCTGCCGTCGTAAACGCACTCGAAGGAAGGCGGCCCGGCACACGCGTGCCGGGCCGCCTCCGAAGCGGGAGTGCCTAGGAGATTCTCACGGGGTTGACGACGTCCGCGATGAGTACGAGGAGCGTGAAGCAGACGAAGACACCTGCCACCACATAGGCGACCGGCATGAGCTTCGCCACGTCGAACGGGCCGGGGTCGGGGCGGCGCAGCACCTTGGCGAGGTTGCGGCGCAGGGACTCCCACAGGGCGCCCGCGATGTGGCCGCCGTCCAGCGGCAGCAGCGGGAGCATGTTGAACAGGAAGAGGGAGAGGTTGAAGCCGGCCACCAGCATCACGGCCATCGCCAGTTGCTGGGTGGGCGGGATGTCCAGGGTGAAGATCTCGCCGCCGACCCGGGCGGCGCCGACGACGCCCATCGGGGAGTCGGGCTCGCGCGGGCCGTCGCCGAACGCGGCGTCCCACAGCGCCGGGATCTTGCTGGGCAGGGCGGCGAGGGAGTCGACGGCGTCGCCGATCCGGTCGCCCATCCAGACCACGGAGTCGCCGAAGTCCTGCTTGACGATGCCGGTGGCGGCGCTGAAGCCGAGGAAGCCGGCGGTGACGTACTCGCCCTGGACGTAGCCGCCGCTGCCGTCCTTCTTGGCGACCTTGTTGGTGGCGATCTCGGCGCGCAGGGTGACGTCCTTGCCGTCGCGCTCGACGACGATCGGGACGCTCTCGCCGGGGTGGGCGCGGATCAGGTCGGACAGCTCGTCCCACTTGTCGGTGCGTACGCCGTCGAAGGAGAGGATCTTGTCGCCGGCCTTGAGCCCGGCCGCGGCGGCCGGGGAGGGCGCGTCGGCGTCGGTGCACTTGTCCCGGTTCTCGGACTGGGAGATCACGCACTGGGAGACCGAGCTGACCGTGGTGGTCTGCTGGGAGATGCCGAAGCCCATCAGGACGATGAGGAACAGCGCCACCGCGAGGATCAGGTTCATGAACGGGCCGCCGAACATGACGATGACCCGCTTCCACGGCTTGCGCGTGTAGAAGAGGCGGTTCTCGTCGCCGGGCTGGAGTTCCTCGAAGGCGGCCGAGCGGGCGTCCTCGATCATGCCGCGCCACGGTGAGGTGGAGCGGGCCTCCAGCTTGCCGTCGGGGCCCGGCGGGAACATGCCGATCATGCGGATGTAGCCGCCGAACGGGATGGCCTTGATGCCGTACTCGGTCTCGCCCTTCTTGCGGGAGAAGAGCGTGGGGCCGAAGCCGACCATGTACTGGGGCACGCGGATGCCGAAGAGCTTCGCCCAGGACAGGTGGCCCAGCTCGTGCCAGGCGATGGAGAACAGCAGGCCGACCGCGAAGACGACTATGCCGAGGATGAACATCAGGGTCGTCATGCACGGGCCTCCGCCGCTTGTGCCGCCAGTTCCCGGGCCCGGGTGCGCGCCCAGGTCTCCGCTTCGAGGACGTCCGCGACGGTCAGCGAAGTTCCCGTGGACGGTGTGCCGTGTTCGTCGACCACCCGTGTGACGGTCTCGATGATGCCGAGGTACGACAGCGCCCCGGAGCGGAACGCCTCGACGCACTCCTCGTTGGCCGCATTGAACACCGCCGGGGCGGTTCCCGCGAGCTCTCCGACGCGGCGGGCCAGGTTCACCGAGGGGAAGGCCTCGTTGTCGAGGGGGAAGAACTCCCAGGTGGACGCCTTGCTCCAGTCGAACGCGGGGGCGGCGTCGGGCACGCGCTCGGGCCAGCCGAGGCCGATGGCGATGGGGCCGCGCATGTCGGGGGGCGTGGCCTGGGCGAGCGTGGAGCCGTCGGTGAACTCGACCATCGAGTGCACGTAGGACTGGGGGTGGACGACGACCTCGATGCGGTCGAAGGGGATGTCGTAGAGGAGGTGGGCCTCGATGACCTCCAGGCCCTTGTTGACGAGGGTCGCGGAGTTGATGGTGATGACCGGGCCCATGGCCCAGGTGGGGTGGGCGAGGGCGTCCTCGACGGTGACGGCGGCGAGTTGCTCCCTGGTACGTCCCCGGAAGGGGCCGCCGGAGGCGGTGACGACGAGCTTGCGGACGTCGGCGCGGGTGCCGGCGGCGACGGCCTGGAAGAGGGCGGCGTGCTCGGAGTCGACGGGGATGATCTGTCCGGGCTTGGCGAGGGCCTTGACCAGCGGGCCGCCCACGATGAGCGACTCCTTGTTGGCGAGCGCGAGGGTGCGGCCCGCCTCCAGGGCGGCGAGGGTGGGGGCGAGGCCGATGGAACCGGTGATGCCGTTGAGGACGGTGTGGCAGGCGGAGGCGGCGAGCTGGGTGGCGGCGTCCGGGCCGGCGAGGATCTCGGGGAGCGGCTCCCCCGTGCCGTACCGCGCCCGCAGGGCCTCGCGCAGCTCCGGTACGACGTCCTCGCGGGCGACGGCGACGGTGCCAACCCGCAGCCGGTGGGCCTGCTCGGCGAGGAGGGCGACCCGGCCGCCGTTGGCGGACAGGCCGGTGACCCGGAAGCGGTCCGGGTTGCGCAGGACGAGATCGATGGCCTGGGTCCCGATCGACCCGGTGGAGCCGAGGATCACCACGTCCTTCGCGCCGTCTCCCGCCACGGGGTCGTAGACGAGGTGCGGGTCGGCGAGGGGGGCAGGGCTGTCGGTCATTCCCCCATTGTTGCCTCAACCGCCCTCCGGCAGGACAGCGCGTCCCTCGGGCGGGTGGCGGGGGCGGCCCGCCGCCGCGCTCGACCGTCCGCGACCAGTTCTTCCACCGGGACATCGAGGGCGTTCGCGATCAGGAGCAGGTCGTCGACGTCCGTGTCGGACGCGCCGTTCTCGGCCCGCTCGACCCTCGTGCGGCCGATCCCGGACATCTCGCCGAGTTCGGCCTGCCCGAGGTCGCGGGCCTCTCGGTGGGCCCGGATCCGTTCCCCGATCGCGCGCAGGCGGATGATCACCCAGTCAGGGGGAGGCGGGTCTGATCGCATGGCGCGATCATGCCTGGTGGCCGCGGATTCCGCGGTCCCCCGGCCGGGCCGGGCCGCCCGAGGGACACGCTGAGGCGCATCTCACCTGATGGGACGGTGGACGTTCGGTTTCGTACTGGCCCCGGGTGTCGCGTCGGCGATCCACGGGCCGTCGCCCGAGGGGTCGACGACGCCGTGTTCCAGCCATTCATAGGTGCCGGACAGGACACCCTTGACGACCTTGCGGTCGAGGTCGTCGGTGTTGGTCCACAGCCGGCCGA
This sequence comes from Streptomyces sp. ISL-12, assembly GCF_018614415.1. Lineage (GTDB taxonomy): Bacteria > Actinomycetota > Actinomycetes > Streptomycetales > Streptomycetaceae > Streptomyces. The sequence continues at coordinate 19,172 of NZ_JAGGOO010000006.1, forward strand.
AGAGTTCCTCGACACGGATGCGGGCCTGGCGGCAGAAGACGTCGGCGAGCTGGTACGCCTCGCGGCCGTGGTCGTCACGGGAACGGAGCAGTTCGGCGCGGACGCACGCGGCGGACATGGCGAAGAGTTCGGCGCCGATGTCCACGATCCGGCCGAGGAAGCCCTGCTTGGTCTCCATCCGGCCCTGCCAGCGGGACATCGCGTAGAAGGTGGAGCGGGCGAGTTTGCGGGCGGTGCGCTCGACGTAGCGCAGGTGTCCCGAGAGGTCGACCTCGTGCTTGAAGTCGCTGTACGAGGTGGGGAGTTGGCCCGGCCCGGTCATCAGTTTCGGGAGCCACCCGGCGTAGAAGGCGCCCGCCCGCGCGCCCGCCCGCGCCTTGTCGGACAGCGACTTGTCCGGGTCGATCAGGTCGCCCGCGACGGAGAGGTGGGCGTCGACCGCCTCGCGCGCGATCAGCAGGTGCATGATCTCGGTGGAGCCCTCGAAGATGCGGTTGATGCGCAGGTCGCGCAGCATCTGTTCGGCGGGGACCGCGCGTTCGCCGCGGGCGGCGAGGGAGGCGGCGGTCTCGAAGCCGCGTCCGCCGCGGATCTGGACCAGTTCGTCGGCCATCAGGCAGGCCATCTCGGAGCCGTAGAGCTTGGCGAGGGCGGCTTCGATACGGATGTCGTTGCGGTTCTCGTCGGCCATCTGGGAGGAGAGGTCGACGACGGCCTCCAGGGCGAAGGTGGTGGCCGCGATGAAGGAGATCTTCGCGCCGACCGCCTCGTGCAGCGCCACCGGCTTGCCCCACTGCTCGCGGACCCCGGACCACTCGCGGGCGATCTTCAGGCACCACTTGCCGGCGCCGACGCACATCGCGGGCAGGGAGAGGCGGCCGGTGTTGAGGGTGGTCAGGGCGATCTTGAGGCCGGCGCCCTCGGGGCCGATGCGGTGGGCGGCGGGGACGCGGACCCGGTGGAAGCGGGTGACGCCGTTCTCCAGGCCGCGCAGGCCCATGAAGGCGTTGCGGTGCTCGACTGTGACGCCCTCGGAGGCGGTCTCCACGACGAAGGCGGTGATGCCGCCCCGGTGGCCCTCGGACTTCGGGACGCGGGCCATGACGACGAGGAGATCGGCGATGACCCCGTTGGTGGTCCACAGCTTCACGCCGTCGAGGACGTAGTCGTCACCCTCCGGTACGGCCGTGGTGGCGAGGCGGGCCGGGTCGGAGCCGACGTCCGGCTCGGTCAGCAGGAAGGCGGAGATGTCGGTGCGGGCGCAGCGCGGCAGGAACTTCGCCTGCTGCTCCTCGGTGCCGAACTGCTTCAGCGGCTGCGGTACGCCGATCGACTGGTGGGCGGAGAGCAGGGCGCCGACCGCGGCGTTGGCGGTACCCACCAGGGCGAGGGCCTTGTTGTAGTACACCTGGGTCAGGCCCAGGCCGCCGTACTTGGTGTCGATCTTCATGCCGAAGGCGCCCAGTTCCTTCAGCCCGGCGATGACCTCGTCGGGGATGCGGGCGTCCCGCTCGATGACGGCGCCGTCGATCCGCGTCTCGCAGAAGTCGCGCAGCTCGGCGAGGAACTTCTCGCCGCGGCGGACGGCCTCCCCGTCCGGGAGCGGGTGGGGGTGGACGAGGTCGAGGCGGAGGCGGCCGAGGAAGAGTTCCTTGGCGAAGCTGGGCTTGCGCCAGTCCTGGTCGCGGGCCGCCTCCGCGACCTGGCGGGCCTCGCGTTCGGTGACGGTGGGTCGGGAGGAAGGGGTGGTCGGTGCGGACATGAGGCACCTCGCCGCGTCTCGGCACGTAGGGGGGGATGTACGTTACTGATCGGTGCTACCCGTTCGTATGTACCCGATTACGGACGTCCCGGCCACCCGCGTGCGGCCGTTCGGCCGATCAACGGACGGGAGCGCGCCCCGCGACGCGCCTGAGCCGACCCGCCACCGACGAGGGCTTGTCGAAGCGCTTCGACGCGTGCGACGACGTGTGGACACCCCACCGTTACTGGGACTAATGTCGGATCACCCTCGCCCCGCCCTGATCCGTTAAGCGCGCTTGTCGAAGCGCTTCACATCGCTTGGAGAGCCGGATGGTCACCCTCGCCGAGGTCGCCCAGCACGCCGGAGTTTCGGCGAGCACGGTGAGTTATGTCCTCAGCGGCAAGCGGTCCATCTCCAGCACCACCCGGCAGCGGGTCGAGGAGAGCATCCGGGAGCTGGGCTACCACCCGAACGCCGGCGCCCGCGCCCTGGCCAGCAGCCGGTCGAACATCATCGCGCTGATGATCCCGCTGCGCACCGACATGTACGTACCGGTGATGATGGAGATCGCCATCGCGGTGGCGACCGCCGCGCGCGCCCACGGGTACGACGTGCTGCTGCTCACCGGCGAGGAGGGCCCCGACGCGGTGCGCCGCGTCACCGGCAGCGGGCTGGCCGAGGCGATGATCGTCATGGACGTCGAACTCGACGACGAGCGGCTGCCGTTGCTGCGCGCCACTCACCAGCCGTCGGTGCTGATCGGGCTGCCCGCCGACGCCTCCGGGCTGACCTGCGTCGACCTGGACTTCCGGGCGACCGGCGCGCTGTGCGTCGAGCACCTGGCGTCGCTGGGCCACCGGGACGTCGCCGTCATCGGTGAGGCGCCGGGGGTCTACGAGCGGCACACCGGGTTCGCCGAACGGACCCTGGAGGGGCTGCGCGCGCGGGCCCGGGAGCTGGGGCTGCGGCTGCTGCACCGGCCGTTCGAGGGCGGGTACGACGCGATGGCCCTGACCCTCTCCCGGATCTTCGACGAGCGGCCCGGCACCACGGGGTTCGTCGTGCAGAACGAGGCGGCGGTGGAGCCGCTGCTCGCGCTGCTGCGGCAGCAGGGGCGGGCGGTGCCGGAGGACGTGTCGGTGGTGGCGGTCTGCCCCGAGCAGGTCGCCGCGCAGGCGTCGGTGCGGCTGACGTCGGTCGCCGTGCCCGCGCAGGAGATGGGCCGGCACGCCGTGGAGCAGCTGGTGGCCAAGCTCGGCGGGCGCGGCAGCGACGAGGTGGTGCTGCTGCCGCCGGAGCTGACGGTGCGGGCGAGTTCGGGGCCGGCCCCCGGGTGGACCGGCCCCTGACCCGGGGTCGGACGGGTCAACCGCCGCTGACCGTCAGGTTGTTGGTGACGAAGTCCAGGCCGCCGGCCGACGAGGTGATCTCGTAGCCGAACTGCACGTCCCCGATGGTCTCGTCGCCTATCCAGCCCTTGGTGTCCTTGATCCACTTCAGCACCGGGAGGATGTTGACCGTCCCGGCGGTGGAGTCGGAGGTGCGCAGGAACGAGTACACCGCGTTGGCGCCGTTGTCGCCCTTGTAGACGTTCCAGGTGTGGCCGCCGAGGGTCACCGTGCCCTGGGAGGTGCCGAGCGGGCCGACGGCGCCGTTGTGGTTGACCCAGAGCATGATCTCGTGGTCGTAGTCGGTGTCCCAGATGTCGTACGAGGTGTTGTACGCGCCGGAGGACGGGACCGTGACGTTGTAGCTGCTGGTGAGGGAGGTCAGGGAGGTGATCGGCTTGTTGATCACCTTCTTGCTGTTCGGGTACGACTTGATGCCGCCCGTGTTGGGGTGGTCGGCCCAGACACCCCAGTTGGTGCCGGAGTTGGCCCACACGCACTGGCTGCCGGCGCCGGAGCCCCAGATGTTGTTGTAGAGGGTGTAGCCGTTCAGCGTGGTGTTGCCCCACTGGTCGCAGGAGTTCCAGACGGCGGCCTCGGCGGGGGCGGCGGCGAGGCCGACGGTGGCGCCGAGGGCGAGGGCCGGGGCCAGCAGCGCCTTGGGGAGTGCGAGCGGTGTACGTCGTGCCATGGTCGTTCCCTTCCATGGGTGGGGGGACGGTGCGGTCACCGCGCCTTCAGGTGGAGGACGCGGTCTTCTCCGGCGGTGAGGTCGAGCGGCTCGGTGCCGGAGGAAGTCCTCAGTTCGACGCGTACGGTGCGGCCGGGCCGGATGACGGCGGTGGTGGTTCCGGGGGTCCAGGTGAGGTCGAGCGTGGCGCCGAACCGGGTGCGCACCCCGCGCAGTTCGCCCGCCGGGAGGGCGGCGGGCAGGGCGGGCAGCAGGACCAGGCGGGTGGGGGTGGACTGCACCAGCATCTCGATGAGCACGGCGGGCAGGGTGTGCGCCGCGTCGGCGTTGTAGACGTCCCGGCGCGGGTAGTGCGCGCTCATCAGGGAGGTGTGGAAGTAGTCGCCCGCCAGCACCGCGCCCAGGGCGTGCGCGACCCGCTCGCCGTCGCGCAGGCGGGCCGCGACCAGGGCGTGGTGGAGGTGTCCGTGGGCCGAGTCGTTCTCGGCACCGCGCAGGTCCAGGGCGCGGTGGGCCGCCGTCGCCAGTTCCGGGGTGTCGTACGGGGTGATCTCCTCCAGCGGCCAGACGCCGTAGAGGTGGCTGAGGTGGCGGTGGTCGTAGGTGTCGTCGAGGCCCTCCCGGGCCCATTCGGCGAGGGCGCCGTCGGCGTTGATCCGGTGCGGCGGCAGCCGGTCGGCCAGCGCGCGCCAGCGGGCGGCGTGCTCGGGGTGGTAGTCGGCGGCGGTCAGCAGGGCGTGCCGGGCCGCCGAGAGGTCCATCGCCGCGTCGACGGTCCCCCAACTGGCGTTGGCGGGGCGGTTCTCCGGCGAGTAGGACGGGACGACCGTCAGGCGGCCGTCCTCGGTCTCCGTGAGGAAGTCCTCGTAGAACAGGGCGACTTCGGCGAGGGCCTCGGCGGTGCGGGGGTCGCGAATGCCGTGGGTCTCGTCGTGGTCCACGAGGGGTTTGAGCAGCCAGTCGGCGCCGGCCGTCCACAGGTGCAGGGGGTACTCGCGGCTGAAGTGGTACGAGTGCCCGTTCTCGCCGTCGGTGTGGGAGGGGGCGACGATGCCCCGGGCGCCGAAGACGGCGCGGGCGTTCTCCCGCCAGTGGTCCCGTTGCCGGTGGACCAGGGCGGCGTGCGCCTCGGTGACCTCGGGGAGGGCGGCAGCGGCGGCGGAGGCGGTCTGGAGGTTGAGGTTGGCGTTGGTGGTGAACGCGCCGGACCAAGCGGTGTCCCAGTCGCCGGTCCACAGGCCGGTGAGGCGGGGCGGGAGCAGGCCGGAGGCGGAGAGCTGGTGGTAGCGGCCGGCGGCGAAGAGGCGCTCCAGGAGGGCCGGGCTGCCGGGGCGGCCGAGAAGTGCGGAGCCGGGCAGCGCGCGGTCGGCGGGGGCGGCGGCGAGGTCCAGGGTGACTCGGTCGTAGGCGGTGCGGTGGTGCAGCAGGTGGCGGTCGAGGAGGTCCTCGTAGGTGCGGCCGGTCATCAGGTCGCCGAGGGCGCGGGACTCGGCGTGCACGTCGAGTTCCCCGGTGTGCCGGCGGACCCGGGTCAGGAGCAGCAGCGACTCGGCCCGCTCGACGAGCAGGCCCGGCGGGACCAGCGCGGCGGTGCCGCCGGTGACGGCGGCCACGGTGACGCCGGTGTACGCCCGGTCGCTGTCCGGGTAGCGGGCGCGCAGGCTCAGCACGGCGCCCTCGGGGGTGCGGACGGCGCCGTGGCCGACGCCGAGTGCGGCGGGCGCCCCGGGCAGGCGGTGGTCCAGGGCGAGGTCGAGGGTGAGGTGCGGGGCGGTGACCTGCTGGACGATGACGTCGTCGGCGCGGGAGACGAAGACGCGGCTGGTCCAGCCGCCGGCGGTGGCCGTCGTCTCGCCGGTGGCGAAGTCGACGGTGCGGCGGTAGGCGTGGTCGGCGCCGGGCGGGCGGCGCAGCCGGAGCTGGAAGGCCGGGTGGAAGGGCTGCACCCATTGCAGGGGGCGGCCGTCGGTGAACTCCTCGGCGGCGGTGACGTCACCGGCCAGCAGCCGCTCCCGCAGCGCGGGCAGGGCGGCGGCCAGCTCCGGGGGGCGGGCGTGCTCCCCGCCGTTGGGACGGACGAGGGTGTGGTGGGTGACGATCACCCGGTCGTCGTGCGGATCGCCGAGGACCAGGGCGCCGTGGTGGCCGTTGCCGGTGAGGAAGGCGTCCTCCCAGCGGGCGGCGGGGGCGGGCTCCCAGGTGCCGTGGACGGGGGCGGCGGTCATGGGGCCAGCACCCGGACGCCGTACCGGCCCAGCTCGGTACGGTCGGTGACCGTCTCCCCCGTCAGCAGGTCGCGGTGGGTGCCGGGAACGTCGACGGTCACCGGGTCGCGGCCGTGGTGGAGCAGGAACAGCAGGTCGCCGCGGCGGACCGCCTCCACACCGGCCGGGACGCGGTCCAGGGCCGGGCGGACCCCGGCGTCGGCGGCGATGCCCGCGAGCAGGCCGCGCAGCGCCTCGGGTTCCGGGAGGGTGGAGACGTACCAGGCGCGGCCCTTGTTCAGGACGGCGGGCAGTCCGTCGAGTTCGCCGCCCTGGTAGGGGACGGTCTCGTCGGCGGTGCCGTCGGGCTCCAGTTCCTCCGACCACAGGCTGCCGCGGAAGCCGTCGCAGCCGATGCTCTCGCCCTCGGCCAGGGGCCACCACTCGTGCAGGGTGCGGATGCCGAAGAGGTCGCGCAGGCGGGCGTCCATCGCGCCGGGGCGTACCCGGTCGTCCTGGTCGGCGACGCCGGTGAGGAAGCCGCAGACCAGGGTGCCGCCGCCGTGGACGTACGCGAGGAGGTTGTCGATCGCGGTGTCGGTGAGGAGGTAGAGCTGCGGGACGACGACCAGGCGGTAGCGGCTCAGGTCGTGCTCGGGGTGGGCGAGGTCGGTGGTGAGGTGGGCCTCCCACAGGGCGCGGTGCCAGGCGCGCAGGACGACGGGCAGGTCGGCCCGCTCGAAGGGGCGGGCCTGCTGGGTGCCGGCCCACCAGGAGTGCCAGTCGTGCAGGACGGCGGCGTCGGCGGTGACGCGGGTGCCGGTGACGTGGGGGGCGAGCCGGGCCAGGTCGGCGCCGAGCCGGCGGACCTCCTGGAAGGCCCGGCCCCGCGGGCCCGCGTGGCCGACCATCGCGGAGTGGAACTTCTCGGCGCCCTGCCGGGACTGCCGCCACTGGAAGTAGCAGACGGCGTCCGCGCCCCGGGCGACCGCCTGGAGCGACCACAGGCGGTTCAGGCCGCGCGGCTTGGGCTGGTCGACGTCGCGCCAGCCGACCGCGCCCGTCGCCTGTTCCATGACCATCCAGGGGCCGCCCCGGGCCTGGGACCGGGTGAGGTCCTGGATCAGGGCGCCCTCCTGCGCGCCGAGCGGGTCGCGCGGGTCGGGGTAGAGGTCGACGGAGACGACGTCCTCCTCCTCGGCCCAGCGCCAGCCGTCCTGGCCGAAGAAGAGCGGCATGAAGTTGGTGGTGACCGGGAGGTGCGGGGTGTGCCGGCGGACGATGTCGCGCTCGGCGCTGTAGCACTCCAGCAGCATGTCGGAGGTGAAGCGCCGGAAGTCCAGCACCTGGGTGGGGTTCTTGAGGTAGTGGGTGCGGCGCGGGGGCAGGACCTCCTGCCAGTCGCCGTAGCCCTGGCTCCAGAACGCCGTGCCCCAGGCGGTGTTGAGGGCGTCGAGGGTGCCGTACCGGCGCCGGAGCCAGGTGCGGAAGCGGGCGGCGGCCTCGTCGCCGTGGTCGTAGGTGCAGTACTCGTTGTTGATGTGCCACATGGTGAGGGCGGGGTGGCCGGCGTAGCGGGCGGCCAGGGCCTCGGTGACGGCGGCGGCGTGGCGGCGGTAGACGGCGCTGGAGTGCGAGAAGTGCTGGCGTCCGCCCCAGTGCTCGGTGCGGCCGTCCTCGTCGACGGGCAGGGTGTCCGGGTGCAGATGCCCCAGCCACGGCGGGGGTGAGGCGGTGGGGGTGGCGAGGACGACGCCGATGCCGTGCGCGTGCAGCAGGTCCATGACGCGGTCCAGCCACCCGAACGCGTAGGCGCCGGGGCGGGGTTCGAGGCGGGCCCAGGAGAAGACGCCGACGGTGACGGAGTTGACGCCGGCCTCCCGCATGAGGCGTACGTCCTCCTGCCAGGTCTCCTCGGGCCACTGCTCGGGGTTGTAGTCGCCGCCGAACAGGAGGCGCCCGCGGGTCACCGCGGCGAGGTCCGGGCTCACCCCTTCACCGCCCCGGTCAGCATGCCCTTCTTGAAGTGCCGCTGGACGAACGGGGAGAGGACCGCGACCGGCAGCAGCGCCATGACCATCACGGCCATCTGCACGGCCAGGCCCGACAGCTCGCCCGTCTTGATCGCCTGGCCGAGGCCGACCGGCGCCTCCTGCTTCTGCACGAGCTGGATCATGACGTTCTGCAGCGGCATCATGTCCTGGTCGTTCAGGTACAGCGAGGCGTTGAACCAGGCGCTCCAGTAGCCGACGGCGTAGAACAGGGTGATCACGGCGAGGACCGCGCGGGAGAGCGGCATGACGATCTTCCACAGGATGCGGAAGTCACCGGCGCCGTCGATGCGGGCGCTGTCGATCAGCTCCTGGGAGATGCCCATGAAGAAGCCGCGCAGCACCAGGATGTTGAAGACGCTGATCGCGCTCGGCAGGATCAGCGCGAGGTAGGTGTCGGTCAGGCCGAGGGACTGCACCAGCAGGTACGTCGGGATGAGGCCGGCGCTGAAGAACATCGTGGCCAGCAGGACCATCAGGATCCAGCGGTGGCCGAGCGAGCCGGTGCGGGACAGGCCGTAGGCGCACAGCACGGAGACCGTCATGGAGAACACCGTGCCGACCAGGGTGATCAGGATGCTGATGACGGCGGCGCGGGTGACCTGGCCGCCGCTGAGCAGCTCCTGGTAGGCGACGAAGGTGATCTCCTTGGGGACCATGACCAGACCGCCGGCCTCGTCGATGGTCTTCCTCGACGACAGGCTGGTGACGATCACGATCCACAGCGGGAAGAGGATGGCCAGGCAGGCCAGCGTCAGGGCGAGGCCCTTGCCCGCCACCCCGGCCGGACTGGGCTTCTCCTCCCAGGCCGGCCGGGGCGGGGCGCCCCAGCGGGACGGCTTGTCGGACACGGGCTGGTCGGAGACGGGCTGGTCGATGACGGCGGTCACTTCTTGTACACCCCCTGCTCGCCCATGAGATGGGCCACCTTGTTCGCGGCGAGGACCAGGCCGAGGCTGACCACGCCCTTGACGAGTCCGGCGGCCGCCGCGTAACCGAAGTCCTGGTTGCGTACGCCGTTCCACCACACGAAGGTGTCCAGCACCTCGGCCGCGCCCGGCCCGACCATGTCGCGTTGGAGCAGGATCTGTTCGAAGCCGACGGTGAGCGCGTCGCCGACGCGGAGCACCAGCAGCAGCGCGATCACCGGGCGCAGCGCGGGCAGGGTGACGTGCCACATGCGGCGCCAGCGGCCCGCGCCGTCCATCGCGGCGGCCTCGTACAGGTCGGGGCTGACCGAGGCGAGCGCGGCGAGGAAGACGATGATCCCCCAGCCGGCGTCCTTCCAGACGCTCTGCGCGGTGATCAGCACCGCGAAGGTGTCCGGGTCGGTCATGAAGTCCAGGCCGTCGTAGCCGTGCTCGCGCAGCAGCTGGGAGAAGATGCCGGCGCCGCCGAAGAGCTGCTGGAAGACGGCGACGACCAGCACCCAGGAGAAGAAGTGCGGCAGGTAGAGGACGGCCTGGGAGACCGCCCGGACCCGGGGCCGGACCACGCTGTTGATGAGCAGCGCGAGCAGGATCGGGATCGGGAAGAAGAGGACGAGCTGGAAGAAGAAGAGGATCAGCGTGTTCTGTACGGCGTTCCAGAAGTCGGAGTCCGCGAAGATCCGCTCGAAGTTCTCCAGGCCCACCCAGGGGCTGTGCAGGATGGAGACGATCCCGTTGTCGCTGATGTAGGGGTCGTACTCCTGGAAGGCGACGACGTTGCCGAGGATCGGCAGGTAGTTGAAGACCAGGAGCAGCAGGACGGCCGGCAGCACCATCAGCAGCAGGACGCGGTCGCGTCTGAAGCGCAGGCGCAGGCTCACTTTCCCGGAGGGGGTCTTCTCGGGGCCGGTGGTGCCGTCGGGCGCCGCCGGGGACTTCTTCTGGGCCTCGGTCCCGCTCCGAGGCACCGTGCTGTTCGACACGGCCGTTCTCCTCGCCTCGCCCGCGCCGGTCAGCTCGCCGCCGAGCCGTTCTCGTCCAGCAGCTTCTTGTACCAGTCGCGGAGCTTGTCGCCGCCCTTGCTGCGCCACTCCGAGACGGCCTGCTGGACCTCGCTCATCTTCTTGCGGCCCCGGACGAAGTCGTCCTCCATCTGCTCGAAGTCGCTGGAGAGGTTGGTGTACCGGGAGGGCTCGGTGACCTGCATGCCGTAGAAGGAGGACTTCTTGGTGAAGGCGCCCATCCGCTGCTGCCACTCGACCTGGCCCTTGGCGACCTCGGGGAAGTCGGGGTGGGCGACGGTCGGGGCGGGGCTGGCCAGCATGACGTAGGCGTTCATCACGTCGATGTTGCCCTGGTCGGTCTTGGTGGGGACGCCGTCCTTGACGGTGTAGTGGGTGCCCTCGACGCCGTAGTTGGTGGCCATGTACTCCTTGGTGCCGTACGGCGCCGCCGTGACGTTGGCCGCGGCCAGCACGTCCTTGATCACCGACTCCGACGCCTTCTTGTTCACGAAGGCCCAGATGCCGGCGGGCTGTTCGGCCCAGAGCACCGGGTCGCCGCCGTCGTGGCCCCAGATGTCCATGCCCCAGATCTTGAACTCCGGGTTCTGGGTGGCCTGTTCGGCGGTGCGGCTCCACCACTGGCTCATGTTCTGGACGTAGACGAGGAACTCGCCCTTGGCGAACTTCGGCCCGGGGTCGGTGGCCTGGCTCTTGCCGAGTTCGGCGTCGGGGTGGACGACGCCGGCGGCGAAGAGCTTGCGGGTCCACTCCAGCGCTTCGAGGTACTCGTCCGTCTCGAAGCGGCAGATCATCTTGCCGTCGACCAGGTTCCAGCCGAGCGGCTTCTCGTTGGCGGAGAGCACGCCGAACGCCTGGAAGGCGGTCCACTTCATGTCCAGACAGGCCCAGCGCTTGGCCTTGGCGTTGGTGGCGTCCTTGGCCCAGGCCATGAACTCGGCGCAGGAGGTGGGGACTTCGTATCCCTCTTTCTCGAAGATGTCCTGCCGGTAGAGGGGGACGAGCCCGGTGACGTACGGCTGGGGCTGGGGCAGGCCGCGCAGCTTGCCGCCGAAGATCGAGCGCTGCCAGGCGTCGGTGGGGATGGCGGCGAGGTTCGGGTAGTCCTTGACGGCGTCGCCGGACAGGTAGGGGCCGAGGTCGGCGAACTTGGAGATGATGGCGCTGGGGATCTTGCCGTTGAGGTTCCAGCTGGGGACGACCACCACGTCCGGTACGTCGCTGGAGGCGAGGACCGCGCCGAGCTTCTGCTCGTAGGTGTTGCCGTCCTGGTTCTGCCACTTGATGTCGACGCCGATCATGTCGTTCATCGCCTTGTAGTAGGCGTTGTCCGACTTCGGCGGGGAGCCCCAGAACGGGGACATGATGGTGACCTGGCCGCCCTTGCCGAGCTTCTTCGGCACCGAGGTCTTCAGGTCGGCGACGGCGAGCTTGCTGGTGAAGCCGACCGCCGAGCCGTTCTTGGACGGGATGTCGGGGCTCACCACGTTGCTGGCCACATAGGCCGGCAGCAGCTTCTTGGCGTCCTTGCCCGCGGTCGTGCCCTCGCGCGAGCCGCTGTCCGTGCCGCCACAGGCGCTCAGCAGGGGCATCCCGCCCGCCACCGCGGCGGCGGCGACCGCCGAGGAGGCGAGGAAACTTCTCCGGCTCGGCGCGGAGGTGGCGGAGGCGGCGTTCGGCGTCATTGCGTCAACCCTTCATGGCGCACCAGGACACCCGGCGGTGGCCGTCGGCTGCGGTGTCTTGAGTGGAACTCGCTGAGCTGGGAGTGGAGCGGGCGGGGCGGGAGGTGCCCACAGGCCCTCACCGTCGAAGCGCTTCGATGTTGCAGCGAGGTTAAGTGAACACGAGGGTGGGCACAAGAGTCGTTTCCAAGATTCCTCGGAGGTGTGCGGGGCCGCTCGGGCCAGCGCAGCGCCCCCTGTGCTGGCTGTGAAGGTGGACGGAACGGCCCGCCGCGTCTTGACACCCGGCCTTCGCCGACTGAGCATCGAAGCGCTTCGAAAGCCGCTTCGGAAGCGCATCGCCGCACATCGCAAGGGGAATCCCACGTGACCGCACCCACGCCGCCCACACCGCCTTTCCGCGATCCGCGCACGCCGGTCGCGGAGCGCGTCGACGACCTGCTGTCGCGGCTCACGCTCGACGAGAAGATCGGATTTCTGCACCAGTTCACGCCGGGCGTGGACCGCCTGGGCGTCGCCGCCTTCCGCACCGGCCAGGAGGCACTGCACGGCGTGGCCTGGATGGGCCCGGCGACGGTGTTCCCGCAGGCCGTCGGTCTCGGCGCCACCTGGAACGAGGAGCTGGTCCGCCGGGTCGGCGAGGCCGTCTCCGCCGAGGTCCGCGCGATGCGCGCCCGCGACGAGCGGGTCGGCCTCAACGTCTGGGCCCCGGTCGTCAACCTGCTGCGCCACCCCCTGTGGGGCCGCAACGAGGAGGGCTACTCCGAGGACCCGAGGCTGACCTCGGCGATCGCCACCGCCTACACCCGCGGTCTGCGCGGCAGTCATCCGACCTACTGGCGCACCGCCCCCGTGCTGAAGCACTGGCTCGCCCACAACAACGAGACCGACCGCGACACCGCGTCCTCCTCGGTCCGCCCCCGCGTCCTGCACGAGTACGACCTGCGCGCCTTCCGGGAGACGGTCGAGGCGGGCGCGGTGGCCGGGGTGATGCCGGCCTACAACCTGGTCAACGGCCGCCCCAACCACGTCTCCCCCTACCTGGCCCAGCACCTGCGCGCCTGGACCGACGAGGAGCTGCTGGTCTGCTCGGACGCGGGCGCCCCCTCCAACCTGGTCGACTCCGAGCACTACTTCGACACCCACGAGGAGGCGACGGCCGCCGCGCTGAAGGCCGGGGTCGACAGCTTCACCGACCACGGCACCGACTCGACACTGATCACCGCACGGGTGCGCGGCGCGCTGGAGCGGGGCCTGCTGACCGAGGCCGACATCGACACGGCGGTGCGCCGGCAGCTCTCGGTCCGCTTCCGCCTCGGCGAGTTCGACGGCCACGAGGAGGCGGGCGCCTTCGACACCCCGGAACACCGGGCGCTGGCCCAGGAGGCGGCCGAGCAGGCGATCGTCCTGCTGAAGAACGAGGGCGGCCTGCTGCCGCTGGCCCCCGGCAGCCGCCTCGCGGTCGTCGGACTCCTCGCCGACGAGTGCAAGCTCGACTGGTACAGCGGCACCCTGCTCCACCGCTCCACCCCGCTGGAGGGCCTGTACGAGCGGTTCGGCGCCGGACAGACCGAGTTCGCGGAGGGCGTGGACCGGGTCCGGCTGCGCACCTCGGCCGGTACGTTCCTGTACGTCCCGCCGGCCGGCGACGACGCCCCCGCGCCGGCGGACGAGGGCGCCCTCGACCCCGCGCTGCTGGCCGGCCGCACCGATCTGCCGCCGCTCACCACCGACGCCACCGGCACCGAACTCGCCCTGGTCGACTGGGGCGAGGGCGTGCTGACCCTGCGCGCGCCGGACGGGCGGTACCTGTCGGTGGCCGAGGACGGGTACCTGCGCGCCTCGGCCGACCAGCCGGGCGGCTGGGTGGTGCAGGAGACGTTCCGGCTGGAACCGCACGGCGACGGCCACCTCCTCAGGCACACGGGAACGGGGCACCATGTAGCGGTGACCGCCGACGGCGTGAAGGTTGCCGCGTCCGGCGGGGAGGTTTTCGCGCTGGAGACCGTCGAGCGCGGCGAGGAGGCGGTGGCGCGGGCCGCCGCCCGGGCCGACGTGGTGCTGGTGGTGGCGGGCAACGACCCGCACATCAACGGCCGCGAGACCGAGGACCGCACCACGCTGCGGCTCCCCGCCCACCAGGAACGGCTGCTGCGCGCCGCCCGGGACGCCAACCCGCGCACGGTGCTGGCGCTGGTCTCCGCCTACCCGTACGCGGTCGACGCCGAGCCGCTCCCGGCGGTGCTGTGGACCGCGCACGGCGGCCAGGCGGCCGGCACCGCCCTGGCCCGCGTACTGGCCGGTGACGTCTCCCCCGCCGGACGCCTGCCGCAGACCTGGTACGCCGACGACCGGGACCTGCCCGACCTGCTCGACTACGACGTCGTCGGCTCCCGGCAGACGTACCTGTACTTCGAGGGGACGCCGCTGTTCCCGTTCGGGCACGGGCTGTCGTACGCGTCGTTCGGCTACGGCGACCTGCGCGCGGAGGCCGGTGACGGCTCGGTGCGGGTCTCGTTCACGGTGACCAACACCGGCGACGTCACCGCCGACGAGGTGGCCCAGCTGTACACCCGGGCCGAGCAGCCGTCGGTGCCGCGTCCGCGCCGCGAGCTGCTCGCCCACCGCCGCGTCACCCTCGCGCCGGGGGCCTGTGCCGAGGTCTCCTTCACCGTCCCGCTGTCCGCCTTCGCGTACTGGGACGTGGCGCACGGCCGGTGGCGGCTGGAGCCCGGCCCGTACGCGCTGCTGGTGGGCGCCTCCAGCGAGGACGTCCGGCTGCGGACGACGCTCACCCTGGACGGGGAGCCGGCCGCGCCGCGCCCGGTGCGCGAACGGGGCCTGCCGGCCGCCGACTTCGACGAGCAGAGCGGCACGGAGATCGTGGACCGGACCAGGGAGTCGGGCGACGCGGTGACGCCGACGGCCGACAAGTCAGGCGAACTCCTCTACCGCGCCTGCGACTTCGGCCCCGGTGTGGCCTCGGTGACGGTCGAGGTGGCGGGCGAGGGCGTGGTGGAACTGTCCCTGGACGGCGGTCCGGTGCGGGCCGTGCTGTCGACGGACACGCCGACCCCGGGACCGTACGACTACGTCTCCCTGACCACCGGCCTGGCCGCCGAGGGCGTGCACGACCTGCGGGTGGGGCTGCGGGGGCCGGTGCGGCTGGCGGGGGTCGGGTTCTCGGCCTGATCAGGGTCTTCGCCCGATGACCGACGGCGATGACCGACGGCGACGGCGGGGCGTGCCGGTCCGCACGTCCCGCCGTCGCCGGTGCCGTCAGAGCGCGAGCCCGGTGAGCACCATGACCCGCTCATAGGTGTAGTCCTCCATCGCGAACCGCACGCCCTCGCGGCCCACCCCGGACTGCTTGACGCCGCCGTACGGCATCTGGTCGGCGCGGTACGAGGGGACGTCGCCGATGACGACGCCGCCGACCTCCAGGGCGCGGTGGGCGCGGAAGGCGGCCTGGAGGTCGTGGGTGAAGACGCCCGCCTGGAGGCCGTACTTGGAGTCGTTGACGGCGGCGAACGCCTCCGCCTCGCCGTTCACCTTCTGCACGCTGAGGACCGGGCCGAAGACCTCCTCGCGGGCGAGGGTGGTGCCGGCCGGCAGGTCGGTGAGGACGGTCGGCGCGTAGGAGGCGCCGTCGCGCTGCCCGCCGGTGGCGAGCGTGGCGCCGTCCGCCACGGCCTCCCGCACCCACGCCTCGACCCGCTGCGCCGCGGCCTCGCTGACCAGCGGGCCGACGTCGGTCTTGTCGTCGGACGGGTCGCCGGTGACCTGGGCCTCCACGGCGGCGACGATGCGCGGCAGCAGCCGGTCGTACACGGCGGCGTCGGCGATGACGCGCTGCACGGAGATGCAGGACTGGCCGCCCTGGTAGTTGGAGAAGGCGGCGATGCGCTGCGCGGCCTTGTCCAGGTCCTCGTCGCCGGCCCAGTCGGCCAGCACGACGGCCGCGCCGTTGCCGCCCAGCTCCAGGGTGCAGTGCTTGCGCGGCACCGAGTCCATGATCGCGTATCCGACCTGCTCGGAGCCGGTGAAGGAGATCACCGGCAGCCGCTCGTCCTGGACCAGGGCGGGCATCCGGTCGTTGGGGACCGGCAGGACGCTCCAGGAGCCGGCCGGCAGCTCGGTCTCGGCGAGCAGTTCGCCCAGGAGCAGGGCGGAGAGGGGGGTGGCCGGGGCCGGCTTGAGGATGATGGGGGCGCCGGCGGCGATCGCGGGGGCGACCTTGTGGGCGCACAGGTTCAGCGGGAAGTTGAACGGCGCGATGCCGAGCACGGCGCCCTTGGGGAAGCGGCGGGTGAGGGCGAGCCGGCCCTGGCCGCCCGCGTCGGTGTCCAGGCGCTGGGCCTCGCCGCCGTTGAACCGGCGGGCCTCCTCGGTGGCGAACCGGAAGACGGAGACCGCCCGCCCGACCTCGCCGCGGGCCCACTTGACGGGCTTGCCGTTCTCGGCGGAGATGAGCTGGGCGATCTCCTCGGTGCGCTCCGCGAGACGCCGGGCGACGTGGTCGAGGGCGGCGGCCCGGACGTGGGCCGGGGTGGCGGCGAACTCGTCCCGTACGGCGTGGGCGGCGGCCACCGCCTCCTCGACCTGCGCCCGGCTCGGGACGCTCACGGCGCCGACGAGGCGGCCGTCCCACGGGGAGGTGACGTCGAAGCTGTCCTCGCCGGTGGCCTGGCGGCCGGCGAGCCAGAAGGCGTGGGTGGAGGTCATGTCGGGTTCCGGCCCTTCCCGTCGGGGGTGTGTACGTGGGGTGCTGGGTCCACGGTAGGGGCGGGGCGGCAGGGGGGCGTTTGTCCTGTCTGTAGTGAGTGGGGTGGGTCGATGCGCCGGAATGGCCACACCCGGCGTCCCGGAGCGGCCACGCTCCGGCGTACCGGAACGCCGCGCCCCGGCGTCAGTGGGCCGCCGTCGCCTTCAGCGCCAGCCACAGTTCCATCCGTACGTCCGGGTCGTCGAGGGAGCGGCCGAGGATCTCCTCGACGCGGCGCATCCGGTAGCGCAGGGTGTGCCGGTGGACGCCGAGGTCGGCGGCGGCCGCGTCCCACTGGCCGTGCCGCGACAGCCAGGCCCGCAGCGAGGCGACCAGGTCGCCGCGGCCGGTGGCGTCGTGGTCGCGCAGGGCGCGCAGCAGCCCGTCGGCGAAGGCGCGCACGGCGTCGTCCGCGAGCAGCGGCAGCACCGAGCCGGCCGCGAGCCGCTCGTGCTCGACGCAGATCCGGCCGCGCCGCCGCGCCACCGACAGCGCCTGTTCGGCCTGCTTGTACGCGGCCGAGGCGCCGATCGGCCCGGACGGCGCCGACAGTCCGGCGACCCACGCCTCCTCGTCGCCGCCGGCCGGGGCGTCCGGCACCGTCCGCCCCGCCTCCAGCGCCGCCGCGTACTCCGTGCAGGCGGCGACCGCCGCTCCCCCGTCGGCGGCCAGCACCACCAGCCGCTCGCCCTGCGGCACCACCAGCACCGCTTCGCCGGCCCGGGCCGCGGCGGCCTCGACGACCTCGGCGAGGGCGCCGGGCGGCTCGCCGCCGGCCGGCACCGGTTCGGCGACGACCAGCCGGAAGGGCGCGTCGAGCAGTGCGCCGTAGAGGTCGCCTGCGACGGTCCGGGCATGGTCGGGTTCGCCGGCCAGCAGCATGCCGAGGACGGCCGTGCCGATGCGCTGCTCGGCGGCGTGCAGGGAGCGGGAGCGTTCCGTGGTCAGGGTCAGCAGCGCGACGGCCGAGTGCAGGGCGTAGCGCTCGGCGGTGCCGAGGGGGGCGGCGGTGCCGACGGCGAGGGCGGCGCGGGGGCGGCGGGAGGTGCCGATGGAGTGCAGCTCGACCCGGTCGGTGTCGCCGCCCGGTTCCGTGCCGCCGACGACCGCGGAGGCGGGGGCGGGCCGCTCCCGCAGCCGCCGTACGTCCGCGGTGAGCCGGGCGGCGCGGCGGCCGGCCCACTCGGGTGCCGCGGCCACCACCTCGCCGGAGGCGTCGTACAGCGCCGCCCAGCCGTCGACCTGGGCGGCCAGCGCGGCCAGCAGCCCTTCCGGGCCGTCGGCGAGGGCCCGCCTGGTCAGCTCCCGCTGGGCGGCGAAGCCGTCGGTCACCGCCCGGTACTGGTCGGCGGCGATCGCGGCGGAGACGGCCTTGCTGATGGCGAGGAACGGGGTGCGGCGCGGCACCTCCAGCAGGGGCAGCCCCTCCTGCTCGGCGGCGTCGACGAGGGCGGCCGGAACATCCTCGTAATGCACCCCGACGGCGAACCCGAGCCCGACCACCCCCGCGCCGGCCAGCCGCTTCACATAACGCCGCATCGCCTCCGGGTCCTCGGCGTCCAGCTTCAGCGCGGTGATCAGCAGCAGTTCCCCGCCCTCCATGTAGGGCACGGGGTCGGCCAGCTCGCTGGCGTGGGCCCAGCGCACGGGCACGTCCAGGCGGTCCCGGCCCGCCCGCACGGTCAGCTTCAGCGCGGAGTGGTGGACCAGCGAGGCGAGGGTCGGGGGCATGGGTCCGCTCCGCGTCGGTGGTGTGCGACCAGTGAAGTCTTGGCCGCGGCGTATGAACGGCCTGTGTCGATTCTGCCTCACTGTACGATCCCGGCGCGGCGGCCGGGACGGTCAGCCCCGCAGATCCACCAGCAGGGGCGGCGCGTGCTCCCCCTTGACGGTCGTCAACGACAGCACGGCATGCCCGGGCGGCACGGCGTGCGCCAGCTCGGAGGCGGACCAGCGTTCGCGTTCGACCTGCTTCACGGTGACCGCGTCCGTCGTGACCGCCTTGCCCGTCACCAGCTTGCGCAGGGCGTGGAAGGCCCGGGTCATCGGCTGGTCGGCGAAGACGGTGTGCTGGGCGACCTCGGTGGTCTCCACCCACTCGGTGCCCCAGGCCTGCGCGAACCGGCTGCCGTCCCAGGTGGTGACGCCGCAGAAGGCCATCCGGCAGCCGACCGCGCCGTAGAGCGGGCCGTGCAGGGCCTCGGGGACGTCGGCGATGGTGCGCAGCGCGAGCAGCACGCCCGCGTTCTGTCCGCGCAGCCGCTGGATGCGGCGCACCGACTCGGCGGTGACGGTGCCCGTCGCGTCGTCCAGTACCAGGCCGGCGAAGTGGGCGCGCCCGCTCTCCCGGACGACGGCGAGGAACTGGGCGAGGACCAGCCGGGTGATCAGCCGGCCGGCCTCCTCGTGGCCGCGTTCGGGCAGGTCGATCCGTACCCGCAGCGGGTGGTGGGCGACGGCGCGCAGGGAGAAGGGCCGGCCCGGGCCGCCCCCGCCGAAGAAGTCCGCGAACACCGGCCGGTTCAGCAGCCCCAGCCGGTCGGCCAGGACCCGGCCGGCGTCACCCGGCGTGCCGGTCTGCCGCAGCCGCGCGTCGAGTTCGCGGACCATGACGTCGTTCCCGGCGGCGACGAGCGCCTCGCGCAGCGGGGTCAGCGCGCCGTCGCCGCCTTCCAGCAGTTCCCGCAGTTCCGGCAGGGCGGGGAAGCGGCCGTGCACCGCCCGGAAGGGGCCGAGGAGCTGGGCCAGTACGGTGGCTGCGCCCTGGGAGCCCGCCGGTTCGAGGTCGCCGGCCAGGGCCTCGGCGAGGAGGGAGGCCGCCTCGTCCGGGTCGTCGGACTCGGCGTAGGGGTCGAGGTCGTGGACGGAGGACGGGTCACCGATCCGCACGATCACGTCGAAGGCGTCGTCCGCGCCGAGCGGGCTGCCCGCGGCGGAGACCGCGACGACGGCGCAGCGTCCGGTGAGCGCCTGGAGGGCGAGGGCCTCGGTCACCGGTTCGACCAGGGTGCGGGTCTTGCCGGAGCCGGAGGGGCCGATGGCCAGCAGGGAGGTGCCGAGCACCTCGGGGCCGAGGGCGGCGCCTGCCTCGTGGTAGGGGCGCGGGGTGCGTTCGGCCGGCGCCCAGCGGCCGATGCGGACCTGACCGGCGAGCAGGTCGTGGCGGGCGGCCCGGCGGGGCAGGTCGCGGGCGCCGGACGGGTGGGTCCAGGCGGCGCCGCCCTGGCGCAGCACGGTGTCGCGGAAGGCGTCGAGGCCGGCGCCGCGCCGGGCGAGGTGGAAGGCGTGCTCGACACGGGTGCAGTCGACGTCGTTCATCCGGCCCCCGGCGACCTCGGCGGTGAGCAGCTCGGCGGCCTCGTGCTGGCCGATGTCGCGCAGGGCGGGCCACTGGGACCGGGGCCGCTCGGCCGTGGGAGCGGCGCTGGGGGCGCCGGTGGCCCGGCGGGCGGCGAGCAGGTTCCGGGCGTACGGCCACCAGCCGCCGAGGCGGGCGAACGGCCACACCACGAGCGCGGTGACGACCGCGTACAGCGTGTCCGTGTAGAGGACGGAGGCCATCAGCTCGTAGCTGCCGGTGACCAGCACGGTCAGGGACAGCAGCGGTCCCACGACCGGCACCGGGTCCCATCCGGCGCCCGGGAACGCCTCGGGGAAGACGAGGCTGAGGGCGATCAGGGCGAGGCCGGCGGCGATCAGGGCGCGGACCGGCTGGGGCCGGTGGCCCGTGTAGTGGCGGGCGATGGCGGGCCAGCTGCCCAGCGCGGCCACCGCGAGGACGAGGACGACGAAGA
Source organism: Streptomyces sp. ISL-12 (assembly GCF_018614415.1). GTDB lineage: Bacteria > Actinomycetota > Actinomycetes > Streptomycetales > Streptomycetaceae > Streptomyces. The sequence continues at coordinate 39,445 of NZ_JAGGOO010000006.1, forward strand.
AGAGGCCGTCGTAGACGAGCGCGGCGTGCGCCCCCGGCAGCGTCACCGCCTCGCCCTCGACCGGCTTGGGCGTGGCCTTGGTGCCGCCCCACCACCAGTCGTTCGGCGTGAACATCCGCAGCAGGACGAACTGGTACGGCACGACACCGCGCCGCCAGAACGACCACACCCCGATCGCCAGCACCAGCGGAACGAGCATGCCGACGACCGTCACCGGGGCGAGCTTCTCCGTGGCCTCCTTGAGCGGGCGGTAGCCCTGCCGCCAGATCCCGGGCCGGGCCTCCGGCCGGTCCGCGTCGAGCCAGGCGGCGACGGTGGAGGCGGACCGGGGCAGTTGCTGGGGCACGGGTGGTGTGCCCGGTGCCGGGGGCCTGCCCGGCGCCTGGGCCGTGCCCGGTGGTGCCTGGCCCGTGCCCGGTGGTGCCTGGCCCGTGCCCGGTGGCATACCCGGTGCCGGTGGCATACCCGGCGCCCGGGCCGGCCGGGGCGGCACCGCGGGCCGCGTCGGCGGCATCGGAGGCGGCACGGGATTCACCCGCGCCCCCCGCACGTCCCGCTTCCCGTCGCTGTCCATCGCCCCTGCCCCCTGAGCAGCCGTTCCGTCCACCATCGCCAGTCAATCTAACGCCCTTGCACGGGCGTTCACCGCTTACGCGGCCGGGTGGGAGTCGCCGGGCCCGGGGACGTCCCTGTCCACCGCGGACAATCCGGCCGGCCGACACCGCCCACATGGAGCATGCCCACCCCTGTCCGCCGCGCCTAGCCTGCGGGAAAAGAACGTAAGTGTCCGTAGAACCACCAGGAGCCCCGCATGACCGCACTTCCGCAGGAGCGCCGCCTCGTCACCGCCATCCCGGGTCCGAAGTCGCAGGAACTGCAGGCCCGCCGCACGGCCGCGGTCGCGCAGGGCGTGGGTTCCGTGCTGCCGGTGTTCACCGCGCGGGCGGGCGGCGGCATCGTCGAGGACGTCGACGGCAACCGGCTGATCGACTTCGGCTCCGGCATCGCCGTGACCTCGGTCGGCGCCTCCGCCGAGGCCGTCGTCCGCCGGGCCGCCGCGCAGCTCGCCGACTTCACCCACACCTGTTTCATGGTCACGCCGTACGAGGGGTACGTCGCCGTCGCCGAGGCGCTGGCCGAGCTGACCCCGGGCGACCACGCCAAGAAGTCCGCGCTGTTCAACAGCGGCGCCGAGGCCGTCGAGAACGCCGTCAAGATCGCCCGCGCGTACACCAAGCGGCAGGCGGTGGTCGTCTTCGACCACGGGTACCACGGCCGTACCAACCTCACCATGGCGCTGACCGCGAAGAACATGCCGTACAAGCACGGCTTCGGGCCGTTCGCGCCCGAGGTGTACCGGGTCCCGGTGGCGTACGGCTACCGCTGGCCGACGGGTGCCGAGAACGCCGGGCCGGAGGCCGCCGCGCAGGCCATCGACCAGATCACCAAGCAGGTCGGCGCGGAGAACGTGGCCGCGGTCATCATCGAGCCGGTGCTCGGCGAGGGCGGCTTCATCGAGCCCGCCAAGGGGTTCCTGCCGGCGATCCGCCAGTTCGCCGCCGACCACGGCATCGTCTTCGTCGCCGACGAGATCCAGTCCGGCTTCTGCCGCACCGGGCAGTGGTTCGCCTGCGAGGACGAGGGGATCGTCCCCGACCTGATCACCACCGCCAAGGGCATCGCGGGCGGGCTGCCGCTGGCCGCCGTCACCGGCCGCGCCGAGATCATGGACGCCGCGCACTCCGGCGGCCTCGGCGGCACCTACGGCGGCAACCCGGTGGCCTGCGCGGGCGCGCTCGGCGCCATCGAGACGATGAAGGAGCTGGACCTCAACGCCAAGGCCAAGACCATCGAGGCGATCATGAAGTCCCGCCTCACCGCCATGGCCGGGAAGTTCGACGTCATCGGCGACGTCCGGGGCCGCGGCGCCATGATCGCCATCGAGCTGGTCAAGGACCGCGCCACCAAGGAGCCGGCCCCGGAGGCGACCGCCGCGCTCGCCAAGGCCTGCCACGCCGAGGGGCTGCTGGTCCTGACCTGTGGCACCTACGGCAACGTCCTGCGCTTCCTGCCCCCGCTCGTGATCGGCGAGGAGCTGCTGAACGAGGGGCTGGACATCATCGAGCAGGCCCTCGGCCGCATCTGAGCCCCCGCCTCCCCCTCCCCTCTCACGCGCATCCGAGCAGCCGTCCGCTCGGCCGGTTCCGTGAACGGCAGAGCGTGTGAAGAAGGTGTGCGAGGTGGATGGCAGGTCGCGGATGCCCCTGTCTTCGGGCCCGTCCCCTGTCGTAGGTTCTACGCAGATGAGAGATACACCCCGCCCACAGGGAACTGTGGGTGACCCCAGGCCGGGGCCTCCCCAGCTGCGGCCTGGTCGTGCCCTCGCGCACACAAACGGAGCCTTTGGCTTCGGATCTCCTCACCGATCGGACGGTCGCTCGCCCCAAACCCCCCGGGGCGCGCGACGTTCCGGTCCGTTCGGCCGCCTCGGAACCACCCCCCCTGTTCCGGGGCGGCCGACCTCCCCCTCCCGCTCCCCCCTCCTCCTTCTCGGGGGCATCGGGCTGCCCGCCCTGCTCTTCGCGCTGATCACCTGGCAGGTCGTCGCGGACGGTCCGCTGATCCGGGTGGACGAGCGGCTGAGCAGGGCCCTTGTCCGTCCGGACCGGTTCTCCGAACTCCTCGCCGACCTCGGCAACACCCAGGTCGCACTGCCCGTGCTCGTGGCCGCGCTGACGTACGCGGCCTGGCGCGGGCGGTCCACCGGTACAGACCAATGGTGGCTGCCGCCCCTCGCCGGGGCGCTGCTGATGGCACTGGTGCCGGCGCTGGTCGTCCCCCTCAAGGTCTGGACCGACCGCCCCGGCACCCCTGCCGTGGAACCGGCCACCGGCTACTACCCCTCCGGCCACACCGCCACCGCGGTCGTCGCCTACGGCGCGGCGGTGCTGGTACTGCTGCCCCTGCTGCGCTCGGCGGCCGTCCGCCGGTGGCTGTGCCTGGCCGGCGCGGTCCTCGTCCTCGCCGCCTCCTACGGGCTGGTCCGGCGGGGCTACCACTGGCCACTGGACGTGGTGGCCAGCTGGTGCCTGTTCGGCACGCTGCTGTTCTGCCTGCGCCTCCTGGTGGGCCGCCGCCGGACCGGGTGACGGCGGATTCAGCTGTCGAAACCCAGGCCGAGCCGGTCCAGCGTGCGCAGCCACAGGTTGCGGCGGCCGGCGTGCGCGTCCGCGCGGGCCAGCGACCACTTGGTCAGCGCGATGCCGGTCCAGGCGAAGGGCTCCGGCGGGAACGGCAGCGGCTTCCTGCGGACCATCTCCAGCGCGGTCCGCTCGGTCCGCTCCCCCGCCAGCAGGTCCAGCATCACCTCGGCGCCGAACCGCGTGGCGCCGACCCCGAGCCCGGTGTACCCGGCGGCGTAGGCGACCCGCCCCTGGTGGGCCGTGCCGAAGAACGCCGAGAAGCGGGAGCAGGTGTCGATGGCCCCGCCCCAGGCGTGCGTGAAGCGGACGCCCTCCAGCTGCGGGAAGCAGGTGAAGAAGTGCCCGGCCAGCTTGGCGTGGGTCTCGGGCCGGTCGTCGTACTCGGCGCGGACCCGGCCGCCGTAGTGGTGGACCGCGTCGTAGCCGCCCCACAGGACGCGGTTGTCGGCGGAGAGCCGGAAGTAGTGGAACTGGTTGCCGCTGTCCGCCAGCCCCTGACGGCCCCGCCAGCCGATCGAGGCGAGCTGCTGGGAGGTGAGCGGCTCGGTCATCAGGGCGTAGTCGTAGACCGGGACGGTGTAGGAGCGGACCCGGCGCAGCAGGCTGGGGAAGACGTTGGTGCCCAGGGCGACGGCGCGGGCGCGGACCAGGCCGTAGGGGGTGCGTACGGCCATTCCGGCGCCGTACGGCTTGAGGGTGAGCGCGGGGGTGTGCTCGTGGACGCGGACGCCGAGGGCGAGGCAGGCCCGCTTCAGGCCCCAGGCGAGCTTGGCGGGGTTGAGCAGGGCGACGCCCCGGCGGTCGTGGAGGCCGGCCCGGAAGGTGGGCGAGTCGACCTGTGCCCGTACGGCATCGGCGTCGAGGTACTCGATGTGCTCGGCGAGGCCCGCGCGCCGGATCTGTTCGTACCAGTCCCGCAGTTCCCGGGCCTGGTAGGGCTCGGTGGCGAGGTCGATCTCGCCGGTGCGCTCGAAGTCGCAGTCCAGGGAGTGCCGGGTGACGGCCTCCTCGATGGCGTCGAGGTTGCGGGCGCCGAGTTCCTCCAGCCGGTGGATCTCGTCGGGCCAGCGGGCGAGGCCGTTGGCCAGGCCGTGGGTGAGGGAGGCGGCGCAGAAACCGCCGTTGCGGCCGGAGGCCGCCCAGCCCACCTCGCGGCCCTCCAGCAGGACGACGTCCCGGCCGGGGTCGCGTTCCTTGGCGAGCAGCGCGGTCCACAGCCCGCTGTAGCCGCCGCCGACGACGAGCAGGTCGCAGGTCTCGGTGCTGGTGAGGGCGGACTCGGGGCGGGGGCGGCCGGGGTCGTCCAGCCAGTACGGCACCGGCTGGGCGTCGGAAAGAGACCTGGTCCAACGGGTCATGGCGCTCGGGGCCATGATGTCAACTCCCTACGGAATCATGCTTTCGGTCGGGTCCGGCGACGGCCGGCGGCCATCGAGACGAGGACGAGCAGGACGGCGACGGCGAACATGGCCGTCCCGATGACATTGATCTGCACGGGCGTTCCGCGCTGCGCCGAGCCCCAGACGAACATGGGGAAGGTGACGGTCGAGCCCGCGTTGAAATTGGTGATGATGAAATCGTCGAAGGAGAGCGCGAAGGCGAGCAGCGCGCCGGCCGCTATTCCGGGGGCGGCGATGGGGAGCGTGACCCGGAGGAAGGTCTGGAAAGGGCCGGCGTAGAGGTCCTGGGCGGCCTGTTCCAGTTTCGGGTCCATCGACATGACGCGGGCTTTCACGGCGGTCACGACGAAACTCAGGCAGAACATGATGTGGGCGATGAGAATCGTCCAGAAGCCGAGTTGCGCGCCCATGTTCAGGAAGAGCGTGAGGAGCGAGGCGGCCATCACCACCTCGGGCATCGCCATCGGCAGGAAGATGAGCGCGTTCACGGCGGAGCGGGCGCGGAAGCGGTAGCGGACGAGCGCGAAGGCGATCGCGGTGCCGAGCGCGGTCGCGCCGAGCGTGGCCCAGAACGCGATCTGGAGGCTGAGGGTGAGGGAGCCGCACAGATCGGCGACGCCGCACGGGTCCCGCCACGCGTCCGTCGAGAATTCCTGCCATTCGTAATTGAAACGGCCGACGGGTTCGTTGAAGGAGAAGACCGTGACGACGACGTTCGGCAGCAGGAGATAGGCGAGCGTCAGCAGTCCGGCGAGCACGACCAGATTGCGTTTGAGCCAGTTGACGAAGGGCGTCATCACACCAGGTCCTCCGTCCCGGATTTACGGATGTAGAGCGTGACCATGATGAGGATCGCGGCCATGAGGATGAAGGAGAGGGCGGCGGCCGTCGGATAGTCCAGGACGCGCAGGAACTGGGTCTGGATGACGTTGCCGACCATGCGGGTGTCGGTGGAGCCGAGCAGGTCGGCGTTGACGTAGTCGCCGGTGGCGGGGATGAAGGTGAGCAGCGTGCCGGAGACGACGCCCGGCAGGGAGAGCGGGAAGGTGACCTTGCGGAAGGTGGTGAAGGGGCGGGCGTACAGGTCGCCCGCCGCCTCGTGCAGCCTGCCGTCGATGCGTTCCAGCGAGGTGTAGAGCGGCAGGATCATGAAGGGGAGGAAGTTGTACGTCAGTCCGCAGACCACCGCGAGCGGGGTGGCGAGCACCCGGTCGCCGGCCGTCCAGCCGAGCCAGCTCGTGACGTCCAGGACGTGCAGGGTGTTCAGCGCGCCGACGACCGGGCCGCCGTCCGCGAGGATCGTCTTCCAGGCGAGGGTGCGGATGAGGAAGCTGGTGAAGAACGGGGCGATCACCAAGACCATGATCAGGTTCCGCCAGCGGCCCGCGCGGAACGCGATCAGGTAGGCCAGCGGGTAGCCGAGCAGCAGGCACAGCACGGTCGCGGCGGCGGCGTAGGCGACCGAGCGCAGGAACTGCGGCCAGTACGCGGACAGCGCGTCCCAGTAGGTGGCGACGTGCCAGGTGACCTCGTAGCCCTCCTCCAGGGAGCCGGTCTGCACGGAGGTGGACGCCTGGTAGATCATCGGCAGCGCGAAGAAGACGAGCAGCCAGAGGATGCCGGGGAGCAGGAGCCAGTACGGGGTGAGGCGGCCACGGCGGCGTGGGGGGTCGCCGTCCGGCGGCGCGGTCGGGGGCGCCTCGGTGAGGGTGGCGGTCATCAGGCGGCCTCTTCCACGCCCGCGGCCTCTGTACCGTCCTGGGCGGACTGGGCGGCGTCCAGGCCGAAGGTGTGGGCCGGGTTCCAGTGCACGACGACCTCGGCGCCGGGGACGAGGCGCGGGTCGCGGTCGATGTTCTGGACGTAGACCGCGAAGTCGCGGCAGACGGGGCTGTCGACGACGTACTGGGTGGAGACGCCGAGGAAGCTCGCGTCGGCGATGGTGCCGGTGATGCGGTTGCGGCCCTCGGGGACCGTGCCGGCGTCGGCGGCGGGGACGAGGGCGGCCTTCTCCGGGCGGACGCCGACCAGCACCTTACCGCCGGCCGCCGTGGCCGCGCCGCACCGGTCGGCGGGGAGGGCCAGCGTGCCGCCGCCCGCCTTCACCGCGAGGTCCGCGCCGCTGCGGCCGTCCACCTCGGCCTCGATGAAGTTGGAGGTGCCGAGGAAGTTGGCGACGAAGGTGGTGCGCGGGTTCTCGTACAGGCCGGTGGGGGTGCCGAGTTGCTCGACGCGGCCGGCGTTCATCACCGCGACCTGGTCGGCCATGGTCATGGCCTCCTCCTGGTCGTGGGTGACGTGCACGAAGGTGATGCCGACCTCGGTCTGGATGCGTTTCAGCTCCAGCTGCATCTGGCGGCGGAGTTTCAGGTCGAGGGCGCCGAGGGGCTCGTCGAGGAGGAGGACGCGGGGGTGGTTGATCAGGGCGCGGGCCACGGCGACGCGCTGCTGCTGGCCACCGGAGAGCTGGTGCGGCTTCTTGCGGGCCTGCTCGCCGAGCTGGACCAGGTCGAGCATCTCGCCGACCTGCTTCTTGACGGACTTGATGCCGCGCCGGCGCAGGCCGAAGGCGACGTTCTCGAAGACGTCGAGGTGCGGGAAGAGGGCGTAGGACTGGAAGACGGTGTTCACCGGGCGCTTGTACGGCGGCAGGTGCGTGACGTCCTGGTCGCCGAGGTGGACGGTGCCGCAGGAAGGTTCCTCCAGGCCGGCGATCATGCGCAGGGTGGTGGTCTTGCCGCAGCCGGAGGCGCCGAGCAGGGCGAAGAACGAGCCCTCGGGGACGGTCAGGTCCAGCGGGTGTACGGCGGTGAAGGAGCCGTAGGTCTTGCCTATGCCGGTGAGGCGGACGTCGCCGCCCTTTTCGTTCATCATGTGGGTCACGCCCCCGTGAGCTTCGCGAACTTGGCCTCGTACTCCGTCTCTTCCTTCGAACTGAGCGAACGGAAGGCACGGGACTTGGCCTGCATGGCCTGGTCAGGAAGGATCAGCGGATTCTCCGCCGCGTCCGGGTCGATCTTCGCCAGTTCGTCCTTCACTCCGTCGACGGGGCAGACGTAGTTGATGTAGGCGGCGAGTTCGGCGGCGGCCTGCGGCTCGTAGTAGTAGTCGATGAGCCGCTCGGCGTTGGTCTTGTGCCGGGCCCTGCCGGGGACCAGCAGGTTGTCGCTGGAGGTGAGGTAGCCGCTGTCGGGGATGACGAAGTCGACGTCCGGGTTGTCCGCCTTGAGCTGGACGACGTCGCCGGCCCAGGCGAGACAGGCGGCGAAGTCGCCCTTGCTGAGGTCGGAGGTGTAGTCGTTGCCGGTGAAGCGGCGGATCTGGCCGGAGTCGACGGCCTTCTGGAGGCGGGCGACGGCCGCGTCGTAGTCGTCGTCGGTGAAGCGGCCCGGGTCCTTCTCCAGGTCGAGCAGGGCCATGCCCATGGTGTCGCGCATCTCGGTGAGCAGGCCGACGCGGCCCTTGAGCTTCGGGTTGTCGAGGAGGTCGGAGAGGGTCTTCACCTCGATGCCGTCGAGCGCCTTCTTGTTGTAGGCGATGACGGTGGAGATGCCCTGCCAGGGGTAGGAGTAGGCGCGGCCCGGGTCCCAGTCGGGGGTGCGGAACTGGGGCGAGAGGTTGGCGAAGGCGTGCGGCAGGTTGGCCGGGTCGAGCTTCTGCACCCAGCCGAGGCGGATGAGCCGGGCGGCCAGCCAGTCGGTGAGGACGATCAGGTCCCGGCCGGTGTCCTGACCGGCGGCGAGCTGCGGCTTGATCTTGCCGAAGAACTCGTTGTTGTCGTTGATGTCCTCGGTGTACTTGACGGCGATACCGGTGCGCTCGGTGAAGGCGTCGAGGGTGGGGTGCTTCTTGCCGCTGTCGTCGACGTCCATGTACTCGGTCCAGTTGGAGAAGGCGACCTCCTTCTCCTTCGCCGAGTGGTCCGCCGCGGAGGTGCCGCCCTCGGTCCGGCCGGCGGCGGGGATGCCGCAGGCGGTCAGCGTCCCGAGTCCGCCGGCCACGAGTGCGCCGCCTGCGGAGGCGCGCAGCAGCGAGCGGCGGGTCAGGGCGGCCCGGCCGTTGCGCAGGCTGCGCCGCATGGCGGCCAGTTGGGCCGGGGAGAGACGGTCTGGCTCGTACTGCTCCATGCGCGTGGTGCCCTTTCGGCTGCGGTCGGCGGCTTGGGGGGGCTCAGCGGGCCCCGAAGACGGTGCGGTGCCAGTCCTTCGCGGCGACCGCGGTGTTGTCGTACATGACGTGTTTGAGCTGGGTGTACTCCTCGAAGGAGTACGCGGACATGTCCTTGCCGAAGCCGGACGCCTTGTACCCGCCGTGCGGCATCTCGCTGATGATCGGGATGTGGTCGTTGATCCAGACGCACCCGGCCTGGATCTCGCGGGTGGCGCGGCCCGCGCGGTACACGTCCCGGGTCCAGGCGGAGGCGGCGAGGCCGTACGGGGTGTCGTTGGCGAGCCGGATGGCCTCGTCGTCGGTGTCGAACGGCAGGACGACGAGGACCGGGCCGAAGATCTCGGACTGGACGGCCTCGCTGTCCTGGGCGGCGTCGACGATGAGGGTGGGCCGGTAGTAGGCGCCGTCCTTCAGGTCGTCGTCCTGGGGGGCCTCTCCACCGGTCACCACGCGCGCGTAGCCGCGCGCCCGGTCGACGAAGCCCGCGACGCGGTCGCGCTGCGCGTGGCTGACCAGGGGGCCGAGGTCGGTGCCGGGGGCGAAGGGGTCTCCCAGGCGGACGGTTTCCATGAGGGCGGCGGTGCGTTCGACGAACGCGTCGTGGAGGGGGCGTTGGACGTACGCGCGCGTGGCGGCGGTGCAGTCCTGGCCGGTGTTGATGAGGGCGGCGGCCACCGCGCCGTGCGCCGCCGCCTCCAGGTCGGCGTCGTCGAAGACGAGGAAGGGCGCCTTGCCGCCGAGTTCGAGATGGAGGCGTTTGAGGGTGGGGGTCGCGGTCGCGGCGGTGGCGAGTTGGGCCACGCGCCGGCCTACGGCGGTGGAGCCGGTGAAGGAGGTCATGGCGACGTCGGGGTGGGCCACGAGGTGTTCGCCGGCCTCGGGGCCTGTGCCGGTGACGATGTTGAGCACGCCGTCGGGGAGGCCCGCTTCGGTGGCCGCCTGGGCGAACATCAGGGAGGTGAGGGGGGTCGTTTCGGCGGGTTTGAGGACCATGGTGTTGCCTGCGGCGATCGCCGGGAGGATCTTCCAGGCGGCCATCTGGAGCGGGTAGTTCCAGGGGGCGATGGAGCCGACGACGCCGATGGGTTCGCGGCGTACGTAGGAGGTGTGGTCGCCGGAGTACTCGCCGGCCGACTGGCCCTGGAGGTGGCGGGCGGCACCGGCGAAGAAGGCGGCGTTGTCGATGGTGCCGGGCACGTCGAACTCGCGGGTGAGCTTGAGCGGTTTGCCACACTGGAGGGACTCGGCGCGGGCGAGGTCCTCGGCCCGGTCGGCGAGGACGGCGGCGAACCGCTGCAGGGTGTCGGAACGTTCGGCCGGGGTCGCGGACGCCCAGGCGGGGAACGCGGCGCGGGCGGCGGCGACGGCCGCGTCGACGTCGGCCGAGCCGGCCAGGCGGTAGGTGAGGACCGGGGTGCCGGTGGCCGGGTCGACGACGGTGTGCGTGCGGGCGGAGGTGCCGTGGGTGAGGCGGCCCGCGATGTACTGGGCGCCGTCCGCGAAGCGGTCCTGGGCGGGGAAGCGGTCCTGGGTGGCGTCGCCCGGGTGGTGCATGTCGGCTCTCCTCGGTGTCCCCGTGGCGGGGTCCGGTGTGGCTCGGACTCGATGTGAGTGCCGATCCTGACAGAGGGGTGGGCCTCCAACAAGTGATTCCGTTGTTGCCATTTGGTTACGCGACGGAATCTGTCGACTGGGTGTCGAGTGGCCGTGGAAAAGGGGGACGGGGTGTCAGTGGTGCGTGCGACAGTGGCGTGCATGGGAGAGGTGACGGGGGCGTCGGGTGGTCGGGAAGCGCTGGTCGGGGCGGTGCGGGCGGGGGCTCGCGTCAAGTACCTGTACTTCTGGGGGCATCGGCCGGGTCCGGGCGGGCGGGTCGGGGCGGGCTGTCTGAGTCAGTGGTGGCCGTCGCCGTTCACGGTGGACGGGGTGGAGTACGCGACCGCCGAGCACTGGATGATGGCCGGCAAGGCCCGGCTGTTCCGGGACGCGGAGGCGGAACGCCGGGTGCTGGCGGCGGGGCATCCCGCCGAGGCGAAGAAGGCGGGGCGGCTGGTGCGGGGCTTCGACGAGGCGATATGGGAACGGGAGCGGTTCGGGATCGTCGTCGAGGGCAGCGTGCACAAGTTCGCGACGGACACGGCGCTGCGGGAGTTTCTGCTGGGCACGGGGGACCGGGTGCTGGTGGAGGCGAGTCCCGTGGACCGGGTCTGGGGCATCGGCCTCGCCGCTACGGAGGAGGGGGCGGGGGATCCGGAGCGGTGGCGGGGCGCGAATCTGCTGGGGTTCGCGTTGATGGAGGCGCGGGGGAGGCTGCGGAGGGGCGGGGGCGGTAGGGCGTAGGACGTAGGGCGGGTACGGGTCGTGGGTGGGATGCCTGCGGCGCCTGTGCGGGTTCGGTGGGGGTGCGCGTAGCGCCCACGGTGCGGTGCGTGGTCGGGGCCGGGGTGGGGGGTGTCCGTCCTCGGAACGGCGCGGAATCGGTCACTGACGGGGGTGCAGCGTGTCGACGCGCCAACCACTGCGGGCGGACACCCCCCACCCCGTCCCCTTCCCGCCGTACGCGGGTGCGGGTCCGTACCCCGCCCGACCGCGGGCGGCGCGAGCAGCGCACACCGCGTCACCGCGGGCAATCGTGCCGCCAGGGGCGGCACGGGTGGGCGCGGCGGCACCCCGCCGGCGCCGGGCCGCGCCACCCACCCCCGCGTCAACCACAACGCCGGGCCGCACCCACCCCCGCATCCACCACAACGCCGGATACCGGATAGGCCCCGGGGGACTCGCGTACCCGCGTAACCGCAGGCACCCCAGGCCGCGTCACCGCGGGCAATCGTGCCGCCAGGGGCGGCACGGGTGGGCGCGGCGGCACCCCGCCGGCGCCGGGCCGCGCCACCCACCCCCGCGTCAACCACAACGCCGTACACCGAACAGCCCGGCCCAGTTCACCCCCGGCCCCCGCCGGCAGGCCTACGCGCTGGTGAAGATGAGGACCGCGAACCCGGCCCCCAGCGCGATACCGAACGCCCCGCAGATGATGCCGGCCAGCGCCTGGCCGGAGTTGGTCGCCTCGCCCTTGCGCGCCTTCGCCCGCCCGACCACGCCGAAGATCACGCCCAGGACGCCCAGCAGGATGGCGATCGGCCACATGCAGAAACCCACGGCCGCGATGATCCCGAGGACGAGACCGGCCGTGCCCATCCCGTTCCTCGGCGGCATCGGCCCCATGCCCTGCCAGCCGTAGTAGCCCTGCGGCTGCGGACCGCCGCCGTAACCGGGGCCGGGGCCGTGGCCCGGATATCCGTAGGCGCCGGGGTAGCCGTAGGGGGCCTGGCCCGGTCCGTCGGGGGCGATCGGGGGCGGGGGGACGACGGGAGTACGGGCCTGGCCGTGCGGCGGGGTGGACGTCGGCGCCGCGAAGGGGTTGGCCGCTCCCTGCGACGGAGAAGAAGACGCGGGCGCGGGTGCCGCGGGGGTCGGTGGGGCGAACGCGGCGTCGTGGGGCGCCGCGCCCGGGCCGGACGGGGTCGCCCACGGCTGGGGCGGCGGTGTCGGGGCCGCCTCGGCGGGCTGGTCGCCCAGGGTGGGTATGGACGTGACCGTCTGGTGGTCCGACTCGGGGGCGGACGGCGCCGGCCACGGCGTCGAGCCGCCCGGCGCGGGGGCGGACAGGCCGGAGCCGCCGGACGCGTCCGGGGAGTCGTTGACCGGCGGCGGCCAGACCTTGCCACCGTCAGACCGGTCCGCCGGCGCCTGCCCGGTCCCGGCCACCGCGTCGGCCGTGTCTCTTCGCCCCGCACCGGGCGGCGCCGTCGGTCCGTGCGCGTCGGCTTCCGGCGTCTGCGCGTCGTCGGACATGCGCGGGTCCCCTCTGTTCGAACGTGCCGTCATGCTACGGCGCGTACCCTCCCGCCGGGCCCCCGGCCTACGATGATCCCGAGTCACGATCAGCCGATCACCCGCGTCCCGCCGGGCACCCACCCGCCGCCGGACGCCCCGTTCCGGGGAGGAACCCCTTGACCGAGCACACCGAGCGCACCGGGCACACCGAGCGGACCGAGCAGACGCGGGCTCCCGGGGACGGCCCGCGCCCCGAGCACCTCGTCACCCCCGATGTCCCGCGCGATCTGCGTGCCTTCATCGCCGGCCTGCCCAAGGCCGAGCTGCACGTCCACCACGTCGGCTCCGCCTCTCCCCGGATCGTCGCCGAACTCGCCGCCCGGCACCGTGACTCGCAGGTCCCCGCCGACCCCGAGGCGTTGGCCGAGTACTTCACGTTCACCGACTTCGCCCACTTCATCAAGGTCTACCTGTCGGTGGTCGACCTCATCCGCACCCCTGAGGACGTCCGGCTGCTGACGTACGAGGTGGCCCGCGAACTGGCCCGGCAGCAGGTCCGGTACGCCGAGCTGACCCTCACCCCCTTCTCCTCCGTCCGGCGCGGTATCGACGCGCGCGGCTTCATGGACGCGATCGAGGACGCCCGCAAGGCGGCCGAGGCCGAGTTCGGGACCGTACTGCGCTGGTGCTTCGACATTCCGGGCGAGGCCGGTCTGGAGTCCGCCGAGGAGACCACCCGGCTGGCCACCGACGACCGGCTCCGGCCGGAGGGCCTGGTCTCCTTCGGGCTCGGCGGGCCCGAGATCGGTGTGCCCCGGCCGCAGTTCAAGCCGTACTTCGACCGGGCCATCGCCGCCGGACTGCACTCGGTGCCGCACGCGGGCGAGACCACAGGCCCGGAGACGGTCTGGGACGCGCTGACCCACCTGCGCGCCGAGCGGATCGGACACGGCACCAGTTCGGCGCAGGACCCGAAGCTGCTCGCGCACCTCGCCGAGCACCGCATCCCGCTGGAGGTGTGCCCCACGTCGAACATCGCCACCCGCGCGGTGCGCACCCTGGACGAACACCCGATCAAGGAGTTCACGCGCGCCGGGGTGCTGGTGACGGTCAACTCCGACGACCCGCCGATGTTCGGCACCGACCTGAACAACGAGTACGCCGTCGCCGCCCGCCTGCTCGACCTGGACGAGCGCGGGCTCGCCGAACTGGCGAAGAACGCGGTGGACGTCTCCTTCCTCGACGCGGCGGGCAAGGCCCGGCTCGGGGAGGAGATCGACTCCTACACGGCGGCCTGGCTCCGCACGTCCTGACCCCGTCACGCCCTACCGGAGATCCGCTGCCATGACCGACGTGTCCACCCCGACTGCCGTGGCGCACCGCGGCGATCCCTACCGCTCGCGCGAGAACACGGTCGGATCGCTGCGCTCCGCGCTGCGCCGCGGCGCGGACGCGGTGGAGATCGACGTACGGCTGACCCGGGACGGTGTGCCCGTGCTGCTGCACGACGAGACGCTGACGCGGTTGTGGCAGCGGGACCGACCGCTGTCCGCGCTCTCGGCCGGTGAGGTACGGGAGCTGACGGACGGGCGGGTGCCGACGCTGGCCGAGGCCCTCGCGGCGGCCGACGGGCACCGGGTGATGGTGGATCTGCCCGGCACGCCCGGGGAACGGGCGGTCCGCCGGATCGTGGACGTGGTGCGCGAGTGCGGCGCGGGCGACCGCGTGTACTACTGCGCGGGGGCCGCCGCCATGCTCGCCGTGCGCGCGGCCGACCCGGCCGCCGAGATCGCGCTGACCTGGACGAGCCTGGCGCCGCCCCGGCCCGCCCTGCTGGACGCCGTCCGGCCGCGCTGGCTCAACTACCGCTGGACGCTGGTGGACCGGGCGCTGGCCGAGCGCGTCCACCGTGACGGCTGTCTGCTCTCCGTCTGGACGCCCGACACCCGCCGTGCCATGCGCCGGCTGATCGGGCTGGGCGTCGACTCGATCACCACCAATCGGGTCGACGTGCTGTGTGCCCTGCGCGAGCAGGTACCCAGCGCGACGCGCGGTGCGTGAGGGCATATCCCATGTCGCCCGACAGGGGCCCGGCTTGTGTGGGTGACACGCCGGAGGTTCACTCGCGCGAGTGATTGTTACTGTGTGAATACGGCTGGACACTCGACGTATTCGGGGAGGTCATGGGGCTTCTCCGACGCGAGAGGAGCCGTCATGGCCGCAGCAGAATCTTCCACCTCCCAGGCGCCGCAGATCGCGAGCAGCTCGCAGGCCGCCGACCAGGACCAGGGCGTCACCACGGCGATCGGCGGCAACGTCGGCGCCATCTGGCGAGCATGGTGGACCTGGAGTCCGGGGAACGGGACACACAATCTCCAGCTCCCCTGGAACGTCATCGGGACCGACTCGACGGTCGTCGTCACCGCCTCCGAGATCGACGGCAACGGGAACCGGTTCGTCGGCGCGGCGCCCTTCCAGGTGTCGAGCATCGCTCCCGGCAACGGAGTGGTGACGTTCAAGATCAGCATCGGCTGGGACAGCCCGCTGGCGATGCGCACCGACGTCCTGGTCTTCAACTGAGCACCGCCCTCCGGCCGCGCGGGCCGGAGGGCGGTGCGGATCCGGTGACGACCGGCACGTCCGCCCCGTGACGGCTCCGGGTTCGCCCGAGCCGTCAGGAGGCGCCCGTCACACCTCCAGCGACGTCATCACGTGCTTGATCCGCGTGTAGTCGTCGAAACCGTAGGCCGACAGGTCCTTGCCGTACCCGGACTTCTTGAACCCGCCGTGCGGCATCTCCGCCACCAGCGGGATGTGCGTGTTGATCCACACGCACCCGAAGTCCAGCCGCCGGGACATCCGCATCGCCCGCCCGTGGTCCTTGGTCCACACCGAGGACGCGAGCGCGTACTCCACGCCGTTGGCCCACTCCACGGCCTGTTCCTCGTCGCGGAACGCCTGCACGGTGATGACCGGCCCGAAGACCTCGTGCTGCACGATCTCGTCGTCCTGCTTCAGCCCGGAGACGACGGTCGGCGCGTAGAAGTACCCCTTCTCACCGACCCGGTGTCCGCCGGCCTCGACCCGGGCGTGCGCGGGCAGCCGCTCGATGAACCCGGCGACCTGCTTGAGCTGGTTGGGGTTGTTGAGCGGCCCGTACAGCACGTCCTCGTCGTCCGGCTGCCCGGTCCTGGTCTCGGCCGCGGCCTTCGCCAGCGCGCTCACGAACTCGTCGTGGATCGACTCGTGCACCAGCACCCGCGTCGCCGCCGTACAGTCCTGCCCGGCGTTGAAGAAGCCCGCCGTGGAGATGTCCTCGACGGCCTTGGGGATGTCGGTGTCCTCGAAGACGACGACCGGTGCCTTGCCGCCCAGTTCCAGGTGGACCCGCTTCAGGTCCCGGGACGCCGACTCGGCGACCGACATGCCGGCCCGTACGGACCCGGTGATGGAGGCCATCGCCGGGGTGGGGTGCTCGACCATCAGCCGGCCGGTGTCGCGGTCGCCGCAGATGACGTTGAAGACGCCCTTGGGCAGCACCGAGCCGATGATCTCGGCGATCAGCACGGTGGAGGCCGGCGTGGTGTCGGAGGGCTTCAGGACGACCGTGTTGCCCGCGGCCAGCGCCGGGGCGAACTTCCAGACGGCCATCATCATCGGGTAGTTCCACGGCGCGACCTGCGCGCAGACCCCGATCGGCTCCCGGCGCACGAAGGAGGTCAGTCCCTCCATGTACTCGCCGGCGCCGCGCCCCTCCAGCATCCGCGCCGCGCCCGCGAAGAAGCGGATCTGGTCGACCATCGGCGGGATCTCCTCGGTGCGGGTCAGCCCGATGGGCTTGCCCGTGTTCTCCACCTCCGCCGCGATCAGTTCCTCGGCCCGCTCCTCGAACGCGTCCGCGATCTTGAGGAGGGCCTTCTGCCGCTCGGCCGGGGTGGTGTCCCGCCACGCCGGGAAGGCCGCCGCGGCGGCGGCCATGGCCGCGTCCACGTCCGCCTGCCCGGACAGCGGCGCGGTCGCGTACGCCTCGCCCGTGGCGGGGTTGACCACCTCGGTGGTCCGTCCGTCGGCGGCGTCCCGGAACTCACCGTCGATGAAATTGCGCAGACGACGCAGCTCGGTGCTCACTGCCGGCCCTCCAAGTCGTGGATGTCCAATGGCTGAGACACCCACACTAATCGGAGCGCCGACGTTTTCAACACCCCCACTCCCCCGCGCGTTGCGAAATCCGCACTGCGGAAGCATGTGAACAACGGATTTCATTGGTCCGGCCTTGCGGAACCGACGAGACGTCGTGCACAGTGAAGCCGTGGCCAGTCGAAGCGCAGACCAGAGGGGCTCCCGCGAGTCCCGGCACGGCAGTCCCCAGCTGGACGCCGTCTCCCTCGCGATCATCGAGCAGCTCCAGGAGGACGGCCGCCGGCCGTACGCCGCCATCGGCAAGGCCGTCGGCCTGTCCGAGGCGGCCGTGCGCCAGCGCGTGCAGAAGCTGCTCGACCAGGGCGTGATGCAGATCGTCGCCGTCACGGACCCGCTCACCGTGGGCTTCCGCCGCCAGGCGATGGTCGGCGTCAACGTGGAGGGCGACGTGGAGTCGGTCGCCGACGCGCTGGCCGCGATGTCCGAGTGCGAGTACGTCGTGATGACCGCGGGCTCCTTCGACCTGATGGTGGAGATCGTCTGCGAGGACGACGACCACCTCCTGGAGGTCATCAACCAACGCATCCGCGCCGTCCCCGGCGTGCGCTCCACCGAGAGCTTCGTCTACCTCAAGCTCAAGAAGCAGACCTACATGTGGGGAACCCGATAATCGTGAGCACCGACAGCCCCAAGGACCTCAGCAAGGCCGCGTACGACCACCTGTGGATGCACTTCACCCGCATGTCGTCGTACGAGAACGCGCCCGTCCCCACCATCGTCCGTGGTGAGGGCACCCACATCTACGACGACAAGGGCAAGCGCTACCTCGACGGCCTCGCCGGCCTGTTCGTGGTCCAGGCCGGGCACGGCCGTCAGGAGCTGGCGGAGACCGCCATGAAGCAGGCGCGGGAGCTGGCCTTCTTCCCGGTGTGGTCCTACGCCCACCCCAAGGCCGTCGAACTGGCCGAGCGCCTGGCGCACGAGGCCCCCGGCGACCTGAACAAGGTCTTCTTCACCACCGGCGGCGGCGAGGCGGTCGAGACCGCCTGGAAGCTCGCCAAGCAGTACTTCAAGCTGACCGGCAAGCCGACCAAGTACAAGGTGATATCGCGGGCCGTGGCCTACCACGGCACCCCGCAGGGCGCCCTGTCCATCACCGGCCTGCCCGCCCTGAAGGCCCCCTTCGAGCCGCTCGTGCCGGGCGCGCACAAGGTGCCGAACACCAACATCTACCGCGCCCCGCTCCACGGCGACGACCCGGAGGCGTTCGGCCGCTGGGCCGCCGACCAGATCGAGCAGCAGATCCTCTTCGAGGGCCCGGACACGGTCGCCGCCGTCTTCCTGGAGCCGGTGCAGAACGCGGGCGGCTGCTTCCCGCCCCCGCCCGGCTACTTCCAGCGGGTGCGCGAGATCTGCGACCAGTACGACGTGCTGCTCGTCTCCGACGAGGTCATCTGCGCCTTCGGCCGCCTGGGCACGACGTTCGCCTGCGACAAGTTCGGCTACGTCCCGGACATGATCACCTGCGCCAAGGGCATGACCTCGGGCTACTCCCCGATCGGCGCGTGCATCGTCTCGGACCGGCTGGCCGAGCCGTTCTACCGGGGCGACAACACCTTCCTGCACGGCTACACCTTCGGCGGCCACCCGGTCTCCGCCGCCGTCGGCCTCGCCAACCTCGACCTGTTCGAGCGGGAGGGCCTCAACCAGCACGTCCTGGACAACGAGGGCGCCTTCCGCGCCACCCTGGAGAAGCTCCTCGACCTGCCGATCGTCGGCGACGTCCGCGGCAACGGCTTCTTCTACGGCATCGAGCTGGTGAAGGACAAGAACACCAAGGAGTCGTTCAACGAGGAGGAGACCGAGCGCGTCCTGTACGGCTTCCTCTCCAAGGCGCTCTTCGACAACGGCCTGTACTGCCGGGCCGACGACCGCGGCGACCCGGTCGTCCAGCTCGCCCCGCCGCTGATCTCGAACCAGGAGACGTTCGACGAGATCGAGCAGATCCTGCGCGCGACGCTGACGGAGGCGTGGACCAAGCTGTGACCATCTGACGTCATGATCATCCGCGGCCCCGGCGCCGACCGTTCGAGTGAGAAACGGCGGCCCGGGGCTGTGTGCTGTCCGCGGCGGCTCCGGGGAGTCCCTAGCGTGCCACTGACCGATGGCCCCCGCCCTCGTTCGCCCGGAAGGGGGACGGGCGGCGGGGAAACGGATCAGAACGAGGTGTACGCCGATGGTGGCCCCGCCGGACAAGCCGGACAAGCCGGACAACGACGTGATCCGGGCAAGCGCCCTGCACTTTGAGCACCACGACGGCTCCCCCGCGCTCCAGGGCGTCTCCCTCGGCGTCCGCAAGGGCGAGGTCCTCGCCGTGCGCGGCCCGCGCGGCAGCGGCAAGACGTCACTGCTGCGGTGCCTCGCCGGACTGGACCGGCCGCAGCGCGGCGAGGTGTGGTTCGACGGCGTCGCGGTGCACACCCTGAGCCCGCTCGCCCGTGAGCGGCTGCGCCGCGACCGGTTCGGCTGGATCGACCCCGCCCCGGTGCTCGTACCCGAGCTGACCGCCTGGGAGAACGCCGCCCTCCCCCTGATGCTGCGCGGCACCGGCCGGCGCCGGGCCCGGCAGGCCGCCCTGGAGTGGCTGGAACGCCTCGACGTCGACGGGAAGGCACGGCTGCGGCCGCACGAACTGCGGCAGTCCGAACGGCAGCGGGTCTGCGTGGCCCGCGCGCTCGCCGTCGTCCCCTCGGTGCTGTTCGCCGACGAGCCGACCGCCCCGCTGCACCGCGCCGAGAGCGCCCAGGTGCTGCGCACCCTGACCACGGCGGCCCGCTCTCACGGCGTCACGGTCGTGCTCGCCGCCCACGGTCCGCAGGGCGCCGCCCTCGCCGACCGCGCGGTGACCCTGCTGGACGGACGCCGGGTCACGACCCTGCACCTGCCCCCGGTCACCGACGCGGCGGAGAGCGCGGGGGCCTCCGGCGGCACCGGAACGGAAGGCCGGGCGGCGTGCTCGCTCTCCGCCTGACCCGCGCCGCGGGCCTCGCCGTGCGGCTGCGCAGGCTGCTGGTGGCGGTCGCGTCGGCGGGCACCGGCTTCCTGCTGCTGTGCTCCCTCGGCCACGCGCTGACCCACCCGGACACCGTGGGCGACTCCGCCCTCCGGCTGGCCTGGTGCGCGGCGCCGCTCGCCGCCACGGTGTACCTCGCGGTCGCGGTGGCCCGTACCGACCCCGGCACCCGGCCCCGTACCGGGCTGTCGGCGGTCGGCCTGGGGCCGGGCCGGCTGATGGCCGCATCGGCGACCACCACGGCCGCGGCCTGCGTCCTCGGCTCGGTCGTGGCGCTGCTCGTCCTCCTCCGGCTGCGCGGCGACCTGGCGGGCCGGCCCGTCACCGGCGCCCTCGCCGACACCTGCGCCGTGGGCCTGACCCTGCCGCTCCCGGCGGTCCTGACCCTGCTGGCGCTGGTGCCGGTGGCGGCGTCGGCGTCGGTGGCCGTGGCCCTGCGCCCGCGTGAGACACCCCGGTCCGCCCCGGCGGGCGGCGCGGGGCGGCGGTACGGCCGCTTCGGGGCGTACGGCCTGGCGGCGCGGGAGACCTTCGGGGCGTACGGCCGCTTCGGCGCCCGCCGGGCGACGGCTCCCGCGGCTGCCGTCCCGGCGAGCACGGGTACCGGACGCTCCGCGCTCGCCCCGGCCACGACGGACGCCACCGCCGGCGGGGCGGGAGGCACCCCGGCGCCGCCGGGAGGCGTCCTGACCGCATCGGGCCACGCCTCTGCGGGCCACGTACAGACCGCCACGGGCGACGGCACGGCGGCAGGCCACGCGCAGACCGCCCGGGACAACGGCCCAGCAGGCCCCACCCCCGCCGCCACGGACAGCAGCCCAGCACGCACCGCACAGCCCGTCACCCTCACCGGCCCGGCAGACCACGCGCAGACCGCCGCAGCCGACGGCACGGCGGCAGGCCACGCGCAGACCGCCCGGGACAACGGCCCAGCAGGCCCTGCCCCGGCCGCCGCGGACAGCAGCCCGGCGGGCCACGGCGCCCCAGCCGTCCCGGTCACCGGCCCGGCGGGCACCGCGCACGCCCGCCCGGCCACCGCCGCCCTCCCCTGGGGCATCTCCGTACTGGCCGCCGGTCTGGCCGTGGAGGCCATGGCGGACCGCACCGGCGGCACCGGCGCCCCCGCCGCCGGTGTGCTCGTCGGCTGGGCGCTGACCGCCCTCGGCCTGGCGCTCGCCGGCCCCGGCCTCACCCATCTGTGCGGGCGCCTGCTCCAGGCGGTCCGCCCGGGTGCCCTGCGGCTGCTGGCCGGCCGGGGCCTCATGGAGGAGGCGCACCGTCTCGGCCGCCCCCTGGGCGTGGTCTGCGCGGTCGCCTCGGCGGCGTACGCGGCGGCGGTGCTGCGCGGCGCGGACGGATCGTCGTTCGGCCCGCTCAGCACCCTCGGCGCCCTCCTCGTGTCGGGCTGCGCGGTGGCCACCTTGCTGACCACCGCCGTCGAGGCCAAGCACTCCCGCGCCGACGCCACGTCAGCGCTGGTGCGGCTCGGGGCGCCGGCCACGGTGCTGCGCGGTGCCGCCGCGCTGCGCGCGGTCGCCCTGCTGGCCGCGTTCG
Organism: Streptomyces sp. ISL-12; assembly: GCF_018614415.1. Classification (GTDB taxonomy): domain Bacteria; phylum Actinomycetota; class Actinomycetes; order Streptomycetales; family Streptomycetaceae; genus Streptomyces. Next base: position 60,819 of record NZ_JAGGOO010000006.1, read on the forward strand.
GTCCGCTGACGCTGGCGATCGCGGAGCTGGCGGCGCTTCCGCTGGCCCGCCCGTAAGAAGGACCGTTCGCAAAAAAGATCGAGGGAATCTTCCGATCGGCGATGAGTTCGCGCCCGGTCCCCGGTCTACTCCTGCGAACGACACGACACCGACGGGAGAGGCCCGCATGTACCAGCAGATGATCTTCGTGAACCTGGCCACCGACGACCTCGACGCCTCCAAGAGGTTCTTCACCGCGCTCGGGTACACGATCAACGCCCAGTTCAGCGACGACTCGACCGCCTCGATCCCGCTCAGCGACACCATCGTGGTCATGCTGCACACCCCGCAGAAGTACGGCGTGTTCACGAAGAAGGACATCGTCGACTCCCGCAAGAGCAGCGAGGTGCTGCTCGCGCTGAGCGCCGAGAGCCGCGAGAAGGTCGACGAGCTGGTCGAGAAGGCGGTCGCGGCCGGCGGCTCGGTCACCGGCGAGCCCCAGGACCACGGTTTCATGTACGGCCGCGCCTTCGACGACCTCGACGGCCACACCTGGGAGGTCGTGTGGATGGACCCGGCCGCGGTGGAGGGCTGACAGCCGCCCGCGCCTAGCATGGGCGGGTGGATGACCTGACACCCGCCCAGCCGTACCATGCCGCCCACGACCGTGAGATAGAGAGCCTCGCCGAGTTCGACGAGGTCCTCGCCCGCGGCGCGGGCCTCGCGCACTACCGCGTCCAGGCCGTCGACCTGACGGACCGTACGGACGCACTCCTGACCGTGGGGGCCACCGGCGCCGTCTTCCTCGGCTGCCCGATGGACGACAAGGCCGCCACCGCCGTACGCGCCGCCGGGGCCCTGGTGTTCCCGCCCGTGCCCGGCCTGCCCTTCGATCCCTACCGCGCGTCCGTCTACTCCCCCGACGACCTGTACGCCGGTCTGTCCGACGGCTACGGGACGACACCGGACGCGCTGGCCTACGCCTGGTTCCAGCGGACCAAGGCGGACGGCGACATCTTCGCCTCCATGCTGCGCGCCGTCCACGACGACGCCGTCTCCGACGCGGTCGACGAACTCCTCGCCGGCGCCCGGGTGGTGGGCGTCATGGGCGGCCACGCGATGGCGCGCGGCACCGAGGCGTACGCCGGAGCGGCCCGCCTCGGCCGCGAGCTGGCCCGCGCCGGCTTCACCGTGGCCACCGGCGGCGGCCCCGGTGCCATGGAGGCGGCCAACCTGGGTGCCTACGCCGCCCCGTTCGCCGACGCCATGCTGGAGGAGGCGCTGCTGCTGCTCGCCAAGGCCCCCTCCTTCACGCCGTCGATCGAGGAGTGGGCGCGGGCCGCCTTCGAGGTGCGCGAGCGCTGGCCGGACGGCGGCGCCTCGGTCGGCATCCCGACCTGGTTCTACGGCCACGAGCCGCCGAACGCCTTCGCCGCGCACATCGCCAAGTACTTCGCCAACGCCACCCGCGAGGACGGCCTGCTGGCCCGCTCCAACGCGGGGGTCGTCTTCCTGCCGGGCGCCGCCGGGACCGTACAGGAGGTCTTCGACAACGCCACGCCGAACTACTACGAGTCGCGCGGCGAGCCCACGCCCATGGTGCTGGTGAATGAGGCGCACTGGACCGAGAAGCTGCCGGCGTGGCCGCTGCTGCGGGCGCTGGCCCGGGGGCGGTCGATGGAGTCGCGGATCACTCTGGTCGACCGGATCGAGGACGCACCGGCGGCACTGAAACTTATTCGAGGTTAATAAGAGGGCAAAGCCAATGTCCGTATGGCCTCTACGCGTTGACACTGCCGGTGTACTGCCAATAGACCTGTGAGTCTCCTGGGACCGCGGTGTCGCGGAAGTGTGACCACCGGCCCCGGGCAACCCCCCGCACCCAGCATCCGGTAAAGGACCAACGTGCCCCTGCCCATACTCAGAAGTGCGGCGTCCCGCCGTAGCGTTCGTGCCCTCGGTGTGGCGACCGCCGCGGTCGCCCTGGCCGTCGGCGCCGCCGGCAACGCACTCGCCTGCAACATCGGCGAGTTCAGCGCCGACGCCACGTGCGACGGCGCCAAGGGTGTCATCACCGTGACCGACGTGGACGCCGGTGGCGTCAACGCCGTCGTCACCGTCTTCCGTCAGAGCGACGGCGGCGAGGAGAAGGTCGGCGAGCAGGAGGTGAAGGGGTCCCGCGAGGGCACCACCATCACCTTCACCGAGGACTGGAAGCCGAGCACCGAGTACCGCATCCACGTCAAGGCCGCGCCGTACGTGGACGAGGACATCAAGCCGAACCTCGTCACGCCGGCCACCGCCTGTGGCGGCGGCGAGGAGGAGGAGTCCCCGACTCCGACCCCGACGCCGTCCGAGTCCTCCTCGACCCCGGCCGAGGAGGAGTCCGAGACCCCGGTTCCGTCTCCGTCGACCCCGGCGGCCTCGGAGAGCGAGTCCACCGTTCCGGCGGAGGACACCGCGAGCAACGCTCCGTCGCCCGCGGCCGGTGACTCCAACCTCGCCGAGACCGGCGCCAACTCCAACACCGGCGTGATCGCCGGGGTCGCGGCCGCCCTGGTCGTGGTCGGCGGTGGCGCGGTGTTCTTCGGCATGCGCCGCCGTGGCGCGAAGAGCGAGAGCTGACGTCACGTCAGTACGGGTGGTGGCCCGTCCCCCTTTGTCGCGGTTCTCCGGGGGGCGGGCCACCGTCACGCCGGCTCCGGGCCGACTGCCGAGTCGGCTGCCGAGCCGGCCCTCAGGTCAGCCGAAGCTCGCCTTCGCAAGCCAGAACTCCAGCAGCTCCCGGTCGCCCACCACCTCCAGGTCCGGCGCGTCCAGCGGCAGCCGCCGGTAGAAGAGGTACAGCACGGAGGCCAGCGGCCCGCGCACCGCGGCCGTCGCCTCCTCGTGGCCGCGCCGCCAGGTGACGCCGTCGGGCGTGAGGCCGACCAGCCAGTCGGCGCCGAGCGCGGGGGCGGTGTCGGTGGCGTGCAGCTGGATGGTGCGGCCGGGGGCGCGCAGGTCCTTCGCCGGTCCGTCGGGCAGGGCCCGCTGCACGAACTCCACGATCTCCAGCCACTCGTCCAGCGCGTCGGCGGCCACCTCGGGCGCCACCGTCCCGGGCGCGCGGCCCGCCGCGAGCGCCCCGTCCGCGCCGTGCACGATCAGCTCGTGGCACATCCGGCGGGCCCAGAACGCGGCGTCGTGCTTCCCCATCCACGACCAGGCGTACGCGTCCGGTCCGGCCGCCCGCAGCGCGCCGGTCACCGCGTCGGTGGACTGCGCGAACCACTCCGCCAGTGCGGCGGCGTCGCCCCGGGCCGCGGGCCCCTCGATGCCGGACACCTGGTCCATGGGGATCTCCGCCTGCGCGCGGGTACGGACGGTGTGCTCCGTCCAGCGCAGGGCCCGGCCGACGTGCAGGAGCAGGTCCTCCAGGGTCCACTCCGGGCAGGTCGGCACGGTGGCGCCCAGGTCGGCGCCGGCGGTCAGCAGCTCCCCCAACTGCCCCGCCTGATGGGCGATTTCGTCGCAGTAACGGTCGTGTGTGAGCAGTGTCATGCCCTCACCCTACGAGCGGGTGATCACCCGAGTACGACGATTTCCGCCACGTCGAACTCCACCCCGACCCGCTCCCCGATCTCCGGTGCGGCCCGCAGCGCACAGGCCGCCTCCAGCCGGGGCGCGTCCTCGGGCCTCCCGGGCCTCCCGGGCCTCCCGGGCCTCCCGGGCTCCTCGGGCCTCCCGGGCTCCTCGGGCCGTGCGGACCCCTCGGGCCGTGCGGACCCCTCGGGCTGGAGGCGCACGGCGACATGGGTGCCCTTGAAGGTCCGGGCGGCGACCGTGCAGGGCAGCCCCTCACCGGCGGCGACCAGCCGGACACCGGCCGGCCGGACCAGTACCGGACGCGTGCCCTGAGCGCTGCCCTCGGGCACCGGCACCTTGCCCCACGGGGTGTCGGCGGCCTGACCGGTCACCGTCGCCTCGACGACGTTGTCGAACCCGAGGAACCGGGCGACGAACGCGTCGGCCGGGCGCTGCCACACGTCGAGGGGCGTGCCCTGCTGGGCGATCCGCCCGTCGCGCATGACCACCACCCGGTCGGCCAGCGCGAACGCCTCGCCCTGGTCGTGCGTCACCGCGAGCACCGTCGTGCCCAGCCGGCCGAACAGTTCCCGCAGTTCCACCACCAGCCGCTCCCGCAGCGACCGGTCGAGCTGGCCGAGCGGCTCGTCCAGCATCAGCAGCCGGGGCCGGGCCGCCAGCGCCCGCGCGAGCGCCACCCGCTGCTGTTCACCGCCGGACAGCGCGGCCACGGACCGGCGTCCGGCCCCCGGCAGCCCGACCAGCTCCAGCAACTCCGCGACCCGCCCCCGCTGTTCATCGCGCGACGCGCCCCGCATCCGGGGCCCGAAGCCGACGTTGCCGGCCACGTCCCGCTGCGGGAAGAGCTGGTGGTCCTGGAACATCAGCCCGACCTCGCGCCGGTGCGCGGGTACGCCCGCCTGGTCCCGCCCGTCGAGCAGTACCCGCCCGTCGTCCAGCGGCTGGAGCCCGGCCACCGCCCGCAGCAGCGTCGACTTGCCGCTGCCGCTGGGCCCGAGCACACATACCACCTCGTGCTCGGCGACCGTCAGACCGACGGCGTCCAGCACGGCCCGCCCACCGAAGCGGACGGTGGCGCCCTCAAGGCTCAGCATGCTCAGAACTCCCCACTCCGGTCGGTGCGCAGCCGCTCAAGGACCAGCAGCGCCACCGCGCACACGATCATCAGAATCGTCGAAAGGGCCATCGCCTGCCCGTAGTTGACGTCCCCCGGCCGTCCCAGCAGCCGGGCCACGGCCACCGGCAGCGTCGGGTTGTCGGGCCGCGCGATGAACACCGTCGCCCCGAACTCCCCCAGCGACACCGCGAACGCGAACCCGGCCGCGACCAGCAGCGCCCGCCGCACCAGCGGCAGGTCCACCTCCCGCCAGACCCGCCAGGGCGACGCCCCGAGCACGGCCGCCGCCTCCCGCAGCCGTCCGTCCACCGCCCGCAGCACCGGCAGCATGGTCCGTACGACGAAGGGCACCCCGACCAGCGCCTGCGCCAGCGGCACCAGCATCCAGGACGACCGCAGATCCAGCGGCGGCTCGTCCAGCGCGATCAGGAACCCGAACCCGACGGTCACCGCCGACACCCCGAGCGGCAGCATCAGCAGCGCGTCGAAGCCGCGCACCAGACGGCCCGCGTCCCGGCGGGCCAGCGCGAAGGCGGCCAGCGAGCCGACGAGTACGGCGACGGCGGTGGCGGCGACGGCGTACTGGAGGGAGTTGCCGACGGCGTCGATCGGCGGGACGAGGAAGGTTCCGCCGTCCTCGCGCGTGAGCGCCCGGTAATAGCCGAACCCCCCGTCCACCGACCGCTGCACCAGCACGGCCAGCGGCAGCAGGATCAGTACGACGACGGTGGCCAGCACCCCGGCCAGCAGCCCCCGCTGCCCGGCGCCGCGCGGCCGGCCCGCGGTGACCGAGGCGTCCACCAGCTTCAGCGCGGTCTCCCGTCGCCGCACCGTCCAGGCGTGCACGGCGAGGATCGCGGCGACCGCGACGAACTGGACCAGCGTCAGCACGGCGGCCGTGGAGAGGTCGAAGAGCTGCGAGGTCTGCCGGTAGATCTCCACCTCCAGGGTGGAGAAGGTGGGCCCGCCGAGGATCTGCACGACGCCGAAGGAGGTGAAGGTGAACAGGAACACCATCAGCGCGGCGGCGGCCACGGCGGGTGCCAGCGCCGGCAGGGTGACCCGGCGCCAGGCACCGAACGGCGACGCGCCCAGCATCCGCGCGGCCTCCTCCTGCCGCGGGTCGAGCTGCGCCCACAGACCGCCGACAGTGCGGACGACGACGGCGTAGTTGAAGAAGACGTGCGCGAGCAGGATGGCCCACACGGTGGTGTCCAGCCGCACCCCCCACAGGTCGTCGAGCAGTCCCCCGCGCCCGACCAGGGCCAGGAACGCCGTACCGACCACGACGGTCGGCAGGACGAACGGCACCGTCACCACCGCCCGCAGCACCTGCTTGCCGGGGAACTCCAGCCGGGCGAAGACATACGCGCCCGGCAGCGCGATCAGCAGCGTGAGCGCCGTGGAGGCCAGCGCCTGCCAGGTGGTGAACCACAGCACGTGCCGGACGTCGGAGGCGGCGACCACCTCCCCGATCCGGCCCAGGTGCCAGCCGCCGTCGTCCTTGAGACCCCGGCCGACGATCGCGGCGACGGGCCAGGCGAAGAAGACGGCGAAGAACGCGACGGGCACCGCCATCAGGGCGAGCCGCGCCCCGTTCGACCGCCGCCGCACGGCTACTTCAGTACGAGCGAGGTCCACGACTTGACCCAGTCGTCCCGGTGTTCGGCGATCTTCGCCGGGGCCATGGTCCGCGGATCGGTGACGTCCGGCATGTTGTCGGTGTAGACGGCGGGCAGCTCGGCGCCGTCGACGACCGGGTTGACGAACATGTTCAGCGGCATGTCCTCCTGGAACTTCTCGCTGATCAGGAAGTCGATCAGCGCCTTGCCGCCCTCGGGGTTCTTCGCGTTGCTCAGCAGCCCGGCGAACTCGGTCTGCCGAAAGCAGGTGCCGGTCGCCACACCCGTGGGCGCGGTCTTCGGCTGCGGATCGGCGTAGACCACCTCCACCGGCGGGGAGGAGGCGTAGGAGACGACCAGCGGCCGGTCCCCGCCGGCCTTCTTGCCCCCGGCCGACCCGGAGAACTCCTCGTTGTACGCCTGCTCCCAGCCGTCGACGACCTTGACTCCGTTGGCCTTGAGCTTCTTCCAGTACTCCTGCCACCCTCCCCCGCTCTCGGCTTCGCTCGAGCGGGAGGTGCCCCCATCCCCGTACGCGGCGGCCGTCCCGAGCAGGAAGCCCAGCCCCGGCGAGGAGGTCCCGGCGTTCTCGGTGACGAGGAGATCCTTGTACGCGGGCTCGGTCAGGTCGGCGAAGGAGGCCGGCGGATCGATCTCGTGCTCGCTGAAGTACGCCTTGTCGTAGTTGACGCAGATGTCGCCGTAGTCGACGGGCGTGACGCGGTGCTGCTCGGCGTCGAGCTGGAACCGCTCGTCGACCCGGTCCAGCCCCTTCGCCTCGTACGGCTGGAACAGGCCGTTGTCGAGGGCGCGGGAGAGCAGCGTGTTGTCGACGCCGAAGAGGACGTCGCCCTGCGGGTTGTCCTTGGTCAGGATCGCCTTGTTGACGGCCTGCCCGGCATCGCCGTCCTCCAGGACCTTCACCCGGTACCCGGACTGCTTCTCGAAGGCGGCGATGACGCTCTTGGACACGGCCCACGAGTCATGGCTGACCAGCGTCACGGTCTTCGTGTCGCCGGACGCCCCGTCGCCGGACGACGACCCGCACGCGGACAGCGTGACCAGACCGAGCCCGACGACCAGGACCGTGGCCTTCTTGGTGATGCTCACTGAATTCCTCCTGGGGTGGACCAGGAGAAGACGCGGCCCTGCCCGGAACCCCTCGTCGGGATCCCGGGCAGGGCGCAACAGCTCGAGTGGTGACCGATCTCCCTACCCAGAATGACCTGGGCCAGGTTCGGAGGGTCTGCGGCCGGTGCCGCACTCTCAGCGCTGTGGCGCTCCCCTGTCGGAATATGAAGATGTGTTTTTCTGATGTCCTACGTCGATCAGGTTACCGCTCGCTCGCGGCGAGCTGGCCGCACGCCCCGTCGATCTCCTGCCCCCGGGTGTCCCGGATGGTCACCGGCACACCATGCGCCGCGATGGCCTCGACGAACGCCTTCTCGTCCTCGGGCCGCGAGGCGGTCCACTTGGAGCCCGGCGTCGGGTTGAGCGGGATGAGGTTGACGTGCACGGGCTTGCCCTTGAGCAGCCGGCCGAGCCGGTCACCCCGCCAGGCCTGGTCGTTGATGTCCCGGATCAGCGCGTACTCGATCGACAGCCGGCGCCCGGACCGCGCGGCGTACTCGAACCCGGCGTCCAGCACCTCCCGCACCTTCCACCGCGTGTTGACCGGCACGAGGGTGTCGCGCAGCTCGTCGTCGGGGGCGTGCAGCGAGATCGCGAGCCGGCACTTGAAGCCCTCGTCGGCGAACCGGTGGATGGCCGGCACGAGACCGACCGTCGACACGGTGATCCCGCGCTGCGACAGCCCGACACCGTCCGGCTCGGGGTCGGTGAGCCGCCGGATGGCCCCGACCACGCGGTTGTAGTTGGCCAGCGGCTCGCCCATCCCCATGAACACGATGTTGCTGAGCCGCGCCGGGCCTCCCGGCACCTCTCCGTCCCGCAGCGCCCGCATACCGTCCACGATCTGGTGCACGATCTCGGCGGTCGACAGGTTCCGGTCCAGCCCCGCCTGCCCGGTCGCGCAGAACGGGCAGTTCATCCCGCACCCGGCCTGCGAGCTGATGCACATGGTGACCCGGTCCGGGTACCGCATCAGCACCGACTCGACGAGCGTCCCGTCGAACAGCCGCCACAGCGTCTTGCGGGTGGTCCCCTCGTCCGTCGACAGTTGCCGTACGACGGTCATCAGCTCGGGCAGCAACGCCTCCCGCAGCTTCTCCCGCGCACCGGCGGGGATGTCGGTCCACTGCTCCGGGTCGTGCGCGTACCGCGCGAAGTAGTGCTGCGACAGCTGCTTGGCCCGGAACGCCTTCTCACCGGCCGCGACGACCGCCTCCTTGCGCTCGGCGGGCGTGAGGTCGGCGAGATGCCGCGGCGGCTTCTTGGCTCCGCGCGGGGCGACGAAAGTGAGTTCTCCGGGCTTAGGCATGGCTGTACCAGTGTCGCAGATCAACTCGCATGCCCCGCGGCACGCGGTGGCGCCCCGGAGCTGCCGGGCAGCTCGTGCAGTGCCGCCGGGAACACCACCCGTCCGACCCCGTCGGCCACTACGGCCGAGCCTGCCGGTGCTCGTGCCGTTGCGAGCGCCTGCCAGGCGGTGAGGGTGAGGCGCGCGAGTTCCGGTATGCGCTGCGCATGGACCGCGCCGCGGGAGCGGCTCTGCGCCAGGTTGCGCGACTGCCAGTCGCCGGAGGTCCGCCGCCGGCGGCTGTTCAGCGGCGGGGCCGTCGCCACTTGCAGAGCGTGCTCCAGCGCCAGCCCGCAGACTTCGGAGCCCATCTTCCCGACCTCCGACCGCTCGGCCGCCGGCGCCGCGGGGAGCAGCAGCGGCCAGCGGATCACCACCACCCGCTCCCACACCTCGGGCGGCACCGTGTTGGCGAGGTGATGACTCTCACCCACGGGAAGGTCACGCAGCCGGCGCCCGGCCTCCTGTGTCTGCCCCACGTAGCAGAGCCCCGCGCCGGAGGCGAAGACTCCGTAGAGCACCGCGCCGACAGTGGCCGGGCTGTCCCCGTACTCCTCGGTCAGCAGGGACCCCACGCGGTGGGCGAACCGGTACCGGCGCTCCTGCCACTGCGCCAGCCGTGCGGCATCCGCCAGCAGCGTCGACAGCGACGACCGCCAGGCGCGGTAGGCGTCCTCGTACGCCTGGTCGTCCGGCGGTCCGTGTCCCAGGAGATCGTCCACGCACCGCAGGGTAGAGCAACGGCGACGGGCCCCGCCCTCACCGGAGGACGGGGCCCGCACACGAGCCGGGGAACGGTCAGCCGCTCCCGACGAAGACCACCAGCAGCAGCCAGGCCACCGGCGCCGTGGGCAGCAGCGAGTCCAGGCGGTCCATGATGCCGCCGTGGCCCGGCAGCAGGGTGCCCATGTCCTTGATGCCGAGGTCGCGCTTGATCATCGACTCGCCGAGGTCACCCAGCGTGGCGCTGACCGCGACGGCCAGGCCCAGGAGCAGGCCCTGCCACCAGGCACCGTCGTCGATCAGTAACTGCACGCACAGCGCGCCCGCGGCCATCGCGAAGGCCACCGCTCCGGCCAGGCCCTCGCGGGTCTTGCCGGGGCTGATGCGCGGCGCGAGCTTCCGCTTGCCGAAGCGCCAGCCGACCGCGTAGGCGCCGGTGTCGCTGACGACCGTCAGTATCAGGAAGGTGAGCACCCGCCATGCACCGTCGTCCGCCGTCAGCATCATGGCGACGAACGTGGCCAGGAACGGCACGTAGAACGCCGCGAAGACACCCGCCGTGACGTCCCGCAGGTAGTCCTGCGGTGGCCGCGCCATCCGCCAGACGAGGACGGCGAGCGCCGTCAGCGCCATGGCGACCCACGCGCCGTCGGCGCCCCACACATAGCCGGCGATCACCATCGCCGCACCGCCGACCGCCAGCGGGACGAGCGGCGCGTGGATGCCCTTGCGCTCGTCCAGCCGCTGGGTCAGCTCCCACAGCCCGACCACGACGGCGACGACGATCACGCCCACGAACACGGCCTTGACGAAGAACAGCGACGCGACGATCACCACGCCGAGCCCGAGAGCCACCCCTATCGCCGCACCCAGGTCGCGCCCCGCGCTCTTCTTCTGCGGCGGGGGCGCCGGTTGCGGTGCGGCGTCCTGCATGGACTGGGGTTCCTGTCGGATCGGGGGTCCACCCGGCCGCGCGGCCCCCCGGTCGTCATCCTGGTCTCCGCCGAAGTCGGGTACGTCGGGCACGATGGGCATGGGGCGAGTCTGCTGCGCGTACTGCGCATCGTAGGCGGGACCCGCCGGGGCAGCCCCCTGGACAGGTCCCCGCTCGGACGGCCCCCAGTACCCGGCTTGTGGCGGCGCCCCCCAGGAAGAGTCGTTCATCAGACCTCGAGCAGCTCCGCTTCCTTGTGCTTGAGGAGCTCGTCCACCTGGGCGACGTACTTCGCGGTGGTGTCGTCGAGTTCCTTCTCCGCGCGGCGGCCCTCGTCCTCGCCGACCTCGCCGTCCTTGACCAGCTTGTCGATGGCGTCCTTGGCCTTGCGGCGCACGGAGCGGATGGAGACCTTGGCGTCCTCGCCCTTGCCCCGGGCCACCTTGATGTACTCGCGGCGGCGCTCCTCGGTCAGCTCCGGGAACACCACGCGGATGATGTTGCCGTCGTTGCTCGGGTTGACGCCGAGGTCGGAGTCGCGGATCGCCTGCTCGATGTTGCGCAGGGCGGTCTTGTCGAACGGCGTCACCACGGCCATCCGCGGCTCGGGCACGGAGAACGAGGCCAGCTGATTGATCGGCGTCGGCGCGCCGTAGTAGTCGGCCACGATCTTGTTGAACATCGCCGGGTGCGCACGGCCGGTGCGGATCGCGGCGAAGTCCTCCTTGGCGACCACGACGGCCTTCTCCATCTTCTCCTCGGCTTCGAGGAGGCTCTCTTCGATCACCACTTGCTCCTGCGTGTCTTGAGTAGGCCCGGCCGCTGCTCCCCTCGAGGGGCGGCGGCCGGCTGCGTCGCGTCTTCTTCCTGCACGGTTCCCGACCGGCAGGACATTGTCCATCCCCCGGCCAGGGGGTCAGGTACGGCTGTCCTGGTCCCCCACGAGCGTGCCGATCTTCTCACCCTTGACGGCGCGGGCGATATTGCCCTCCTTCAGGAGCTCGAAGACCACGATCGGGAGCTTGTTGTCACGGCAGAGCGTGACCGCCGTGGCGTCGGCGACCTTCAGGTCCCGGGTGATGACCTCGCCGTAGCCGAGGGCGTCGAACTTCACCGCGTCCGGGTTGGTCTTCGGGTCGGAGTCGTAGACCCCGTCCACCCCGTTCTTGCCCATGAGCAGCGCTTCGGCGTCGATCTCCAGGGCGCGCTGGGCGGCCGTGGTGTCGGTGGAGAAGTACGGCATGCCCATACCGGCGCCGAAGATGACCACGCGGCCCTTCTCCAGGTGGCGCACGGCGCGCAGCGGGATGTAAGGCTCGGCGACCTGCCCCATGGTGATGGCGGTCTGCACGCGGCAGTCGACGCCCTCCTTCTCCAGGAAGTCCTGGAGGGCGAGGCAGTTCATCACGGTGCCGAGCATGCCCATGTAGTCGGAGCGGGCGCGGTCCATGCCGCGCACCTGGAGTTCGGCGCCGCGGAAGAAGTTCCCGCCGCCGATGACGATCGCGATCTGCGCGCCGTCCCGGACGACGGCGGCGATCTCGCGCGCGATGGCGTGCACCACGTCGGGGTCGACGCCCAGGCCCCCGCCGCCGGAGAAGGCCTCCCCGGACAGCTTCAGCAGAAACCGGCCGCTCACTTTGCCGTCGTCGCTCTTCTCGGCCTTGGTGGTGGTCATGGAGATCTCGCCTCTTTACGTGGGTCACACATACGAAGGAGGCCATTGCCGGGGGGTGGGTTCATCCCTGCGCGGCAATGGCCTCCTCGTCAGATCTGCTGTCGTCCGCGACGCGCGGGTGCGCGGACGACTGCTGCCGACCCTACCGGGGCCGGGCGTCCGTCGCGGTGCGGACTCAGATGCCGACCTTGATGCGCGAGAAGCGCTTCAGGGTGACACCGGCCTCGTCCAGGACCTTCTGGACCGACTTCTTGTTGTCCAGCGCGTACGGCTGGCCGAGCAGCGTGGCGTCCTTGAAGAAGCCGTTGAGGCGACCCTCGACGATCTTCGGCAGGGCGGCCTCGGGCTTGCCCTCGGCGCGGGTGGTCTCCTCGGCGATGCGGCGCTCGGACTCGACGACCTCGGCCGGCACGTCCTCCTTGGAGAGGTACTTCGGCGCGAACGCGGCGATGTGCTGGGCGACGCCCTTGGCGATCTCGGCGTTCGGCTTGTCCAGCTCGACCAGGACACCGATCTGCGGGGGCAGGTCGGGCATGGTGCGGTGCATGTAGGCGGTGACGTAGCCGTCGGTGAACTGCGCGAAGCGGTCCAGGACGATCTTCTCGCCGAGGTTGGCGTTGGCCTCGTCGACGTACGCCTGCACGGTCTTGCCGGCCTCGATCTCGGAGGCGAGCAGGGCCTCCAGGTCGGCCGGGGAGGTCTTGGCGACGTGCTCGGCGATCGCGGTGGCGACGGCCTGGAACTTGTCACCCTTGGCGACGAAGTCCGTCTCGCACTTCAGCTCGACGAGGACGCCGGAGGAGTTGTCGTCGGCGATGATCGAGACCACGGCGCCGTTCTCGGCGGAGCGGCCCTCGCGCTTGGCGACGCCCTTCTGGCCCTTGATACGGAGCGCCTCGACGGCCTTCTCGACGCTGCCCTCGGCCTCGTCCAGCGCCTTCTTGCAGTCCATCATGCCGGCGCCCGTGAGCTCACGGAGCTTCTTGACGTCGGCGGCGGTGTAGTTCGCCATGATTCAGGAATCTCTCTCGAAGTCTGAAGATCTACGGGCCGAAACGGCGGGGGCTTCGTGGGCCCCCGCCGTCCAGAACCCGAAGGGTGTGAGGGGTCAGGCCTGCTCGGCGTCCGCGGCGGGGGCCTCGGCGGCCGGAGCCTCGGCGGCGGGGGCCTCGGCAGCCGGGGCCTCCTCGGCGGCGGGGGCCTCGGCGGGCTTCTCGGCCTCGGCCGGGGCCTCGTCCGCCTTCTTCTCGCCCTCGAGCAGGTCGCGCTCCCACTCGGCCAGCGGCTCGCCCGCGGCCTTCTCGCCCTTGCCCTCGGTGGCGACACCGGAGCGGGCGATGAGGCCCTCGGCGACCGCGTCGGCGATCACACGGGTGAGCAGCGTGACGGAGCGGATCGCGTCGTCGTTGCCGGGGATCTTGTAGTCGACCTCGTCGGGGTCGCAGTTGGTGTCGAGGATCGCGACGACCGGAATGTTGAGCTTCCGGGCCTCACCGACCGCGATGTGCTCCTTCTTGGTGTCCACGATCCAGACGGCGCTGGGAACCTTGGACATCTCACGGATACCGCCGAGGGTCTTCTCCAGCTTGGCCTTCTCGCGCGAGAGCACGAGAAGCTCCTTCTTGGTCAGACCGGACGCGGCGACGTCCTCGAAGTCGATCTGCTCGAGCTCCTTGAGGCGCTGCAGACGCTTGTAGACGGTCGAGAAGTTGGTGAGCATGCCGCCCAGCCAGCGCTGGTTGACGTAGGGCATGCCGACGCGGGTGGCCTGCTCGGCGATGGCCTCCTGCGCCTGCTTCTTCGTGCCGACGAACATGACCGTGCCGCCGTGGGCGACGGTCTCCTTGACGAACTCGTAGGCGCGGTCGATGTACGACAGCGACTGGAGCAGGTCGATGATGTAGATGCCGTTGCGCTCGGTGAAGATGAAGCGCTTCATCTTCGGGTTCCAGCGACGGGTCTGGTGACCGAAGTGGACGCCGCTTTCCAGCAGCTCCCGCATCGTGACGACGGCCATGGCCGTATCTCCTCGAATTTCTCGGTTGTGCCGCGGGTGCCGGACGGCTCCCGCGCCTGACGCCCGATACGCGCCGTGCCACAGAGGACCGAGGGGCGCTGACACGAGGCCTGGTGCTGTCTCGTGCCGGGGCGTGCGAAGTCGACCCGGTCACCCGGGTCGCCACCAGAAGTGTACGGGACCCGGGGAGCACCGGGTGACGCCGCTGTCCACAACCGGCGAGTAGTCCACAGCTCCGGGCGGGGGACGGGCCTTTCGGGGGACGGTTCCGGCATGCGAGTGAGGCGATGGACGCGTGGGTGGGTGTGGTCGCTGACGGTGCCGGCCCTGTTCCTTGCGGGGCTGCCTGCGGGAGGGGCCGTGCCGGGGTCCGCGGTGCCGAGCGCGGTGTCCGACCCGGCGGTTCCGGCCGTCGCCCGGAACTGGCCGACCGGCGGGCGCGCCGCCGTCCTGCGGGGCTGGTCACCTCCGGCGACGCCGTACGGGCCGGGCCACCGCGGGGTGGACCTGGCGGCCGCGCCCGGGGCGGCGGTACGGGCGGTGGCGGCGGGCCGGGTGACGTTCACCGGCCGGGTGGCGGGCCGGGGCGTGGTCTCGGTCGAACTGGCGGAGACCGGTGAGCCGCCGCTGCGCACGACGTACGAGCCGGTACGGGCCTCGGTGGAGAAGGGCGACGTGGTGACGGCCGGCGACCCGGTCGGCAGGGTGGAGGCGCCGGGCGCCCACTGTCCGGCCGGCTGCCTGCACTGGGGCCTGCGCGCCGGTGACACCTACCTGAACCCGCTGTCCCTGCTGCCGCCGTGGCTGCTCGACGGCGGTCCGTCCCGGCTGCTGCCGGTGCTGGGCGTACCGCCACCGTGACCGGTGCCGGTCCGGGGAGCCGCGGGATCGCCGGGTCGCGGAGTCGTCAGGGGCCGGTGCGACGGGCCTCGCGTTCGGCGGCGGCGTGCCACCAGCCGGGCGGGGACGGCCCCACGGCCCCGGAAGAGGGCTGATCGGGATGGAGCCCGAGGCGCCGCAGGGCGTCGGCACGCACCTGTACGCCGAACCAGCCGCGCCAGCGGCCGTCCGGGCCGGGACCGCAGGCCAGGTCCCAGCGGATCTCGTCCGGACCGAAAGGCGACCAGTCGATCCCGCGCTCACGCAGTCAGGCGCGCACGGCCGCCCTCGGTGAGCGGCAGCCCGGCACGTTCTCGTAGGCCGCCACGGTGATCCATTCGCTGCCGGGTGTGTCCATGGCGTCCATGGTGGCGGAGGGCGGCGCGGCTGTCATCGGCGTTCACCGGAGGGCGGGGCGCGGAGACAGACGGGCGGTGGGACCCGTTCACGTCTCGGGGTCGACCCGGTTCCCCGGCTCAGCCTTGGGGCTGGTGCCGTTCCGGCCCTGTGGCCCGCATCGTTCATGCCCTGCGACCGGCCCCGTCCGGGCCCAGGCAGTCGTGACGTCGGCCGGCACAGCCGCCGACCGCCTGCGGTTGACCGGCCAGAACTGCGCTGACCGGCCAGGATTGGGCTGACCAGCCAGGGCTACTGGGCTGATCGCCCGGGACAGGACAGCTCCCGCCGGTCCCGGCCGGGCAGGTCGGCCCGCCGGGTCAGCCCGGCAGGCAGGCCCGCCGGGTCAGCCCCGTACACCCCGCAGCACCATCGACACCGCCGCGTCCGTGATCACCGTCGGGTCCTCCGCCGCGCCCAGCTCGATCCGGCGCACGGCAGCGTCGACCACGCCCTGGAGCAGCATCGCCGCCAGCCGCGGCTCCGCGTGGCCCATGTCGCCGAGCGCCTCGACGATCATCGCGACCAGACCGCCGTGCGCAGCCCGGATCTTCTCCCGGGCCCCGGCGTCCAGTTCGCTGGCCGAGATCGCGACCACGGCCCGGTGCCGCCGGTCACCGACCAGCTCCAGTTGCTTGCGCACATACGCCTCGACCTTGGCCTCCGGCCGGTCGGCGGCGGCCATCGCGGCCTCCACCTCGGCCGCCCAGACCGGGAAGTCGACCGCGCACAGCTCCTCCACGACCGCGGCCCGCGACCGGAAGTACTCGTACACGGACGACCGCGCGAGACCCGTCCGCTCGGCGAGGGCGGGAAAGGTCAGCGCCTCCGTCCCGCCCTCGGACAGCAGGGAGCGTGCCGCGTCCAGCAGGGCGGCACGCTGCATCGACCGGTGCTCGGCCACAGAGGCCGCTCGAATCCTTGGCACGTCGACCACTTTACGGACGCACCGCCCCGGACGGGAGACGCCGCCCCCGTCCAGCCGATCGGCGCCCCGCCCGACCTCGCCGCACAGGGCCAGGTCAGCGTCCGAATCCGGCCAGCTTCGCGCGCAGTTGCAGAACCGACTTGGTGTGGATCTGACTGACCCGGCTCTCGGTGACCCCCAGCACATTGCCGATCTCGGCGAGCGTGAGCCCTTCGTAGTAGTAGAGCGTGACGACGGTCTTCTCCCGCTCCGGGAGCGTGTTGATCGCCCGCGCCAGGAACCTTCGCAGCTCGCGGTCCTCGGCCACCTCCACCGGATTGTCGGCGGCGGTGTCCTCCAGCGTGTCCATGAGGCTGAGCCGGTCCCCGCCCTCGCCGCCGGCGTGCAGCAGTTCCTCCAGCGCCACCACGTTGGCCAGCGACAACTGACTGAAGACCGAGTGCAGTTCCTCTACCGCGATGCCCATCTCGTCGGCCACCTCCCCTTCGGAAGGGGTCCGCCGCAGCCGCGCCTCCAGCGTGGCGTACGCCCGCTCCACGCTCCGGGCCTTCTGCCGCACCGACCGCGGGATCCAGTCCAGCGCCCGCAGCTCGTCGATCATCGCGCCCCGGATCCGGGTGATCGCGTACGTCTCGAACTTGATCTCCCGGTCGAGGTCGAACTTCTCGATCGCGTCGATCAGCCCGAACACCCCGGACGACACGAAGTCCGCCTGCTCGACGTTGGGCGGCAGACCCACGCTGACCCGGCCCGCCACGTACTTCACCAGGGGCGAGTAGTGCAGGATCAGCTGCTCCCGCAGCCGTTCGTCCCCCGTCGTCTTGTACGACCGCCACAGCTCGTCGAGCGTCGAGGGGGCGGGCGGCCGCACGCTGCCACCGTCGCGGGCGGCTGGGGGGACCGCCGCCCGTCCGGGCCCGGAGGTGTGCTGGGGCATTCGTCGCCTTGTGCCGTTCTGCCGTGTTCTGGTGCCGTCTGTGGACTGTCGGTCCGCCGTCTGGAGGGTGCCTGTCTGCGTGAGGGTCTACGTGGGGGCCTTCGTGAGCGTAGCGTGACTGAGCCGTCGCGGTGCGCGAAGAGAGGGCTCCGGAGGGTACGCAGATACGTTCCGCTCGACGCCCTCCCGATGCACCGCGATCGCTCAGCGTGATCACTCGAATACCTCAACTGCGGGAATTCCCAAGGGCGTAGGGGTTCCCCCGGACGGCCGAACACGCTCGGTCAGCACGGGTCGCGACCGGCGCGGGCGGAGATCATCGCCTGGCGTGTCAACTTCCAGCCGTCGTCGTGTCGTTCGACGTAACCGAGTGCTCGAAGCTCGTACAGTCTCGCGATCGCGTCGTCCTGGGAGGTCTGGGCGCGGCGCGCGATCCCGGCCGGCGCCGCGGTTCCGCTCGCCGGGAGCGCCGCCAGGACCTGCCGGGCGCCGGGTTCGAGCAGGTCGGTCGGGAGCACCGGGCCGCGCCGCTCCGGGGCCAGCTCGCCCATGTCACCCACCAGCTCGACGATCTCGGCGGCGTCGGTGACGAGGACGGCGTCGCCGCGCAGCAGTTCGTGGACGCCGGCGGAGAGGGCGCTGGTGGCCGGTCCCGGGACCGCCATCGTGTGCCGGCCCAGGCGCCGGGCGGCCCGTGCCGTGACGAGGGAGCCGCTGCGGTGGGCGGCCTCGACGACGACCGTGCCGCGGGTCAGCGCGGCGATCACCCGGTTGCGCAGGATGAACCTGCTCGGCGTCGGATGCTCTCCGGGCGGCAGTTCCCCGGCCACGAGCCCCTGTTCCGCGATCCTTCTGATCAGCTCGGCGTGGCCGCGCGGGTAGGGCCGGTCGACCCCGCAGGCGAGGACGGCGACGGTGGCCCCGCCGGCCCCGAGGGCGCCCCGGTGGGCGGCGCCGTCCACGCCGTAGGCCCCGCCGGAGACCACCACCCAGCCGCGCTCGGCGAGGTCGGCGGCGAGTGTGGCCGCCATGTGCGCCCCGTACGCGGTGCAGGCGCGGGCGCCGACCAGGGCGACGGACTTCAGCGCCCACATCCGCAGGCTGGGCCGGCCGCGGACCCACAGGCCCAGCGGCCGGGCGTCCCCCAGGTCGTCGAGTTGCCCCGGCCATTCGGTCTGTCCCGGCGCGACAAACCGCACCCCCGCCGCCGCGGCGGTGGCCACGTCCCGGCACGGGTCGGCCCGTTCGGCCCGCGCCCGCAGCCCCGCCCAGCGCCGGTCGCTCACGCCCGGCAGCACGGGCCCGCCCCGCCGCAGCCGCCGGGCCACCTCCCGCACCCCGCACTCCCGCACCCACCGCCCGCCCGACTCGTCCCCGGGCTCGATGACCCGGGTGAGGAAGACCCGGTCCAGCAACGTCTCGTCCCACTCCTCACCCGCGCTCGTGCACGCGCTCACGGCCTCACCCGTCCTCATGGCCCCGCCGGCACTCATGGCCTCACCTGTCCGCACGGCCTCGCCTGCGTTCAGGGCCTCACCTGTCCGCACGGCCTCACCTGTCCGCACGGCCTGACCCGCACTCTTCGCCTCACCCGTCCGCACCGCCTCACCCGCACTCAATGCCTCGCCCGCGCCCATGTCGCTCATGTCATCGCCCCGATCGCCTCGATCCTCATGGGTGTGCCGCGCGGCACGCCGGTGCGCAGGTGCAGGGCCAGGGCGACGTCCGTGGCGTCCGGCCGGTCGTGGCCGGCGAGGTCGGCGACGGTCCAGGCGACGCGCAGCACCCGGTCGAGGCCGCGGGCCGTGAGGGCGCCCCGCTCCAGACCGCGCTCCGCCTCGTCCAGCGCGCCCGGCACGGCGTACCAGCGGCGGCGCAGCTCACGTCCGGGGACTTCGCTGTTGGTGCGCCACGGGGTGCCGTCGAGGCGGGCCGCGGCCCGTTCCCGGGCCGACCGCACCCGGTCGGCGACCGTGGCGGTGGACTCACCGGGTGTGCCGCACGCGGCCAGCCCGGCACGGGTGACGCGCTCCACCTCGACCCGCAGGTCGACCCGGTCCAGCAGCGGCCCGGACAGCCGGGCCTGGTAGCGGCGGATCGCGGGGGACGGGCACTCGCAGAGCTGGTCCTGCGGCGAGAAGCGCCCGCACGGACAGGGATTGGCGGCGAGGACCATCAGGAACCTGGCGGGGAACCGCACCACGCCGGCGCTGCGCGCGATGACGACGTGGCCGCTCTCCAGCGGCTGGCGCAGGGCGTCGAGCGCCTGGCCGCTGAACTCCGGGGCCTCGTCCAGAAAGAGCACACCTCGGTGTGAGAGCGACACCGCTCCGGGCCGGGCGATGCCGGGACCGCCGCCGACGAGCGACTGCATGGTCGCGGAGTGGTGCGGTGCGCAGTAGGGCGCGGTGTCGATCAGGGGCCTGCCCGTGGGCAGCAGCCCGGCCACCGAGTGCACCGCCGTCACCTCCAGCGACTCCTGGCGGCCGAGCCCGGGCAGGATCGCGGGCAGCCGCTCGGCGAGCATGGTCTTGCCGGCGCCGGGCGGGCCCTCCAGGAACAGGTGGTGTCCGCCGGCCGCGGCGATCTCCACGGCCGTGCGCGCCGCCTGCTGCCCCACGACGTCGGCGAGGTCGTGCCCTTGGTCGCACGGCATGGCCCCGAGCATTCCGGCCGCGCCCGGCGCCCGCAGCCCGGACAGCAGTGGGTCGGGACGGCCCTGCTGGTCGGGTTCCTCGTCCGGCACCGGTTCGTCGGCGAGGACGGCGATCAGCTGCCGCAGGCTGCGCACACCGAGTACGGAGACGCCGGGCACCAGCGACGCCTCGGCGGCGGCGCTCTCGGGCACCACCACCTGTTCGTACCCGGCGTCCGCGGCGGCCAGCACCGCCGGGAGGATGCCCCGTACCGGCCGTACCCGGCCGTCGAGGCCCAGCTCTCCGATCATGACGATGTCGGCGAGCACCCGGGGGTCGATCCGCTCGGCGGCGCCGAGGACGGCCGCCGCGACGGCGATGTCGAACCCGCTGCCGCTCTTGGGCACGGACGCCGGGCTCAGTCCCACCGTGAGCTTCTTCTGCGGCCACTGGACGCCCGAGTTGACCACCGCCGCCCTGACTCGGTCCCGGCTCTCCGTCAGGCTCTTGTCGGGCAGCCCCACCAGGGTGAACGCCGCGACGCCGGGTTCCAGGTCGGCCTGGACCTCGACGACGACGCCCTCGACTCCGACGAGGGCCACCGAGCACGTACGGGCGAAGGCCATCACGCCACCCCCCGCGCGTGCTCGACGACGGGTGCGCCGCGCCGCGGCAGGAGCACGCCCACCAGGTCGATGCGGACGCCGCCGGGCGGTGCCCCTCCGTGGGTCTGGATCCAGCGCTGGGCGAGATCGCGCAGCCGCTCGGACTTCTCCGGGGTCACCGCGGCCATCGGATGCTCGAAGCAGCCGGCCCTGCGGGTCTTCACCTCGCAGACGACCAGGACGTCCCCGTCCCGGGCCACGATGTCGATCTCGCCGGTCCTGCCGCAGCGCCAGTTGCGCTCCAGGACCTTCATCCCGGCCTCGGCCAGCCTGCGGGCGGCGAGCGTCTCGCCGTACCTGCCCATCGCACTGCGTGCGTTCATGTCGGCACCACCTCCGGCGCCAACCGTCACGCAGACCGGCCGCTCATGTTGATCATGGTGAATTACTCACCGGTTGTGGAAAACTCCGTCACCCCCGCGGGTGAGGTACGGACGCGTCACCCGCCCGGCAGCTCCAGATCGCTCTTGTTCAGCTCCTCAATGTTCACGTCCTTGAACGTGAGGACCCGCACCTGCTTCACGAACCGAGCCGGCCGGTACATGTCCCACACCCAGGCGTCCGCCATGGACACCTCGAAGAACACCTCTCCCTGGACCGAGTGCACCTGCATCTCGTAGTCATTGGTCAGGTAGAAGCGCCGCTCGGTCTCGATCACGTATTTGAACAGACCGACGACGTCTCGATACTCCCGATAGAGCTTCAGCTCCATCTCGGTCTCGTATTTCTCGAGGTCCTCGGCGCTCATGGCATGTTCCCCTTCAGCCGTGCGATCCCACCATTGTGCGCCAGGTCCGTGAACCGCTAGACGATTTCGGTGTCAAGGGTCACCGGCCCGGCCGGTGGACCCTCGTCGAGCAGCGTGCGCAGCAGCTCGGCGAGTCTGGTCGGGTACACCGTCTCACGGGCCCGTGCCAGTTCCCGGCACGTCCACCAGCGCGCTCCCGCCACACTGCGCCGCTCCAGCTCGGTCAGCGCGGTGGCCGCGGTCGCGGTCTGGGTGGTGCGGGCCAGGTAGTACCACTCGTCCTGGTCCCAGCGGCGGCCGGCGAACGGGAAGGAGCAGCGGCGCCGCCACAGCACCGGCCCGAGGTCGATCTCGGTGATGCCGGTCTCCTCGGCGAGTTCCCTGCGGGCTGCCTCCTCGCGGGTCTCGTCGCCCTCCACACCGCCGCCCGGGGTGAACCACCAGTCGTCGGCCGGATCGTCCGGCTCGTGGCCGTGGAGCAGCAGGACACGGTCCTCGGGGTCCAGGAGCACGACCCGGGCCACCTTGCGCAGGCCGCCGGTGTACGTGTCCGCGGCGGGCGCCGGCAGCCCCGGTTCCGCCGCTGAGCCGACACGCTCCGCCTCAGCGGACACCGTCGGATCCCGTCCGGGCGCGGGAGCGGGCCGCCCGCTGGGCCACGGGCCCGTAGGCGGCCCCGGCGAGGATCAGCACGACCCCGGCGGCCACCGCCCCGAGGACGAGGCGCAGCGGGCCGGGCGGGGACAGGGCGCCGAGTTCCGCGAAACCGGACGGGCGGGGCAGCATGCCGTCCAGCGGCCAGACGACGGCCTCGACCCGGGCGTCCACGGCGGAGCGCGCCACGGTGCCGCCCGCCGCGTCGGTCAGGTGGGCGGTGGAGTCCAGCGAGGTACGGCGCTCGTCGCCGAGCAGGAACAGGCGTCCCTCGGGGACGGTGACGCCGGCGAAGTGACTGCTCTCGGCAGCCGTCCCGGAGGGCAGGTACGGCTCGTCCATCTCCTTGCCGTTGACCTTGAGCTTGCCGTCCTGGCAGCAGGAGACGGTGTCACCGCCGACCGCGACCACGCGCTTGACCATGGGGCTGTCGGCCCAGGTGGCGTCCCTGAAGACGACCACGTCACCGCGGCGCACGTCGGTGCCGTCGACGCGCTCGGCCAGTATCCGGTCACCGGCGCCGACGGTCGGTGTCATCGAGTCGGTGGGCACGGTGTACGGCTGGTAGACCACCGCTCCCCAGACGAACCCGCCGAGGAACAGCACCAGCCCCAGCGCGACGACGAGACCGGACAGTCGCTGCCCGGTCCGGCTGCCGGCCGGGCCCGTGGTCGCACCGCTCCCGCGCGGGGCCGTGTCTGTCGTGCTCTCGCCACCCATGGATCCGCACCCTACCCGGCGGACCCGGGGCGGTCAGCCCCGCGGATCCCCGGCACGGGGACTCTTCAGCGCGTCTCGGCGGCGCCGGCCCGCCGACGCCGCCACAGGACGAACGGCACGGCTCCGGCCAGGGCCAGGCCCTGGGGCGCCACCGTCAGGGCGCCGGCGGCCGACGACGCGTCGTTCAGCGCGCTCTGGTCGAAGGTGTCCGGCACCGGAAGGGTGCTCCAGTGGTTGACCGGCCAGGCGACGACGATGGCGCGGCCGATGACCTCGTCCACCGGGACCATGCCGCTGTTCTTGTCGGACTGGTTGTACCGGGAGTCCCGCGAGTTCTGCCGGTGGTCGCCCATGACCCACAGGTAGCCCTCGGGCACCTTGACCTTGAACTGGCCGCCCTGGTCGTCGACGCTGCACGGCGTGTTGCCCGCGTAGACGTACGACGTCTCGTCCAGGGCCGTGCCGTTGACCTTGAGCGGGCCGGTGCCCTTGCACTCGACGGTGTCGCCGCCGACGCCGACGACGCGCTTGATGAGGTCCTTCTCCTCCGCGGACGGCATCAGGCCGATCCAGCTGAGGAACGTCTGCAGGGCGTTGGGGTCGGCCGTCGGCTCGCCCGCCAGCCAGTCGGCCGGGTCGTGGAAGACGACGACCTCGCCGCGCTCGGGTTCGGAGCCGAACCAGGGCGTGAGCTTGTCGACCAGGACGCGGTCACCGATGGTGAGGGTGTTCTGCATCGACGCCGAGGGGATCGAGAAGGCCTGCACCAGGAAGGTCTTGATCAGCAGCGCGAGCACCAGCGCGATGCCGATCAGGATGGGCAGTTCCTTCCAGAAGGAGCGCTGCTTCTTGGCCGGTTTGGCGGACGGGGGCGGTGCGTCGCCCTGCCGCCGGCCGCCGGTCCCGTTCGGGCCACCGGGACCGTTCACACCACCGCCGGAACCGTCCGGACCACCAGGCCCGCTCAGACCGCCGCCCGGACCGTCCGCGCCACCAGGTCCGCTCGGCCCACCAGGACCGTTCACACCACCGCCGGGACCGTTCAGCCCGCCAGGACCGTTCACACCGCTAGGGCTGCTCGAGCCCACCCGGCCGTCCGTCACCGCGCCGCCGTTCCCGTCCGTCCCGGCACCACTCCCGGGGGCCGGGGCCGCGTCCGTCGCCGGGGGGGCCGCATCCACGGGGCGCCCGCGGTCCTCCTCGCCACCGTGTCCGGACCGTGCGCCCACCGCCACATCCCCCACGCCAACTCCTTACTCCGTGCCGCCGCCTGCCCCTTGCACGGCGCAGGCCCACCACTCCCATAACGAGCGGGAGTTCCGCAGGGGTCGGGAGCTGGATCATCTCGTTCGAATTCTCGGGGGCCACACTATGCGACAGCGCGGGAGCGGCGGTCGTTCCGGAGGCCGCGTCGGCCACCGAGGCGAAGGTCTCCGGCTCCTCCAGGGTGCTCCAGTGCCCGAACGGCCAGGCGATCACCATGGCGCGGCCGACCACCTCGTCCTCGGAGACCGTCCCGGAGTCGGTGTCCTGGTGGTAGCGGGAGTCGGCGGAATTGGCGCGGTGGTCGCCCATCACCCACAGCCGCCCCTCGGGGACGGTCACGTCGAACCGGGTGTCGGAGGGGGCGTTGCCGGGATAGAGGTAGTCGTCCTCGTCGAGTGGGACGCCGTTGACGGTGATGCGGCCCTGGGTGTCGCAGCACTTGACCCGGTCGCCGCCGACCCCGACGACCCGTTTGATCAGGTCCTTCTCGTCGTCGGACGGCAGCAGGCCGATGAAGACCAGGGCCTCCTTGACCTGCTTGACGACGACGGGGTCGTCCTTCGTGGTGGTCTGCTCGTCCTGGAGCCAGCCGCCGGGGTCCCGGAAGACGACGACGTCCCCGCGCTGCGGCTCGGAACCGAACCAGGGCGTGAGCTTGTCGACCAGGACGCGGTCACCGATCTGGATCGTCTGCTCCATCGAGCCCGACGGGATCACGAAGGCCTGCACCAGGAACGTCTTCAGGACCAGCGCTATCACGACGGCGACCCCGACGAGGAGCGGTATCTCCTTGACGGCGCCGCGCCGGCGGCGCCGCTTGACCTTGCGCTGGAGCTTGCGCCGCTCGGCGCGACTGCGACCGCCGCCGGACGGGCCCGACGGGCCGGACGTACGCCGTGAGCCGGTCGGCAACAGGTTCTCCGCGGGGCTGCTGGGCGTCCCCCGGGGTTTGCCGCGGCTA
Organism: Streptomyces sp. ISL-12; assembly: GCF_018614415.1. Classification (GTDB taxonomy): domain Bacteria; phylum Actinomycetota; class Actinomycetes; order Streptomycetales; family Streptomycetaceae; genus Streptomyces. Next base: position 85,746 of record NZ_JAGGOO010000006.1, read on the forward strand.
CCCATCCGAGTCCCCCGCGGCGGGCACGCGCGCGTAGGCGTCGGGACGGCCGAGGCCGGTGGTGTGCCCGAAGGGCCAGACGATCCAGTCGGCGCGGCCGGTCACGTCGTCCACCGGGACCATGCCGCCGCCGGGCGAGCCCAGGTGGTCGCGGGAGTCGCTGGAGCGGGCGCGGTGGTCGCCGAGGACGAAGAGGGTGCCGTCGGGCACCACGACGTCGAAGCGGACCGTGGAGGGGCTGTCCCCGGGATACAGGAAGGCCGACTCGTCGACCGACCGGCCGTTCACCTGGACCCTCCCCTCCTCGTCGCAGCAGACCACGTGGTCCCCTCCCACGCCGACGACCCGTTTGATGTAGTCACCGGCACCGAAGGTCCCGGTGCCGTCGAACACCACGATGTCGCCCCGCTGCGGCCCGGCACCGAAACGGTACGCCAACTTGTTTACGAGAACGCGGTCGCCGATCCTCAATCCGCGCTCCATGGAACCGCTCGGAATCCGGAACGGCTGGAGCACGAAGGCGGAGAGCAGCAGCAGGAACACCAGGCAGGCCAGCAGGGTCAGGGTGATCCACCCGCCCGGCACCCACGCGGCGACCCCGCCCGAGTCCACGGAAGGCGACCGTCCGCCCCGGTCCCCAGCGCCCGGCCGTCCACCCCGTGCCGCAGGACCCGGCCGTCCACCCGGGTTCACGGAACGCGACCGGCTGCCCGGGAACGCGAAACGCGACCGTCCCTCCCGGGCCTTCGGATCCGGGGGTGTCCCGGAGTCGGAGGGGTGGGAGGAGCGGTCGCGCTCCGTCGGCTGTGTTTCGCTGTCCATCGGAGCCAGATGCTATCCGGCTCCGATGTGGACCTCGAAGTGCGCTCAGCTCTCGCGCTTCTCCTTGATCTTCGCGGCCTTGCCGCGCAGCTCACGGAGGTAGTACAGCTTGGCGCGACGGACGTCACCGCGGGTCACGAGCTCGATCTTCTCGACGATCGGGGTGTGCACCGGGAAGGTGCGCTCGACGCCGACGGAGAAGGAGACCTTGCGGACCGTGAAGGTCTCGCGCACGCCGGAGCCCTGGCGGCGGATCACGACGCCCTTGAACTGCTGCACACGCGAGCGGTTGCCCTCGATGACGCGGACGTGCACGTTGACCGTGTCGCCCGGACGGAAGGCGGGGATGTCGCTGCGCAGCGACGCGGCGTCGACGGTGTCGAGCAGGTGAGACATTTCGTCTGCTTTCCTCGCTGATGCCACAGGTCATCAACGGAAACTAGGTGTTTCGATGAATGAGCGTCGTGCGAGCCGGGCGGGCGTCGTCTCCCCCTGTGGCAGGGGCGCACGCCGGACGGGCGCACAACAGCGACCTATTCTTCCACGTCGGACGTCCTGCGCCAAAATCGGCCGTACGGCTCCCCCGCCGGGTCCGGCTGCCAGCCCAGGATGGAGAGCATCTCCCGGTCCTTCTTGTCGAAGGCCTTGGGGTCGCAGCGCTCGATCAGGTCGGGCCGGTGGGTGGTCGTGCGCTTGAGTGCCTCGTCGCGGCGCCAGCGGGCGATCTTCCCGTGGTGGCCGCTGAGCAGCACATCGGGGATGCCGCGCCCGCGCCACACCGGCGGCTTGGTGAGGACGGGGCCCTCCAGGAGGTTGGCCATGGCGCCGGGCGCGAAGGAGTCGTCGCGGTGGGACTCGGCGTTGCCGAGGACGCCGGGCAGCAGCCGGGCCACGGCCTCGGTGACGACCAGGACGGCCGCTTCGCCGCCGGCCAGCACGTAGTCGCCGATGGACACCTCGTAGACGTCCATCCGGGTCGCGTACTCGTCGATGACGCGGCGGTCGATGCCCTCGTAGCGGGCGGGGGTGAAGACCAGCCAGGGGCGCTCGGAGAGGTGGACGGCGAGTTCCTGGGTGAAGGGCCGGCCGCTGGGCGTGGGCACGATGAGGGCGGGCGCGTGGGAGCCCGTCTCGTAGCCGTCGGCGAGCACCGTGTCCAGCGCGTCGCCCCACGGCTCGGTCTTCATCACCATGCCGGGGCCGCCGCCGTAGGGGGTGTCGTCGACGGTGTTGTGCCGGTCGTAGGTCCAGGAGCGCAGGTCGTGGACGTGGACGTCCAGCTGTCCACGCGCGCGTGCCTTGCCGACCAGGGAGACGTTCAGCGGTTCCAGGTACTCGGGGAAGATCGTGACGACGTCGAGCCTCATGCGTCGGCGTCCTGGTCACGGGAGGAGGCGATCTCGGCCCGGTCGTCGATCAGCCCCGGCGGCGGGTCGATGACGGCCCGCTGCTCCTCCAGGTCGATCTCGGTGACGATCTCGGAGACGAACGGCACGTACACCTCGCTGCCGTCGGGCCGCTCCACCACGAAGAGGTCCTGGGTGGGCAGGTGGGAGATCTCGGTGATCCGGCCGACCTCGGTGCCGTCGGCGAGGACCACGTCGAGGTCCATCAGCTGGTGGTCGTAGTACTCGTCCTCCTCCTCGGGCAGCTCGTCCGGGTCGACCTCGGCGATGAGGAGGGTGTTGCGCAGGGCCTCGGCGCCGGTGCGGTCGGTGACGCCCTCGAAGCGCAGCAGGAGCCGGCCGCTGTGGACGCGGCCGGTGGCGATGGTGAGCGGCCCGGTGGCGGCGGGGTCGGTGGCCAGGACGGCGCCGGGCGCGAGCCGCAGCTCCGGTTCGTCGGTGCGGACCTCCACGGTGACCTCGCCCTTGATGCCATGGGCGCGGCCGATGCGAGCGACTACCAGCTGCACGGTGCTTGATCTCCTGATGTCGGATACGACTACGGGCCGGGGACGGCCCTTGAGCGGCCTTCCCCGGCCCGAGCCGGTGCTGCGTTGCGAAGCGTCAGCGGACGTGGTCCACGTCGACGAGGTCGACGCGGATGCCGCGGCCGCCGATGGCGCCCACGACGGTGCGCAGGGCGCGTGCGGTGCGGCCGTTGCGGCCGATCACCTTGCCGAGGTCGTCCGGGTGGACCCGGACCTCGAGCACGCGCCCGCGGCGCAGGGTGCGCGAGGCGACCTGCACATCGTCAGGGTTGTCGACGATGCCCTTCACGAGGTGCTCGAGAGCCTCCTCGAGCATGCTCAGGCCTCGGACGACGCGGACTCGGCGGCAGCCTCGTCCTTCTTGTCGGCCTTCTTCTTCTGGGTGATGGCCTCACCCTTGCCGTCGTCCTCGCCGCCGAAGGCGTCGAAGGACGGACGGGCCGGCTTCTCGGCGGCCACGAGCAGCGGAGCCGGGGCGGGCTCGCCCTTGAACTTCTGCCAGTCGCCGGTCTTCTTCAGGATGGCGAGCACGGGCTCGGTCGGCTGGGCGCCGACACCGAGCCAGTAGGCCACGCGCTCGGCGTCGACCTCCATCACCGACGGGTTGTACGTCGGGTGGTACTTGCCGATCTCCTCGATCGCACGGCCGTCACGGCGGGTGCGGGAGTCGGCGACGACGATGCGGTAGTGAGGCGAACGGATCTTGCCCAGACGCTTCAGCTTGATCTTGACTGCCACGGGAGTGGGTTCTCCTGGAATTGACGTGGTTGGGCACGGCGGAGATGCCGCGTGGGGTTGCGGTACCCGAGTGCCCGACGGACGCGTCAGCCGGAGGAGAGAGGGGTCCTGTGCGGCTGTCGAGTACAGCTAGCCATTGTGCCACACCCGGCGGCCCGCTTCCGGCCGAGGGTGTGGCACCGGGACGGCCGCCCTTCACCCGGCCGCCGCGCCCACCACCTCCGGGATGCGGAACGGCTTGCCGCAGCCGCCGCAGACGATCGGGGCCTGGGCGAGGACGGACGGGACGACCCGTACGTTGCGCCCGCAGTCACAGACCGCCTTCACCCGTACGCCGCCCCCGGAGGAGCCGTGCCGGGCGGCCGGGCCGCGGAAGGTGCGGGCGGAGTCGGTCGCGGTCGCCGCCGTGTGCGCCTTCAGGGCGCGCTGGAGGCGCTCGATCGTCGGACGGTAGCGGCGCTTGGCGTCGGGAGTGAGCGTGACCAGCGAGAAGCCGCTGCTGGGGTGCGGCTCCTCGGGATGGTCCAGGCCCAGCTCCTCGGCGATCGCGAGGAATCTGCGGTTGTGGTAGCGGCCGGCGCGGGATGTGTCGCGGACGCCGCGCGCGGCGGCGATGCCGTGGACTGCCTCATGGAGCAGTCGTTCGAAGGAGAGCTCGTGCCCGCAGGCGGACGACGACTCTCCGATCAGGGACTCGGGCGCGGCAAGATCGGGCAGCTCGGGGTGGTGCCGCTGAATATCGGCCCACGCCTGCGCCAGCTCTGCGGCGAGAACAGGTGGTGTCGTGCTCACGTAATGACAACGACCCGGGGTGCCCCTGTGTTCCTATTCCGGGGCATCCCAAATATTTTGCTCGTACCCGTCAGTATCCGTTGATGCGTCACGACGACGACGGGTGCGCTGATCTGCGGAGAAGCCGCACAGCTCGTACCAAGGTGGTGCGTAGTCCACCGTACGCGCCGGCGTGTAGTCCGGGTCCATGCGCCGGTGTGCGTGAGGTGTGCGCGGGCGCAAGAGACCTTTCGGCCGCCCTCGCGCCGGAAGGCCTTCCCTCAGTATGCCCGGGCGATGACGGCCAAGTTACCTGGTGCGTCACGGGCGTTCGGCACCGCCCCCGTCCGGGCGGCCAGACGCCCTACGGTCACGGTCCGCCGGTCGCCGCCCGTGGACCTTGACCGGAATCGCCTCGTGGGCGTGAAGCGGAGCCACCGGTTACCGGAATGTGAAATCTCGCCCCTTTCCGGGGGTTCGGGCCGAAGCGGGGCCCTCTACCACTGGACGCCACGGCGAGCCCGGAGTTTCCTGGCATACGGGGGGAGCGCGGGCGCATCTCACGGGGGCCACGTATTCGGAGCGATCGGGCACAGCGGCGACACTCGGCGATTGGGGCGCTTACCTATGACACCTACGCTCGTGCGGCAGAACCGGCCTCACGCGGGTGCGAAACCCCGCGTGGACCTGCGTGCACGCGCGCGTGACTGGTCCGAGATCCAGGAGCGGATGCTCGTACCGCTCTACGAGGCGGTCTACGAACGACTGGCCGTGGGACCCGGCACCCGCCTGCTCGGCCTGGGCTGCGGTTCCGGACTGGCCCTGCTGATGGCGGCCGCCCGGGGCGCCGCGGTCACCGGGGTGGACGCCGGCCGGGCCGAGCACCTGGCCCTGGCGCGCGAGCGGCTGCGGCCGCGGGCGTGGGACGCGCCGGCGGCCGGTGACGCGCGGGCACCCGGCGGCGCCCGGATCGTCGAGGGCTCGCCGCAGGAGGTGCGGCACGCGCGCGTACCGGCGTTCGGACTGGTGACGGCGTTCGAACCCATCGGGTGCCTCGCGGGTGACGCGGAGGGCACGGTCGAGCTGCTCGCGGAGGCGACCCCGCTGGCCGAGCGCGGGGCGGCCGTGGTGCTGGCCGGCTGGGGGCCGCCGGAGCGGTGTGCCACCTCGTCGGTGCTGCGGGTGGCCACCAAGCTCGCGGACCCGCTGCGCAGCCCGGGCAGCTGGCGCCCCGCCCTCCGTGACGACCTGGAGGAGGTCGCCCAGCGGGCCGGGCTGAAACCGGACGGCTCGGGCCGGGTGGCCTGCCCCTTCGGGTACGCCGACGCGGACAGCGCGCTGCGCGGCCTGCTGTCCACGGGCCTGTTCGACGCGGCGATCGGCGCCACCGACCAGGCTCAGGTGGACAAGGAGGTGACGGAGGCGCTCCATCCGCACCGGCGGCCGGACGGCACGGTGTGGATGCCGAACGTCTTCCGGTACCTGATCGCGCGCAAGCCCTGAGCACCGGGCCCTGGTCTCAGCTCTGCGGGGTGTCCTTGGCCGGCCGGCCGATCCCGGCGATGCGGTAGGCGTCCGACTCGTCCAGCGTCTCGCTCGCGAGCAGCGCCTCGGCCAGCGCGTCGAGCTGTCCGCGGTGCTCGCGCAGCTTGCGGCACGCCTCCTGGTAGCAGTCGTCGACGACCCGCCGCATCTCGCCGTCGATGACGTCCAGCGTCTCCGGGGCGGCGGCCAGTCCGTACGCCTGCTGGGCGTCGTCCGGCAGGGCGGACAGCCTGCCGACCTTCTCGCTCATGCCCCAGCGGCCCACCATGCCGCGGGCGATGCGGGTGACCTGTTCCAGGTCGTTCTCGGAGCCGGTGGTGATGACGCCGTAGACGACGTGCTCGGCCGCCATGCCGCCGAGCGCGCCGATGATCCGGCCGCGCAGGTACTCCTCGGTGTACGCGTACTTGTCCGAGTCCGGCGTCGACAGCGTCACCCCGAGCGCCCGGCCGCGCGGCACGATGGTGATCTTGCGGACCGGGTCGGCGCCGGGCTGGAGCATGCCCAGCAGGGCGTGCCCGCTCTCGTGGTACGCGGTGCGCCGCCGCTCCTCCTCGGGCATCACCAGGGGGCGTTCCGCGCCGAGCTGGACCTTCTCCAGGGCGTCGGAGAGGTCGGCGCGCGTCACCCGGTTCTGCTGCCGCTTGACGGCGAGCAGGGCGGCCTCGTTGGCGAGGTTGGCCAGTTCGGCGCCGGTCATGCCCGGGGTGGTGCGGGCGACCCGCGCGAGGTCCACGTCGTCGGCGAGCGGGATCTCGCGGGTGTGGATGCGCAGGATGGCCTCGCGGCCGCCGCGGTCGGGCGGGGAGACGGTGACGACCCGGTCGAAGCGGCCGGGGCGGGTCAGGGCGGGGTCGAGGATGTCGGCGCGGTTGGTGGCGGCGACGACGATCACGCCCTCGGCGCCGGAGAAGCCGTCCATCTCGGTGAGGATCTGGTTCAGGGTCTGTTCGCGCTCGTCGTGGCCGCCCATGCCGGAGCCGCCGGCCCGGGCCCGGCCGATGGTGTCGATCTCGTCGATGAAGATGATCGACGGCGCCACCTTGCGGGCCTCCGCGAACAGCTCCCGCACCCGGGAGGCGCCCACTCCGACGATCATCTCGATGAACTCGGAGGCCGACGCCGAGAAGAACGGCACCCCCGCCTCCCCCGCGACCGCCCGCGCCAGCAGCGTCTTGCCGGTACCGGGCGGGCCGGACAGCAGTACGCCCCGAGGCATCTTGGCGCCCATTCTCCGATAGGCGTCGGGGTTCTTCAGGAAGTCGACGACATCGCTCAGCTCGCCCTCGACCTCGTCGATGCCGGCCACGTCCGCGAACGTGGTGCGCTCCTGTCCCGGTTCCAGCTCGACCGGTTTCGGCGGCGCCTTGCGGCCGAGCATGCCGCCCGCGCCGCCGCCCAGGGCGCCCCGCATGCGCCGTGCGATGAACACCCACAGCACGACCAGGAGCAGCATCGGCGCCAGCGAGATCAGCAGGTTGGCGAGGGTGCCGCGGTGCTGGACGACCGGTTCGGCGGTCACCGTGACGTTGTTCTTGGTCAGGTCCGACCAGAGCTGATCGTCCGCGAAGGTCGGCCGCTCGGTCTGGAACTTGGTGTACGTCCCCTCGCCCTCGGGGTTGTCCCGGGCCTTCTTCAGCTGGCCCTGGATCGCGTCGCCCTTGGCGTAGATCTTGCTGACGTTGCCCTGGTCGACCTGCTCGCTGAACTCCGTGTACGAGATGGTCGGCTCGTCGCCCCCGTCGAAGAAGGACAGCACCAGGTTGGCGACGAGATAGACGACCAGCGCGGCGAGGACCAGGTTCCACCAGCCGCCCCGCAGCCGCCGTCCGCCGCCGGGGGGCTTCGGCGGCTCGGGAGGCGTGCCCTCGGTACGCCAGGGCGGCTCGGGGGCCTTGCGCGGCGGGGAGGGATGGGTCATATCCGGACGTTACGACAGGAAGGGCGCGTACGCCCGCGCGGGTACGTCACTGGGGGCGCCCCTTGCGCGAGGGGCGCCCCCAGTGACATACGGCCGGAAACCGGCGACGTACCGACCCGGCGGGTCAGCCCATGAACTTCTTGAACTCGTCCGGCAGCTCGAAGTCCTGGCCGCCCTGCTGCGGCAGGCCGAGGGCGCCGCCGTTCTGCGCGGCGGCGGCGCGGCGGGCCGCCTCCTCCTGCTCCTGCTGCTTGCGCTTCATCGGGTTGCCGGAGCGCTGCTTGCCCTTGGCCTTCTTCTGCTGCTTCTTCTGCCGGCCCGGACCGCCGCCCATGCCCGGCATCCCCGGCATGCCCGGCATGCCGCCGCCCTGGGCCATGCGGGACATCATCTTGCGGGCCTCGAAGAACCGCTCGACCAGGTTCTTCACCGCGCTGACGTCGACCCCGGAGCCCTTGGCGATACGGGCCCGGCGCGAGCCGTTGATGATCGTCGGCTCCTGGCGCTCGGCCGGGGTCATCGACTTGATGATGGCGGCCGTGCGGTCGACGTCCCGCTCGTCCAGGTTGTTGATCTGGTCCTTGATCTGCCCCATGCCGGGCAGCATGCCGAGCAGCTTGGAGATGGAGCCCATCTTCCTGACCTGCTCCATCTGGGCCAGGAAGTCGTCCAGGGTGAAGTCCTGGCCCTTCTTGGACGCCAGCTTGGAGGCCATCTTCTCGGCCTCTTCCTGGCTGAACGTCTTCTCCGCCTGCTCGATCAGGGTGAGCAGGTCACCCATGTCGAGGATGCGGGAGGCCATCCGGTCCGGGTGGAAGGCGTCGAAGTCCTCCAGCTTCTCGCCGTTGGAGGCGAACATGATCGGCTTGCCGGTCACCGAGGCGATCGACAGGGCGGCACCGCCGCGCGCGTCGCCGTCGAGCTTGGAGAGGACGACGCCGTCGAAGCCGACGCCGTCGCGGAACGCCTCGGCGGTGTTGACGGCGTCCTGGCCGATCATCGCGTCGACGACGAAGAGGATCTCGTCGGGCGAGACCGCGTCGCGGATGTCGGCGGCCTGCCGCATCAGCTCGGCGTCGATGCCGAGGCGGCCGGCGGTGTCGACGATGACCAGGTCGTGGACCTTGGACTTGGCGAACTCGATGGAGTCCTTGGCGACCTTGACCGGGTCACCGACGCCGTTGCCCGGCTCGGGGGCGTAGACCGCGACGCCGGCCCGCTCGGCGACGACGCTGAGCTGGTTGACGGCGTTGGGGCGCTGGAGGTCACAGGCGACCAGCAGCGGCGAGTGGCCCTGCTCCTTGAGCCAGCGGCCGAGCTTGCCCGCGAGGGTGGTCTTACCGGCGCCCTGGAGACCGGCCAGCATGATCACGGTGGGCGGCTGCTTGGCGAACCGCAGCCGGCGGGTCTCGCCGCCGAGGATCGTGACCAGTTCCTCGTTGACGATCTTGAGGACCTGCTGGGCCGGGTTGAGGGCCTTGGAGACCTCGGCGCCGAGCGACCTCTCCTTGACCTTCTTGATGAAGGCCCGGACGACCGGCAGGGCCACGTCCGCTTCCAGCAGCGCGATGCGGATCTCGCGGGCCGTGGCGTCGATGTCCGCCTCGGACAGCCGTCCCTTGCCGCGCAGGCTCTTGAAAGTGGCTGAGAGGCGGTCGGAGAGAGTATCGAACACGGCGGCGTAGGTCCTCGCGTCGGCGGTGGTGTGGGTCGCTCTCCAGGGTATCCGGCCCGGCGAGCAAATCGTCCCTGCCCGCTGCGGAGAGCGGACGGGGAGCGCGCGGTCACCCCCGCAGCAGCTCCTCCAGCCCGCGTGCGACCGACACCGCCTCCTCCCCCGGCAGCGGCCCGCCCTCGGCGGCGGTCACGTAGAACGCGTCGACGGCGTTGGACCCCAGCGTGCCGGCGTGCGCGCTGCGCACCCGCACCCCCGCCTCCTCCAGGCCCCGCCCGATGCGGAAGAGCAGCCCCGGCGCGTCCTGGGCCCGGACCTCGATCACCGTCGCGGAGCGGGAGGCCGCCGGGGCGACCGTCACCCGCGGCGGCGGCGCGACCACGCCCCGGCGGCGCGGATAGGCCGCGTCCCGTTCGGCGAGGCGGGCGGCGATGTCCAGGGAGCCGTCCAGCGCGCGGACCAGGTCGGCGCGGAGCCGGGCGGCCTGCGGCAGCGAGCCGTACTCGGCGGCGACCCGCCAGTCGAGGAGCAGGACGGAGCCGTCGACGCCGTCCGGCAGCGACAGGGAGCGCAGTTCGGCGGTGCGGACGGTCAGCCGGTGCACGGCGAGGACGCCGGCGACGGCGGGGAGCACGCCCGCCTGGTCGGGGACGGCGATCAGCAGTTCCACGCCGAGCGGCTCCTGCCCGCCCGACACCGAGCCCGACACCGAGCCCGACGCCGCGTCCGGCACCTCGGCCGGTGCCTCCGTCTGCGCGCGCAGCGCCAGCACCGGGCCGCCGGTGCGGAACGCCTCCAGGGCGAGCCGCTCCTGCTCGGCGGTGGGCGCGGCGGCCTCCGGGTCCTCCAGGGGGTCTCCGGAGAGCACCGCGGAGACCCGTTTGACCAGGTCGGCGACGAGGGAGCCGCGCCAGGCGGACCAGGCGGCGGGCCCGGTGGCGAGGGCGTCCGCCTCGGTGAGGGCGTGCAGCAGTTCCAGCGTGCTCTGGGTGCCGACCGCCTCCGCGACCGCCCGTACGGTGGCGGGGTCGTCGAGGTCGCGCCGGGTGGCGGTCTCGATGAGCAGCAGGTGGTGGCGTACGAGGGTGGCCAGGACGGCGGCGTCGGCGTGGTCGAAGCCGACGCGTACGGCCACGTCCTTGGCGATGATCTCGCCGGCCACCGAGTGGTCGCCGGGCCAGCCCTTGCCGATGTCGTGCAGCAGGGCGGCGACCAGCAGCAGGTCGGGGCGGTGGACGCGGCGGGTGAACGAGGAGGCGCGCACCGCCGTCTCGATGAGGTGCCGGTCGACGGTCCACACGTGCACGGCGTTGCGCTGGGGGCGGCAGCGCACCCGTTCCCAGTCGGGCAGCAGCCGGGTGATCAGGCCCTCGGCCTCCAGGGCTTCCCAGACCTCGACGGTGGGGCGGCCGGAGCCGAGCAGGGTGACGAGCTGCTCGCGGGCCTCGGCGGGCCAGGGCGTGGGCAGGGGGCGCACGGTGGCGGCGAGGCGGCGTACGGCGTGCAGGGAGAGCGGGAGACCGGACTGCGCGGCGGCGGCCGCGGCGCGCAGCGGGAGGACGGGGTCGCGTTCGGGGCGTGCGGCGCGGGCGAGCACCACCTCGCCGTCCTGTTCGACGACGCCCTCGGCGAGCGGGGAGCGCTCGGGCGCGGGTTTGCCGCCCCCCAGCATGGCGCGCAGCCGGGGTCTCACCGACCGGGCCCGCAGCACCCGGCCCACCTCGCGCCAGGTGACGTCACTGGCGTACGAGACGAGGCGCGCGGCCTCGTAGACCTGGCGGAGCAGGGTGTCGGCGTCGAGGAGGCCGAGTTCGGCGGCGACCTGGTCCTGCTCCTGCAAGGCCAGCCGGTCGGTGGCCCGGCCCGTCGTCAGGTGCAGGGCGTCGCGGACGTCGAGGAGGCGGCGGCGGGCGTCGGCGAGGCCCTCGCGCGGGGCGTCGGCGAGCCAGGAGGCGGCGACGGCGCGCAGGGCGGTGGCATCGCGCAGTCCGCCGCGCGCCTCCTTCAGGTCGGGTTCCAGCAGGTACTGCAGCTCGCCCTGGCGTTCGGCGCGCTCGGCGCAGAGTTCCTGGAGTTCGGGCAGGCGCTTGGGGGCCTGGTTGCGCCAGTCCGCGAGGATCGTCGTACGGAGCGCGGCGGTCAGGCCGAGGTCGCCGGCGAGGTGGCGGGCGTCGAGGAGGCCGAGGTGGACCTTGAGGTCGTCGCCGGCCGTCTTCCGTGCCTCGGCCGGTGTGCGGACCGAGTGGTCGAGGGCGAGACCGAGGTCCCAGACCGGGTACCAGAGGCGGTCTGCGAGGGCGGCGACCGCCTTGTCGTCGTGGCCGTCGTGCAGCAGGAGCAGGTCGAGGTCGCTGCGCGGGGAGAGTTCACCGCGCCCGTATCCGCCGACCGCGACCAGCGACACGCCCCGCAGTCCCTCGGCCGCCGGGTCGAAGAGGCCGGTGAGCCAGTCGTCGGTCAGCGCGGAGAGGGCGGAACGGCGCGGCGGCCCGGACCGCGCCCCCTCGGTGAGGAGGCGCAGCCGGGCCGCCGCGTAGCCGCTGGGTCCCGAGTCCTCTGTTTCGTTCGCCACGTCCGTGCTCGTCACCCAGCGACTCCTGTTCGTCTGTCGTGTCAGAGGGCGTCCGGGCCGCGCTCGCCGGTGCGGACCCGGACGGCCGTCTCGACGGGGACCGCCCAGACCTTGCCGTCACCGATCTTGCCGGTGCGGGCGGCCTTGACGACGACTTCGATGAGCTGTTCGGCGTCGTCGTCCTCGACCAGCACCTCGATGCGGATCTTGGGGACCAGGTCGACGGTGTACTCGGCGCCCCGGTAGACCTCGGTGTGGCCGCGCTGACGGCCGTAGCCGCTGGCCTCGGTGACGGTCAGGCCCTGTACTCCGAAGGCCTGGAGGGCTTCCTTGATCTCGTCGAGCCGGTGCGGCTTGACGACGGCGGTGATGAGCTTCATGCGTCCACCTTCTTGCTCTCGGCGCCGACGACGGTCGTGGGCAGGGCACTGGTGCGGGCGGCCCCGCCGCCGGCGCCGCTGAAGTCGTATGCGGTCTCGGCGTGCTCGGCCTGGTCGATGCCGGCCACCTCGACGTCCTCGGATACCCGCATGCCGATCGTCTTGTCCAGCAGGAAGGCGAGGACCGCGGAGACGACCAGGGAGTAGGCGAGGACGCCGAAGACACCGGCGCACTGCTTCCAGAACTGGTCGAGGCCGCCGCCGTAGAAGAGGCCCGCGACGTCGGACTGGCCCTTGCCGGTGGCGAAGAAGCCGATGAGCAGGGAGCCGAGGATGCCGCCGACCATGTGGACGCCGACGACGTCGAGGGAGTCGTCGTAGCCGAACTTGTACTTGAGGCCGACGGCCATGGCGCACAGGACACCGGCGATGACGCCGACCGCGATCGCGCCGAGCGGGGAGACCGCGCCGCCCGCCGGGGTGATGGCGACCAGGCCGGAGACCGCGCCGGAGGCGGCACCGAGGGTGGTGAAGGCGCCGTGCCGGATCTTCTCGTAGGCGAGCCAGCCGAGGACGGCGGCGCCGGTGGCGACCTGGGTGTTGACGAACATCAGCGCGCCGACGCCGTCGTCGTTGCCGAGCCAGGAGCCGGCGTTGAAGCCGAACCAGCCGAACCACAGCAGACCGGCGCCGAGCATGACCAGCGGCAGGTTGTGCGGGCGCATCGGGTCCTTCTTGAAGCCGACCCGCTTGCCGATGACGAGGATGACGCCGAGCGCCGCGGCACCGGCGTTGATGTGCACGGCCGTACCGCCGGCGAAGTCGATCACGCCCAGTTCGAAGGCCCAGCCGCCCGCGCCCCAGACCCAGTGGGCGACCGGGAAGTACACGATCGTGGCCCACAGGGCGATGAACAGCGCCCACGCCGTGAACTTCACGCGGTCCGCGAGGGCGCCGCTGATCAGGGCGGGGGTGAGGACGGCGAACATCAGCTGGAAGACCAGGAAGACGAAGACCGGGATGGTGTAGCCGTCCCACAGTTCCGTCAGGCCGATGTTGCTCAAGCCCACCCAGTCGGAGTTCCAGCCGATGACCGAGCCGGAGTCCGTGCCGAACGCCATGGAGAACCCGTACAGCACCCACAGGACGGTGACGATGCCAAGGCTGATGAAGCTCATCATCAGCATGTTCAGCGTGCTCTTGACCCGGACCATGCCCCCGTAGAAGAAGGCCAGGCCGGGGGTCATGAGCATCACCAGGGCGGAACAGATGAGCATGAACCCTGTGTTGGCGGCAGAGAGCGTCGGCGCCTCTGCGGCAAGGGTGATGGCTGGTGCCATCGGCGTCTCCTCGTCGTTGGTACGGCCCCGTGCGGGCGGAAGCCTGGGCGGAGTGAGGGGTGGGCCGGTTATGCGCCATGAGACTGGCGCAGCGCGGTTTCGTTGGGCGCCCCTCGTTGTTTCACCGCCGTGACGAAGACACCGTGCGTGTTACGCGTCGATGAACTGCCTGATCTCGGTACGGGCGATCGTTATCGTGGCGCAACCTGCACAGGCCGGCCGCGGCGGGCCCTCCGGTGACCTGGCGTGGGGGGAGCCGAGTCGGGCAGTTCGGGAGGGCCGGCCGCGGCCGGGGTTCGTGGGAATTCTCGGGGGTTCAGACCGCCTCGGCGGTCTCCGGGAGTTCCTTGGCGAGCAGCTCGGTGAGGTCGACGACGTCGGCCAGCTCGCCGAAGTCGCGTACGGCCGTGTCGACGGTCTTGCGGATACGGGTGTTGACGCGTTCGGAGCGGACCTTCTTGGCGATCCCGATGGCGTCGGTGGCGAGGGCGGCGCCCTGCTCGGGCTCGCGGCGCAACAGGTGCACGGTGGCCAGGCCGATCAGGTTGAGCGCGTAGGACCGCTGGTGCTCCTCGTCCTCGGCGAAGAGGCCGACGGCCTGTTTCATCAGGGGCTCGGCCAGTGAGGCGTAGGCGGGGCTGCGGCCGGCGACGTAGGCGAGGTCGCGGAAGGAGTGGCTGTTCTCGCCGTGCAGTTCGGCCGCGGAGAAGAAGCGGATCCAGTCGGGGTCCGGCTCGTCCCACTCGTCGGCGTCCGCGAAGATGTCCTCGGCCATCCGCACGGCCCGCTGGGTGCGTCCGGGCTGCCCCATGTTGGCGTAGGCGCGGGCCTCCATCGCATACAGCATGGACTGGGTGCGCGGACTCGCGCAGTCCCGGCTGCCGTACTGGGCGAGGTGGATCAGCTCCAGGGCGTCGTCGGGCCGGCCGAGGTGGATCATCTGGCGGCTCATGCTGGACAGGATGTACGAGCCGAGCGGCCGGTCCCCCGCCTCCTTGGCGGCGTGCAGCGCGAGCACGAAGTACTTCTGCGCGGTGGGCTGGAGCCCGACGTCGTACGACATCCAGCCGGCCAGCTCGGCCAGCTCGGCGGCGACCTTGAACAGCTTGAGGCGGGTGGCCTCCGGCTGGGGTTCCTGGAGGAGGTCGGTCACCTCGTGCAGCTGGCCGACGACCGCCTTGCGGCGCAGACCGCCGCCGCACTGGGCGTCCCACCGCCGGAACATCACGGTGGTGGTCTCCAGCAGGTCCAGCTCGGGCTTGGACAGCCGGCCCCGGGCGCGCCCGGCGGGCACCGGCTCGGGGTCCGGCGCGGTGGGCGGGGGCGTGGGCACGAGCCAGCGCTGCATGGGTTCGATGAGGGACGGGCCCGCGGAGAGGGCCAGCGAGGTCCCGAGGAAGCCGCGCCGCGCCAGCATCAGGTCGCTGCGCGAGAACTCGCTGAGCAGGGCCACGGTCTGCGGGCCCGTCCAGGGCAGGTCGACGCCGGTCGCGGAGGGTGTCGGGCGGCCGGTGCGCAGGCCCAGGTCCTCGACGGAGACGACGACGCCGAAGCGCTCGGAGAACAGCTCCGAGAGGATTTTCGGGATCGGCTCGCGGGGGTTCTCGCCGTCCAGCCAGCGGCGTACGCGGGAGGTGTCGGTGGAGATGTGTTTGGCGCCCAGCCGGCGTGCCTGGCGGTTGACCTGGCGGGCCAGCTCGCCCTTCGACCAGCCGCTGCGCACGAACCACGAGGTGAGCAACTCGTTGGGACGCTTGTCGGCGTGCCCGGGGTGTTCAGCGTCCCCAGCGCTCGTTCCGCCGCCACCGTTGCCGCTCACTGGAACGCCCCCATCCCTCAAGACCACCTGTCGCCGAGTGCGCCAAGCCCTATCAGGATGCCGGTGTTCGGACCGTCCGTCCCAGAGTTGTCACTCTTCGAACGGAAAGCCGAGTTGCCTCCGGCATACCCACGTGCGCATGGGCCCCCAGGTGCCATGAACACAAAGTAATTTCACGATCACGCATACGGCCATGGCGATTCCACAAACGCCACCATTCGCCACCCCTTCGAATGAACTCGCGGCGCGGGCCTCGCGATTCACTTGACATCAGCCACTCGGGAGTGGGTGCAACGGAGCACGGCAGGGGCGTGCGCCGCCAGGCGCACCACCCGGGATGCTTCCAGGCGCCGTCTGAAACGCTCGGCACTGGGGAGGTGGGAACACAGAGTCACCGCGCGCACCCACTTCGTAACCACCGGTGCGCCGAACCCGTTGGAGGGGGCATGGGCTTCACGATCGGCAGCAGTCGGGGGATTCGCGACCTCCGGACCGCCGCGCGGCGCCGCGGCCGCCCGTCGGAGTGCACGGCCGTGGCCGAGTTCACCGGCCTGTGGGGGTGGGACGCGGTGCCGGGGGCACGGGCCGCCGCGGGCGCCTGCTCCTGCGGCCGCGCCGACTGCCCGGCGCCGGGCGCGCACCCGCTGGACTTCGCGCCCGAGGTGCCCGCCGGATCGACGCTGGACGAGGTGAGCGAGGCGTGGGCGCGGTTCCCGGGCGCCTCGGTGATGCTGCCGGTCGGCCGGACGTTCGACGTGATCGAGGTGGCCGAGCCCGCGGGCTGCCGGGCGCTGGCCCGGCTGGAGCGCATGGGGCTGCCGGTCGGCCCGGTCACGGCGACCCCGCAGGGCCGCGCCCACTTCTTCGTCGCCCCCGGCGGCGCCGCCGAGCTGCCCCGGCTGCTCTACCGGATGGGCTGGGACGCGCCCTCCGCCCTCGATCTGCGCGGCCTCGGCCGGGGCGCGCACATCACCGCCCCGCCCTCCGACCGCGGCGGCCGGGGCCCGGTGCGGTGGCTGCGCCCACCGGCCCTGGACTCGGCGACCCGGCCCCCGGAGGCGCGGCTGCTGCTGGGGACCCTGGCGTACGTGGCGCACCGGTCCCGGGGGTAGCGGCGGCGGTCGCCCGGGGGCGTACCGGGCGTACTGGCCCCTGACGCCCGGAAGCGCCCGTCCCCCGAGAGGGCGGGCGCTTCCGGTGCGGGCGGAGGAATCGATTCAGTCACCGATCAGCGCGTCCACGAACGCCTCCGGCTCGAACGGCGCCAGGTCGTCCGCGCCCTCGCCCAGGCCGATCAGCTTGACCGGTACGCCCAGCTCGCGCTGGACGGCGACCACGATGCCGCCCTTGGCCGTGCCGTCCAGCTTGGTGAGCACGATGCCGGTGATGTCGACGACCTCGGCGAAGACCCGGGCCTGGATGAGGCCGTTCTGGCCGGTGGTGGCGTCGAGCACGAGCAGCACCTCGTCGAGCGGGGCGTGCTTCTCCACCACGCGCTTGACCTTGCCCAGCTCGTCCATGAGGCCGGTCTTGGTGTGCAGCCGCCCCGCGGTGTCGATGAGGACGACGTCGGAGCCGATCTCCTTGCCCTCCTTGACGGCGTCGAAGGCGACGGAGGCCGGGTCGCCGCCCTCGGGGCCGCGCACGGTGTGGGCGCCGACCCGCTCGCCCCAGGTCTGGAGCTGGTCGGCGGCGGCTGCCCGGAAGGTGTCGGCGGCGCCCAGCACGACGCTGCGGCCGTCGGCGACCAGGACGCGGGCGAGCTTGCCGGTGGTGGTGGTCTTGCCGGTGCCGTTGACGCCGACGACCATCACGATGCCGGGCTTGCCGGAGGGAGGCTCGGTCCTGACGGCGCGGTCCATCTCGGGGCCGACCAGGGTGATCAGCTCCTCGCGCAGCAGCCCCCGCAGCTCCTCCGGGGTGCGGGTGCCGAGGACGCGGACGCGCTCGCGCAGCCGCTCGACCAGCTCCTGGGTGGGCTGCACGCCGACGTCGGCGGTGAGCAGCGTGTCCTCGATCTCCTCCCAGGTGTCCTCGTCGAGGTGCTCGCGGGAGAGCAGCGTGAGCAGGCCCTTGCCGAGCGCGCTCTGCGAACGGGAGAGGCGGGAACGGAGCCGGACCAGTCGGCCGGCGGTGGGCTCGGGGACCTCCAGCTGAGGTACTTCGAGCTCTTCGACGACGGGCGGCTCGGCGAGGGTGGCGCCGCTGCCGCTCGGGAGGTCGACCTCCTCTATCGTCCGGCGCGTTTCGTCGCGCGGTGTCTCGGCCTCTTCGCCGACGTGCGGCTCGGCCGGAGGGGCGGTGATGTCGGGCGCGGCGGGCGGCGGCTTCGGCAGCGGCTTCTTACGGCGGCTGCCGACGACCAGCCCGCCGATCGCGCCGATCACGACCACGGCGATGACTACAGCAAGGATGACGATGTCCATAACGGCTCCAGTATCAGTCATGGCCCCTGTCGGTCAGGGCCCCGCGGCACACCCGTCTTGGCACTTCCTCCAAGGGACAAAGGTCACTGGTGGGACGCGATGGGAGCAAAGTACGATGGCGGGGCCCGCAGCGACGCGCGTAGATCACCCGACCGCCGCCCGTCCCTCCCCCACGAGGCACGGGCCCTTGAGGCACGGACCCCCACATGAGCGAAACCGCCGCCGCGACCGACGGCGCCCACGGCCTGGAGACCCGCGGCATCGAGCAGGTGCCCGATCACGAACGCACGGCCCGCGTCCGCGGGCTCTTCCCGACCTGGGTCGGCGCCAACATCAGCGTGCTGCTGCTCACGATGGGCGCGAGCCTGGTCGTGGCGTACCGGCTCGGCTTCTGGCAGGCGGTGGTCGTCGCGGTGTGCGCGCCCGTCGTCTCGTACGGACTGGTCGGGCTGATCGGCATCGCCGGCAAGCGCGGCGGGGCGCCCGGGATGGCGCTGTCCCGGGCGGTGTTCGGGCAGCGGGGCAATCTGCTGCCCGGTTCGCTGATCTGGGTGGCCCGCTGGGGCTGGGAGACGATCAACGCGGTGACCGGCGCGTACGCGCTGCTCACGGTGCTGGACATCCTGTTCGGCGTGCGGGCCAACGCCCTGCTGGACATGGTGACGCTGCTGGCCTTCGTGATCGCCACGTTCGCGATCTCGGGGCTCGGCATCAACGCCGTGCAGAAGTGCAACAAGTACGCGGCCTACCTCTTCGGCGCCTTCTCGGTGCTGGTGCTCGGCTATCTGGTCGCGGAGACCGACTGGTCGGCGGTCTTCGGCCGGCCCGCCGGGTCGGTGGCCGCGATGATCACGGGGATCGGTCTGATCGCGGCGGGCGGCGTCAGCTGGATCCCGTCCGCCCCGGACTTCACGCGCTACCTGCCGCGTACCGCGTCCGCGAAGGGGATCGTGGGCGTGACGGTCGGCGGTGCCGGGATCGTCGTACTCCCGATGGTGCTGATGGGCGCGGTCATGGCGGTCTCCACGCCGGACCTGGCCTCGACGGCCGACCCGGTCTCCTTCCTCGGGGAGATCCTGCCGACCTGGATCGCGGTGCCGTACCTGCTGATCGCGCTGATCGGCATGCTGCTGATCAACGCCATGTCGATGTACTCGGCGGGCTTCACCGCGCAGACCCTCGGCTTCAAGGTGCCGCGCCACTGGGCGGTGTCGGTGAACGCGGTGATCTCCCTCGTCTTCGGCAGCGTGCTGATGCTGGCGGCGACCAGCTTCCTGGGCTCCTTCACCGCGTTCCTGTCGCTGCTGGCGGTCGCCTTCTCGGCCTGGGTCGGCGTCTTCGGCGCGGACATGCTGCGCCGGCGGGAGTACGACGGCGCCGCCCTCTCCGACACGGGGCGCACCAGCGCGTACTGGTACCGGGGCGGCTTCTCCCCCGCCGCGGTGACCGCGTGGGCCCTGGGTCTGGCGACGGGCCTGATGTTCACCACGTCGGACTGGTTCACCGGCCCGCTGGCCGGCAACAATGTCATCGGCGAGTACGGGCTCGGCTGGGTGGCCACGATCGTGGTCTCCGGCCTGCTGTACGTGGTGCTGCCCAAGCCGGCGGTGACGGTTCCGGCGGAGCGGGGCGGGGAGCCTCAGCCGCTGTCTTACTGAGACGTGGACCGGCCCGGCGCGCGCCTCGGTGCCGCGCGCCGGGCCGTTTCGCGTCTCGGACGGCCGACGGCCCGCGTTCCTCGGCCGTGCCCGGACCGCGGGCCCTGCGGGCTCAGGGAGCCGTGATGGCGGTGGGCGTGCGGCCCAGGAGCCGTCGGGCCGTGCGGGTGGGACGGGGCCTGGTCGGCGCAGCCGGCGCCCGCGGCCGGGCTGCCGCAGCCGGGTGAGCGGGATGCTGACCGAGGTGCGCGCGAGCGACCGCGGCCGTGGTGCGGACAGGCGCCTCGTTCAGCCGCTCGATGGCGTCGTGCAGGTCCGGCCCGGCGTACCGTGCGCCGCCACCCCGGCCCAGACCCCTCCCTCCACGGACCGCCCCGGGCACCGCCCCGGGCACCGCCCGAGGGTTCCCGCACCTCATGGGCCGGCCGCAAGTCGAGCAGGGGCTCCCGGAGCCCTGCGGCGCGCCGGACCTGTCCCGCGTCGAGCCACGGCGGACCAAGCCCGCGCGGGAGCGTCCGGAGGCGCTGGGTGAGCCGTCTGCTCGCGCCGCCCTCCCGCACGGCGGGCGGACGGGGCACCGCCCTGATCGCGGCGCCCCCTTGCGGCAGAACCGCGACGACCACCCCTTTTCCCGGACAAAGACGTACTGCCCGGTCCGTGTGCCGGACCGGGCAGTACGTCTTACGGGTGTCGAGGAGCGGGGCAGCGGGGACTTGGCCCGGCTCCTCGAGTCGAGGGGCCTCGGAGCGAGGCTCAGCCCATCTCCTCCAGCGCCTTGCCCTTCGTCTCCTTGACGAACTTCAGGACGAACGGGATGGAGAGCGCGGCGAAGACCGTGTAGATCACGTAGGTGCCGGAGAGGTTCCACTCGGCCAGCGACGGGAAGCTCGCGGTGATGGCCCAGTTGGCGATCCACTGCGCGGCGGCGGCGACGCCGAGGGCGGCGGCACGGAGCCGGTTGGGGAACATCTCGCCGAGGAAGACCCACACGACCACGCCCCAGGAGAGGGCGAAGAAGAGCACGAACACGTGGGCGGCGATCAGGGCGACCCAGCCCTGGGTGGCCGGGAGCTTGCCGTCGACCAGGTGGGCGGAGAACGCCCAGGCCTCCAGCGCCAGGCCGATGACCATGCCGACCGAGCCGATGATGGCGAGCGGCTTGCGGCCGACGCGGTCCACGAAAATCATCGCGATCACGGTGCCGACGATGTTGATGATCGACGTCGTGAACGAGTAGAAGAAGGAGTCCGTCGGGTCGACACCGACCGACTGCCACAGCGTCGAGGAGTAGTAGAACGCGACGTTGATGCCGACGAACTGCTGGAAGACGGAGAGGCCGATGCCGATCCAGACGATCGGCTTGAAGAAGAAGCTGCCGCCGAGGAGTTCCTTGAAGCTGGCCTTCTCCTCGCGGTGCATGCCCGTCTCGATCTCGGCGACGCGGGCGTCGAGGTCGACGTTCTTGCCCTCGACCTCTTCGAGGATCTGGCGGGCCTTGTCGTGCTTGCCCACCGAGATCAAAAAGCGCGGGGACTCGGGGATGGCGAAGGACAGCAGCCCGTACAGGACGGCCGGGACGACCATGACGCCGAGCATGACCTGCCAGGCCTCCAGGCCCATCAGCTCACCGCGCTGGTCGCCGCCCGCGGCGTTCAGCAGACCCCAGTTGACCAGCTGCGACACCGCGATGCCGACGACGATCGCGGCCTGCTGGAAGGAGCCGAGCCGGCCGCGGTAGGCGGGCGGGGAGACCTCGGCGATGTAGGCGGGGCCGATCACCGAGGCCATGCCGATGGCGAAGCCGCCGATGACCCGCCACATGGCCAGGTCCCACAGCGCGAAGGGCAGGGCCGAGCCGATGGCGCTGACGGTGAACAGGACCGCGGCGATCTGCATGCAGCGGATGCGGCCGATCCGGTCGGCGATCCGGCCGGCGGTGGCGGCGCCGATGGCGCAGCCGATCAGCGCGATCGCGATGACCTGGGCCAGCAGCGCGGATCCGACGTCGTAGCGGTGCCGGATGGCCTCGACGGCACCGTTGATCACGGAACTGTCGTAGCCGAAGAGGAAACCGCCCATCGCGGCCGCCGCCGCGATGAAGATGACGTGCCCGAGATGATCGGGGTGAGCCGTTCTGGCTCCTGACTTGGGTGCCTCAGCAGTGCTGGTCACGTGTACTCCTCGGGCCACCGGCAACGCTGCCGGGGTGGATCTCCCTTCGAGGACCGCCTGAAGGTTCCTGAAGGTAAAAGCAACGTTGCAGAGACTATGCCTTCAAGTTTCGAAGTCAATAGGGTCAAAGGTGTGAGCTACGAGACGTTCTGCGGGGGAGAAGTGAGAACCATGCAGGGGATCGATGATCCATTTGCGTTCAAGTCTTGAAGATGAGCCTTGAAGATGGCTCGGGGATGGGCTCGGGGGACGGGCCGATGAAGGGCGTCCGTGACGGACCCGCCGTCAACGCAGTCGCTGGCTGATGACCTTGGACACCCCGTCGCCCTGCATGGACACGCCGTACAGCGCGTCCGCGACCTCCATGGTCCGTTTCTGGTGCGTGATCACGATCAGCTGCGACGCCTCCTGCAGCTCCTGCATGATCCGGATCAGCCGTTGCAGGTTGGTGTCGTCCAGCGCCGCCTCGACCTCGTCCATCACGTAGAACGGACTGGGCCGCGCCTTGAAGATCGACACCAGCAGCGCCACGGCGGTCAGCGACCGCTCCCCGCCGGACAGCAGCGACAGCCGCTTGACCTTCTTGCCCGGCGGCCGGGCCTCGACGTCCACGCCCGTGCTGAGCATGTTGCCGGGGTCGGTCAGCACCAGCCGCCCCTCCCCGCCGGGGAACAGCCGGCCGAACACGCCCTCGAACTCACGGGCGGTGTCCCGGAACGCCTCGCTGAAGACCTGCTCGACGCGCTCGTCGACCTCCTTGACCACCTGGAGCAGATCGGCGCGGGTCTTCTTCAGGTCCTCCAGTTGCTCGCTGAGGAACTGGTGCCGCTCCTCCAGCGCCGCGAACTCCTCCAGCGCCAGCGGATTGACCTTGCCGAGCTGCTGGTAGGCACGCTCGGCGGCCTTCAGCCGTCTCTCCTGCTCGTCCCGCCGGTACGGCCGGGGCCGGTTGCGCGGGTGGTCCGGATCGTCGGGGAGTTCCTCGCCCTGGGCGGGGGGCGAGGGCGGCACCGGCTGGTGCGGGCCGTACTCGTCCACCAGTGCCGTCGGTTCCACACCGAGTTCCTCCAGCGCCTTGGTCTCCAGCTGCTCGATCCGCAGCCGTTTCTCGGCGCCGAGTACCTCGCCCCGGTGAACTGAATCCGTGAGCTTGTCCAGCTCGGCCTTGAGATCACGTCCCTCGGTGCGGGCCGCGGCCAGTTCCTGTTCCCGCTGGGCCTTGGCGGCCTCGGCGGCGGTGCGCTCCGCGTCGGCGCGGGTGAGGGAGACCTCGACGTGCGCCAGCAACTGGCGGGCGCCCGAGGCGACGGCCCCCGCGACCGACGCCTCGTGGCGCAGCCGGGCCCGCCGCTGCTCGGCACGCGCGCGTGCCTCGCGTTCCGCGCGGGCGGCGCGGTCCAGCGAGTCGGCCCGTCCGGCCAGCCCCTTGACCCGTTCCTCGTGCGTACGGGCCTGGAGGCGGGCCTCCATCTCGGTCTGCCGGGCATTGGCCCCGTCGGCGGCGAGCCGGTCCCGCCGGGAGCTGTCGGGTTCCTCCTCGGCCGGCATCTCCTCGGCGACGGCGAGCCGCTCGGCCAGTTCCTCCACGTCCATGAGCGCCTTGTCCAGCGCCTCCTGCGCCCGGCCGGCCGCGGCGGCGGCCCGCTCGGCCTCGCCGGACGCGCCGCGGGCCTGTCCGGCGAGCCGCCCGAGCCGCTGGGCGACGGCCGACTTCTCCCGGTCGGCGGCCCGGCGCCGCTCCCCCAGCTCCTCCACCAGCGCGGCGCACTCCCGGCGCCGCTCCCCGGCGGCTTCCTGCGCCGCGGCCAGTTCCTCGCACCGTACGGCCAGCTCCGTCAGCTCGGCGGCGGCCTCGTCGACGGACGCCTGTACTTCGATCAGGCTGGGCGCCCCGGCCGAGCCGCCCTGCGCGAGGTGCGCGCCGAGCAGGTCGCCCTCCGCGGTCACGGCGGTCAGCTCCGGCCGCGCGTACACCAGTTCCTCGGCGTCCTCCAGGGTCTCCACGACGACGATCCCGCGCAGCAGCCGCCGTACGGCCGGCATCAGCCCGTCCGGCCCGCGCACCAGGTCGGCGGCGTACGGCGGCCCGTCCCCGCGGGGCTCGTCCGGTACGTCGCCGGCGGCGCCGCCGATCAGCAGCGCGGCCCGCCCGGCGTCCTGCTTGCGCAGCAGGCGGAGGGCGTCGGCGGCGGCGGACGGGGAGGTCACGGCAAGGGCGTCGGCGGCGGCGCCGAACGCCGCGGCGAGCGGAACCTCGTGGCCCGGCGTGACGGTGAGCAGTTCGGCGGCCGGGCCGAGCAGCCCGGTCAGCCGGTCCCGCGCGGCGAGCAGCGCGCCCGTGCCGTCCTTGCGGCGCAGGCCGAGGGCGAGGGCGTCGTGCCGGGCCTGGGTCGCGGCCCGGGAGCGTTCCGCCGAGGTGGCCGCCTCGCGGGCGGCGGTGAGGGCGGCCTCGGCCTCGGCGAGCTGCCGCTTGGCGGCCTCGTGCCGCTCGGCGAGTTCGTGGTCGTCGGCGTCGAGGCCGTCGACCTCGGCCTTCAGCGCCTCGTACTCCTCCTGGGCGGCGACGGCGCGTTCCTGGGACTCGTCGCGGGCGGCGGTCAGGCGCTCTATCTCCGACTGCGCGGCCGCGGCGCGGGAGCGGGCGGCGCCGACCTGGCCGCTGAGCCGGGCGAGGCCTTCGCGGCGGTCGGCGATGGCGCGGGCGGCGTCCTTGAGGCGGCGTTCCTCCTCGGCCAGCTCGCGTTCCAGCTCGGCGCGGTGGGCGACCGTGTCCTCCAGGGCGCGCCGGGCCGCTTCCAGGGCGGCCTCCAGTTCGGCCTCCTGCTCTCGGACCCGGGCGGCCTCGCGCTCCAGGTCCTCGGGGTCCCGGCCGCGCCGTTCCTCCTCGGGCGCGGAGGTGGCGCTCTTCACCCGTGCCTCGGCCAGCGAGATCGTGCCGCGCACCCGTTCGGCCAGCTGGGACAGCTCGTACCAGGTCTGCTGGGCGCGCTGGAGCCGCGGGGTGAGCCGGCGGACCTCGTCCTCCAGGAGCGCCTCGCGGCGCAGTGCCTGGCCCAGGTCCCGCTCGGCGGCCTCCTTGCGTTCCTTGAGGGCGGCCTCGTCGGCGATCTCGGCCGCCAGTGCCTCCCGCAGCCGTACGAGGTCGTCGGCGAGGAGCCGGAGGCGGGCGTCGCGGAGGTCGGCCTGGATGACGGCGGCCCGCCGCGCGACCGCCGCCTGCCGGCCCAGGGGCTTGAGCTGGCGGCGCAGCTCGTCCGTGAGGTCCTGGACGCGGGCGAGGTTGGCCTTCATCGCCTCCAGCTTCCGCAGCGCCTTCTCCTTGCGCTTGCGGTGCTTGAGGACGCCGGCCGCCTCCTCGATGAAGGCGCGGCGGCCCATGGGGTCGGCGTGCAGTACGGAGTCGAGCTGGCCCTGGCCGACGATGACGTGCATCTCCCGGCCGATGCCGGAGTCGGAGAGCAGTTCCTGGATGTCGAGCAGCCGGCAGGTCTCGCCGTTGATCTGGTACTCGCTGCCGCCGTTGCGGAACATGATCCGCGTGATGGTGACCTCGGCGTACTCGATGGGCAGCGCCCCGTCGGAGTTGTCGATGGTCAGCGACACCTCGGCGCGGCCCAGCGGCGGGCGGCCGGTGGTGCCGGCGAAGATGACGTCCTCCATCTTGCCGCCGCGCAGCGACTTGGCGCCCTGCTCGCCCATGACCCAGCTGAGCGCGTCCACGACGTTGGACTTGCCCGAGCCGTTCGGTCCGACGACGCACGTGATGCCCGGCTCGAACCGGAGCGTGGTCGCCGAGGCGAACGACTTGAACCCGCGCAGGGTCAGGGCCTTCAGGTGCACGCCGCCGGACTCTACCTTCCGGGGGAGTCCCACTCCATGAACGCTCGGACCCCTGCGGTTTCACCGTTGAACGCGCAGGGCACATCAGACGTTAAAGAAGCCGAGGGGCCCTGCGGGGAGGCAAAGAAGAAGGGACGCCGAAGCGTCCCTTGCAATGCTGAGCAACCGAGCGGCTGTACGGGCAGCCCGACCACTGCTGGTGCTGTGCGTGGAGCGTTGCAGTGATCAGGTCAGCGCAGGCTCCGCCTGGTGTGCGTCAACGCTCTCCATGATCCTGTCGTGAGAAGCGGCAGCCGCCAGCGCGTCCTTCTCCGCCTGGATCCGTACGAGCTCGGATTCCAGATCCTGAACGCGCTGCTGGAGCCGTCGCATCTCGGCGAGGAGTCGCGGGTCGGAGCCGCCGACGTAACCGAGAAGCGCCTTTGCCATGATGGATGGTCCTCCACAATGAGTGACCGACCGATGCGGTGTGGGTCGTGAGGGATTCGCACCCGCGGTGCTTGGCACTTTGGAGTTTTTGCTGCCGTTCAACCATGCCAAACAGCTGAGGTGCGCGGGGCTTTCAGCGTCTCACCAAAAAGTTTGACGGTCAACACGATCACGCCCCGTATTGGCGTACGGCCCGGGGCGCGCGGCCGGGGAACGGCGGCGCTGCGACTCCTGCGGGCCCGTCGGGGCGTGGCGCCGATCCTGCCGTGCGGAGCCGGTTATGGCAAGCGGTTGTCGGCAACCACCTGCTCGTTTCCGTTCCGGACGGCTCCCGGAGGGCGGGTCCGGCGCCGCTCCGCGGATCCGTCCGGGGTCCGGGGTCAGCGGATGGCGAAGCCGTCGTAGCCGCCGCGGGGTGTGTCCCAGATCTCGGTGACTCCGTCCACGCGGCCGGGCGTGTCGTCGCCGCGCAGCCAGTCGAGGAGCCCCTCGCAGTGATCCTTGGGCCCCTCCGCGACCACCTGGACGCGTCCGTCGCCCAGATTGAGAGCAAAACCACTCAGCTCGCCCAGCTCCAGTGCCCGCGCCCGCGTGAACCAGCGGAAACCCACGCCCTGGACGTGTCCGCGTACCCAGGCGACCAGCCGTACATCCTCGCTCATGGAGGCAACCTAACGGGCCTATACCCCTGTGGGCACTTCCTCCCCCAGGGCCATGCGGTACCGTCCCGACCCAATGAATCTCATACGAAACTCACTCGATCGTGTGGGTTTCGTGTTGATCAAGAGACGAGTCGACCGCGAGGACGAGGAAGGCCAGTACATGGGACGCCACCGACGCTCCGCCGCCGGCCGCGCCGAGGGAGCCGCACAGCCGGGCGGTTCCGGAGCACGGGACCACGACCCGCAGGCCTCCTACACGGGGGACGTCCCACTCAGGGGGACCGCTCCCTACCTGAACCCGGAGGCGTACGCCGAGGCCCGGGCCAGGAGCGACGCCTATCTGTTCGGCACGGACGACCCGGCCGGCACCACGGTCGCCTTCTCCTCCGGCGGTCTGCCGCCCGAGGGCCCCGGCACCCCGGAAGGCCCCGAGGCGGCGGCGGGCGGTGGCCGGCGGCCGGGGTTCCGGCGCCGCCGGAAGAAGGCGGGCTCCGTCCCGGTCCGTGCGGGACTGCTCGGCGTCTCGGCCGCCGTCGCGCTCGGCGCGGTCGCGGTGACCACGGGGGCGGTGCCCGGCCTCGACGGCCTGCGGATCGGCCAGGGCCCCGGCGGCAGCGACAAGGTGCAGGCCGCGGACTCGCCGGGCAGCACGCCCAGTGAGCAGGGCGGCACCTCGGGCAGCGTCGCCGGCGACGAGGAGTCCGCCGGGTCCGGCACCGGCAGCCCGGCCTCGTCCTCCTCCCCCAGCGCCTCCGCCTCCGCCTCGAAGACGCCGTCCGCCTCCGCCTCGCCCGCGCCCGAGAAGACCACCGCCGAGCCGAAGAAGCCGGCGGCGACCGCGGGCGGGAAGACGGAGTCCACCCCGTCGCGCACGGCCACGGAGGAACCGCAGGAGTCGGAGGCGGCGGCCGACCGGTCCGTCACGGTCTCCCAGGCGACCGCCGCCGAGGCCGAGGTGGTCAGGCTCGTCAACGAGGAGCGGGCCAAGGTCGGCTGCACCCCGGTCGCCGCCAGCAGCGGGCTGACCGAACTGGCGGAGGACTTCAGCGAGGCCATGGCCGCGCAGGACTTCTTCGACCACACCGACCCGAGCGGCGCCACCCCGTGGGACCGGGCCGAGGCGGCCGGGATAACCAACCTCGGCGGCGAGAACATAGCCCGCGGCCAGGCGGACGCGGCGGCGGTGATGGACGCCTGGATGAACAGCGAGGGCCACCGGGCCAACATCCTGAACTGCGACTTCAGGACACTGGGCGTCGGCGTGCACTTCGCCTCCGGCGGCCCGTGGTGGACGCAGGACTTCGGCTACTAGCGGGCGGGGCGCCCCCGGGAGGGCTTTCCGCCGGTCGGCGCTGCCTGCCGGGCGGCGCTGTGCTGCCGTACGCTGGAGGTATGTCGACCACGCAGGAGCGCGCGGAGGGGCGGGACCTTCCGTACGACGTGTTCTCCCGGGGCTGCCCCTCGCGCGACACGCTGGAGCATGTCACCGGGCGCTGGGGCGCACTCACGCTCGGAGCCCTGTCCGAGGGCTCGTTCCGCTTCAACGAACTGCGGCGCCGGGTGGACGGCGTCAGCGAGAAGATGCTCTCCCAGACGCTGCACGCGCTGGAGCGCGACGGCCTGGTGCACCGCGAGGCCCAGCCGACCAACCCGCCCCGCGTCGACTACGAACTGACCCCGCTCGGCCGGGAGACGGCCCGGCGGCTGGTCGCCCTCATCGAGTGCCTCGAAGGCAGCATGGACGAGGTGCTGGCCGCCCGCGAGCGCTACGACGCCGAGCGCGCCGCCCAGCGCTAGCGCTGACCTAGGGGGTGACGCGCGGCGGGCGCTGGCACTTCGGGCAGTAGTAGCTGGAGCGGTTCATCCACGGCCGGCGGCGCATCGGCGTTGCGCAGCGGCCGCAGGGCAGTCCCTCGCGGCCGTACGCGTCCAGCGACCGGTCGAAGTAGCCGGACTCCCCGTTGACGTTGACGTACAGGCTGTCGAAGCTGGTGCCGCCGACGGCGAGGGCCGCGTTCAGCACGTCCCGTACATGGCCGAGGAGTTCGAAGGTGCGGGGCCTGGTGAAGGTCGCCGTCGGGCGGTCGTAGTGCAGGCGGGAGCGCCACAGCGCCTCGTCCGCGTAGATGTTGCCGACGCCGCTGATCAGGGACTGGTCGAGCAGGGCCCGTTTGATGGTGGTGCGCTTGCGGCGCAGCGCCCGGTGGAACGCCTCGTCGTCGAAGAGCGGGTCGAGGGGGTCGCGGGCGATGTGCGCGATGACGTCGGGCAGGCCGTCGGGCGAGGTGTCGTGCAGCGACAGGCCGCCGAAGGTGCGCTGGTCGACGAAGCGCAGCTCGGTGCCGAGGGCGTCGGCGAAGCGGACCCGGACGCGCAGGTGTTTCTCGGCCGGGGCCTCGTGCGGCTGGACCAGCAGCTGGCCGCTCATGCCGAGGTGGGCCAGGACCGCCTGGCCGCTGTCCTCCAGCGGCAGCCACAGGTACTTGCCGCGGCGGCTGGGCACGCCGACGCGGTGACCCTTGAGACGCTGGGCGAAGTCGTCGGCGCCGGCCAGGTGACGGCGTACGGCACGGGGGTGCAGGACGTCGGCGTCGGCCACGGTCCGGTGGGCGACCCACCGCTCCAGGCCGCGCCGGACGACCTCGACCTCGGGCAACTCGGGCATGCGCTCCCCCAGTGCGAACGGGCGGGGACGGTGTGACGAACCGAGCGCCCGGCCCCGGGGTGGGGGCGGGCGCTCGGGACGCTCGTCTTCTCGAAGCGGATCAGGCGGAGGGCGACGGTACGTCGACGCTCTCCGCGGCGGCCCCGGCCGCCTCGGCCTTGGCTTCCTCGGCCGCCTCGGCCTTGGCTTCCTTGGCTTCCTTGGCCGCCTTGGCACGCTCGTCCGCCGCGGCCCGGATGGACCGCCACGCGGACTCGGCGGCCTGCTGCTCCGCTTCCTTCTTGCTGCGGCCGGTGCCGGTGCCGTACGAGACGCCTCCGACGCGGGCGGCAGCAGTGAAGGTCTTCTCGTGGTCGGGGCCGGTCTCCGTGACCAGGTACTCGGGGACGCCGAGCCCTTCGGTCGCGGTCAGCTCCTGGAGACTGGTCTTCCAGTCCAGGCCGGCGCCGAGGTTGGAGGACTTCTCGATCAGGGGGTCGAACAGGCGGTGCACCAGCTCCGCCGCCGCGTCCAGGCCCTGGTCGAGGTAGACCGCGCCGATCACCGCTTCGAGGGTGTCGGCGAGGATGGATGCCTTGTCCCGGCCGCCCGTGCCCTCTTCACCGCGGCCGAGCCGGATGAAGGAGCCCAGTTCCAGCCCGCGACCGACCTCCGCCAGCGCACGCGAGTTGACCACCGCGGCCCGCAACTTGGCCAGCTGGCCTTCGGGCAGGTCGGGGTGGGTGCGGTACAGCGTGTCGGTGACGACGAGACCGAGCACGGAGTCCCCGAGGAACTCCAGCCGTTCGTTCGTCGGCAGACCGCCGTTCTCGTACGCGTAGGAACGGTGGGTCAGCGCGCGCACCAGAAGGGCGGACTCGAGCTTGTACCCGAGCCGCCCTTCCAGAAGCGTGTGGGACGAGGCCTGGTGCTCCGCAGAGTTTTTCTTCGGCGTGGACACAGTGCCTCTCACCAGCCGCTCAGACCTCGAGGACCTGGCGCTTGTTGTAGGTGCCGCACGACGGGCACGCGATGTGCTGCAGCTTGGGCTCGTGGCAGCGCTCGCACGCAACCAGGGTGGGGACCGCAGCCTTCCACTGCGACCGGCGGTGGCGCGTGTTGCTGCGCGACATCTTCCGCTTCGGAACAGCCACGGCTACTTCTCCTGCTTCTCGTCGACGCCCGGTTCGGCGCCGCTCATGTCGTCCTTCTCGCCGTCTCCGAGTGAACCGGCGAGTCCCTGCAAAGCCGCCCAACGGATGTCGACGGCGTCATGGTGGTGGTCCGGGTCGTCCGCCAGGCGCACGCCGCATTCGGCGCACAGTCCCGGGCAGTCTTCCTGGCACACCGGCTGCATCGGCAGTGCGAGCACCACCGCATCACGCAGCAACGGTTCGAGGTCGAACAGGCCGTCCTCGAGGAAGAACCTCTCCTCGTCGTCCTCGGCGTCGTCGCCCGGTTCCGCGATCACGCGGCCCCGGTCGTCGGCGTCAGGGTACGAGAAGAGTTCCTGGAAGTCCGCTTCGAGCTCCAGCTCGACCGGCTCCAGACACCTTACGCACTCCCCCTCGGCCGCGGCACGGGCGGTGCCTGTGACAAGCACCCCTTCCATGACCGACTCCAGCCGGAGCTCCAGCTCCACCGGGGCGCCTTCCGGCACTCCGATGACTCCCTTGATACCGAGATCCTGGGGAGCGTCGACCGTGCGGGTCAGGCGCTGCAGCGCACCAGGACGCCGTCCCAGCTCGTGCGTGTCGAACACGAGGGGGTTGCGGTGGTCGAGGCGGGCGTTCAGAGCCATTCCAACTTTCGGTCCTGGAGCTTTGTGCTGAGAGGGGCGCCGCCCCGTGGTGCTGCGGGCAGCGCGGATCGCGTGGTTACACACGACCGAAGAGCCAGGATACTGGACCTTTCCCTCACGGCCCAATCCGGTGACGGAGCTGTGGACGGAGCCTCGGAGGACTACAGTCCCCGGCCCTGCTCGTAGGCCCTCAACTGCTCCGCGCTGATCATGCTGGTGTCGAAGAGGCTGGTCTCGTCGAGGGCCTGGGCGGGCTGCTGGGGCTGGGCATAGCCGGGCTGCTGCGCGTCGTACGCGGGCTGCTGGGGGTCGTAGGCGGCCTGCTGGGGGTCGTAGCCCTGCTGCTGGGCGTCGTAGCCCTGGAAGGGGGCACCGCCCGCCGGATCGTAGCCGGAGGTGGGGGAGTAGGGATCGGCCTGCTGATAGCCGTACGCGTCCTGCTGGCCGGCGTAGGGCTGCTGCGGGTAGCCGCCGTACGGGTCGGGCTGCTGCTGGGCGTAGCCGTACGCGGTCTGGTCGGCCGGGGCCGCCTGGGCCGCCGCCACCGGCTGCTGCTGTTGCTGCTGCTGCTCGGTGTACTCCTGCTGCCGGGTCTGCTCGGCGGCGGCGTCGCTGTCGGCGAGGGCGGCCAGGTCGGCGAGGTAGTCGGCGTCGCTGGAGTGCTGGCGGGTGGTGGTGTCGTCGGCGAGGGCGCCGAGGTCGTCGGTGGCGAGCCGGCCGTGCAGCTTCTGCCGGCCGCGGCCGACGGCCTCCAGGGTCTTGGCCAGCACCGCCTCGAAGGCGCCCAGTTTGACGTCGACGTAGGCGTCGGCGTCGCGGCGCAGGGTCTCCGGGTCGTGGCTGCGCTCGGGGGCGTCCTCGTCCTCGTAACCGTTCTCGTCCGTGCCCGGTCCGGTGCCGAGGAGCTTCTCGCGGCCCCGGCCGACCGAGCCGAGCGTCTTGGTGAGGACGACCTCGAAGTTGGCGAGCTTGGAGTCGACGTAGTCGTCGGCCTCGGCGCGGATCTCCTCGGCCTCGCGGCGGGCCTCGGTGAGGATGCGGTCGGCCTCGGCCTGGGAGCGGCGGACGACCTCCATGTCGGAGATCAGGGAGCCGCGCTCGGCGTGCGCGCTCTCGATGATGCGCTCGGCCTCCTGGCGGGCCTGCTCCACCAGTTGCTCGCGGTCGCCGATCAGCTCCTGGGCCTGGGCGAGGGAGCCGGGCAGCGCGGCCCGTACCTCTTCCAGCAGGGAGAGCAGGTCGGCGCGGTTGACCACGCAGGAGGCCGACATGGGCATGGATCGGGCGCCGGAGACCGTCGAGACGATCTCGTCCAGCTTCTTCTGCACGTCCACCGTGTGCTCGCCACTCTCTACAGCTGTGTTGGAGACGGACGGGACGACTGTACGGCTCCGGGGCGGGCGCCGGACACCGCCCCGGGGTCAGTCCTTGCGCAGCCGTTCGGCGAGGGCCTCGTGGACCAGCGGGGGCACCAGGTGGGAGACGTCGCCGCCCCAGGTCGCGACCTCCTTGACCAGCGAGGAGGACAGGAAGCTGTAGGTGGGGTTGGTGGGCATGAAGAGGGTCTCCACGCCCGAGAGCCCGTTGTTCATCTGGGCCATCTGGAGTTCGTAGTCGAAGTCGCTGACCGCACGCAGGCCCTTGACGATGGCCGGGATCTCGCGCTCCTTGCAGAAGTCGACGAGGAGGCCGTGGAAGGACTCGACGCGGACGTTGCCGTACTCGGCGGTCACCCGGCCGATGAGGTCGATCCGCTCCTCGATCTCGAAGAGGCCCTTCTTGGACTGGTTGATCATCACGGCGACGTAGACCTCGTCGTACAGCCGGGAGGCCCGGGCGATGATGTCCAGATGTCCGTTGGTGATCGGGTCGAACGACCCGGGACAGACGGCGCGGCGCACTTGAGATCCCTCGCTCTCGAGTCCGGTCATCGTGCGTCTTCGCACGTGGAGGCGGCGCGACCGTACCAAAACGTTCCCTCGCCGTAGCGACGGGCCCGGATCGCGTCGAACCCCTCCGGCCACCGGAACTCCCCGCCCCTGGTGCTGCGCTCCACGGTGACGAGGGCGTCGTCCGCGAGCCAGCCCTGGGCGCGGAGTGTGAGCAGGATCTCCCGAAGATCGTCGTCGGACACGGCGTACGGCGGATCCAGGAAGACCAGGTCGTACGGGTCCTCCGGCGGGGTCTGGACGATCTGCTGGGCCTTGCCCGCCCTGACCTCGGCACCGGGGAGGCGGAGCGTCTTCACGTTCTCCCGGGCGGTGCGGACGGCTCTCGCGTCGGCCTCCACGAGAAGGACGTGGCCGGCGCCCCGGGAGAGGGCTTCCAGGCCGACGGCGCCGGAGCCGGCGTACAGGTCGAGGACCCGCTCGCCGTCCAGGGGGCCGCCGAGGAGGGCCTGCCAGGTGGAGAAGAGGCCCTCGCGGGCGCGGTCGGAGGTGGGGCGGGTGCCGGTCCCCGGCGGGACGGCCAGGCGGCGTCCGCCGGCTTCGCCGGCGATCACGCGGGTCATGTGTGGTCCTTGGTGGTTAGCGACTGACGGTTTCAGTGTGGCTGGTCGCGCGCACGCGGCGGTAGCCGCATACCGAACACCGCCCCGCGCCCCTGGGGCACCTGTCCTCAGCCCTTTTCCAGGTACTGCTCCCTCTCCTCGTCCAAGAGGGCGTCCAGGGCCGTGCGCAGACCGGGGAGGCTGGTCAGCTCCGGGTCGGCTGCCACCACCGTCGCCGCCTCCGCTCTCGCCTCCGCGATGATCTCCTCGTCCTCGATGACGGCCAGGACCTTCAGCGACGTACGGGCCCCGGACTGGGCCTGGCCGAGGACATCGCCCTCGCGGCGCTGTTCGAGGTCGATGCGGGAGAGTTCGAAGCCGTCCAGGGTGGAGGCGACGGCGTTCAGCCGCTGGCGGGCGGCGCTGGCCTCGGGCATCTCGGTGACCAGCAGGCACAGGCCGGGCGCCGAGCCGCGGCCCACCCGGCCGCGCAGCTGGTGCAGCTGGGAGACGCCGAAGCGGTCCGCGTCCATGATCACCATCGCGGTGGCGTTGGGGACGTTGACGCCGACCTCGATGACGGTGGTGGCGACCAGGACGTCGGTCTCGCCCGCGGCGTAGCGGCGCATGAC
The DNA here is from genome assembly GCF_018614415.1 of Streptomyces sp. ISL-12. GTDB lineage: Bacteria > Actinomycetota > Actinomycetes > Streptomycetales > Streptomycetaceae > Streptomyces. The sequence goes on from NZ_JAGGOO010000006.1 coordinate 120,017, forward strand.
GGCGTCCTTGTCGTCGGGCTGCATCCGGCCGTGCAGGACCTCGACCTTGAGGCCGCCCAGCGGGCCCTTGGCGAGCTGGTCGGCGACGTCCAGGACGGCGAGCGGCGGGCGCTTGTCCCCGTCGTCCTGCGGGGCGCCGCCCTTCTTCGCGGTCTTGGGTGTCTCCTCCTCGTCACCGATCCTCGGGCAGACCACGTACGCCTGGTGGCCGTTCTCCACCTCCTCGCGCACCCGCTCCCAGGCGCGCGCCAGGAAGTGCGGTTTGTCGGCGGCGGGGACGACATGGCTGGCGATCGGGGAGCGGCCGGCCGGGAGCTGGTCCAGGACGGAGGTCTCCAGGTCGCCGAAGACGGTCATGGCGACCGTGCGCGGGATGGGCGTGGCGGTCATCACGAGCAGGTGGGGCGGCTGCTTGCCCTTGCCGCGCAGGGCGTCGCGCTGCTCGACGCCGAAGCGGTGCTGTTCGTCGACGACGACGAGGCCGAGGTCGTGGAACTGGACCTTGTCCTCGATCAGCGCGTGGGTGCCGATCACGATGCCGGCCTCGCCGGTGGCCAGGTCGAGCATGGCCTGGCGGCGGGCGGCGGTGCCCATCGAGCCGGTGAGCAGTACGACCTTGGTGGCGTGCTCGGAGCCGCCGAGCATGCCGCCTTCGGCCAACTCGCCCATCATCTCCACGACCGACCGGTGGTGCTGCTGGGCCAGCACTTCGGTGGGCGCGAGCATCGCGGCCTGTCCCCCGGCGTCGACGACGGCGAGCATGGCGCGCAGGGCGACCATCGTCTTGCCGCTGCCGACCTCTCCCTGGAGCAGCCGGTGCATCGGGTGGTCCGTGGCGAGGTCGGTGAAGATCTCGGCGGAGACCTGCCGCTGCCCCTCGGTGAGGGTGAAGGGGAGGCGGTCGTCGAAGGCGGTCAGCAGGCCGTCGGGCCTGGGTTCGCGGGGGACGGCGGGGAGCTGGGTCTCGGCGTGCCGGCGGCGGGCCAGGGCGACCTGGAGGACGAACGCCTCGTCCCACTTCAGGCGGGCGCGGGCGTCGGCGACGTCGGCCTGGGTGTGCGGGCGGTGGATCTTGAGCAGGGCCTCGGGGAGGGAGACCAGGCCGCGTCCCTCGCGCAGGGACGCGGGGAGCGGGTCGACGGCCTCCTGGGCGGCGGGCAGCACCGTCTGGATCGCCTTGGCGAGCTTCCAGGACTCCAGCTTGGCGGTGGCGGGGTAGAGCGGGATGAGGGCGCCGGCCCAGCTCTCCACCGTCTCCTCGCTGTCTCCTCGTAGCAACTCGTAGGCCGGATGGGCCAGTTGCAACCGGCGGTTGAAGACGGAGACCTTGCCCGAGAACATCGCGCGGGTGCCCGGCAGCAGGTCCTTGTGGGGTTTGTGGACGCCGTTGCCGAAGAAGACCAGCGTGAGCCGGCCGCTGCCGTCGGTGATGGTCACTTCGAGGCGCTGCCCCTTGCCGCGCGGGGCCTTGGCCGACGCGAACGTGTGCAGGCGGGCGTCGGCGACCTGGGCGACCACCGTGACGTGCTCGTCCATGGGGAGGTCGGCGAGGTGGGTGAGCTGCCCGCGCTCCTCGTATCTGCGCGGGTAGTGGTGGAGCAGGTCACCGACGGTGTGCAGGCCGAGGTGCTCGGCCATCACCTTCGCGGTGGCGGGGCCGAGCACCTTCTTCAGGGGTTCTCGCAGTGCGGGCACGGGATCCATTGCACACCACGGCACTGACAACGCCCGCCCAGCCCGCCCGGATACTCCGCTACTCCACGCCGATGAGCAGCAGCGATCCCTGCCGCCCGCCCCGGTAGACCACCGTGTCCACCGCGAGGTAGGCCTCCCTGACCCGCGTCTCCAGGTGACCGGCGACGTCCTCGGGGGCGTCGTCGCCGAGGACGAGGGTGACCAGTTCGCCGCCGGCCGCCAGCATCCGGTCGAGCACGGTCGTCGCGGTCGCGGTCACGTCGGAGCCGATCACCGCCACGTCGCCGTCGACCAGGCCGAGGACGTCCCCGGCCTGGCAGATCCCGGCCGTGGTCCACGCCTGGCGCTCGGCGACGGCCACCTCGGCGTACCGGGTCGCGCCGGCCGCCGAGGTCATCGCCACGACGTCCTCGTCGAAGCGCCGGCCGGGTTCGTGCACGGCGAGCGCGGCGATGCCCTGGACCGCGGAGCGGGTCGGGATGAGGGCGACCCGGACGCCTTCCGCCCGGACCTGGTCGGCGGCCGCGGCGGCGGTGTGCCGCAGTTCGGCGTCGTTCGGCAGCAGGACCACCTCGCGCGCGTGCGCCCGGCGGACGGCCTCGGCCAGCTCGCCGCTGGCGGGCGGCTCCCCCGGGCGCGCCAGCACGGCCCGCGCCCCGGCCTGCGTGTAGAGCCCGGCCAGCCCCTCGCCGGGCACCACCGCCACCACGGCCCGGTCGGCCCGCTCCCGGGGCGGGCGTCCGCCTCCGGTGGTGTGGACGTCGCCCTGCCCGAAGTGGGTGATCCGGATGCGGTACGGCCGGCCCGCCTCGACGCCCGCCTCCACGGCGGCCCCCGCGTCGTCGACGTGCACGTGGACGTTCCACAGACCGTCCCCGCCGACCACGACCAGGGAGTCCCCGAGGGCGTCCAGCCGCTGCCGCAGCCGTGCGACGGCCGCGTCCTCGGCCTCCAGGAGGTAGATCACCTCGAAGGCGGGTCCGCCCTCGCCCGAAGGACACTCCCCTTCCGTGTCTCCCACGCGCGTGTACGGCCCCGGAGCCTGGGCCGGCGTCTCCCCCGTCAGCGTCTCCACCAGCGCCGCCAGCACCGTCACCAGGCCGTGCCCGCCCGCGTCGACCACTCCGGCGCGCTCCAGGGCGGGCAGTTGCCCCGGGGTCGCGGCCAGCGCCGTCCGGGCACCCTCGTAGGCCGCGCGGGCCACGGCGTCACAGCCGCCCCGCGCGCGGTCCGCCGCGTCGGCGGCGGCCGACGCGACGGTCAGAACGGTGCCCTCGACCGGGTGGGCGACGGCCTGCCGGGCGGAGTCGGCCGCGCGGCGCAGCGCGCGCCGCAGCTCGGGCGCCTCGGTGCGCGCCCCCTCGCTGCACGTCTCCTCGGCACCCGCCCGTTCCCTCTGCTCCGCGAGCACCTGCGCCATGCCGCGCAGCAGTTGCGCCAGGATCGTCCCGGAGTTGCCCCGCGCGCCGATCAGCGCGCCGTGCGCCATCGCCCGCGCGGCCTCCGCCAGCGAGGGCCCCCGGCCGGTCCCGGCGTCCCCCGCCTCGTGCCCCGAGAACACCGCCTCCACCGCCGCCGCAGCCGACTCCACCGTCAGGTACAGGTTGGTGCCGGTGTCCCCGTCGGCGACCGGGTAGACGTTGATCGCGTCGATCTCCTCGCGCGCCCGCCCCAGCGCGCTCAGCGCCAGACCGCACCAGGTACGCACCGCCAGAGCGTCGAAGAACCTCTGCGGCACCTGCGCCACCTGCGCCTCCCTGAACTGCTGGATCACCTGGACCCGGGGCCTGGACGTGGCACGCAGCGTAGACCCCGGGGCGGCGTCCGCCGGAACAGGGCCGGAGCAGGGCCGCGGCAGGAGCCTGATCAGGCATGGTAGTTTCGTTGTACGGACGCAGTCGTTGTATGCTGCTCCGGTTGCCCGATCCCGATCGGGCCATTCCCCCTGGCACCGCCACTCAGATCACGGTCGCTCGCAAGAGCCCGAGACCTCGATTCCGGCATGCCGGGATCAACCGTAAGTGCATCTGAAGTCTTTGGAGTGACCCGTGGCTGCCAACTGCGACGTCTGCGGCAAGGGGCCGGGCTTCGGCAACAACATCTCGCACTCGCACCGCCGTACGTCCCGCCGCTGGAACCCCAACATCCAGCGTGTTCGTACCGTGGTGGGCGGGACGCCGAAGCGCGTGAACGCTTGCACCTCGTGCATCAAGGCCGGCAAGGTCTCGCGCTGACGCTCAGCAACAGCGCGCGGCCACTGTCGGTTCGCTGCGAGAAGCCGGTCCACCTCAGGGTGGGCCGGCTTCTTGCCGTGCGCGCCTGACGCCGTAGGTGTTTGACGCCGTGCGCGCTTGACTGTGCCGTGCCCGCGCTCGGCCGCGTGCCGGCGCCGACGTGCCGTGCACGCCGTACGCCGTCAGCCCCGCCCCAGCGCCCACCCGTGATCCACCGGCCCGATCCCGCCGCCCAGCGCGAACCCGGCCGCGATCGCCCCGGTGACGTACTCCTTGGCCGCCGCCACCGCCTCCGGCACCGAGCGGCCGTGCGCCAGATGTGACGCGATCGCCGAGGCGAGGGTGCAGCCCGTGCCGTGGGTGTGCCGGTTGTCGTGGCGCGGAGCCCGCAGCCAGTGCTCCTCCGTGCCGTCGGTGAGCAGGTCGACGGGGTCCCCGGGCAGATGACCGCCCTTGATCAGCGCCCATCGCGGTCCGAACGCGAGCAGGGCCGCCGCGGCCCGCCGCATCCCGTCCTCCGACTCCACCCGGACCCCGGTGATCTGCGCCACCTCGTCCAGGTTCGGGGTGGCGACGGTGGCGACCGGCAGCAGCTTGGTGCGTACGGAGTCCAGGGCCGAGGCGGCCAGCAACGCGTCCCCGTGCTTGGAGACGCCGACCGGGTCGATCACCGCGGGCGCGTCCGTCGCCGCGATCAGCTCGGCGACCGTCTCGACCAGCGGCGCCGAGGCGAGCATGCCGGTCTTGACCGCCTGGACGCCGATGTCGTCGACGACGCTGCGGTACTGCGCCCGGACCGCCTCGACGGGCAGTTCCCAGGCTCCCTGCACGCCCAGGGAGTTCTGCGCGGTCACCGCCGTGATCACGCTCATCCCGTGGGTGCCGAGCGCGAGCATCGTCTTCAGGTCGGCCTGGATGCCGGCGCCGCCGCCGGAGTCGGAGCCGGCCACCGTCAAGACCCTCGGGGGCGCGTTCATCCCTCGATCTCCCCTCCGAAGTGGTCCCAGCCGCCGGCGCTGGTCCAGGGCGCCCCGTCGACGGTCACCTGGGGCAGCGCCGAGGGGTGCAGGACCTCGCCGATGACCTTCCAGCGGGCGGGCAGCTTCACCTCCGGCGCGAAGGTGGCCACGATCGCGTGGTCCTCTCCCCCGGTCAGCACCCACTGCATCGGGTCGACGCCGACGGCCTGGCCGATGTCGTTCATCTGGGACGGGATGTCGATCTGCCCGGAGCGGATGTCGATCCTGACCTTGCTCGCCTCCGCGATGTGGCCCAGGTCCGCGATCAGCCCGTCGCTGACGTCGCACATGGCGGTCGCGCCGAGCCCGGCGGCGGTCGGCCCGGCGTGGTACGGCGGCTCCGGGCGCCGGTGCGCCTCGACGAAGGCGCGCGGGGAACGGAAGCCCCGGGAGAGCACGGCGAACCCGGCGGCGGACCAGCCGAGCCAGCCGGTCACCGCGACCAGGTCGCCGGGGCGGGCGCCGGCCCGGGTCACCGGTTCCTGGCCGCGCAGGTCGCCGAGGGCGGTGATGGACACGGTGATGGTGTCGCCGCGCACCACGTCGCCGCCGACCACGGCGGCACCGGCGACCTGGCACTCGTCGCGCAGCCCGTCCATCAGCTCGGTCGGCCAGGTCACGGGGCATTCGGCGGGGACCACCAGGCCGAGCAGCAGCGCGGTCGGCACGGCGCCCATCGCCGCGATGTCGGCCAGGTTCTGGGCCGCGGCCTTGCGGCCGACGTCGTAGGCGGTGGACCAGTCACGGCGGAAGTGCCGGCCCTCCACGAGTATGTCGGTGGTGGCCACCACCCGCCGGTCGGGCGCGGCGACCACCGCGGCGTCGTCGCCGGGGCCGATCCGGACCGCCGGGGTGGTGGTGAGACGGGAGGTGAGCTCCCTGATGAGCCCGAACTCCCCGAGCTCACCAACAGTGCCCTTCATGGTCCTGCTCCCCTTCCGTCCCGGTCCGTACCCGGTCGCGCGTCGTCTGTGTGTACCAAGGTCGTGCACCAAGGTCGGCACCAAGGTCGTGCACCAGGGCCGTGACCAAGGTCGTGCACCAAGGCTGGTGCACCAAGGCTGGTGTACCAAGGTGATGTATCAGGGTGGTGTACCGGGTGACGTCCACGGGGTCCCGGCGTGCGTCCCCGTGCTCGTCCCGGCGCGCCTCCCCATCCGTGCCCCGGCGCGTGTACCGGCGCGTGTACCGGCGCGCGAGACCCCTGCTCCGCAGGTCTCCCCGCGGCGCGGGGCGACGCGATACCGTGGCGTTCCTTTTCCCCACATGATCCTCGTGGCCGCCCTGGAGGTTCCGTGGTACAGGCGTACATCCTGATCCAGACCGAGGTCGGCAAGGCGTCGGCCGTCGCCGAGACGATCGCCAAACTGCCGGGGGTGATCCAGGCCGAGGACGTGACCGGACCCTACGACGTCATCGTGCGCGCCCAGGCCGACACCGTCGACGACCTGGGCCGCATGGTGGTCGCCAAGGTCCAGCAAGTGGACGGCATCACCCGCACCCTGACCTGCCCGGTCGTCCATCTCTAGTACCCGTCTACCCTGTGCCGGTGAACTCCTTCCGTCACCGGCTGCTCGGTCCGCCCCTGCTCGTCCTGCTGACCGCCGTCGCGGGCTGCTCCGCGACGGACGGCGGCGCTTCGGCGGCGGTGCCCAGCCCGGACGCGAAGGTCGTCTCGCTCTGCGAGGACCTGGACGAGGCCGTGCCGTCGAAGGTGGACGGCCAGAGCCGCAAGGATCCCGAGCCCGCCTCCAAGCTCACGGCGGGCTGGGGAAACCCGCTGATCATACTGCGCTGTGGTGTCACCCGGCCGCCGAAGATGGTCGACCCGAAGGTGGCCGAGGGCGGGGACGCGGACGCGGTGGCCGGCGGGGTGAACGGCGTCGACTGGCTGATGGAGAAGCAGGACGACGGGTCGTACCGGTTCACCACCGCCAACCGGGAGGCGTACGTCGAGGTCACCGTGCCGGAGGGCCGGGACAGTTCCAGTGTGCTGATCGACCTGGCCCCGGCCGTGAAGAAGGCGATCCCCGAAGGGATCGCCCTGTAGCGGCCCTGTAGCGGCACGCTGCCTCAGCGCAGTCCCGTCGGCCG
>NZ_JAGGOO010000069.1 GCF_018614415.1 Streptomyces sp. ISL-12
AAAGTAGGGGTTAGTTTGCATTTTCGACCACGGTCTGACCACGGTCGACCAAGATCTTCAACGCGTCACACTTACGACATAACAGTAGTAGGAGGGGAGGACGAGGCGACCGCGACGAGTAGCGCGCGGCCCGCTCCCCTCCCTGACGGCCGGCGCCGCTCCTGCGCTCCCCGCACTCTCCTCCGGGTTGACGCGCGGTTGCAGCGGCCCCGGCCGTCCTAGGTTTCCCGTCGACTCAAGCGACCCGGGCACTCTCGGGTAGAGCCTCTGACGGACAAGGGGGAGGACGACGAGCGTCACTACGATCGGACCGGGCCACCTCCGGGCAAGTGCAACGCGTCGTCCGACGGTCGTTTCAGCTAATGGCAAGCCGCCCGTGTAGGCACGTGCGTGCTGAGGGGTAATCCTGGTTCGACTCCGGGCGCGACCACGACGGCGATGAGGACGCCGGGCGGCTGAGTCCCTGACGCACTCAGTACGCCGAACTTCCGCCGGCCCCCGCGGCTATCGTCAGCTCTCCTGCGGGACGCCGGGCGTAACCTCAGGGGCGGTCCGTGGCGACGTGCCGCCCCGATGCTTCCGTAGCTCAGTTGGTCAGAGCGTCCGCCTGTCGAGCGGAGGGCCGCCGGTTCGAGTCCGGTCGGAAGCGCGTCCCCATGGCAGAGGGGCGAGTGAAGCAAGAGACCGAATACTCTGCCCGCTGTCGCGTGAGGTCCCGGCAACGGGGCTACCTGCCGCGCGCAGAGGCCGTGGGCGATGTCCGCGACGGCCAACACCCGGGCCTCACGGTCCGGACGTGTCCCCGCTGGTGTAACCGGCAGCACGCCCGCCTCTGGAGTGGGCAGTCCTGGTTCGAATCCAGGGCGGGGAGCAAGGGGCGTCCCGTGCGCGATTGTGCGCGCCCCGAAGTAAGTAGCTCCCAGCGCCCTGCGTTAGACGGCTGCCGGGCGGGAGCGGCTGTTCGACGACGGGACCCGGGCAGCACACACCGCACTGGCCCAACTTGGTAGAGGCGCCTGGTTCAGGTCCAGGAGGTTGGGGGTTCGAGTCCCTCGTGCGGTACTCGCGGAACGTAGCCAAGTGGCATGGCGCCCGCTTTGGGAGCGGGAGAGCGCAGGTTCGATCCCTGCCGTTCCGACTCATTCGGCGACCGGACAGCCCGGTCACAGGGCTCCGCCGGAGGCAGAGCAGACGGCACAGCCTGCCGGACCCCCTCAACAATCGGAGGCCACGTGCCACGCGTAGCAGTACCAGTGATCAAGGCGGCCCGTTCTGGCGTCGCACTCACCTCGACGGCCGGCGACCCGGTGAACAACCACTACGTCGACAACGATGGCCGGACTGGCGTCATCGTGGAGAACACGGGGACCACGGTGTCCCGCACGGTGACCTTCAGGATCTCCCGCACCATCGACGGCCAGGCGGTCACACCTCGGACGGAAACGCTGGCAGTCGGTGAGCGTCAGCTTTTCGGCCCGTTCGCCGTGTCCGAGTACGGCGGGAAGCTCCTGATCGACGTCGACAGCGCGGAACTGGAGATCACACCAGTCCGCGTGTGACATACGCGAGCCCCTGTCAATTCCGGTGACAGGGGCTCGCGTGCGTTTACGACGTAGGCAGTTCCACCACGAACGCAGCCTTTGCCTGCGGGTCTTCCGTCCCGACGTAGCTCACTGTTCCGCCCTTGGCGCCGACGTCGAGCACGATCGTCCCCGTGACGGACTGGCCAGGCTTGTAGGTCGTATCCAGCTCCGGACCTTCGCCGACGCCTTCCAGCGTGGAGGCATCCTGAGCGGCTGTGTCCGCGTCCTCCCACTGCATCATGCCGTAGAGCATGATCTCTGCTGGCGCGTCACCGACATTCTTCAGCGTGAGCGTGAGGCGGACGAACTGACCTCGCTCTGGCTCGTTGGTCGTGCCGACCTCAGCCGGCGTCACGTACTTCGCCTCTTCGACGGTCACGGCCATCTTCGTCGTCACCTTGTAGTTCTCGCCGTACTCGTCGGTCTCGCCGACTCCGAATTCCTTCGTCTCCCCAGCCTTGACGACAGGGGCCTCCGGGGAGGACGAGGACGGCGATTTCTCCGGCAAGTCCGCCGGATCGATCGGCACCTCCGACGCCGGCTCTTGTTTCGGAGCGGCGTCCGTCGAGTCGCCCTCTGACGAGCACCCCGTCAGCAGGACGGCGGATATGGCGACGGCCGGCACAAGGGCCCGCCTGATGTACGCGCGCATAGCGCATCCCCCCCATGAGTCGGTGGCCCTCCCTGGCCACACAGAGCCCACAGCGTAAGGCACGGGGCAGGAGCAGGAGGATGAATGGTTATGGCCCTGGTGGCGCTTTCTTGCGTCGCCCTGCTGGTCACTCTGGCGTGGGCACTGGGCGTAGAGGTCACGTTCTACAGGATGGCCACGGCCTGCTTCGGGATTGGCCCTGTGGGCGACTCCTGGCGGGAGACCATCGGCGTCAGTGGCGGTGCCTTCGGTTACGCAGTGGCTATCTACCGCATCCCGACGAGCGTGCGTGGGTGGCTAGAGGATGTGCCGAAGTAGTGGCCTGGCAAGGCAGCACACGCAGGGCCCGCCTTCCAAGCAATTGGCCCACACTGCGCAGGCGCGTGCTGCGCAGGGACAAGGGCGTGTGCACAGAGGTGTTCTCTGACGGGCGCGTATGCGGCTGGCCTGCCAACCAGGTGGACCACATAGAGCCCGGTGACGACCACAGCATGGCCAATCTGAGGGCACTGTGCGCATGGTGCCACGCACACAAGAGCGCACAGGAAGGCGGCACAGCAGCCGCCCGTACGCGCGTGCGCATGGCACGGCCGCCCACCATCCACCCTGCCCTGGAGGAGTAGCCACATGAGCGGTGCCCATGTGGTGCTGGAGGAGGCCGACGACACGGGCGAGGATGGAGTGAGCATCACGCGCGTGAGCATCAACGGTGTTGATGTTGGTCGGCTTGCGAGAGCACCGAAAATCAGCGTTGGAACTGAACGACGTTGTACGACGGTGACGATTACGCTCGTCCCAAGCCGGCTGGAGATCCGCGGCGAACACGCCGACGGCGCCCGTCGAGAGCCCCGCGCTGGCTTCGCAGCGAAGATCATCAGCCCCACCCCAGGGGGGTGATCCCCTCTGGGCGGTCTTGGAGACCGTCTAGGTGCTGGGCGTCGCGGTCTGTACGGGTCTGGGGGATGTGGGCGAGGCGTCCACAGGCGCCCCGTGGAGGGCCGAACGCCGGCTCTCCGGGGTGATCTGACCCCCGAAACGGCAGACGGGCGTACAGCGATCCGCGCACAGGGTGGTCTATGAACTCCCTGGTCAGACCTTGTTTTACCGTTACCGGCCGCACTAGAATGGGCCCCATGAACACACGGAAATGCGAGTGGTGCCCGGAGCACCTAGGCGCGAGGCACTCGCACCGCGCACGCTTTTGCTCCACCCGTTGCCGTGTTGCTGCGCACCGCGCGGCGAAGAACGACGCGACTCCGCGAGAGCTGACGACCCGCGACAGGTGGGTCCGACGCGACGCGAAGAAGGTCCCGCTGACGTCGGCCGGCATGGCTGCCTCCTCGACGGACCCGCGGACCTGGAGCACTTACAAGGACGCCGCTGCTTCGTCGGCCGGCGTCGGTCTGGGCTTCGTCCTCTCTGACGATGACGACGTTATGTGTCTCGACCTGGACCACTGCCTGAACCCGCTCACCGGGCAACTCGCCTCGTGGGCCTCCGCCATCCTCCGCGACGCGGGCGCCACCTACGTAGAGGTGTCCCCGTCCGGCGATGGTCTGCACATCTGGGGCCGCGCCTACGTCCGACAGGGACGGCGCATCCGACGCCCCGACGGCACGGCCGTGGAGATCTACGGGACCGGCCGCTACATCGCAATGACGGGGCGCCGGCATGGCTCTTCCCCGTCTATCCTCGCGGACCTCTCCGCGGTGGTTTCCAAGCTGACGGCTCGCTAGCTCCCTGACATGGGCGGCTCTGCCGTCCGTACCCGGGAGGTACCTTCATGCCGCGCTTCCGTAAGAAGCCCGTTGAAATCGAAGCCCGTCAGCTCCTCGGCAGCGTGGACGGGAACACCGGTCGACGCATCGCGGACTGGTGTGGAGGGTCGGTGGGTGGCACGTTCCTGAAGCCACACGTCCTTATCTCGACGCTTGAGGGCGTCATGCGTGCCGACGCGGGGGACTTCATCATCTGCGGCGTCGACGGTGAATTCTACCCGTGTAAGCCCGACATCTTCGCGCGCACCTACGACGAGGTGGCTTGATGGCCGGCCGCGGACCCGCACCCAAGGATCCGTCCAAGCGACGCAGGCGCAACGCCACGGAGCCGGAGACGACCCTCACCCCTGACGACGAACTGCGTGGCCCCGAACTCCCTGACGGCGTCCTGGGCGTCAATGAAGACACTGGCGAAGTCGTCGAGTGGCACCCACGTACTCAGGCGTGGTGGGAGTCCTGGCGCACCTCGCCCATGGCGCAGACCTTCGTTGATACCGACTGGGACTTCCTCATCGACACCGCCCTGATGCACCACACGATGTGGGCCAAGGGCCGATGGGAGTTCGCCTCTGAAGTACGCCTCAGAGCGGCCAAGTTCGGCGCTACGCCGGAGGACAGGGCCCGTCTGAAGCTCAAGGTCGACCAGCCCTCCGCAGGCCCTCAGAAGGCCGTACAGCGCCCCGACGGGGTAACCGACATCAACTCGCGCAGAGCGCGTCTCACAGGCTAGGAGACCGCGTGCCGCACGTCACCGTGCGCGCCCCCGGTCACGACCGTAAGAAGTCCCTTGGGCTTCTCGCGCTGTATTGGATGGAGTACTTCGTCGTACATGGCCCTGGCGACGTCCAGGGCGAGCCGGTAAGTCACGGCGACGAGTACGGCGGATTCGTCATGGACTGCTACGCGGTCGACGACGAAGGACGCTTGCGCTATGACTCCGCCTTCTTCTCCCGCCCGAAGGGCTGCGACAAGTCCGGACTAGGCGCACGCATCGGCCTCTTCGAGGCGTTCGGCCCTTGCCGCTTCGACGGTTGGGCTGAGGGCGGGGAGATCTACGAAGACCCATGGGGGCTTGGCTTTCGCTACGAGTATGTAGCTGGAGAGCCGATGGGCCGCCCGGTCCGCGTTCCGTACCTCCGCATCATGGCGACGGAGGAGGGCCAGACCGGCAACGTCTACGACACCATCTACTTCAACCTGACCGACGAGGCGTCGCCGCTGAGTCAAATCCCGGGCGTCGACCCGGGCCTTACCAAGATCAACCTTCCCGACGGCGGAGAAATCACCCCGTCAACTGCCTCCAGCTCCTCGAAGGACGGCGGCAAGGAAACTTGGGTTTGCTTCGACGAAACCCACCTGTACAACACCCCTGAACTGCGCCGGATGTACGCGACGGTGACTCGAAACCTCCGTAAGAGGAAGAAGGGCGCCGGCACGTGGTACCTCGAAACCACGACGATGTTCGCCCCGGGGCAAGACTCCGTTGCTGAACGCACCTACGAGGAAGCGGAAGCGATCCGCGAGGGGAAGAAGAAGCGCGGTCGCGCTCGACTCCTCTACGACCACCGTTACGGCGTCTGCAAGAACCTGAAGAACGAGGATGAACTCCGCGCGGCTCTCATTGACTCCTACGGCGACGCCATGGAGTGGATGGACCTGGAGACGCTCGTCGATGATTTCTACGACCTGCGTAACGACAGTGCCGATGGTAAGCGCTACTTCCTTAACTCCCGGACCTCCAGCAGTGATGCGTGGATGGACCCGGACGCGTGGGAGATATGCCGTCGGCCGGAGGCGCTTCAGCCCGGTGACCTGGTCACCTTGGGCTTCGATGGTTCCATCCGAGACGATGCGTCAGCCCTCTGCGCAGTCCGCGTGTCCGACGGTCACGTACAACTCCTCGGCTGCTGGGAAAAGCCAGAAGGACCGGAGGGGGAAGGCTGGCAGGTCGACCGCGAAGGCGTCGACAACGCCGTTGCCCGTGCTTTCGACGTGTACGACGTCGTCGGCTTCTACTGCGATCCGCCGCACTGGCAGGACTACGTGGACAAGTGGACATCGGAGTACGGCGAGCAGCTCCAGCTAAGCGCCACGCAGGCCCGCCCACTGGAGTGGTGGACTAACCGCCCCACGGCCATGGAGCACGCTCTCGATCGATTCGTTGAGGCCGTCGACGATAAGGCTCTTTCCTTCGCTGGCACCGCTAAAGCGGATGACGACGAATCGAGGTGGGCCAAGCTGGGCGCCACGCTCACCCGCCACGTTCTCAATGCCAAGCGCCGGCCGATGGGCCGCAACCACATGGGCATCGGCAAGGAACACCCAAAGAGCCCGAAGAAGATTGACGCCGCGATGGCGGCGGTCCTCGCCTATGAATGCCGCGCTGACGCCGTGGCCGCAGGCATCACCAAACGTAAGAAGAAGTCCGGTCGCCTAATCGCCTTCTGAGGGAGGTCCGTAAGTGCCTGTCGATGCGTCGACGGTGGAGTCTCCCGGGTGGTGGCTCCAGCGTCTCGGTAAGAAGCTCCTGGAGGAGCGAGAGGACACCGTCGACACCGACGGCGAGAGGACACCTGGGCTCGACACCCTGCGCGATTACGCGGAAGGGCGCCCGCCCATTCCGCACGTCCTGGGCGTCGATCCACGGGAGGCTCGCGAGTGGATGAAGGACGCGCGCACCAACTGGACGGCCCTCGTCTTGGACTCCCCGTCTGAGCGCATGCACGTTGACGGTTTCCGTTTCGGCGACCCGGACGACGACAGCGAAGACGCCCGTAAGGCGGACACTGAGGCCAACCGCATCTGGCAGGAGAACAGCCTCGACGCGGATGCGGACCTTGTCCATTACGGCGCTCTGAGCCAGCGGCGGGCCTTCACGCTCGTCGAGCGGGGCGACGACGGGCGCCCGGTCATCACGCACGAGACGCCCCGCCAGGTGGCCGTGGAGCACGTCCAGGGCAGCCGACGGAAGTTGGCCGCAGGTTTGAAGCTCTGGCGTGACGACTGGACCGGCAACACCCGGGCCACGCTGTGGACTCCGGAGCAGATCGTTGACTTCATCTCGGAGACGGACCTCGTCCAGTTCTCCGGGCACGCCGCCGAACTCCGCGGCTGGGACGCTCTTGTCCTCCCTGACGCCGACGATGGCTCACGACCAAACGACCTGGGCATGGTCCCGCTCGTCCCCTTCATCAACCGGCGGAACCGTCGGCTGACGGGGTTCGCGGAACACGAGGACGTCCTCAGCATTCAGAACCGGATCAACCTCAGTCTGATCAACCTCATGGCTGCCATGAAGTACGGCGCGTTCCGGCAACGTTGGGCCGCGGGCCTGGAGGTCGGGGAAGATCCCGTCACTGGCAAGCCCATTGAGCCCTTCCAGCTCGACATTCGCCGGCTCTGGACGACGGACGACGCAGAGGTCAAGTTCGGCGAGTTCGCCGCAACTGACCTGAAGCCCTACGTCGCAGCCGTACAGGCGGCTGTACAGGATCTCGCCGCTATCTCCCGGACGCCTCCGCACTACCTGATCGGCGCCGTGGTCAACGTCTCTGGCGACGCCCTGAAGGCCGCAGAAACGGGCCTGATAAGCAAGGTTCGTGACCGTCAGCGCAGCTTCGGTGAGTCCTGGGAGCAGACCATGCGACTTGCCTTTCGCGTCCTGGGCGACGAGGCGAAGGCCACGACGTACACCGCTGAGACTATCTGGCGCGATCCGGAGTCCCGCAGCATCGCAGAGCTTGCCGACGCTGCCGTGAAGAAGTCGACAGCCGGCGTCCCGTGGCGTCAGCGCATGGAGGATATGGGTTATACCCCGGGCCAGATCTCCCGCATGGAGATCGACCGGGCGGCCGACGCCCTCAACGCGCAGACAGCCACGGACCCGACGGCTCAGCAGCCCATCTCCCTCGACGACGCTCGCGCGGCGCGTGACCAGCGTCCCGTGATCGGTCGAGAGGAGCTGGACGATGACGCTATCACGGCTTGACCAGCGGTATGGCTCCATGGTTCGGAGCATCTGGACGAACGTCCTGGGGCGAGTCGGCCGGTCCTTCTCAGGGCTGGGCACCTGGCGTGACGCCGATGTCCGGCGCTTCCAGCGCCAGGCCCTCCCCGTGGTCCTGGCCGGCGAGCGCCAGATAGCCAACCTGACAGCGTCCTACCTGGAGCAGCTCTACCGCGACGTGGAGCCCCGTGCCCCGCGCGTCTCCCTGGACCTCGACGAGGTGACGGGGATGGCGCTCCGGGGCGTGGACCCGGTCGACGTCTACGAGCGTCCTTTCAAACAGGTGTGGACGGCGCTCTCCAACCGAGCCTCATTTGATGACGCGTTGGGCCAGGGTGGACATCGCCTGGAGACCATCCTCAAGACTGATCTCCAGCTTGCCCGCACGCACACGGTTCGGAAGGTCTCCTACAGCCTGTCGAAGATCAAGTACACCGTTCGAGAGCTGTACGGAGAGTACGACTGCGCCCTCTGCATCGTCGCGTCGACGCAGCGGTATCACAAAGCAGACTTGGCGCCGATCCATCCCGGGTGCGACTGCATCGTGAAGACGGTCACCGCCGACTACGACCCGGGCCAGATCATCGACGAGGCGAAGCTAGAGCAGATCCACGACGCCGTAGAGGCCGCACTCGGCACCTCCGACCGCGGAGGCCGCGCCGTCGACTACCGCAAGATCCTCGTCACTAACGAGCACGGAGAGATTGGTCCCGTGCTCGGTTTCGCCGGCCAGCGCTTCACCGGCCCCGACGACATCCGCATCCCGACCTGACGCCCGCCATGGGCTGACGACTCCCGACAGGGGACACCACCATGCCTCGACGTACTACCGCGCGCCATCGCGCCCTCCTGACTCTGGCCCACGAGCCGTGGACCCTCTACGAGGACGATCCGGCCAACCCCGGCGGGGGAGGAGGCGGCGCTCCGCAGGTCAACGAGCACGGCTACCCGGACAACACTCCGACGGCCGACATGACGCCGGAACACCAGGTCGCCTACTGGAAGCACCACGCCCGCAAGCACGAAGCGGTTGCGAAGTCGGCCCCTGACACTGCGGAGCTGGAGCGCCTGCGGGCCGCTGAGGCGGAGCTGAACACCCGCAAGGCTGCGGAGCTGAGCGAGACGGAGCGGCTCCAGAAGGAGCGAGACGAGGCAGCCGCGGAGGCAGCGACCGCGAAGGCAGCCGCGGAGGCAGCGCAGCGCAAGGCGCTCGTCCTCGAAGTCGCCGCAGAGAAGGGCCTCACGCCCGCCCAGGCGGCCCGCCTCCAGGGCTCCACGAAGGAGGAGCTGGAGGCCGACGCCGACGCGCTGAAGGAGCTGTTTGGCTCGGCCGGCAACGGCCAGGGCGGTACAACTCCGCCCCCGCGCTCCGGCGGTAACCGGGGCGGCGACGTCGGCAACTCCGGCGGCGTCTCGACGGGCGCTGAGCGCTTCCGGCAGAAGCACGGCAAGTAACCACTACCTCTTGGAGGACACATGGACCTCAACCTCAAGGTTGAGTCTTTCACCCAGGACCGCCGGGATTGGCTGGGGTCCGCGCACGGCACCGACGCGCCGGTCTCTGTGACGCTCGACGTCAGCAAGTTCACGCAGGCGACCCACTACCCGGACGGCTACATCAAGTCGGGCATTCCGCTGGGCAAGGTGACCGCCTCTGGTCAGTACGGCCCCTACGACGGCGCTGCGACCGATGGCCGAGAGGCACTCGTGGGATTCCTCTTCACCGCGCAGGACGTTGACGCCCGACAGGTGGCTTCCACCTCCGTCGTCGGCTCGATGCTCATCCACTGCTTCATCCGGGAGGCGAAGCTACCTGTCGCCGTCGACGCTGCCGGAAAGACCGACGTCGCCGGCCGCATCATCTTCGTCTGAGAGGCCCTGATACATGCAGCTCATCACTGAGTACGCGACTCCTGCGGAACTCACCGGTTACGCCCGTGAGGCACTCCGGTTTCGCGAGGAGAACACGCTCAACCTGAACCGGTGGCTCCCGAACGAGACCATCAACGACCTGACCTTCCGGTTCAACCGGGGCGGTGGCGGCCTGACGGAGGCGGCTGTCTTCCGGGCGTACGACGCTGAGTCGGACATCGGTACCCGGTCCGGCGGGGCGCGGGTGAGCGGCGAACTGCCGCCCATCTCGCGGAAGATGCCGGTTGGCGAGTACGAACAGATCCGCATGCGGAACGTCGACACGCAGAACGCGGAGATCCGCGACGCGATGGAGTCGGATGCGGTCAAGCTCGTCAACGCCATCGCGGCCCGCCTCGAACTCGCCCGGGGTGAGGCTCTGTTCAACGGGTCCGTCAACCTGGACGAGAACGGCGTCCAGGCGTCCGTGGACTTCGGTCGGTCGCCCACTCACTCCGTGACGGCCTCGACTCTGTGGACCGACGTCGCGGCTCCGGCCTACGACCAGCTTCAGGCGTGGCTGGAGGTCTACAACGACACGAACGGCACTCTGCCGGCGACGATGCTCATGTCGCGCAAGGTCTACAACGCGCTGCGGAAGAACACCCAGATCATCAGCCTGGCGTTCGCTGGGCAGAACGGTGCACCGGGCGTACTGACCCGAGAGGGCCTGAACGCGGTCCTCGGTGAGTACGACATCCCGCCCATCGAGATCTATGACGCCAAGGTGTCCGTCGGGGGTTCCCCGACCCGCGTCACTCCGGAGGACAAGCTCCTGTTCCTCCCTCCGCAGGGTGATGCCGCGGGTAAGACCCTGTGGGGTGTCCCCGTCGAGGCGAACGACCCGCGCTACGGCCTCCAGGGCGACGGCGCCGGCGTAGCTGTCGGTGGTTACAAGAGCGAGGACCCACAGACCGTGTGGACCCGAGCGACCGCTATCGCCCTCCCTGTCGTTGCAGCCCCTGACCTGACGTTCGTCGCTGACGTCCTCTGACCTAGAACGCGAGGCACTCACGCATGGCAACCCTACGTACCTTCGTCCACGTAACGGACGGGTCGGGCGTGACCCACGTGTTCGGCCCCGCGGACGAGGTCCCCGAGTGGGCGCAGGCGCTCATCACCAACCCGAAGGCGTGGGCGGAGGCCCCGGAAGCGTCAAACGTTTCGCACTCCGCCTCCACGGCGAAGCCCGCTGCGAAGCGCGCTGCGCCACGGCGGAAGGCGGCTCCACGTGACTCTGTTCAGTGAGGCCGAACTCCGCACGCTCCTGAAGCGGCCCCTCACGGCGGACGAGTACACGCTCGCCCACGACCTCACCGCAGACGCGTTCTACGGTGAGGTAGGAGAGCGGCTGACGGACCCGCCTCAGCGCGGGGTGAAGTCGGTCGCTCTCATGGTCGCGGCTCGCGTGCTGACCAACCCCGGCGGACTCCGGTCCGAGCAGGCGGGCGGCATGTTGCAGTCTTACGCCGACTCCGAAACCGGCGTCATGCTCTCGGAGGACGAGCGGAAGCGGCTCCGACGGGCCGTCGGTATGGCCTTCGGCGCCTCGTCTCTGAACATCGCCCCAGACGACTGCGCACCGTCCGCCCGTGTCTGGAGGGCGCTATGAGCCTCTTCGCGCAGATCTTCTCCGAGACGATCACCATTGAGCGCCCCGGGGAGCCGATACGAGACTCCACGGGCGCGGAGGTGCCCGGACCGCCAACGCGCGTTGACGTCGGCTTCTGCGCCGTCATCCCACCGTACGGCGTGACGGTGGGTTCCTCGTCGGAGACACATGACGCGTCGATGACCGTCGAGACCAGGCGCGTTCTCTTCGCCCCGCTCGGCACTGATGTCCGCGCCGCTGATGTCGTCGTCCGGACCAACGGAGAGCGGTGGGAGGTCGTCGGTCGACCCAACCAACTGTCCGCGACGTCGCTGGCTCATCTGGAAGTGGCTCTGAAGGAGGTGACCGGCTGATGGCCGACTACCGCTCGAAGTACACCGGCCGGTACTCCGGTATCGGCCGGCTTTTCGTGAAGCCCGGCGTACAGCGAAAGTGTCGCGATGCTGCCGTGCAGATGATGCACATTGCGGAGTCGACGTCCCCTGTGGGTGACCCGGAGGAGGACACGCACCCGGGTCTGTACCAGCACTCTTTCGAGGTGCGTCCGCTGTTCAAGAACGTGCCCTTCAAGGGCAAGCCCCGGTCGCGCGCCGGCGCACGGCTCATCAATACCGCCCCACACGCGTGGCGAGTCGAGAAGGGGGACGGACGAGTGCCTAGGTACGCGGTCCTTCAGCGCGCCATGGACACCATGAAGGCGGCCCACGGTGCCTGACATCGAGGCCGTCCTCAACCCGTGGGCGGAGGCGGCGACGGGTGCCCGCGCAGGCGCTGCCACTCCGGCTGACCTGGAGAAGAAGCTCCCGTTCATCCGCGTCGAGCGGATCAGCGGGCCCGACGGACCGTTCACCACACACCCAACGGTGGCGGTCGACGTCTTCGCCTCCACGGCTGACCAGGCGCGAGCCCTGTCCAACACCCTGAGCGCTGCACTGATCGCACTCCGCGGCCCTGTGAACGGCGCAGTCATCCGCTCCGTGCGGTGTACCGCCGGTCCCTCGCGGCAACCGTGGGCGAACGAGGCGATCCACAGGCGCGGAGCCACCTACAGCGTGAGCTACCGGGCCGCCTAGACCACTGACACACCGACCCGCCCCGTACGCCGGCGCGCGGGTCTCTCGCATGCCCTGGAGGGCACATGGCGGATACCCGCAATGCCGATCTGACCTTCGGCGCCACCGACTACCTTGTCCACCTGGCGCCCATCAACACCGCAAGCCCGACGGCTTTCGCCGATCCTGCGGCTCCGTGGGTGAACCTTGGGTGGGTCGCCACCGACGGCGGCACGTTCACCATCGAGGAGGAGAGCCAGGACGTCAACGCGGCTGGCTCCCTGGAGCCAATCCGGACCCTGATGACCCGCTCGACGAAGAGCCTTCAGGTCACCTTCCTGGAGGGTCTCAACCCCGTCGTCCGGAGCCTGTACGACAACGTCCCGATCGAAGATCTCGCGCCGACGGACGGTGTCACCTCGTACGCCTTCCCCGACAAGCCGAACGACTTGAGGTACGCGTACGTCTTCGACACCGTTGACGGTGACAAGCGCATGCGCTTCTACATGCCGAACGGCAAGGTGGTTGAGCGGGGCGACGAGCAGCCTCAGACCGAAGACGTCATGAACGTCCAGATGACCTTCCGCTTCTACAAGGGCGCGACGTCTGCGGCTGTGACCCGGTCGATCGACTACGCGGACATTGATGTGTCCAGCTTCTTCCCTGCCGCACCGTAAGTGACTAGCGGGGCCCGTATCTGCGCGGGTCCGGGCCCCGCTCCTGACGTCCGTGAATCGACTCACGGACCTGACCCGCGCACCCCACACAAACCTGAGAGGCAGACCCGCGCATGTCTGAGACCACCACCCCCGCTGAGGCGCAGGAGATCGAGGCTACGGAGGAGTACGGCACTGCCACGCTCGCTGGCGTTGAACTGCGCGTGAAGAGTCAGCTCCACTGGCGCCCGTCGCACATGAGGGCTCTGCGCGGATCCGACTTCGAGACTTGGGCGGCCGGGGTCCTGCACGAGGACGATGTGGAGACGTTCATCGACCTGGACGCCACCTTCGGTGAGATCTTCCAGTTCGTCAGCGACGCCGCGGAGGCCGTCGGTGAGCCGGTGGGAAAGTCCACCGCACGTGCGCGATCCTCGCGGACCACGCGGAAGCGGTAGAGGCGGACCTGCTCCGCTACTACGACGCTGACGTCCTCGACGTCCACCGGGGCCGTATGTCGCTGCGCCGGCTGCGGGTGCTGATCGAGCACCTGCCGCCGGAGAGTGCCACGAAAACGGCTATCCGGAACGCCATCCCCGCGGAGGAGATGGAGAAGAGCACCGTCGAGAGTCGTCCCGACCTAGCCCCGTGGAGTGGCACGGAGACTCTCCTCGCCCGCGTGATGGACGAGATCCGGCTCCTGCGCCACACGCTCATAGCCGTCAACGGCAACAAGCCGCCGGCCTTCGAGCCAACCCCGCGCCCCGGTATCCCTCCGAAGCGCAAGCAGACATACCGACGGCTCGATGAGTCGCAGCGCCGCGCCCTTGACCCGCGGCTGAGGAACCAGCCGCCTAAGGAGGCGTAGTGCCGAATCTGGACATCGTCGGGACAGCCGCCGTCGACGTCGTCCCCATCGCCCCGCGCTTCCACGAGAAGCTCCGGCAGATGGCTCTTCCCGCCGCCGACCGGGTGGGGGAGGAAGCAGGGCGGATCTTCGGCGACGCCCTGTCAGACAACATCCAAATCGCGATCCCGACCGCCATCACCCGCGGCGGGCGCACGGCACGACCCGCCGCCACCCGGGCTGGCGATGACAACGCGGGCGCCTTCGGGAGGGCATTCAGGAACCGCCTTGAGGTGGCCTTCCGGTCCCTCCCGCGCCCCGACGTCCGCCTGTCGACGACCGGCTTCGACGCCGACCTTGCACGTGTGCGCGCCCGTATGGAGTCGTTGAGCGGGAAGCGGATCGGCGTTGATGTCGACGTGGCCCGGGCGGCTGCGGAGATACAGTCCATCGACGCGCAGCTAGCCGCGCTCGGCAGCCGCTCCCCGAATGTCCAGGTGCGGGCGGACATCGCGACGGCGCGCGCAGAGTTGGCACTGATTCAGCGCCAGATCAACGATGTGGACCGGGACGACGTCAACGTCCAGGTCCGTGCCAACACGGCGCCGGCTATGGCTTCGCTCCTGGCGCTATCCGTTGCCATCGGCGGCGTGATGGCCCTCCCGGTCATTCCCATCGCTGCCGCAGGTATCGGAGCCATTGCGTCGGCCGCCACCGTGGCGGCTGCGGGCGTAGGCTCCCTCGCCCTCGTGGCCATTCCCGCCATCAAGGGCGTCACGGAGGCCATTCAGGCGAAGTCTGCTGCGGAGGACGAGGCCGCCCGTGCAACAGACAACAGCGCTGCCGCATCGAAGCGCGCGGCTCAGCAAGCCCTCCAGATGGAGAGCGCGCAGCAGTCACTAGCCGCTGCTCACCGCAGCGCCTCCCGGTCCATCGCTCAGGCCAACCGACAGATCGAGGACGCAGAACGTGCCCTTGGCCAGGCTGCCGCCCGTGCCATGGAGCAGCGACGCCAGGCCGCGGAGGCTGTCGAGCGCGCAGAGCGCTCCCTCTCCGACGCCAAGCGCCAGGCGCAGCGGGCGGAGGAAGAACTCACGAAGGCCCGTCGTGACGCGGCTCAGGAACTCGCCGATCTGAACGATGAGTTGGAGCGCGGGAAGCTCGACGAGCGTGAGGCCGCTCTCCGGCTGAAGGAGGCGGAGCAGGAACTCGCGGAAGTCCGTGCCTCCTACGACGCCGGCGGCGCGACTGAGCTGGAGATGGAGCGGGCGCAGCTCGCGTACGACCAGGCCGCCCAGTCGGCAAAGGATCAACGCAAGGACTACGCGCAGCTCCAGAAGGATGCTGCTGCCGCGAAGGCGGCAGGTGTCGATGGCGACGAGGCCGTCACTGACGCGGCCCGGCAGCTCGCTGACGCTCAGCAGAACGTCGTAGACCAGACGCAAGCCGTCGCCGACGCCCAGCGTGGCGCCGCACAGGCACAGGTCGACGCTGCGCAGTCCGTTGCCGACGCTCAGCGGGCACTCGCGGACGCCGTCGATGGTGCTGCCCAGACACAGACCCAGGCTGCGGAGTCTATCGAGACCGCAGAACGGGGCGTCGAATCTGCCCGCCTGTCGGCCGTGGACGCCACGGCGCAGGCGGTCACAAAGGCTGACGAGTACCGTGAGGCACTCGCGGGGATGACGCCGGCACAGAGGGAACTGTACGACTCCCTTGCCGGTCCACAGGGACTCATTGGGGCTTTCAAGGCATGGTCGACATCTCTTCAGCCTGATGTCCTCCCCCTCTTCACGCAGATGGTCGACGGGGCGACGAACTCCCTGCCCGGCCTGACGCCGCTCGTCCAGAATTCCGCCGACGCCGTCCAGTCCCTTATGGACCGCGCGAGCGCGGATCTGAAGCGTCCTTTCTGGCAGCGTTTCAAGCAGGGCGTGACGGACAGCGCCGAACCCGCTATCGAGGGTCTCGGAGTCTCGTTTGGTAACGTCTTCAAGGGTATGGCCGGCGTTGTCGACGCCTTCCTCCCGCACATGGACGGTATCTCCAGGCGGATGCAGTCCATAACGGGAAGCTTCGCTGACTGGGGTACCGGTCTCCGCGGCTCGCCGGAGTTCGAAGGGTTCCTCGACTACGTCCGGAGAACGGGGCCGATGGTGTCCGAGACTCTCGGCAACATCTTTCGGTCTGTCTTCGACGTAGCCAAAGCGCTGGAGCCGGCGTCGAGATTCCTCCTGGAGATCTTCGGATATCTGGCGGAAGGAGTTAGCTGGATAGCAAAGAACGCTCCCGAAGCAGTCATCGCCATTTACGGCCTATATGTCGCGACGAAGCTCTGGTCACTCGCGATGTCCATGAACCCGATCGGCGCCGTGATCATGGGCCTCGTCGCACTAGCCCTTGCGGTCAAGTACGCGTGGGATCACTGGGATTGGTTCCGTGAGGCGGTAATCACGGCGTGGACTTGGATAAAAAACACCAGCGTCGACGTCTGGAAGAACTACCTACAGCCATTCTTCGTCTGGTTCGGCGGCATTGTGGTGTGGCTTTGGGACACAATTCTGAAGCCCTACATCGGGTTCATGATTGCCTACTGGACGCAGGTCGGAGAGGTATTCGCCTGGGTCTGGGACTACATCCTAGCGCCCTACATCGGGTTCATGATTGCCTACTGGACCCAAGTGGGCGAAGTGATCTGGTGGCTCTGGGAAAAGGTCTTTTCCCCGGTGTACGGATTCATCGGTGAGCTGATCGTGTGGTGGTGGGAAAACATCGTCCTCCGCTACATCGGCTACGTGATCGACATATTCACGACTGTCGGTGACGTGCTGACGTGGCTGTGGGAGAAGGTATGGTCTCCCATCTTCGGGTTCATCGGAGACCTGATCGTGTGGTGGTGGGAAAACATCGTCGCCACCTACTTCGGTTACGTCATGGACATTCTCGGAGCCGTCGGTGACGTGTTCAAGTGGCTTTACGAAAAGGGCGTGAAGCCGCCTCTGGAGAACATATCCGACATCGCGACGTGGCTATGGCGGAAGGGCCTCAAGCCGGTATTCGATAAGATCATGGAAGGCGTCGACTTCGTAGCGGATGCCTTCAGATCTGGCAAGGACGCGATCGGGAAGCACTGGCAGAAGGTCGCGGATATCGCGAAGAAGCCGGTGAACTTCATCATCGAGTGGGTCTACACGAAGGGCATTAAGAAGCTCTTCGATGGCGTATCCAAGTACGTGGGAATGGACCCGCTCCCGAAGGCTCCTAGGCTCCTTGCCGAGGGCGGGAGGACGAGCGGCGGAATTCCCGGCAAGGACTCTATTCCCGCTCTTCTCATGGCCGACGAATTCGTCATCAAGCGTGATTCCGCGCGGAAGATTGGATTCGACAACCTTGCTCGGATGAACGAAACGGGCGAAATCCCGCGGTTTAAGGACGGCGGGCTTGTCGGCGGCGCGTGGGACTGGACGAAGGACACGTTCTCCGACGTCATCGGCGGTGCGATCGACTGGGGCAAGACGGCTGCGGACCTCATGGTTCACCCGTCGAAGATCTGGAACACCCTGACGAAGCCGATCCTCTCCAAGGTCGCTGACGGTGTCGGTGACTCGAAGATGGGTAAGGTCATCGGCCGGATTCCCGGCAAGATGGTGGGCGGTCTGAAGGACAAGCTAGTCGAAGCCGTGGCGTCCCTGACCTCCGAAACCGGGGGATGGGGAGGCGTCTGGCAGAAGCCCGTGAACGCCAACATCGGCACCAAGTTCGGCGTCCCCGGTTCGATGTGGTCCAGCGGCTATCACACTGGCCTCGACTTCCCCGCAGCGACCGGGACACCGATCAAGGCCGTTGCCAACGGGCGCGTGAGTCTGGCGACGTCGGGCGGTCCCTACGGCAAGCACGTGATCATTGATCACGGCGGGGGCCTCCAGTCTCTCTACGCGCACATGTCCAAGCTGCGCACGACGGTCCCGAAGAGCGTCAACGGCGGCAGCCGTATCGGCGACGTCGGCGCGACGGGCAACGTCACCGGCCCTCACCTCCACCTGGAGGCGCGGCTGAACGGCAAGGCCGTCGACCCGATGAAGTACCTGTCGGGTGGCAACAGCGCTCAGGCTGTCGGCGCAGCGCAGCAGTACGCGAAGTCGATCCTGGGCAACTACGGCTGGGGTGCCTCGCAATTCGCTCCACTGAAGTCCCTGTGGCAGGGCGAGAGCGGGTGGCGCTGGAACGCCGAAAACCCCTCCTCTGGCGCCTACGGCATCCCGCAGGCTCTCCCGGCGTCGAAGATGGCGTCGGCCGGCGCAGACTGGCGGACGAATTACAAGACGCAGATCCGCTGGGGCCTCGGCTACATCAAGGGCAGACCGGACTACGGCTCTCCGTCGGCCGCCTACTCAAAGTGGCTCAGCCGCAGCCCTCATTGGTACGACGACGGCGGTTACCTCCCGCCTGGCCTCTCCCTCGTCGCCAACGGCACGGGGCGCCCGGAGCCCGTCTTCACCGACAGCCAGTGGTCGACGCTCGCCTCCGCCAAGGGTGGGGGGACGACGGAGGTCCACGCCGATGTGCGGGTCTTCGTCGGTGACCGCGAAATCACGGACATCGTCCGCACGGAGATCAACACGTATGACGCCGAAGTGGCGACCGACATCACCAACGGAAGGTGGTCCTGATGACCAGTGCCCCTGAGCCTGTCGTAGTGCCCCCGATTATGGACTACACGCCTGAGCCAACAGAGCCGCTGGAGCCACCCTTCATCCCCACGTCGCCGACCGGCGAGGAGCCTGTGTACCCGGATCCGGTGGAGATCGAGCCAGCCCCTGACCCTGTCCCGATCGACACACCGCAGGAGGAGGACGCCACCTAATGGCCATCACCGGCAACCTCCTGCCGGCCAACGCGGAGTCGATCGAGACTGACGCCTCTGCGTGGTCGGCTCTGGTGAACGCCTCCTCGCTGGCTCGTACCACGGGCGGTACCCTCGGGACATACTCACTCCTGTGGCGCGCAACAGCCGTGGGCGACAGTCAAATCGGCCTGGCGACCCGGGTTGCCGTGACGGCTGGTGGGGAGTTCTGGGCGTGCGCGAGCATCTTCCCGCCTGCCGTCGGCGCACAGTCTCGGATCGAGGTCCGCTGGTACAACTCTGGCGGGACTCTCATCAGCACGAGCCAGGGCCCGGTCATTTCGGCCCCGGCAGCAACCTGGCACCAGGTGGCCGTCGTCGGGACGGCCCCCGCGACGGCCGCGACAGCGAATGTCGTGATCCGGGTGACGGGTACGGCTGCCAGCCAGGCATGGTTCACCGACCGCGTCTTCCTCGGACTGGTCGCCAAGTCCACCGGCAACCTGCTGTCATGGAACGCGGAGTCGATCGAGGTCGACACCACGGGGTGGGCCATCGAGGGCGCGGGCGCCGCTAGCGTGTCGCGGACCGCCGCATGGTGGTACCAGTCGCTCCTAGTGACCTCGACGTCAACAGGCGCTGTCACAGCCCAGACGGCAGAGACGCCTGCGGTCACTCCTGGGGTGGAGTACGCCGGGTACGCATACGTCGTGCCGGACACGACTGCCAACGGCCTGCCGCTGACGATCACTATCCAGTGGCTCGACGGAAGCGGCACGGTAGTCGGCACATCGTCGTCGTCGTGGACACCGACAATGAGTGCCTGGACGCGAGTCACCATCATCGGAACGGCCCCGGCGGAGGCCGTGTCCGCACGACTCGCCCTGTCCACGACTGCGACAGCCACGAGCCAGCAATGGGCCATCGACCGGGTGGTCTTGGCTCCGACGAGCGCCCTCAGCCTCCCCGGCAACCTGCTGCCGTACGGCACGGCCGACATGGAGCAGGACGTTTCCGCCTGGACGGTGACGGGTGGGACGGGGACGCAATCGTCGGAATCCTGGGCTACTGGCGCTCACTCCCTGAAGCTCGTCGCAGACGGGTCGGGTGACCTCGTGGCCTCCACCACACAGCCGGTTCCTGCGGGGCAAGAGGGCGTCGGCTACATGTTCGCACCGCGCACACGCCAGCTTGCTGACCGTCGGTACCGGACGCGCATCGAGTGGCTGGACTCTACCGGCGAGGCTGTCCGCACGCGTTGGCAATCGTGGGCCGGCGTCGCGACGGGGTGGCTGACCAGCTCCATCGGCGACCTGGCCGTCACTGGTGCCGTGGCTGTCCGTCTCAGCATCATCGTCCCTGGCGCTCCTGCTGGTGATACCTGGTACGTGGACGCCGTCGAGTGGAAGGTGGGCGGCCTCACTGCGTATGCGGAGCCCGCAGCCGGGGGTGGTGCTCGCATCACTCTGCGCGGTCTGACAGGCCGTGGCCCCACATGGCTATGGTCGCTCACCCGACTGGTGGCAGGGGAAGCGCCGGCACCGGTCCGGGGATACAGCGGAGACCTGACAGCCCAGTCCGTCGTCGGTGACGTAGCGGTGGTCACCGACTACGAGGCACCGCTAGGTGTCCCCGTGTACTGGCGGGTGGCGATGTGGGACCCCAACGGGGTCGGCACACTCAGCTACACCTCCGACCCGGTCACCCTGACTGCCGAGACGACGGACGTATGGCTGAAGGACCCAGGCCTCCCGCAGCGCTCCGTCAAGCTCACCGTTGCCACCCCCATGCCGACCTGGCAGCGCCAGGCACGACAGAACGTGAGCCAGGTCCGTGGCCGCCGACTGCCGGTCGTCATCTCCGACGTCCGGGGCGGGAAAACAGGAACGCTCACGGTTGTCACGGAGACGGCCGACGATCGTGACGCCCTCTGGTGGGTCCTCGACGCCGGCGGACCCCTCCTCCTCCAGTGGCCCCCGCACTGGGACGAGGACGACATATACGTGACCGTGGGTGACGTCTCCGCGGCTCCCGTCGTCGACTACGCGGAGTTCTCCGACCGCACATGGTCGCTACCCCTGACGGAGGTGGATCGCCCGACAGGCGGCATCACTGGCAGCGCTGACCGCACATGGGAAACGGTGGCGACCGAAAACGCCACCTGGGCCGATGTCCTTGCTGGGACGCCTACATGGCTCGACGTCTACACGGGAGCGTGAAGGACTGATGTACCCGGTCAGCGCACGGTTCCTACAGACCTTGGCGACGTCGCACACGATGCTCGCCAAGGTCGACGCCTATTACAACGGCGCTTTGGCGGCGTCGAACATCCCCTTCTCCGCCGGCACGGTCACTGTCGACCGTGGGAGCAAAACGCGGCGGTCACTGAGCATCACCATCCCCGACCCGAGATACCTGCCATGGGAAGAGACGGATCTCCTCGCCCCCTACGGCCAGCAACTCGTAGTGTCCCGAGGAATCCGCTACGCGAACGGCGACGAGGAATGGGTGCCACTCGGCACGTTCCGTATTAACGAGCCGTCGGGTGACGTCCACACTGGCCCCATCACGGTCACCGGGACGACGATGGAGTCCGCAATAATCGACGACGTGTTCCGCGCGCCGGCCACAACTCGTGGATACGGGCTTTGTGTTGATGCAATCGAAATGCTGATCCGCCAGACACTCCCCAACGCAGTGATCACCAACTTGACTGCGGGTGCACGCAATCCGTCCTGTGCCATCGCAACGTGGGACGCGGGAGGAAACCGATGGGACGCCGTTGCTCAGATCGCAACGGCCATGCAAGCGGAAATCTATGTCGACGCTCAAAACCGCTTTGTCATTACCGATCTCCCCGACCTCCTAAACGGCACCGTTTCCTGGGAGATCGGGGAAGGCGAGGGCGGAACGCTCATCACCTCAACCCGTTCAATGTCGAGAACGGCCGTTTACAACGGCGTTTTGGCGTCAGGTGAGAATACGGCGTCAGGTGTTGCGCCCGTGAGCGCCCTAGTCGTGGACGACGAGCCGACCAGCCCGACAAGATGGGGCGGCCCATTCGGGCGGGTGACGAAGTCGATATCGTCCGCCCTGTGGGTCACGACGGGCGCGTGCCAAGCCGCAGCGGAGTACGCACTATTCGACGCCATAGCGCCGAACATTCAGCCCGCCGTCGACTCTCTTCCGAACCCGGCGCTAGAGGGGAATGACATTGTCCGCCTCGTCATCGCAGGACGAAAAGAGCTGTGCCTCGTGCAGTCGCTCTCCATCCCCCTGACGTCAGACGGTGACTTCTCCCTGACCCTGCGGGGCGGTAAGGAGGACACGGCATGAGGCTCTCCAAGAGGGTCATTGACGCAGTTCAGAGGCTTGTGACGGACACCGTCGCGCAGCGCACCGCTACATGGGGCCTGGCCAGGGTGACGGCCGTCAACACTGACGGCACCGTCAACATCACCACCGCCTCCGGCCCCGTGGCGAGTGTCCGCCGGCTGAAGTCTTATTCGGCACCGGCAGTGAACGACGTCGTCAAGGTATCGAAGAACCCTGACGGTAACTGGCTCGTCGACGGCGCGCTCGCGTGACTGTTGAATTCGACGCTGAGGAGGCGTCAAGGATATGCCTCGAAACGATTCGTACAACCAGGGAATTCCGTATCCAGTGCTCGGCGACGCCGCCGACATCGAGACGGCCACGCAAACGCTTGTCAACGGCATAGTGCCGAAGTTGGTGATGCGTTTCTCCAGTGCTGCCGCCCGCGCTGCCGCGTTGTCTGGTGACTACGCCCCCGTTCCCGGGATGATTACCTATCTCGTCGCAGAGGACAGGTGGGAGGGGCGCACGGGAGAGGGTAAGTGGCTCCTGCTGTCCGACGGACCGTGGCGTGCGTTGACGTTCCCGTCGGGCTACACCGCGTTTGGTGGTTCCCCCGGATGGCGTTACAAGGCGGGTGGGGGAATTGAGTTGCGCGGGCGAATCCAGCGCATCAATGGCGGCAACCTCGTCGACGACGGCAGCGAGACGCATTGCGCTTCCGTCCCGTCCTCCATCGCCCCCTCCGCGAACAGGATCTTCATCGGCGCAAGTAACCGCGTGACCGTCAGCGGCGTTTCCCGCTACACCGCCCGTATAGCCGTCCAGCCGTCCGGCCAGATCACATACAACCTGGAGAACGGGGGAGGCACGGGCACGGCGTCCGATCCCGCGTGGATCTGCCTCGACGGCATCTTTTTCAGCCCCGACGGCGACTGACGCACCGCATCACCACAGACTTCACGCCCCGCAGTGCCGGGGCCTTTCTCATGCCCTGGAGGGGATCACATGGCAACGCCACTGTCCGCGGACGCGTTCGTCAAAGCGCTGCGCGCGGAGGGCCTGACAGTCACCGGCATCGCCGGATGGCGCACGCACAACCGCAACCACAAGGGCGCGTGGGGAGGAATGAACGGGGTCGTCATCCACCACACTGCCGGACGCAACTCCCTGGCCCTGTGCCGCTCAGGGACGAGCGCGCTCCCCGGCCCGCTCTGCCACACGCACCTGTCGAAGACCGGCCTGGCGACGATGGTCGGCTACGGTCGCGCAAACCACGCCGGATCGTTCGCGCAGAACGCCCACAACGCCGTGGTGAACGAGTCGAGCACCCACCCACGCCCCAGTTCCTCGGAGCCCGTCGACGGGAATGCGCACTACTACGGCATCGAGATCGAGAACCTCGGCAACGGCACCGACTTCTACCCGGCAAAGCAGTACGACGCTGCCGTCCGTTGGGCTGCCGCCATCTGCCGGGCCCATGGCTGGAGCGCTCAGTCCGTCATCGGGCACAAGGAGGGGACGACGAGGAAGATCGACCCCAAGGGCCCGATCGGCTCGAAGACCGGCTCGGCGTGGGACATGGACGACTTCCGTGCGGACGTTCAGGCCCGCCTCGACGCGGGCAAGCCGTCGACGTCCGAGCCGTCCACTTCGAAGCCGGCGACGAAGCCCGTCGTCTCTGTCGCACACCTGAACGCCGCGCGGAAGAAGGACATCCCCGCAGCCACCGGGCACACCACCTACCCCACTGAGGTCAAGGTGGTGGAGGCGGCCCTGAAGGCTGAGGGACTCCTGACATCGAAGTACGTCGACGGGTCGTGGGGGACGTTGACGCAGGACGCGTACAACGCCTTTCGCCGCAAGGTCGGGTACAAGGGGTCGGCCGCTACCGGCTCCGTCGGCCTGGAGTCGCTGAAGAAGCTCGCCGCGCGCCACGGCTTCACGGCAAAGGCGTGAGGCACTTATGGAAGTGCTGATAGCCGTTATCACTGCTGCGGGCGTCGTGCTCGCGGCAGTGATCCCCGCCCTCCTCACCATGCGTCGTACCCGCGGCGCTGTGGTGACGGAGGGGGAGACCACCCGCGACGCCATGACGGGCGCCGTCGAGGCTCTGGGCTCACGCCTGGACGCACGCATCGAAGACGTCCGGGACGACTTGGACGATGTCCGCGAGCGCCTGGCCCGTGTCCGAGAGTGGCAGGCCGGCCACGACGCGGAGCACCTACTCATCGGCCGCCCGCAGCCGGGCAACGACAGCTGACTCAAAGATCTTGGCCCCTACGCGTCACATCCTCCCCGGATTACGACACAACCCCTGTGTCACAAGACCAGGGGAGATAAACATGGGGAACATCGGCATCATCGGCCGTGCGAGGGTCGGCAAGGACACCGTCGGCAAGTGGCTCGTCGACAACCGGGGCTACCGACGGGTGGCCTTCGCGGACGCGCTGAAAAGCGCGGCGCTGAAGGTGGACCCGATCGTCGGTCACAGGGAAGACGAGGTCTGGGACCTCGTCTACGGCGAGTGGGAGCTGATACAGACGGACGCCGACTTGGTACACCTGTCCACTGTTGTCGCCGACCACGGCTGGGAGGCGGCGAAGGACGAGTTCCCCGAGGTCCGCCGCTTCCTCCAGGAACTCGGCGCAGCCGTCCGCGACATCGACGAGGACTTCTGGCTCCGCGCCGCGATGAAGAAGGTCCAGGAGGCGAACGAGGCCGGGGTGCCCGTCGTCATCACCGACGTCCGGTACCGCAACGAGGCGGACAGTCTCCGCCGCGCCGGGTTCCACCTGGTCTACATCGAGCGGCCCGGCGTCCCGCAGATGGACCATGCGTCGGAGAACTCCCTGACGGCCGACGACGCCGACTACACGATCTGCAACGACTCCGACGTCCCGTATCTGCTCTGGGCTCTGGAGAACGTAGTCGACCGAATCTACGCCATCGAGTCCGCCCGCCACGCCAACCGCCTCTGACTACTACCGAAAGGCACACACGCATGGCACTTACCGTATACCTCTCCATCCTCCGCATCCGCCTCCGCGAGAAGCTCCGCGCCTTCGCCGCGCAGGAACCCGTACGACTCCGTGCGGCCCTGACGTCGCTCGTCATGCTGGGCGCTGTCTTCGCCCCGGACCTGGCGCAGGAGAACATCGCTGCGACCATCGGCGGGGTGGCGGCCGTCGTGCTGCCGATCCTCGTCGGCGAGAGCGCGCGGCGGAAGGTGTCGCCGGCGGAGTAGAACCCTAAAGCCCCCGTCTTCCCCATCTGGGGAGGGCGGGGGCTTTTCTGCGTTCCGGGTCCGTGAGTCGGTTTACGGACCCAAGATGGCTTGACAAAGGTTTGGGAGGTATGTCGAGCGCCACACCTCCTATACTCCGCGCATGCCGACCTCACCCGGCCCGCTACTCACCGCCGTAGACGCTCTGTGGGAGCAGCTACGCACCGACGTACCGGAGCTACCAGCCATACGACCAGTCGTGTCCCCGCTCGCGCGGACACACGAGCACGGACCCGAGCGGTGGACGAGAGACGATGACGGAGTTGTCTCGGGGCTCGTCATCACGGCCGACGTCCTCCAGCAGGGGGCCACTGCCACTCTGGAAACCATCCTCCACGACGCTGCACACATCCTCTGTTGGGTCCGCGGAGTCCAGGACGTCACCATGCGGGGCGCCTACCACAACCAGACCTACCTAGCAGCAGCGGAGGAGGTGGGATTGACGTGGCCGGAGGGGGTCACTAGATCCACACAGCGGGGATTCCGCGACGTCGTGATCAAAGTGGTCACAAAGGCCCGGCTTGAACAGCACCTCCAGTCCCTGGAGGACGCCATCCCCCTCGTCCTGCCTCATCTGACGTTGCCAAGCAGCTCGTCAGCCACAAAGCGCACCGCCAGGCTGACGTACCTGTGCGCCTGTGACCCGCCGCGCACGTTCCGGATCTCCCGCACCGTTGCAGCCCAGGGGGCTATCACCTGCGGCGTTTGTGGTCAGGAGTTCTCGGCACAGTGATCGACCAACCGCTGGCTTACTGTAGGGTCTGTTGAAGCAAAGCGTTTCACGCTACCCTGCGGTAGTCAGCGGTGCGTCCAATGTTCGGAGGGTCCAGGGAATGAGTGCTGAAGTTGAGCGACGCGCAAAGGGCAGCGCCGCGCGCTTCGACGCTGCGGACCCGAGAGCGCTGGAACTGGACGACATCCGGGACGAGTCGGAGGACATGCTCGTCACCCGTGGAGCAGCATACGCACGCGAGTGGGCGCGCATCGAGCAGCATCCAACGCTTCTCCTCCGGAACATTGCCACAGTGATCATCGCGCTCCGGAAGTTGTACGACGATCCGACGGGCACCACCTGGGAGTACCGGCAGAAAGTAGCCGAACTCTACCGTCAAGCCGGCATCCCGTCGGACTCTGAGGGGCGCATCCAGGCGAACGTCAGGTACCACATCGGCAACGCACTCCGTCGCTACTACACGCCTCGTGAGTTGCAACGGGCTGGGCTCCTCCCTGAATCCCCATTGGAGCGCGGACAGGACACCCGGGCGACGGCTGCGGCAATCGTCAAGGCCACCACAGTGAGCCGCCAGGCTGCGCAGTCGAGCCCCGCTGAGGAACCCGCCCCGGAGCAGACGAAGAAGAAGACAGGGCGGAAGCCTGCGAAGGGCGAGGTAAAGAAGGAAACCGTCGAGAAGCGGGCTCCTGGTGTTCGTCAGAAGGCATCCGCCGATCACCTCCGCCTGGCGGAGGTTGCGGCCGGCCTTGTGGCCCAGATGTCGGTGGAGGTCATCGACAGGGACATGGTGGACGGTCAGCGCGCACGGCTCGACGAGCAACTGGCCCGCATGGAGGAGTGCATCCGCTCCCTGCGCGATCATATCCGCAGGTCAAAAGCCTGACCGTCGCCCACGTCGACCGGCCTCCTCGTCCTCTCCGGTCAAACTGCGGTCCAGACTGCCAAACTAACCCCCTTTTTCAGCTTCTCTCTAACGCGCGTAGGGAGAAGTTGAAAGTAGGGGTTAGTTTGCATTTTTTGACACCAGTCTGACCGGGGCGGGAGGAGGCGGAAGTTCCTCGACGTCCCGCGTCACATCCGCCCGCCATTACGACATAACCCATGTGTAAGTGACTGATGGACCACCGCACATGGAGGCCACGTGGCCGGAGTGAGCACGATCAAGCGCGGCGACAGCCGCTTCTACATCGACCCCGACGACGGCGACATCAAGGTCCCCGGCGTAACGTCGGTCGGCAGCATGCTGCCGAAGGACTACCTCATGTACTGGTCTGCGAAGGAGGCTGCGGAGGCGGCCGTCACCAACTGGGACATCGTCTCCGAACTCATCAAGCGTGACCCCGCCGGCGCGACGGACTACCTGAAGAACGCGCACCGGAGGAAGAGCAAGGCGGCGAGCGACCTGGGTTCCGTCGCGCACGACTACTTCGAGCGCCTGGCCCGCGGGGAGGTCGTGAACGACCGGCACGTGCACGTCGACGTGAAGCCGCACGTGAGGCACTTCCGTGAGTTCCTCCAGGAGGTGCAACCGGAGTTCCTCTACCTGGAGGAGACCGTCTGGAGCGACACCTACAAGTACGCCGGCTCTTTCGACGCCATCGCGAAGGTGGACGGGGAAGTCGTCATCCTCGACTGGAAGACCTCGAAGTCGATCTACGACTCCGTAGCCCTCCAGCTCTCCGCCTACCGCTACGCCGACCGCATCATCCTGGCGGAGTCGGGGGAGAGCGTCCCCGTCCCGGAGATCGTCGGAGGCGGCGCCCTCCACGTCCGTCCGGAGGGCTGGGCCCTGCACCCGGTCAAGTGCGATGAAGACGTGTTCAAGACCTTCAACCACCTCCGCGGCGTCTTCGACTGGGAGAAGGAAGGCAAGAAGAAGGTCATCGGCAAGCCGATCGCCTCTGGCGGAGAATTTGTTACTGGCACACAGCGACGTGCCGCATGAGGAAGCCGCACCCCAAAACGAGGTTCTGGGAGAAGGTGAGTCTCCCCTCCGATGCTGGAGGGTGCATGTTGTGGACCGGGTCGACGGACCAGGGGTACGGGCGGCTCCGCTTCCGCGGCCGTCTAGTGCGGGCGCACCGCTTCTCGTATGAGTTGAACGTCGGGCCGATACCCGACGGGCATCAAGTGGACCACCTGTGCCGCACCCCGTCGTGTGTGCGTCCTGACCACCTGGAGGCCGTTACTCAGCGAGAAAACGTGCTGCGGGGGGGTTGCACCCTCGGCGCGAAATGCGCGAGCCATGCACTGTATGCAGGGCCACCCATTCGACGCTAAGAACACGTACCAGAACGGTGGCAGTCGGGTGTGCCGCGAGTGCGCCCGGAGGTGGCGTCGGGAGTACAAGGCCCGGCAACGGAACACGTCTCAACGGGAGAGCGAGTGAGCAAGTACGGCCAAGAGGTCGAAGAGCCCTTCGCCCGGGGCGGGCTTGTGGTGCTGGACGTCCGTGACTACGACGGACGGGCCGTGACATCCATCAGCCCAGACGAGGCCCGGCTCCTCGGGCTCCGACTGATCAAGCTTGCCGACGAAGCGGAGGCGCAGGAGTGGTGAAGCAGCAGCACAGCGGAGCCGCAGTAGCTGGCGCCTGTCTGGGAGTCCTGGCCCTCATCCCCTTTGAGGCATGGCTCCTGATGCTGGTCCTGGGCGCCGTCCACGGCGTCTTCGCGGCTGTCCCGGCGATCGGGTTCGGTACGGCCGTCCTGTTCATCGTCGGCTACAACCTGGGCGTCGGCCTGGTCCGGCGGCTCTTCCGCCGCAAGTAACACCAGTCACACACGCGGGGCGTCCACTCCGGGCGCCCCGCTTCGCATGCACACGGAGGAGAGAGCGTGGCAGTGCACGAGTTCACCGAGTGGCCGAAGACGAAGCGCCTGTTCCGCGACATCGTGGTGACGGAGAAGCTGGACGGGACGAACAGCGCGATCCACATCAGCGCGGGGATCAGTGTCGACAACCCGGCAGTGTTCGACGTCATGCCACTGATGCCGGGCGAGGTCTACTACGACGGGCGCATCTGGCACGTGAGCGCGCAGTCCCGGCGCCGCATCATCACCCCCGGCAAGACCACCGACAACTACGGCTTCGCCGGCTGGGTCCACGACAACGCCGCGGACCTGGTCCGCATCCTCGGGGAGGGCCTGCACTTCGGCGAGTGGTGGGGCCGTGGAATCCGGCGGGGCTACGGCCTGGAAGAGAAGCGGTTCAGCCTCTTCAACACGGCCCGCTGGTGGGCGGTCGACGAGGAGGCAGGCACGTCGATGAATGCCCGCGCGGAACAGTCGGACCTCGTCGGCCAGATCGACGCCGTCCCGGTCCTCTACGAAGGCGTGTTCAGTGAGGACGCCATCACCTCTGCCCTGCGGGACCTGAAGACGGACGGTAGCTACGCCGCCCCCGGCTTCATGAACCCCGAGGGCATCTGCGTCTACCACTCCCAGACGCGCAACGTCTACAAGGTCACCCTCGACAACAACGACGCCGGCAAGTGGGAGGTTGAAGCGTGAGTCGACTCACGCTCCCCCTCGCAGTCCTGGTGGTGCTTGGCCTGATCCTCGTCGTCGCCGCCATGGCGGCCGTCAACGCGAGCAACGGTGTTACCCCGCCGACGTCCGTGGAGATCGACGTTAACCACCACAAGAACAGCACCACGAAGAAGCCGACGGTCAAGGCCCCTGCGTACCGGGCCCCGTCCCTGGCGAAGCGGAGGTAGCGCGATGGAGGGCGCGGGGATCGTCATCCTGATCGCACTCGTTCTGCTGCTCGCTTCGAGCCACAAGTCCGACTGAGGAGGAGAAGTGACCCCCGAGGAGTACGTCGAAGCGCTGGAGCGCGAGCGGAACGATCGCAACGAGCGGGCGGAGTACATCGTCCGCGAGGAGTACGGCGCACACCATCTGATGCGCCGCAACGGGGCCGGGCAGTCGTGGGGTGTGACTAGGTACGTCAAGCCCGAGACGGCCGCCTTGGCGGCTGCGCTCCTGAACAGGCTGAAGGAGGACGAGGCGTGACCCTCGAAGATCACGCCCGCGCCATTGAGGCCGCCGTTTGGGCGGCCCGTGCCGACGGGTTCGAGCTGACGGACGACGACGGCGTCATCATCTGGCGCGCGGAGTTGTGGGAGTTCCGCGCCGGTCAGGCGACCGACGCCTTCGAGACTCTGAACATGCCGACGGAGAGCCTGGAGGAGTAGCACAAGTCACCCACGCACCACATCGCCCCCGGTTGCTTCGGCGCCGGGGGCTTTCGGCGTAGGAGCACAACGCAGGAGGAGAAACCATGATCAACGGCGGAACCACCATCCACACGGCCGACGGCTCGACAGTCACTGTTCGGCGCCGGGGCATCGAGTACGACCTCGAAACCCGCAACGCCCGCGGGGAGACGATCTCCACTGTCGTCATGTCGTCCGACGACTTCGACGCACTGTACGACCAGATGGGATACGCGGCGGGGTGGACGGCATGACCAAGCGCGAAGCACTGATCCTCACTCTCGCCGGCTCCCTAGCAACCTCCGGCGTCGGGCGATACGAGGACCACTACGCCAGGGCGGAGCGGCTCGTCGACGAGGTGTTGGCGGAGGGGGCGCACGAGATGGCGGAGGAAGGCCGGGAAGTCATGGGCCCTCGGGCACTGCCGAGCGGAGCGGAGCCAGAGCGCATCGCGCGCTACGTCGCCGGCTGGCACGACGCCCTGGACCACGTGGACCCGGAGGTGACCTCATGAACCCCGTAGCCCGGCAACTGAGGATCGTTGACGAGATCCTCCACAAGCGCGACGCCCAAGACGCCCTCTTCGGACGTCAGGACGACCTCCCGAACGGCACGGACGTGGGCTCCTTCAAACCCATCGCGGACGCCCACCGCATGGAGTGCGAGGCGGCGTTTGCCGCGGGTGTCGGCACCTTCCGGCACGTCTTCCTGGAGGAGGTGTTCGAGGCCATGGCGGAGTCGGACCCCGTCAAGCTCCGGGCCGAACTCCTCCAGGCCGTCGCCGTCGGCGTGAAGTGGCTGGAGGCCATCGACAAGCAGCAGGAGGAGAAGGCATGAAGTACATCGACGTCGACGGCGACACGTGGGCGGACACGGGCAACGGACGACTCGTCTGCACTCGGTCATCCGTGGCCGGCTTCGAAGGCGTGGAGCGTGCGCGAGCGTATGTGGAGGAGGCACACGGCCCCCTGGTCGGTCTCAGCGACGACACTCCCGCAGAGCCCCAGGTTGCCCCCTCTCCCGTCCTCCCGACGGTCGATGGGGTCATGAGTCGCGCGAGTGTCTTTCAGTCTGCTCACGCCCTCGTGACGGGCCTCCCGTGGGAGAGCGAGGAGAAGCCGTCCGTGTACGACGTGCTCCAGGTAGCGAAGTGGCTGGAGGGCGACGAATGAGCATGGCAGACCTCGTCGCAGCCGGCGCCCCGGAGCTGCCGGAGGGGTGGTTCTACCGGGTCATGCGGGAGTACGGCGCCGGATACAAAGTGGAGATCCGCGAGCAAGGTCGTGTGTTCTCCCGTGAGGTGGCGTACGCGTGGGTCCAGGAGGGCCACTTCGACGACATGACAGAGGCCGTGGTCCACGCGTGCCGGATGGCGGCTGGGCGAGCCGGTGACCGCGCGGAGCTGAGGCGAAAGTTCGCCGCTCTCGCCAGGTACGAGGGCGACCACGACCCGAAGGGCGGCCGATGACCTACACCCTCGCCGACGCCATCCGCGACGAGTTCGAGCGCACTCACCTGCGGGGCACGAGCACCCTCCTGTGCGTCGCGTGCCGACGACGCAAGGACCGGGAGGACTTCCGCGAGACCCCGTGGCACGGACGTGCGGCTGCGTGCAAGCGCTGCGAGGGCGTGACGTGGCTGATCCTCCAGTACGAGCAGCAGCAGCGATGGGCGCTGGAGCAGGAGCGGGAGAAGGTCCGCATGTTGCGCCGGCACGTACAGCATCTCCGCTACCGGCGGCTCCTGGCGTCCGTGCCCTCGTCGGCCGACGCCTTCGCCGCGTACCACCAGCCCTACTACGACGCTCTGGAGCGGGCACAGCAACGCTGGGGAGCGGTGTGGGCGACGGCTCTGGACCCGGGGGCGTTCGAGCGTCCTGAGCCGAAGATCAAGCAGCGCGCGACGCGCACACGACTCACGAAGGAGAACCGATGACCGACGTCCTTGCCCGCATGCTCTTCGAGACGTGGGCCGCGCAGTACGACCCAAAGGCGGACGCCGGCTTCGTCCGTCAGCAGCACGGTGTACTGAGCACCGTGTGCCCGCACCTCTACCCGCCGCAGGTCCCGGCGACCTTCCGCGGGCCGAAGTGGGGGAAGCGATGACTGTTGAACTGATCCGCCCAGCGTCGTACCTGACGTTCACCGCCGGCCTGTTCCTCCATCGTGTGGACATCGCGACGAAGGACATCGGCTGCACCATCGGGACGAAGCTGACGTACACCGGCGTGAACGGACTGGGGAATCGGGCCGTTCCTCTCGTCGCCTACCGTCCCGGTACGCGCTACCACGACCGCGCGGAGGAGTGTGCCGTCGTGCACCTGACGACGGCCCTTGCCCAGGTCTCGCTGTCCACCCGTGTCGACGCCACCGACGTAGCGACCCTCGCGCTCTGCCTGGCGGAGGTCGTCCAGGAGGACGGCTGCCGACTCTGGGACCCCCACGCCGACGAGGAGGACTCGTGGTGACACCCCAACCCGGCGACTTCGCGCTGACCAAGATCCGCGGCATCACGGGAGCCTTCGTCTCCGCCGGCCAGGCCCTCGTGGGCGACGCTGCCCCAGTGCACCACGCTTACGTCTACGTCGGCAACGGCTACATCGTCCAGGCGGAGCCGGGCGGCGCGAAGAAGATCCGTCTCGACGAGGCGAGCGAGCCCGTCATCTGGTCGACGGGCCGCTTCGACCTGACGGCCGCGCAGCGCATGCGGATCTGCTACGAGGCACGGAGCCTCGTCGGGACGCCGTACAGCTTCCTCGACTACGCCTCCATAGCGCTCGCCCACTACCGCATCCGGCCCCGGTGGGTGCGGGACTACGTGGCCGACTCGGGGCACATGATCTGCTCACAGCTCGTCGACGAGGTGTACCTCCGTGCGGGGGAGCACCTCTTCACCGACGGCCGGCTCCCGGGTGACGTGACGCCGGGGGACCTTTACAGGCTGCTACGCCCGAAGCGTGTGTCGTCGACGGACCGGGATTTGAGGAGGCTGGCGCGTGGCTGAGGGATGCGGGGCTGAGGTCTACGACAGTGCCGACGAGTACAACCGAGACGACCGCATCGAGGCGTACTACTGCGGATGGGGCGCCCGTGAGATGGCGGAGCGCATCGTCGAGCTGGAGGACGAGCTAGGCGCGGACGTCGACGGTGTCTGTACCGGTATGTATGCCGACGTTGCGGAGGCGCGGGCGGAGGTGGAGCGGCTACAAGACGTGGTGCGCAATCTCGAAGGTGACTGCGTCCGCTTGAGCGAGGAACTGGGCGACGTTCGCG
Organism: Streptomyces sp. ISL-12; assembly: GCF_018614415.1. Classification (GTDB taxonomy): domain Bacteria; phylum Actinomycetota; class Actinomycetes; order Streptomycetales; family Streptomycetaceae; genus Streptomyces. The sequence goes on from NZ_JAGGOO010000069.1 coordinate 33,766, forward strand.
AGGCGAATGCGGGGTTGGCTCGGGACCTCCGCGATGCCGCGCACTGGGAGGGTGTGGTCGACCGGATGCGCGACGGGATCGCGCGCCTGACGAGCGAGCGCGACCGCTACCGCCTCGCCTGGCTCTCCGCCTGGCGTCGCGCCGCGGATGAGCACGTCTTCGGCATGGAGGCCCTGGCCCTCCGTGACGCGGAGATCGCACGGCTCCGCGCGGAGCTGGAGGAGGTCCGTAAATCGACTCACGGACCCGCGTCACATCCGCCCGCCATTACGACATAACCCATGTGTAAGGCCGAAGGGCCGCACACCTCACGCACACGCTACCGAAAGGCAATCACACACATGGCCAACAACCTCGCGAACATCTGGGACGCCGACCCCGACGCCGCCCCGAAGGAGCGACCGCCCTTCGAGAACGACACCGTGGGACGCTTCCGATCCGGCCGTCTCGTCAAGGCGGGCCGCACGGAGACACCGGAGGCGCTGAACGAGTGGCGGGTCACCACCGGGGACCCCACCGTCGCCGCGAAGGTCGCGGAGCTGCTCGGCGGGACCCCGGAGGAGTGGGACCCGGAGAAGGAAGACCGGTTGGAGATACTCACCAGCGCCAGGACCGTCAACATCATCATCGAGCCTGACGGCGTCGACGCGAGTTTCAAGCAGTTCATCCCCGGCGTCGGCATGGTCCACCACTGCGATGGCTTCACGGTCCTGAGCACCCCGGAGGAGGAACAGGGGCAGCCCTGCAAGTGCCCGACGACCATCGCGGCGCGGAAGCTGACCGCGCAGCGCGGAGGGCCGAAGCCCTCGGTTGACGTCACCTTCCGCCTCCTGGACGCCCCGGATCTGGGCAAGTTCCGTTTCAACAGCGGCAGTTGGAAGCTGGTCGAAGCTCTCGGCCCGCTCTTCGCGGAGCTGGACTGCTACGGCAACGCGGGTGACGAGGAGGCGGGAACGGAGGGTGTTCCGGTCCGTGCGTCCCTCACGATCGAGAACGTGACCTACGTGCCGAAGAAGGGTCCCCGCGCCGGCCAGACCGTGAGCTACAACAAGCCGGTCATCAAGATCTTCGGCGCCTACGAGGCCGCGGAGGACGAGGGCGCGGGCCTGAGCAAGGCCGCGTAAGCGACACACGAACGCTGAACAACGCAAGGCGCCGCTCCCAATGATTCCGGCACTGGGAGCGGCGCCTCTCACGATTCTACGCACACTGAGGAGACAGATGCCCCATGCCGATCCTGGAACTCTGCGCCGGCTACGGCGGACTGGGAATCGCGGTTGAGGCCCTGACGGGCGACAAGGTCACAGTCGTCGCGGAAGTCCACGGTGCCGCCTGCAAAGTCATGGCGCACCGATTCCCCGACGCCCCCAACATCGGCGACGTGTCGATGATCGACTGGCGGCTACTGACGCAGGAGGGACGCATCGACCGGCGTCGACATGACGAGCGGGCCGCAGCGATGTACGAGCGCTACACCGCGGGCCTGTCGCTCGCGGAGGTGGCGGAAGAGTTCGGCGTTACCAGGCAGAGCGTGTACGGACTCTTCAAGGGGAGAGGCTGGGAGTTGCGTAAGCGACCCACGCCCTTGGAGTACGTGAAGTTCAACGGTCGGAAGTACACGCTGCGGAACACGGGATACTACGGCGCCACGACGGGCCGGCGTACCTTGCTGCACCGCGATGTCTGGGAACACCACAACGGTCCGATCCCTGACTGCTTCGACATCCACCACGTAGACCACGACCGCACGAACAACGACCTCTCCAACCTCCTTTGCCTGACAAAGGACGACCACACACGCCTGCACCACGCAGAGCGGTTGGAGGAGGTGGTTCCCTCGGAAAGCCCCGTGATCGACATCATCACTGCGGGCTTTCCGTAGGGCCGTGTCAGGACATCAGCAACGCGGGACGGCGAGAAGGGATCAAGGGTGCCCGTTCAGGAATCTGGTTCGACATCGCAGAGGCCATACGGGTTCTTCGACCCCGACACGTCTACCTGGAGAACGTCGGAGCGATCCGAAATCGGGGACAAAGCGCAGTGCTCACATCGCTTCACGAGATCGGGTATGACGCGGCGTGGACAGCTCTTCGAGCTTCCGACATCGGGGCTCCCCACCATCGGGACCGCTGGTTCTGCGTTGCCACACCTTCCGTCCCCGACGGTCAGTGACGCCACCCGCGGCCCCGACTTCGCCAAGCGGGAGCGCAAGGGCTCCGGCGGCGACGACCTGGTGACCGCCATCGCCCGGCTCTTCCCGCGGGAGAAGGCGGAGAAGCTGTTCAAGACGCCGACGGCGAACCTGGCGAACAACGGATCGGCGCAGCATCCGGACAAGCGCAAAGCGGGTGGTCACGGTCCGACCCTGGAGGACGAAGTCTGTTTCCTCCTGAACGTCGAGCCGGACGCAGAGCACCCCGACGACGGGCCGCACTCGCCGGCTGAGTGGTGGGGTGAGTTCGCACGGGCCGTCTACCGCTGGGAAATCTTCATGGGCACTCCCGCTCCCGTGCCCATCATGCGGGGCCCGCGAGGAGGCGTGAAGCTCGCTCCGAAGTTCTGTGAGTGGCTCATGGGCCTTCCCGACGGATGGGTCACCGACGTCCCCGACCTCACACGCGAAGAGCAGATCGGCCGTATCGAGAACGGCGTCTGCCCGCAGCAAGCACACCACGCCTTCCGGTTCCTGAAGAGGGAGCTGGAGGCGGGACACACAAAGGCACCAGAGGAGAGCTGACATGGGCAAGGCCCGACTCACCGACTACACAGGCGCCGAGATCCGCCCCGGTGCCCTCGTCTCCTACGCCACCCGACAGGGCAACCTCGTCCGCCTCTCGGAGGCCGTCGTCCTGGAGCTGGAGAGCAACAAGGCGGCCGGCGTGGTCGTCCCGCTCGTCAAGGTCCGTCCGACGGGACGCGACTCGGGGTTCATCAGCCGCAAGACGCTCGCGGTCCAGACGGTGGCCGCGGACCGCATGGTCGTCATCGGCGACACGAAGGGGGAGAGCAAGTGAGCGACGTCTTCAAGGTGGGGCAGAAGGTTCGCTACCGGGGCGAGGAGGTGACCGTTACCTACGGCCCGTACACAAGCGTGCTGGGGCTGACTCGGTACCTCGTCAAGGGCGACGACGGTGCGGAGATGCCCGCGCGCAGCAGCGAGATCTACGCCATCCCCACGCCGCCCGCCTTCGCCGTGGGCGACACGGTGACGTACGAGTACGGCGGAGGCGGCAAGATCGTCGCCGGCCCGTTCACGTCGGAGTACCACGAGGAGCCCATCTGGGTCGTGGAGAAGCCGAACGGCACGCACCTGACGCCGACGCAGAACAGCCTCACGAAGGTGGAAACGCCGGTCGTCAAGGTCGGTGACCGGGTGCGCATCATCAAGGACAGCGACGGCATTCGGACGGGGGAGTACGTCGGGCTCGTCGGCACGCTGGAGCGCGTCAACGGTAGCGACGAGCTGGTGTACCTCGTCCGCTTCGGTGACGGCTCCGGGTGCCACGGTGACAAGGACAATGGCCGCTGGTGGTGTGCGAGTGTCGAGCCCGTCACCGACGAGACCACCTACGAGTACGACGGCGTGGTCTACGACCTGACGGCGAAGTACCGGGACAGGCAGGGTGACTCCCTCCGCATCAAGCTCGTGAACGGCCTGCCGCTCGTGGCGTGGTTCGGCTGCATCCCCGAAGAGGGCGACGACACCCTGTCGAAGGCGCTGGCGCAGTACGGCCCCTTCACCCGCGTCACCGACTGACCAACCTCGCACCACGGCCCCGGACACCGACGATCCGGGAGCCTTCGCACGAACCACTCACGGAGGAGAGAGCATGGCGTTCAAGGTTGGCGACAAGGTGAAGCACCGGACGTTTGGCGCGGGTCAGATCGCGTTCGGCCCGTACATGGCGATGGGCAGTGTGGAGCGGTACCTCATGAAGGCGGAGGACGGGACGCACTACACCACGGCGCCCGACTCGATGAAGCCCGCCGCGAAGTTCGAGGTCGGTGACAAGGTGACGTCGATTGGCGGTGCGGCGTACATCATCGAGGCGGGTCCCTTCTTCACCGGCTACGGAGCAGAGTGGTACGCCGTGCGGGGCGAGGAGGGTGGCGTCTACAACAGCAACGCGGGAAGCCTGGAGGCCGCCGCCCCGGAGCCGGCCGACAAGGCGCTGAAGCCGGGCGACGTCGTGCGCATCTCGCGTGACGGCTTGGAGGGGGCGGACGTGAAGGCGGGTGACCTCCTCGTCGTGACGGAGGTCGGCACCTACAGCGTCACCGTCCTGGCCGCTCCCGGCGCGCGCAACTCGGAGTGGTTCTTCGACCACGGCAACGTAGAGCGCGTCGACCCCACGACGGTCGCCGTCGTGGACAACGTCGCGTACGACCTGACCGCCCGCTACAAGGACCGCGACGGCGACGTCTGGACGTTCAAGGACGTCGACGGCACTGTCCGTGGCGAGTGCCGGAGTACAGACGTCGACGCCTCCGACTACATCGCTGCTTACAGCGACACCCTGTGGCAGGCAGTCCGCAACTATGGCCCTCTGACCCGCGTCTGACCCTCAGCCCCCGGTGACTTCGGTCCCGGGGGCTTTGGGCGTAGGAAGACCGACCGATAGGAGGAGAGCACATGGCGAAGGTGATTGCGCACAGCGGCGTCACGGTGGAGCTGACCGGGCGGGAGGTGGAGTTGATCCGCCAGGCGCTCCGCTTCTCCATCGACAACAACGGCAGTTGGGACGTTTACGACGACACGGAAGCCGCGTCCCTGGCGCACGTCTTTGCTGCTCAGGGTGCCGTGTGAGCGCCTTCCACACCATCGACGCCGCCATGGCTCCGGCCCTTGGCGACGTCCGCAGCGCCGGGCCGGGCGACCTGGTTTACATCCTCCCCGACGCGACGAGCCGGAAGGACTGGGCGAAGTACTGGGAAGCGGCCGGCACGGCGTTGGCGCGGGGAGCACAAGTGGTTGTGATGAGGAGAGGGGAGAGCTAGTGGCACGCCGACTTGTCAGCGACGACAAGCAGATGTACCGCGTCCTCGTCGTCCGCCGGCAGCGCCGGGACAACCCCGAATGGGAGCAGGGAAACATCAACTCCCCGCGGTTCTTCTGGGACGGTCCGGAGTACACCACGGCCTACGGCCCGTACAACGCCATCGGAACCGCTCGCGGGCAGCTCACCCACCACACTGTGGACGTCTACGGTGAGCCGATGAAGGACGTGGTGAGCGGCTGTATTCAGCGCGCGCACACGACGTGGGAGGACGTCGAGTGACCGGCGTCCGCGAACCCAACATGCGCATCGTCCACGCCCTCCCCGACACGGAGCCCGTGGAGTTCGACAAGCCGCAATGCGTCTACGCCTCGTGGATCACGGAGGAGCTGATGAGGGAGACGGAGGAAGGGTGAGGGCGTACCGAAAGCGCAGCACCGCCCATCAGTACTGCGTGTACCTCACGACGGAGGAGCGTGACCGACTTCTGGAGGAGTTGAAACGCGTCGTCGACCCTAGCTTCTGGCCGACGTTCTCCCGGCTGTACGCCCACCTGCACGCACCACGAGAGGACGGAAACCTGTGACGATGCAGATCGACGGCGACAGCTACGAGATCTCCCCCGAAGCCTGGGAGATCTTCGACGGCTGGCGCGACAAGGCGTACCGAGTCGCGTGGGTGGTCGAGGCCATCGAGTTCGCCGTGCGCAAGCAGGTCGAGGCCGATCTGAAAGCGAAGGCGGCGAAGGACTGGCCCGGCATCGGCGACTTCCTGGCCGACATCCTCTACGTAGTGCGCGGCGGCCCCGAGAACAGTTCCTCCACACCCTCTACGCACTTGTAGAGATTCCGTGCCCTACCGTAACCAAACGCATGTACGAACCGTTGAGGTTGTACGGCACACGCGTCGGGTATGACGTGCGCATATGCAGCGGGGAAGGGGTTCGGAATGGCTGAGGAGCAGCGCGGGGAACTGACGTGGGGCGGGCAGACCTGGCGAGTCGAGTCCGCGCCCGTCCCGGTCGACGAGGACGGGGAGTCGGTCCTCGTCGAAGTGTGGGTCAAGAGAGGTGAGTCCATCGGAGATACGACCAATACCAAGCCTGCCGGGGGTGTGGGCCGCTGAGGACGGCACCGTCCTCCGGCCCTACAAGCCGTACACGTCGGCCGGCACTGACTACGGCAAGGTGACGTCGTTCGGGCGCACGGTGGCGGTGCACCGAGCCGTTTGCGAGGCGTTTCACGGGCCGCCACCATCGACCGCGCATCAGGCTGCGCACCTGGATGGAAACCCCGCGAACAACGCGGCTTCCAACTTGGCGTGGGCCACCCCGTCCGAGAACGCTGCGCACTGTGCCGAGCACGGCACCGCACAGCGGGGTGCTCTGCACTACGCAAGCAAGGTGACGGAGCGGGATGTTCGCGTCATCCGCAGGGCTCGACGTCTTGGCATCTCCCCGGCACGGCTGGCAGCGCGGTTCGGCATCCATAGGGCGACAGTGGGCAACATTGCGGCGGGAAGGACATGGGCTCATGTCGGCGAGTAAGGCTAAAGGCACCGCGTGGGAGTCGGCCATCGTCGGCTACCTGCGCGAACACCACAACCCGGGCGCCCGTCGGAACGTGCAGATGGGTGCCCGCGACATTGGCGACATCGACGGCTACTACCTGCACGCGCTCGAAGCGAAGGCAGAGAAGTCGATCACCCTCGCCGACTACATCGAACAGGCCAACCGGGAGGCCATCCACGCCGGCCAGCCCTACGGCTGCGCCGTGGTGAAGCGGCGGATGAAGGGCACCGCGGACGGCTACGTCGTGAGGGACGTGCGGACCGATGTGCGGCTGATGAACCGCATGCGGGACATGGAGGAGGCGCTGAAGGACGCTGACTTCGACCGTTGGTACGACATCGACGAGGAGCACAGGGAGGCAGCGTGAAGACGCGCATTGAGTTCACGGCCACGCTTGACGTCTACGTCGACCCAGACGACCCGGAGTCGTGGGTCGAAGGAGCGCTGGAGCGGGGAGACAAGCACGCGAGCAACTACACGACATGGCTGCGTGAGGTGACGTCCGTCTCCCGTGTCGGCGACGACGAGTAGCGCGTAAAGCGACTCACGCGACCGACAACCGCAAAGCACTGACACAAGGGGCGTCCTCCGGGGCGCCCCTTCGGTATGCACGACGAAGGGAGAGACCTTGCGAGCCGACTTGCTCACTGGGGACACGCTGGAGCAGTTGCGCACCTTGCCCGACAGATCCGTGCACTGCGCGGTGACGTCACCTCCTTACTACTTCCAGAGGTGCTACGACGAGGGGCCTGATGCGGGCGCGCGTCGCCAATACGGACTTGAGGACACCCCACATGAGTACCTAGACACCCTGCGGAACGTGTTCCGCGAGGTGTTCCGAGTGCTGCACCCCGAGGGCACGCTATGGCTGAACTTGGGAGACGCCTACTCGCAGCGGAAAGCTGTCCGTCTAAGCAGCCACCAGGAGGGTTTGCACGGAAAGGCGCGCGGGGGGCGACCGTCGTGGCGGGAGTCGCGGGCCGCTGGCCTGGCTCGCATGAGCGCTGAAAATCTGATCGACGGCCAACCGGTCACCGAGAAATCGATGATGATGCTGCCGGAGCGGCTGGCGATCGGCATGCAGGACGACGGGTGGATCCTCCGCAACCGGATCACCTGGGCGAAAACGTTCTGCACCCCGGAGTCCGTGAAGGACCGGCTTTCCGGGAAGAGTGAGCCGATCTTCCTGTTCGCCAAGTCCGCCCGCTACTGGTTCGACCGGGCCGCCCTTGGCGGTGATGACGGCGACGTGTGGCATCTGCCTGCCTCTAGCGGCGCCGGCACGCACACGGCGTCGTTTCCGCTGGAGCTGCCGCTGCGGTGCATCACCGCTGGCTGCAAGCCGGGTGGCGTCGTCCTTGACCCGTTCTCCGGATCCGGCACCACCGGCGAGGCCGCTCTCCGACTTGGCCGTCGGTACACCGGAATCGATCTGAGCCCCGCATACCACGGCATTGCGCGTGCGCGATTTGAAGCACTTACACACGCGTCTGTCTGACTTACCAACGCATGCACGAGAGGGGAGAGACGTCTTGGCGAACCGCTTCGATCCGTACAACGACGAGATCTGGGGTTGCTGGTGCGTGCTATGCAAGGCGCTCGCCAGTGCGCACGCGCGGCACATACCGAGCGCGCTGGACGAGGCGTCCGACGCTCTCTTCAACGCGCTGGAGAGCGGGGTCCACCGCCACGAAGAGCCGCGCGTCTCGCTGGTGAAGTGGGACCCCGCCAAGTACCGCAACGACGGATGGCAGTTGCGCGAGGGACTCGGCATCGGCGTCACCACGGGGGGCGTCACGGGAAGCGTCCGTCAGCACGCCGTACGAGGGGAGAAGTAGTGCGACTGTCCGAAATCCTGGGGCGGCTGGACGGCGTGGAGGAGGACCACGACGGACACCTTGCGCTCTGTCCCGCGCACAACGACCGGAACCACCCGTCGCTGAAGCTCACGCTCAAGGCAGACGGCATGCTCCTCATGGTCTGTCGTACCGGGTGCCAGAAGCCCAAGATCCTGGAGAAGATGCGGCTGCGGGAGTCCGACCTCTACGACGTCGTGAACGACCTGGGAGCGTCCACCATCTCCGCGAAGGCGCCGGAAAGCATCGGCCCGGGGGAGATAGCCGGACTGCGGATGGCAGTTGATCAGTGGGCGGACGCCCTCCAACACGAGGGATTGGGGGCGGGGTTCGCCGACGACGCGCGGCAGTACGCCGCGGAGCGGTTCGGCCTCTCTGCGGAGCAGTGTGCCGATCTCCTCGTTGGCCTCTCCACCCCCGCAGTGCAGTCGTCGAGACCCTGGCTCTCGCGCGGCTTCACCCGGTACCCGCGGCTGACCGTCCCTCTGACCGGCTTTGACGGCGTCGTCCGTGGCCTCCAGGGGCGCGACATCTCCGGTAAGTGCCCCGCCCGCTGGGTCTCCCTGACGAACGTCGACGGCAAGCAGTGGGCGAAGTACGGCGTGATGAGGAGCGGCGCCGGTTACGACACGGTCCTCATCTGCGAGGGTCCTGGCGACGCGCTGACGGCCGTGGGCGCCGGCTACGACGCCGTGGCCATCCGCGGTGCCGGGCTCGCACGTAACGCGGCTCTCGTCGCCGAACTCGCCGACGGACTCCGGGACTTGGACGTCGTCATTGCCGGCGACCGGGACCGTGCGGGAGCGGGCTTCACCGACTCCCTGGCGGGGGCTCTCGTCCGCGCGGGCGTCATGGTGCGTCGCCTGGAGATTCCACACGACGGTGACGACCTTACGGACTGGCGGGAGCGCGACACCGAAGCCTTCCCGGGGCAGCTCCATGCAGCCGTACGCGCGGCCTCCGTCGTCGAGTTGGAGGCGCCGAAGCCACCGGAGCCGGTGAAGGAGGACGAGGAGACGGAGGTTTCCGCCACGGACGCCGCCCTTCAGACGATGGGCGTCTCCGCTCGCGAAGCGTTTGACCAGACTGACGCCGGCATCGCCGTCCGCCTGCGCGACTACATGGCACGCAACGGTGGGGGAGTGCGCTACGCCTCGGGTCTCGGCTTCCTCGTCTGGGACGGAAAGGTTTGGGCGCCCGGGAACGACGAGGTGAAGGCAGCGCTCATTCAGATGGGCGCGGAACTCATCGCGTCGGGTGACGACGGGGCGCGGAAGCTTGCGTTGAAGGCGCTGACCAACCGGGCCATCGAGGACGTCATCAAGGTACTGCCGTCGGTGCCCGGCGTCCCGGCGTCGGCCGGCGACTTCGACGCAGACCCGGAACTCCTGTCCGTCGCGAACGGGACGCTGAACCTGCGCACGAAGGAGCTGCGTCCGCACAACCCCGCGGACATGATCACCCGACGCCTCGACGTCGCGTACCGGCCGGAGGCGAAAGCGGAGAGGTGGCTCCAGTTCCTCAACGAGATCTTCCCCAACCATCCGGAGCTGCCGGCATACATGCGGCGCCTCGTCGGCTATGGGATCACCGGGTCGACGGCGGAGGAGTGCTTCGTCTTCCTTCACGGCGACGGGAAGAACGGGAAGTCGAAGTTCCTGGGTGCGCTCATCGACACCTTCAAGGGCGTCACGAAGTCGACGGAGTTCTCCACCTTCGAGAGCCGCGTAGGCGTCGGCCAGGCGTCGCCAGAGGTGGCGGCACTCCGCGGGGCACGGCTCGTGACGGCGTCAGAGACGGAGAAGTACAGCCGTCTTGCGGAGGGGCTCATCAAGCAGTTGACCGGCGGAGACCCGGTGACGTGCCGCATGCTCTACGGCGCTCCGTTCACCTACGTGCCGTCGTTCCTCCTGCTCGTGGCGGGCAACTACAAGCCGGCCATCCTGTCGCAGGACTACGGCATTTGGCGCCGGGTGAAGCTCGTTCCCTTCGAAGCCTCATTCAAGGGGGCGAAGGCGGATCTCAACTTGGCGACACGCCTTCGCGCGGAGCGGGAGGGCATCCTCGCTTGGGCCGTCGACGGCGCCGCGGAATGGTACGCCAACGGCCTCCAGGAGCCCGACTCCATCGCGACGGCGACGCAGGACTACCGGGAGAGCGAAGACCGTCTGGCGGAGTTCCTCCTCGCCCGGTGCGTCGAAGAGCCGAACGCCCGCGTCGCCCCCATGGCGATTCGTCGCGCCTACGCGGAGTGGGCGGAGGACGCCGGCCTGAGCCGGAAGGAAGTCCTCTCCGGATGGGCGCTGGGCGTGGAGCTGGAGAGCCGCAACTTCCAGAAAATCAAGCGCGGAGGCCGCTGGGGCTTCGAAGGGCTCCGGCTCATGACCGACGAGGAACGGGAGGCGGCTGGGCAACGGGCGGAGGAGGCCCCGGACGACGCACCTGACGGACCGACCGACATCTTTGGACAGCCGAAGGAGGCAGCATGATTGAGCACAGCTTCCCAGTGCTGGGCAAGGCTATCCCCGTTCGCGTGCCCCAGACCATCGATGACTTTCGCAAGTTCCAGCGTTACATCCTGGACCGCGCGAACGCGGGGGAGCGGGTCGCATACGACACGGAGACAACTGGGCTCGACACGTTCTCCAGCGGTTTCCGCATCCGAACGGCGCAGTTCGGCACGCCGGATGAGGCGTGGGTCCTTCAGGTGGAGTTGGGTGACGACCTTCAGCGGCTCGCGTCGTGGGCTCTGCGGACTCTGCCGGCCCTGTCCATGCAGAACCGCAACTTCGACATGCTGGCCTCCGACCGGCACTTGCCGGGGATCACTCTGGAAGACCTGGCGCCGAAGACCCTCGACACGTACATCTATCTCCACCTCTCCGACCCGCGCCGACGGGATCAGGGCGGCATCGGCAACAAGCTGAAGGAGGCTGCGGAACACTACGTCGACCCGTCCGCCCCCGACACGCAAGGCGGACTGATCGAAGAGTTCCACAAGATCGGCCACACGAAGGACACCGGATGGCCGCACATCGACATCAACAACCCGTTGTACCTGAGCTACGCAGGTGGAGACGTAATTCTCACGTCCCGGCTTCTGCCGAAGGTCCAGGCCAGGGTGAAGGAGCTGGGGGTGAACCCCGCTCTCGTGCCCTTTGAGCACGAAGTGGGGTTCGTCTGCGCGCTCGTCGAGCGTCGGGGCATGCGCATCAACCGTGAGTACACGACGCGTCTCTCCTCCCGATTGGCGGAGGAGGCGGCACGGTGGGCCGCAGAGGCGAAGAAGTACGGAGTAGAGAACATCAACTCCACGCGCCAGGTGTCGGAGGCGTTGCTCGGCATGGGGGAGAAGATCCCGGAGCGCACGGCCGGCGGAGCGGTCCAGGTCAATGGCACGGTGCTGAAACGACTCGCCGACGTCGACAAGGACTGGGAGCCCATCGAGTCGCGCACGCCCAACCCTCTGGCCATGTCGATTCTGCGCAGCAAGCGCGCGGCGAAGTGGCGCATGAGCTACGCGGAAGCGATGCTCCGCACCGCGGACGAGAACGACCGCGTACACCCGAAGATCGGGGCACTGGCCGCCAGGACGGCCCGCATGTCCATCAGCGACCCTCCGTTCCAGCAACTCCCGTCAGGAAAGTGGGAGGTACGGCACTGCGTGGAGGCTGACGACGGACACCGCATGATCTCCGTCGACTACTCGTCCGTAGAGCCGCGCGTCATGGCGGCTCTGTCGGGCGACGAGAGGATGACGGCCGCCATCCTGGAAGGTGCCGACCTGCATAACCTGACGGCCGCGAGCGTCTACGGCCCCGGGTTCACGAAGGGTCAGCGCAAGGTGGCGAAAGTCGTACAGCTTGGCGTGGCGTACGGAGGCGGGGCGAAGACCATCGCCGCACAGACCGGGCTCACCATCGCCGCCGCGCAGGATGCCGTGAAGGGCTACAAGCGGACATATCCGCGGCTGGCCCGGTACATCCGTGACCTTCAGAAGAAGGTCATCCGCAACGGCTACACCCTGCGGACGCCCTCCGGCCGGCGACTCGTCTTCGACCGGGACGCTGCCTACGCCTCGTTCAACGGAGAGATTCAGTCCACGGCCCGGGACATCTTCGCGCAAGGGATGCTGGCGATCCATGAGCGTGGGCTCACCCCTCATGTCCTCCTCCCCATCCATGACGAAATCGTCGCGGACGCTCCGGAGCGTGAAGCGAAGGAGGTTGCCCGGGAGATTGGAGAAGCCATGGCGACGGTGATCCGCGGAATCCCCATCGACACGGACCCTGACGTCGGTGGGCGGAGCTGGGGTTCGCTCTATATGAAGAAGGCAGCGACGATGCTGGAGAACGACGAGTGGTACGCCGCGCACCCGGACGAGGCGCGAGCGGCGGAAGAAGCGCGTAAGTGACCCCCACACGCCTCACTCCCCCGACCCCGGGGCGCACGACCACAGTTGACCGCACGGTGGCGGGTTCTCGCCCCTTCGCTGTGCGGTCCGTGCCCCGCCCCATGCGCATCACACCCTCGCGTCGTCCCCCGGAACCCCCGCTTCATCCCTCCCGTCGTGACGCTCTGCGACGGTGGGAGGAAGAAGACGAGTGGTCCTGCGCTTACTGTGACGTCTCATTTACGCAGATGGCTGTAGCGGAGGTGGACCACATTCGTCCGCTTGCCCGGGGCGGCCTTCACGAGTGGCCCAACCTTGCGCCGGCGTGCGCTTGGTGTAACCGGTCGAAGGGAGACCGGGACGTTATCGAATGGCTGTCCAGAAGTACAGGTGAGGGCCTGACGGGGGACAACCGAGCGATCACGGAAGGCGACCGGGGGAGGCTGGAGAACGCTTCACAACTCCTCCATGAGGTCACGAGTTCGTAACGGAGAATCCTCTAACCCTGAGGTGTGTCGAGCGACATAACAGCAGGTGAGGTAGGTCCGCTGGCACGGCGTGCCTGCGTCCCTTCGATCCTGAAAGAGGACTAACCGCCATAAAGACCCCGCGTGACCGCACTTGATTCGGCCGCACGGTGATTGCCCGTGGAGGATGCGTGACTTACAGTCCTGATCACGTCGACAACGGACAGCGACTGATCGAACTGCTTGATGCACTGGACAGCGCATCGGCGGAAGTTCGCCAGTTCCTGACCGCTTACGGCGACGCAGTGACCATGCCGGGCCGGCGGCCCGACGTGGATGCGGACGGAACGGGCCGGCGGGCAACGCACGGACCATCCCGCCCAACCGAGGCAACGGCGCTCGATGAGTGCCGGAGCGATCTTCTAGCAGAACTGAAAAACGGCGCCCGATGGCTCCCGTACGCGGTAGCAGCAGTTCGCGGCGTCTCTGCATCTATGGATCGCGCCCTAGCCCGGTGGGAGGGGGAGGACGCGACCGCTCCAACCGCAGGGGGAAACGATCTTGATCATCATAACGGGGCCGCAAGGCACTGACGAAGCTGTCGGGTTCCTTGCGGAAATGGCGGGCCTCTTGGAGGCGCTGCCATCGTTCAACACCTCTGCGGTGCAGTGGGCGGCGGCAACGGTGCTCTATTGCCTCGCCGGCTGGGATACCTGCCCGCTCGCGGTGGCTGATGTCGCGATCGCAGAGACCTTCGGCATGACGATCCATCACCTAGCCGCCTGAGGTCCGTAAAACGACTCACGGAGCCCCCGTTCCGAACGAGGGACGGGGGCTTTCGTGTACCTGAACCACTGTGTGGCCCAGACCACAAAACCTCAGCGTCACATCGTCCCCGGATTACGACACAACACAAGCACAAGACACACACGAGGGAGCGCACATGAGCCGCGAGAGCATCAACGTCGAGCAGATCAAAGCCGCACAGGCGGGCGACAGTGACGCCATGTGGGCCGTCGTCCAGGGCTGTGACGCCATGCTCCGTGGCATCGTCCGTAGTGTCGCCCCGACCGCCAGCCGCGAGGACGCGGATGACTACCTTCAGGAAGCGCGAGTCACTGTCGTTCAGTACGTCCGCGACTACAGCACCGAAGCATCTACGGCGGCGTTCACCTCGTACGTCTACCGGGCCGCGCGGCGGGCGGTGGCCGAAGCGCACATCTCCAACTCGTGCCCCGTCGAGGTCCCGGCGTCGGCCGCGATCGTCGTCCGCCACCTCCTGTGGCGTCATTCGGGCAACGTCGAAGCAGTCTGGGCGGAACTCCAGGAGGAGAAGAGCGCAACTCACCGGATCTCCCGTGAGATGTTCGTCGCACTCCTCGAAGCACTCGCGGAGGTCATCTCGTTCGATGCTCCGGTCAACTCCCTGAAAGACAGCGACAGGTACGAGCTGATCACGCTCGCCGACGTCATCCCCGATCCCTCGTCGGAGGTGACCGTCTCCGTGGAGCGTCACGACCTGGCCCGCTGGCTCATGACGCAGATCCCGCAGCGTCAGGCGTTCGCGCTCCGTGCTTTCTACGGCGTCGGCATGACGAAGCAGGACGAGCACGATACCTGCGCCGACCTGGCCGTGAAGCCGGCGGCCCTCCGCAAGCTCCGCTCCCGCGGACTCGACAGCGCTCGCACTGTGGCATACGCCCACGGTGCCAGTGCGTGAATCACTCCTACAGCAGCGACAGGACCCGACCATGAACCGACTTCCCTCCCTCGACGACTACGACCTCCAGGGCGTTCGCCCCGACGAGGCCGCCCTCTGGGGCGACGACGTGCTGTACGCGGTCGAATCCCGTAGCGACGGCGCCATGCCCGACGGCTTCTTCACCGAGACGTTCTGAGCCACGGTCCGTAAAACGACTCACGGACCTAGAAGACACGACCGAGGAGAGAACATGACGCAGTACACCGCCACGTATGCCATCTACGAGGCCGACACCATCACGGCGCATCGGTATGCGGATCAGGTGGAACTGAAGCCCAGCGGTGGCACGGAGGTCTACCTCGACCCCGCCCCCGCCCGTGCCTTCGCCCGCGGCATCCTCGCCCTGGCCGACGAGATCGACGGGGGAGAGGCGCCGGCCCTGAAGCGCATCCCGCAGGTCGGTGACCGGGTGCGCGTCGTCCGAAATGCCTACTCCTTCGAGGGCGCGGAGAACGTCGGCCGAGTGGGGGTGCTGAAGGAGGTCACTTCCGAGGACGCCCAGTCGCACCGCGTGTCCTTCACGGACGACTCCTACGGCTGGTGGTGCGCGGAGGTGGAGTACGTCGGTGCTGACACCCGCCCCAAGGTCGGTGACCGGCTCAGGGTGACGAAGAGCAACGCGAACTCCGCGCCGGTACGTGAGGGTCAGATCATCACCGTCCACGCGACCGACTACGGCGAGCCTGACCGCGCGGACTACATCCGCGCACTTCTGGGCGACGCCGATGACTACGCCTACTACATCTCCCTGGACAACGTCGAGCCCGTCACCGACGCGCCGGCGGGGCTCCTTGATGAAGTCGAGCTTGCCGACTGGGAGCGCGCCCTCGTCGAGGGCGCGGAGGCTGCCGGCTCCGGTGCCACCCCCTCCGCATTCGCCCGCTACGTCAACGAGGCGAAGACGCTCCTGGCCGACACCGACCACACCGGGGCCGACGTCATCACGCTCGCTCTGGAGCTGGACCGCCGGAGCTAGGTCCGTAAACCGACTCACGGACCTTCGACCACACCGAGGAGAGATCATGTCCGACACTCAGACCCTGCGCTGCAAGATCAGCGACATCGGCTACGCGGAGGCGTACATCGACGACGAGGGCGATGTCCGGCTGTCGATGGGAGGCACCTCCAGCCACATCTACACCGACCCTGCGGCGTTCCTGGCCTTCGCGCAGAGGGTGTGCGGCTCGTCGGCCGCGATCAACACGGACCCCGTCAAGGTCGGGGACTACGTTGAGGTCACGAAAGACCGCGACTGGACGTCGGAGGATGTCGGCAAGCGCGGGTGCCTCCTCTCCATCGACTCCGATGACATCCCGTACGAGGTCGATGGCGTCGGCTACGTGATGGAGGTCCGCAGGATCGACGCCCCTGCCTCCTCCGGCCGCGCCTCTCTCGTCACCCAGGCCCGCTCGGCGCTGGAAGGCACCGCCCCTTCGGCCGCGGACATCATCCGCCTGGCGGAGTTCCTCGCCGGCTAGGTCCGTAAAACGACTCACGGAACTTTGCCGTCAGGGGTTGTGTCGCTCGACATATGTCTGTCATAGTCCTCTTACCGCAAGGCACTCACGCAAGCGGGGCGCTCCACACGGGGCGCCCCAGGGGAGGGGACGAGATGGACCGCACGGCGGAGATCGAGCAGAGCATCAACGAGTGGACCGAGGGACACCGTCACTGGCTCGCGACCGCAATTCGTGAGTGCGGCCACCACGCGATGTACTTCAACAAGTCCCGCGGCTTCTGCGTCTGCTGCCGCGCAGAGTCCGGGTTCGTCTCCCTGGAGGTGGCGCTCGAACTGGCCTTCCCGGAGGAGCAGAAGGCGGAGGAGGAACTCCTCGTCGAGGTCTACGCCCCGAACGGTCAGGTCGGTCACTTCGGCTTCTTCGGCGGTGGGCCGGCAACCCAGAGGCAGTCGGCTTACCTCCGCTACCTCCTCAGCCGCTACAAGGGCAACCCCCATGCCGAAGCGATCCGCGCGCACCTGAACCGGTGCCGGGAGTCAGAGAACGGGATCCGGGTTGCCGACGTCGCGCCGGCGATTGCGTTCCTCAAGTCGCTCTAGCCGAAACGCCCTCCGGGGCGTCCGCGGGAGGTGGCCTACCCGCGCTGAGGATGGCAGGCCGTAGGAGGAGAGATGGCGATGAGCAACAAGACGATGTTCCGATGGGCGGCGCTCAGCGTGGGTACTGGCGGAGTCACCGTCGGACTGATGATCTCGGGTCCCGTCGGATGGGCCCTGGTCGCGTTCGAGTGCTTCGTAGCGGGCCTGATCGTGCTCCTGACGTTCATCCCGGCGCGTCAGAGCGACGCCAAGTAGCAGTTCGCCCCGTCTAGGCATCGCCCGACCAACCCGGCACCCCCAGTGCCGGCGGGCGCGCGGTTCGAATCCGCGGCGGGGCACTCGAAGAACCCCGAGGAGGAGAGACGATGCACAACTTCACCGTCGAGACCTACGACCACAGCAACGGGGAGGAGCAGGAGCAGACGTTCACCGACGTGGACGAGGCCGTTGCGGAGTTCAAGCGGCGCGCACTGCTGATGAGTGACTCGTTCTCCGTCGTGCTTCGCCGGGAGGTGGACTGACCATGCGACGCAACCCCAACGACGACGCCATCCGCGCAGCCTTCGACCGGTTCCACACCACGGCGTCGACGTCCCGCAAGGCGGCCGTCGCCCAGCTCCACACCGACATGAAGCGCGCCGGGGGACCGGTGCCAGAGAAGGACGAGTCATGATCTACGAACTCGCCGACGGCCTCCGCGTCGAGGCCGTCACCAACACGACCCACACCGACTTCACCGCCTACCTCTTCGACCCGACCCGGCGCGTCCTCTCCACCTGGCGTCTCACGGGGGACGAGGCGGAGAGGTCCGTCCGCGCACTGGAGACCCTCGACGGCATCCGCTTCGAGCGGGAGTGCAACGGCGCGCCGCCAGCCACGTCGGCATCGCCCACCCTGAAGTACAAGGATGGTGACGTCGTGCACGTCGGCAGCGATGTGACCGGACAGCAGTGGGACATGACGGGTGTCGTCGCCTGGCTCTTCCCCGACAGCTCATACCCCTACGCTGTCGAGATCCCGGGAAGGTTCGGCTACGCCCGATTCGCGGCCGACGAGGTGTCGGAGCCGCTCGCCACCACGGGCCGCCCCTCCCGGCTCCCCTTCCGGGCCGGCCTCGTCGCTGCCTCCGTCACCACCGTCGCAGCCATGGCGGTCGTCCTGGCCCCCGATGCTCAGGCGCCGGACTACCCACGCTTGAAGGACGTCGTCTCCGCCCCGGTCGTGACACCGTCGCCCGCCTCCCCGTCGCCGTACCGCCCGGAGCCGCGCGAGCCCCGGCAGACGACGCGGGATGAGGAGCGCAAGACACTGACGCCGACTCCGTCCCCGACGATCGCCAAGCCGTCGAAGACCCCCGCCACGAAGCACCCCATCGCCCAGCCGCCTGCGGACATCCGCATCACCTTCTACCGTGACTGCACGGGCCACGCTCAGCAGTGCATCGACGCTGGCTCTCTGACGATGTACGCGGGCAACATCCTCGCTGGCCACAACTACGACGGCTACCAGTGGCTCTCCCGAGTCCCCGTCGGACGCACGGTCCGGGTCATCTCCGGCCCGCTCGCGGGGACGTACGAGGTCTACGACCACTACCGCATCAACCGCCAGGGCGGGGCCATCCCCGCCTTCCCTGGTAGCCCGGATCTCGTGCTCCAGAGCTGCGAGGGGGCGGGGACGGGGTTCAGCCTGCTGCGGAGGGCGTAGAAGCGTCAGTCGACTGACGGATCTCCCCCAGGGAGTTGTGGTGGTCGACATAACTGTGTCAGGACGAAGGCACAGCGTAAGGAACTAGCGGAGGAGAACGACATGACGGACATCGACTTTGAGAACGCCGCCCGATGCGTCGCCCGTTACGAGGCGCTCCGCAAGGCCGTGCGCGCTCGCAAGTACACCGACCGCCCCGGCGCGGACTGGAGCCTCTCGTCCTGCGCGGAGCTGCCGGAGTACTACTACGGCCGCAACAAGGTGATGATCTCCTCCACGGAGGACGGGAACGCCTTCGAGGTCCTCGTCTTCAACCGGGGTCGTCAGGTCCACAGCAAGGCGTACAAGACGATCGACGCGGCGTTCCGCAACGGCGAGAAGTTCGCCGACGTTGAGTACCCGGCGCCGGCACCGAAGGTGGAGGAGCCGACGGCGGAAGAAACCGTCGAGAATGCGTCGGTCGTCGAGGAGTCGTCTACGGTGACCGCAGCCGTTGAGAGCCTGGACGAGGACGTCACCACGCCTGCGACCTACTTCGACCCGGAGCTGTCCTACTTCGCCGACGGGACGTCCGTCGTCATGCGCTGATCGCCGAAGGTCCGTAAAACGACTCACGGAACTTTGCCGTCAGGGGTTGTGTCGCTCGACATATGTCTGTCAGGATACGAGTAACGCAAGGCACTCACGGAGGGAACACCATGAAGCGCGAGACCTACAAGGGCCGGAAGATCAAGGTCGTCGCTGGCCGTGGCGCTGACTGGGGGTACACCCGCATCACCCTGAACGGCGTCGACATGGGCAAGTGGACGCAGAGCGAGGACGAGGCGCTCCGGTCCACCCGCGGCACCATCGACCACGCGGACGAGGTCGGCGCCTCCAGCGGTCGCTACAGCGCCGAGTGGTACGCCCCCGGTACCTACGAGTTGTGCGACGAGGGACACGCGAAGGAGATCGGTGGCGAGTGCGGGCACCACTACTGCATCGCGCAGCGCGCGGCAGCCTCTCCGGTCGTCGACGAGCCGGCGGAGGAAACACCCGTCGAGCGGTACAAGCACATGTCGTTCGCGCTGTCCACTCTGAAGCGCATCCACCCGGACGAGCGCACCGCAGAGCAG
The DNA here is from genome assembly GCF_018614415.1 of Streptomyces sp. ISL-12. GTDB lineage: Bacteria > Actinomycetota > Actinomycetes > Streptomycetales > Streptomycetaceae > Streptomyces. The sequence continues at coordinate 53,689 of NZ_JAGGOO010000069.1, forward strand.
CGCGAGGAGATCCGTACGCTGAACGCCGACCTGACGGAGCTGCTTTCCACTCCGCCAGCGGGTTACGCCGTGCCGAAGGCCGTGTCCGACCTGTTGTCCTTCGCGGAGGCGCACGGGTGGCGCACGTCGGCCCTGTGGACGGCGCCGGGGTACGAGGGAGAGCCCTTCCTGAACGTCCAGGTCGGCAGGCTCGTCCCCGTCAACGAGAGGGGGAACTACCGGGGCGACCGCTGGATGTACAGCCTCACGTGGCACTCGCGCGACTGCGCTCCGGGCAAGGTCCGTCGCTTCGGCCAAGGGACGGCTGTGACGCCGGACAACCCTGCGACGCGCGGCGCTCCGTCGGTCAATGCCATACGCGAAGTGATCGCGGAGAACTCCGAGAGCGTCAGCGTCGCCGCTTAGCCGGAGCCCCACGCGAGCCCCTGTCAATTCCGGTGACAGGGGCTCCGGTTCACCACTCACAACTCACGCACACTCACGAGGAGCCATGAGAACACTCCGCCGGCTTGACCCCCTCCTGATCCAAGCCGTCATCGCAGCCGCACTCTCCTTCGCGCACATCCACGACATCGCGGAGGCCGCGGGTCAGACGGGATGGAAGGCGTGGGCCTACCCCGTGTCCGTGGACGTCCTCCTCGTCATGGCCTGGAAGCGGCTCCGGGAGGCGGAGGAGGGTGAGCCCACGTCGGCTCCGCGGCTGTGGTTCTGGCTCTCCCTCGCGGCGTCCATGAGCGCCAACGTCGCCACGGCCGGCGTCATCGACCTGGAGCACCCCCCGGCGATGCTCCGCGTCCTCGTCGCTGCCTGGCCCGTGTTGGCGTTCTTCGGTGGATCGCTGCTCGTCCACTCGCGCAAGGCACCCACGGAGGAGCCGCCGGAGGCCGCTGGAGAGCCGGAGACGGAGCCGATGGAGGAAGGAACCCCGGAGCCCGTGGCGGAGCCTCCTGCGCCCACCCTGGCAACCTACGCGGAGGCTGCGGCCATCGCAGGAGTGACCGACACGACGATCCGCGGCGCCGCCAACGGTGGCCGGCTCGTCAAGTACCAGACCAACGAAGGGCCGCGCGTCGACCTCGACCAGGTCCGTAAGGTCTACAACAAGCGCCCTGTGGGCGCGTGAAGGAGAGATCATGCCGACGAGCAATGTAACGACCGTCAAGGGCGGCAATCGCACCGAAACTGACGTAACCGTCGAGGACGGCGAGATTCAGGTGTCTGCATACGCGGGTGATTACGCGCCTGCGACGTCCGCCTACCACACTCCCGCGCAGGCCCGCGAACTCGCTGCCACTCTCCTCCGTGCAGCCGACGAGGCGGAGGGGGTGCCGCATCTGCCAGACGTGATCAAGAAGTTCATGGACGAGCACCCCGGATGGTCGCCGACCGGTCGTCAACTGAGCGACTGGAAGCCCCCGATGCAGTAACCACCACGAAGGCCCCCGCCATCAGGCAGGGGCCTTCTTTGCGTTGTGGGCTAGGTCAGACGTCGCCGCGCTTCAGGGCGTCGACGAACACGCCCCAGTGGGTGTCACCGAAGACGAGCGCCGGGCCGGCGGGCATCTTCGAGTCGCGCACGGGCAGAGCCGCGGGGACGGCGCCGTAAGCGACCTCGACACAGTCCCCCTGGTTGCCGCTGTACGTGGACTTGGTCCAGGCGAAGTTGGACGCGGAGGAGTCGGGAATGATCATCATCAGATGCTGTCCTTCAGTCGTTCTATGAGGTCGGCCGATTCGTCGAAGGGCATCGCCGCCGCGCGTAGCCGCTCGAAGGCGCTGCCGTATCGACTTACTTCCGGATGATCCTCGACGTACAGGGCATTCGTCAGGTTCTCCAGGTAGACGACGTCGAGATCTGCCGTCTCCGGGAAGCCGAACAGCACGAAGCTACCCATCAGCCCCACATGCGGTGAGGCGTCGAGCGGAAGCACCTGTATCGAGACATTCGGAAGCTCTTGTCGGTCGAGCAGCGATTGGAGCTGCTCCTTCATGACCTTTGGTTGGCTCTTCACCCGCGGGTGGAGCGCAGCCTCATGGATGACGGCCCACAGCTCCAGCGGCTCTGGGCGGGTGAGGACCGACTGACGGGCCATGCGCACCTCTGCCAGGCGGTTGACCTCGTCGGCCGTCGACGTCATGCCCGTCGCGCTCAGGGTGGCGCGCGCATAGGCGACTGTCTGAAGGAGCCCCGGAATGAGCGTGGACTGATACGAGCGCATCGACTGCGCGTCAGCCTCCAGGCTGATCAAGTCCGCGTACGCTGGGGAGATCAAGTCTTTGTATGTCTGCCACCACCCGCGCCGGCTGCCGTGCCGGGCGATGGAGCGGAGGACGGTGCGGAGGGCTTCGTCCTCAACATTGTAGAGGTTCAGCAGCGCGTCAAGGTCGTCGGGCTTGATCCCGAGGCGGCCCAGCTCGACGCGACCGATCTTGGATTCCGGCATCGACGTACGTGCAGCAACGTCTTCAAGTTTCAGCCCCTGGGCGACTCGCAACTGACGCAGCTTCGCCCCAAGTTGCCGCTTGCGCACTGTTGGCTCACCCACTGCGCCCACTTGTCCCCCATCCTCTGGTCTCTTCGCCATCTTCCCGCCGCTGGGGCGGTACGGCTACACAGCCTCCCACAGTCGGAGAGGCGGAGAGTGATCAGACTGCTTTTTTGCAGTCATCGACTGCCCACTTGCAATTGCAGTGCGGGGCCGACACACTTGAAGTGCCATTCCGCACACGGCACGTGACGAAATGCGCTTTAGTGCAGTTGTGCCGTGTGCTCGACCTAGGGAGGTGCAGGGATGGCGTTAGAGACAGTGATCCGGAAACCGGTTCAGCTCACTGACCCCTTGGCGCGACGAGTCGAACCGGTACCCGGCTGCCGGCAGTGTGCGTCTCTGTTCCGTCGATTGACGGAGGCGGAGGACCCTCGGCGTCCTGAGTTCAATCCCTCCCGAGCGTCGGATCTACGGGTGTGGATTTCCCGGCACCCTCACGAGGGGGATCAGGAGGGAAAGACGTGAGCAACACGCCGGCCGTCGGGACGGTCATGTTCGACACGGCCCGGAACCGCGTAGGGGAGTACCGGGACCGGGTCGGCACGCGCGTCTACCTCCGTCCCGTCGGGGGTGGGAAGGAATGGACCGCCGACCCGAAGTACGTTCGGGAGGCGACGTCCGTGGAGATGCTGTCCGTCCGCGTGGCGAAAGCCAACGCGCGTTCCCGCGGGGAGATCTCGTGACTGTTGAGCAGTTCCCGCTGATACACGTCAACCAGACGCTGAACGACCTGCCCACTGTGAAGTACGTCGGGTGCATGCAGTGCATTGAGTTGGCGCAGATCACCGACGGCGTGAACCCCGTCGAGTGGGCCAAGGCGCACACAGTCCGGCAGCCATGGCACACGACGTTCCGCATCACGTCCACGGTGGACTTCAGCGTTACGCGGGACATGCGACTCCCGGTCGATCCCGTCGCCCCCTAGACCCGCGGACTGGGCGCCCGTGCGCCTGGCTCGCGGTGGGCGCGACGGGGGCGGGTGGCCCTTGAGGTCGGCTGGCCCAGCCCCCGTCAGCGTCCTGAAATGCCCTCGTCCTCCGCCCGTGGAACGACGAGGCTGCCCAACCCCGGCGGATTCGCCGTCGGGAGCCACACCGAGGAGGTACGCACATGACCATGGACCTGTGCATCGCCACGGACCCGGGCGACGAGGACGACAACACGGACTTGGAGGACGGTGACGGCAAGGGGGGTAACCCCAGTCCCGGACACGGTCGCTGACCCAGTTGAGCTGACGGGGCGAGCCTCCACCGTAAGGTGGGGGCTCGTTCCATGCCGGCAGAGGGAGGCCGATGTGTTAGAGATCGAAGGCAGAGGGAGGGTCGCCGTGTGGCCGCTCCTCCATGACTGGCAGACGTCGGCGCGCTGCGTCCTGGCGTACACGACGACTGGACACTTCGGTGACACGGCCGTCATGGGTGTCATTCCGGTCGAGGGCAACGAAGCGGAACCCGGTGATCTCTTCGCCATGGCCGGGCGGCATGACCCTGGACGCCTTTATACGGCCATGACGCCGGACGAACAGCGTGCATGCTGGCTCGCGTGTTCCGGGTTCTCTGCGCGGCTCCTGGGCGCTCCGAAGGGCTTTGAGGTCACAACGGAGTGGAAGCTCGACATGGCGCGGACGGTGACGCTCTCCCGGGGCACCATGTACGGCCATGGTCGTGTCACAGCCGGCCGCATGCGTATCGTCGACAACGAGATCCACGCCCGTGCTGTAGCGCTGCTGAAGTCGGCGGTAGAGGTCCCATGAGCTTCTTGCCTCCGTTCGTCTGACCGCCGGAGGCGAGGCACCGCCTCGTTGTCAGCGTCCTGCCCCGCCTCCGCTGTACCCCGCGCCGGCGCGGAGGCCGAGAGCCCCGGTCACCTGGTCCCCCAGACCTTGTGACCGGGGCTCCTTCGTGCACAGGAACAACTCAGTGATGTGTGTTGGGACGCAACTCCGGCGTGTCGAAGGTGCGGGTGGTGACCGCGTCCGCGTCGAACAGCGCGGCGTCGGACGCCCGGCCGTGGCCGGACTCCGAGAGGTTCTCCCAGCGCATGGCGCCTCCTCGGTAGTGCAGACCCACAGAATAGAACATACGTTCCCTTGATCGTGCGACCCGAGGTCCGGACGCCTGCCCCCCCCGGCCGCCGGGCGCCCCCCGATTTGGTGGCCGGGCGGCGGGGTGGTTGGCTTGCCCCGACCCCTCAGCACCAGGCCCTGGAGGTACCCGATGGCGCAGGTCGAGGCCACGACCGAGCGGATCGTCAACGCGGACGCGGAGACGGTGTTCGACGCGCTCGCCGACTACAGCGGCACCCGCGCGAAACTGCTGCCCGAGCAGTTCAGCGAGTACGAGGTCCGCGAGGGCGGTGACGGCGAGGGAACCCTCGTGCACTGGAAGCTCCAGGCCACCAGCAAGCGCGTGCGCGACTGCCTGCTGGAGGTGACCGAGCCCTCCGACGGCGAACTGGTCGAGAAGGACCGCAACTCCTCGATGGTCACCACCTGGCGGGTCACCCCGTCCGGCGAAGGACGCTCGCGCGTCGTCGTCACCACGGTGTGGAACGGCGCCGGCGGCATCGGCGGCTTCTTCGAGAAGACCTTCGCCCCCAAGGGCCTCGCCCGGATCTACGACGCGGAGCTGGCCAAGCTCGCCGCCGAGGTCGAGAAGTAGTCAAGGTCCGTACGTGAGGCGGCCGTTGGGGCCGCCTCACCGGTTCGGGTGATCTCCACGCGTCCCCGCCGGACGCCGTAACCCCTTGCGAGTCTTCGCCGTTGTCGCCTGAGCGGGAATGGTGCGCTCAGGCGACGAAGTGCGACAAGGGGAGCGGTACGTGGGCGGGATGACTCTGGTGCAGGACGAGCCGGCCGCCGCCGCGCCGCCGGACTCCGCCGGGCCGCCCGCGCCCGGACCGGCCGCCGCGCTCAGTCCGCGCCGGGTCCGGCTGGTCTTCTTCGGGCTGATGCTGGCGCTGCTGCTCGCCGCGCTGGAGCAGATGATCGTCGCCACCGCGCTCCCGAAGATCGTCGGGGAGCTGCACGGCCTGGACAAGATGTCCTGGGCGATCACCGCCTACCTGCTCACCTCCACCGTCGGCCTGCCGATCTACGGCAAGCTCGGCGACCTCTTCGGCCGCAAGGGCGTCTTCCAGTTCGCCATCCTGGTCTTCGTCGCCGGCTCGCTGCTGGCCGGCCGGGCCCAGACGATGGACCAGCTCATCGCCTACCGCGCGGTGCAGGGCGTCGGCGCGGGCGGCCTCATGATCGGCGTGCAGGCGATCATCGCGGACATCGTGCCGCCCCGCGAGCGCGCCCGGTTCATGGGCTTGATCGGCGCCGCCTTCGGCCTCGCCTCCGTCGCCGGACCGCTGCTCGGCGGCTACTTCACCGACCACCTCTCCTGGCGCTGGTGCTTCTACATCAACGTCCCCTTCGGCCTGCTCACCATGGCCGTCGTCGCCCTCGTCCTGAAGCTGCCCAAGCCGCGGGTGCGGGCCCGCCTCGACGTCCTCGGCGCGCTGCTGCTCGCCGCCGCCTCCACCTGCGCGGTGCTGCTGACCAGCTGGGGCGGGATCGAGTACGACTGGGGCTCGAAGGTCATCCTCGGGCTCGGCGCCGGCGCGTTCGCGGCCACCGTGCTCTTCCTGGCCGCCGAGCGCTTCGCCGCCGAACCCCTCATCCCGCTGCGCCTGTTCCGCGACTCCGTCTTCAACGTCACCGGCCTCATCGGACTCGTCGTCGGCGTCGCCCTGTTCGGCGCCGCCAGCTACCTGCCCACCTTCCTCCAGATGGTCGACGGCGCCTCCGCCACCGAGTCCGGCCTGCTGATGCTGCCCATGATGGGCGGCATCGTCGGCGCCTCCGTCGTCTCCGGCCAGCTCATCAGCCGCACCGGTCACTACAAGATCCACCCGATCCTCGGCGGCGCCCTGTCCGTCGTCGGCATGTGGCTGCTCTCCCGGCTCGACGCGGACACGCCCCGGGTGCAGTACAGCGTCTGGATGTTCGTCCTCGGCGCCGGCATCGGCATGGTGATGCCCGTCCTGGTCCTCGCCGTGCAGAACTCCGTGCGCCCCGCCGACCTGGGCACCGCCACCAGCGCCAACAACTACTTCCGGCAGATCGGCGGCAGCGTCGGCGCGGCGATCTTCGGCACGCTCTTCGCCGACCGGCTCACCGACGCCCTCGCCGTGCGGCTGCCCGCCGGTGCCGGGCTGCCGCACGCCGACGCCATCACCCCGCAGCTCGTCCACACCCTGCCGCCCGCGCTGCGCGACGCCTACATCCAGGCGTACGCCGACGCCATGCCGCGGATCTTCCTGTACCTCGTGCCGGTGCTCGTGCTCGGCCTGTTCCTCGCCTTCTTCCTCAAGGAGAAACCGCTCGTGTCCCACAACGCGCCCGTGACCGAGACGGAGACCGCGCAGACCCCGCCCCCGGCCGAGGTCCCGCCCGCCCGTCCCCACACCCCGGGCGGCAGGACCCCGGCCCCGCCGCGCTCGCCCTGCCCCGGCGGCGTCCCGGTCTGCGGCACGGTGCAGCACCCCGACGGCACCGTCGTGCCCCGCGCGGCGCTCACCCTCATCGACGCCGCCGGACAGCAGATCGGGCGCGGCGCCAGCGGCGGCGACGGACGGTACGCGCTGGCCACGCCCGGGACGGGGGCGTACGTCCTGATCGCCGCCGCCGGCGGCCACCAGCCGCAGGCCGTCTCCGTCACCGTGGGCGAGCGCCCCGTCGAACTCGACGTCGTCCTCGGCGGCGCCGGACGCCTCGCGGGCGCCGTCCTCACCGCCGACGGCACCCCCGTCCGCGACGCGACCGTCACGCTCACCAACGTGCACGGCGAGGTGGTCGCCAGCACCCGCAGCGGACGGGAGGGCGGCTACGTCATCAGCGAGCTGGTGGCCGGCGAGTACACCCTCGCCGGCAGCGCCCCCGCCTTCCGCCCGGCCGCGCTCCCCGTCACCGTCCAGGCGTCCCGCGAGACCCGGCAGGACATCGAGCTCGCCGGCGGCGCCATGCTCAAGGGCACCGTCCGGGCCGGCGGCGGACGGCCCGTCGAGGACGCCCGCGTCACCCTGCTGGACGCCGCGGGGAACGTCGTCGACACGCTCACCACCGGCGCCGACGGCACGTTCCGCTTCGTCGACCTGTCCTCGGGCGAGTACACCGTCATCGCCGCCGGTTACCCGCCGGTCGCCACCGTGCTCCACATGGCCGGCGGCGGTCGTACCGAACGCGACCTCCAGCTCGGCCACGAGGACTGAGCGGACCGGGACGTGAGCCGACCCCCTTGGCCCTGCCCGCCTCCCTCCCAGCGGTGAACGGCGACGAAGGACCGGTGAAGGAACAGGCGGTCCGCTTGTGAGCCGGACCGGTGCGCGGTAGACCGTACTGGCCCGTCGCTCGGGACGGGCCTGGCCGTGGCACCTGGGGGAGTCGGGCATGAGCGTGACAAGTCGGTACCGGGACGCCTGGGAGGGGTTCTGGCGTGAGGCACCCGATACGCCGCACGCGGTGTTCTGGGACACGGAACCGGCCCTGACCGCCGGCCGTCACCTCGCCCTCTTCGAACCGCACCTGACCGACCCCGGCCTGCCGATGGTCGACCTCGGCTGCGGCAACGGCACCCAGACCCGCTACCTCGCCGACCGCTTCGCCCACGTCATCGGCGCCGACCTGGCCACCGCCGCGCTCGACCGCGCCCGGCGCGCCGACCCCGCGGGCCGGGCCGCGTACCGGCGACTGGACGCCGCCGACAAGAGCGAGGTGCGGACGCTGCACGCCGAACTGGGCGACGCCAACGTCTATCTGCGGGGCGTCCTGCACCAGAGCGAGCCCGGGGACCGGCAGAAGGTGGCCGACTCCCTCGCCGCCCTCCTCGGCGCGCGCGGCCGGGCCTTCCTCGTCGAACCGTCCGAGGCGGCGGTGACCGTCCTGTCCGGTCTCGCCGAGGGCGCCGACGGGCCGCCGCCCAAGCTGGCGCCGGTCCTGCGGCACGGCATCGCGCCCGGCACCCTGGCCGACGACGCGCTGCCGGAGCACCTGCGCGCCGCCGGGCTGACGGTTCTGCGGCGCGGCGAACTGCCGCTGATCACCACGGAGTACCGGCCCGACGGCACCCGGATCGAGCTGCCGTCGATCTGGCTGGTCGCCGGACGCGCGCGATGACGTACGGTCCTCCCCCGCCGGGAGCGGGGGAGGACCGTAGGAGAGGCGGGGCAGTGTCAGCCCGTCGGGCGGTTGCGGTGGTGCAGGAACCAGCCCGTGGCCGACAGGGCGGTCGCGAGCGCGGCGGCCCGGAGCACGGTGACGCCGGTGGAGGCCAGGCTGCCGCCCGGGGACGAGGGGCCCGAGCCGCCGGCCGTGGAGCCGGTGCCGTTCGAGGTCGCCGGGGTGTCCGTGCCGCCGGCGCCGGGGGTGGCGCCGGCACTCGGCGTGGCAGTGCCGTCCGGGTCGTCGGTGTCCACCGGGTCCTGGCCGGTGAAGCTGACCGGGACCTTCACGTCCTGGGAGCGGTCGCCGGAGAGGGTGTGGTCGGCGCGGGTGGCGAGCACACAGGCCGACGTGAGGCAGTCGGTGAACTCGTCCTTGGCGTCCACGGTCAGCTCCACCTCGAAGGAGCCGTCCTCGCCGTACGGGGTCGCCAGGTCCTGTCCGTAGTCGGGCGGGTTCGACGAGATCCACGCCGAGGAGTGCGAACCGCCGGTCATGTCGACGCCGCCGACGCACGGGGTGGGCAGTTCGCCCTCGCCGTTGTCGACGCACAGGGCGACGTAGACGCCCTTCTCCTCGTCGTAGCCGGAGCCGGTGACCTTCAGGGTCTGGTTCTCGGTGGCCAGGTCGTTGACCGGGGTGACGGTGAGCTTCTGGCCCTCGGGGCCGGTGACGGTCCTGGTGCCGGAGGGGTCCCGCGGCTCCTCGCCGCCGCCCCCGCCCCCGTCCCCGCTCTCCTCGGCCACCGTGAGGGTGACCGGCGACGTGCGGGTGGTCCCGGCGGAGTTGGTGAACTCCGCGCGGTACCGGTAGCCGTCGTGGGCGGCCCTGGCCGTGAAGGTGTACGTGGTGGCCGTGGCGTTCTCGACCGGGGACCAGGTCTGGCCGCCGTCCGCGCTGACCTGCCAGCGCACGGCCGGTTCCGGGGCGCCCTCGGCCGCGGCGACGAAGGCGACCTCGTCGCCCGGGGCCACGCTCCGGTCGGTGGGGCTCCGGGTGACCTTCGGGGACATCCGGCGGTCGAACCTGGTGACGGTCGCCCCGGCCGGGCTGGTCACGTACACGGCGGTGCCGCCGGGGGCCACGGCGACGGCGGCCTGGCCGAGCTGGCCCTGGTTGCCGGGGAGGGCGGTGGGCTGCGCGGCCTCCTCGAAGGTGGCGGTGTCGTACACCGCCAGCGAGCCGTTGTTGTCGCCGCCGTCGCCCGTGTCGCCGTTGTCCTGCCAGACGACGAACGCCCGGCCGGTGGCCGGGTCGAAGGCGACGTCCGCCGCCCGGTCCGGTCCCTGGACCGTGGTCAGCAGTGTGGCGTCCTCGTCGTAGACGCGGACGGTGTTCCCGCTGCCCACCCAGACGTTGCCGGTGGCGGGGTCGGGGGCCACGAACCAGAGGGTGTCCGCGGGGAGTTGCGCCGTGGCGGTCACGGCGAAGGAGCCGGTGTCGATGCGGCTGAGCCGCCCGCCGGCCACCCCGGACCAGGCCAGGCCGCGCGCGGTGTCCGTGCCGAGGGCGGTGCCGCCGTCGAGGGTGAGGGTCTTCTCGACGGCCCCGGTGGCGGTGACGATCTCGGAGACGGTGCCGCCCTGCTGGACGAGGGTGGTGGTGGCCTCGGTGCCCGGGCCGACGCCGGTGACGGTGGCACCGCTCAGCCACACGCCCCGGGCACTCGCGTCGCCGTCCTGGGCGGTGCCGATGCCGCGCAGCGGGTAGTGGAAGACGACGCCGTCACCGGCCAGCGGGGCGGCGATCCGCGCGACCCGGCGGCCGGCCAGGGTGCCGGTGGCGCCGGGGGCCTGGCTGATGTGGCTGCGGACCGTGCCGTCGGCGGGGTCCAGGACGTAGAGGCCCTGTTCGTTGACGTCCGCCGTGTCGGCGATGTTGTCGGCGCCGACGTAGAGCTTGCCGGAGTCCGGGTGCAGGAGGAGGTCCAGCGGCTTGCCGGCGGCGGTGAACTCGGCGGCCTTCGCGTACCTCACGGTGCCGGGCGGTACGTCGACGCCGTCCCCGCCGTCGTCCCCGCCGCCGTCCCCGGGGGCCTGGCCCTCGAAGGCGACGGGGACGCGGACGTCCTGGGAGCGGTCGCCGCTCGCGCGGTGGTCGACGCGGGTGACGACGGAGCAGGCGACCTGGAGACAGTCGAGGCCGCTGTCCCGCGCGGTCAGTTCCAGGTCGACGTCGAAGGTGCCGCCGGCGCCCCAGGGCTGGGCCAGGTCGCCCGCGTACGGGTCGTCCGCGGGGACGATCCACTTGGAGGCGCTGCCGCCGCCGGTGACGTCGGCGCCGCCGAGGCAGGGCGACGGGACGCGGTTGTCGCCGTTGTCCTTGCACAGGGCGACGTAGATCCCCTTGGTCGCGTCGTAGCCGGAGCCGGTCACGCGGACGGTCTCGCCGGCCGGGTCGAGGCCGGCGGAGGCGGAGACCGTGAGTTTCTGGCCGTCCTCGCCGAGTCCCGTGCGCGGGGTGTCGGCGGCCTGCGCGGCCGAGCCGGCGACGACGGAGACGAGCACCAGCCCGGCGGCGCCGAGAAGCGCCGCCGGGCGTCTGCGCCGGACCGTTGTGTCAACTGCCATGGTGGTCCTCAAAGGTGGTCACAGACGGGTCAGCGGCCGGTCACTGGAAGGTGATCGGGACGTGGACGTCGTACGTGCGGTCACCGGAGTCGAGGTGGTCGGCGCGGGTCACCACGGCGCAGGTGACGTCCTCGCCGCAGACACTGCCGTCGTCGAGGGTGGCCTTGACGTAGATCCGCGCGCTGAAGGTGCCGCCGGTGCCGAACTTGGAGCTGTTGGCGAACAGGCCGCCGAAGGTGTTGTTCACCCAGTGCGAGGCGCCGGTCGAGCCGCTCTCGTCCTGGCCGCCCAGGCAGGGGGTGGGCTTGGCCGCGCCCGGCGCGCCCTCGACGACGCACAGGCCGACGTAGATGCCCTGGGACGGGTTGAAGCCGGAGCCGGTGACGGTGATGACCTGGCCCGCGGCGGCGGCCGAGTCCGGGGCGGTCACCGACAGGTTGTAGGTGGTGGAGCCGTCGACGACGGTCCGGGTCGAGGTGGCGGCGGAGGCGGAGCCGGCCAGGCCCAGGGTCAGGGCCGCCGAGGCGGCGACGGCGAGGGCGGCGCGGGTGGTGGTGCGGGTGGTGAAGAAGGGGGAGGGGACAGCTCTCATGAGGGCCACTTGCCTTTCACGGGGTTTCCAGGGGATGGAGTGGGGGTCAGTGGGAGGCGCGTACGTCGAACCGGGCCACTGCCCGGTGCCCGCCGGAGACGGCGGTGAGTCCGACGGTGTGGGCGCCCTCGGTGGCCGTGGCGTACACCGGGAAGGCGCGGGTCAGGCGACCCCGCTCGTCGGCCGCTGTCTGGTAGCGGGTGTCCGCGTCGATCGCGACGAGCACGATCTCGCCGGGCGTGAAGCCGGTGCCGGTGACCGTCTGTTCGCCGCCCGGGGCCAGGGTGGTGTGCCGTACGGCGGCGGCCGGTGCGTCACGTTCCGCCGTCGGTGGCGGTGTGGTGGGGGTGGTGGCCGGGGTGCCGTCCGGGGTGTCGCTCGGGGCCGGTCGCGGGGCCGCGGGAGTCTCGGCGGTGCTTCCGGTGCCCACCGTCACGGCCAGCCGGCCGAGGCCGTCGCCCGCCGCGAACTCCCGTCCGCTCCACCCGGACAGCAGTCGCGCGCCCTCCTCGGTGAGGGCCGCGTCCAGGCCGCTCCAGGTCACGCCCGAGGTACGGACGGCGGGGGCGGGACCGCCCGAGGTGAGGTCGGCCAGGGCGAGTTCGCGGACCTCGCCTCCGGTGACCGTCCGGGTCCGCAGGGTGCCGGTGCCGTCCCGCAGGTCCAGCCGCAGGCCGCCGAGGACGAGGGGGGCCGCGGCGGTGGCGCCGGTGAGCCGGGCGGTGCCCGCCAGTTCGACCCGTGCCGTACCGGCCACCGGGTCCGTGCCGCCTCCGGTGGCCGGGAACCAGGCGCGGTCCGCGGCGTCCCGTACGGCGGGTTCGGCGACGTCGAACGACACGGCCGCGTCGGGCAGTCGGGTGCCGTCCGTCGTCCAGCTCGTGTACCCGCCGGAAATCCCGCGGGGCTCGCGGGGGAGGTTCTCCGCGTCCTGCGCCGTCGCCGGGCTCGGGCCGAGCAGCGCCAGCAGGGCCCCTCCCGCCGCGGCGGCGACGCCGGGTCTCTTGGTCATCTTCCGGTCTCCCTCGGGGAATCGGGTGCGGCGCCGTCAGCCGGCGTGCCGGGTGCGGCGCCTGCGCGCCAGGAACCAGGTGCCGGTGCCGGCCGCGACCAGTGCGGCGGCGGTGCCCCCGATCGTCAGGGCGGCCGAACCGGTACTGGCCAGAGGTCCGTCGGGGGTCTCGGAACCGGAGTCCGAGCCGGAGCCGCCCGTGCCGGTGCCGCCGGTGCCGCCGGTCGTGGTGGCGCCCGGCGTGCTCGCGGTGCTGCCCGGCGTGGCCGAGGTGCCGTTCCCCGGCGTACCGCCGCCGTCCGAGCCGCTCCCGAAGGTCACCGGCACCCGTACCGTCTGCGACTGGTCGCCGCCCCGGGTGTGGTCGTTGCGGGTGATCACCGCGCAGGTGACGCCGGACTTGGCGCAGTCGGTGTTGGCGTCCTTCGCCCGCACCTTGACCTGGACGCTGAACGTGCCGTTGTGCCCGCTGCCGCCGTAGGGCTCGGCCAGTCCCTCGCCGTATGACGGCGGGTCGGAGGAGACCCAGACGGAGGCGCCGGACTCGCCCGACATGTCGACGCCGCCGACACACGGCGTGGGCGTCTTGCCGGCGCCGTTGTCCACGCAGAAGGCGACGTAGATGCCCTTCTCCGTGTTGTAGCCGGTGCCGGACACCGTCACCGTCTCGCCCGCCGGGTCCAGGCCGGTCGTCTTCGACACGGTGAGCTTCTGTCCCTCGGGACCGGTCGCCGAGGCACCGGCGGCCGACGCGGGTGCCGTCGAGAGCGTCAGCGCCATCGCGGCGATTCCCACAACTCGACTGCAACGCACAGCACTTGGGCTGTTCACAGCATCACCCCCACCAATGATGAATAAGGTAAACCTAACCTAAGCTAAGTCTCAACTGTGTGGCTCCGGAGAACCGAAAGGGCGAGCGATGCGCATGTCCGGAAGAGACCGTTCGTCGTCATGGCGCCGGGGACTGGCCCCCGTCGTCCTCGTCCTCGCGCTCGCGGTGACCGGCTGCGGAGGTGCGTCGCAGGTGTCCTCCGGGGCGAAGGCACCCGCGTCGGCGGGCGAGCGGGCCGCCGCGGCCGAGCGTCGGCTGGCGGAGAACACCCTGACGCCGCTGGAGGGCCCGGCCCCCACCCCGGAACTGCCGGTCACCGTGGAGTCGTCCGACGGCCGGAAGGTCACCGTCACCGACGCCTCCCGCGTCCTGCCGCTCAACGGCGGCGTCGCCGAGACCGTGTTCACGCTGGGGCTCGGCGACCGTGTCGTGGGCCGCGACATCACCGCCACCTTCGCCGAGGCGAAGAAGCTCCCGCTGGTCACCAAGGCGCACGACGTCAGCGCCGAGAGCGTGCTGTCGCTGCGGCCGAGCGTGGTGCTGGCCGACACCGACACCGGACCGAAGGAGGCGATCGACCAGATCCGCGACGCCGGAGTCCCGGTCGTCGTCCTCGACCCCGTGACCGACCTGGACGGCGTCGCCACCCGCACCACCCGGGTCGCCGAGGCGCTCGGCGTCCCCGCGGCCGGCGAAGCCCTCAACGCCCGTACCGACAGGGAACTGGCGGCGGCCCGCGCCGCCGTCCCCGACGGCAGCCGCCCCAAGGTGGCCTTCCTGTACATGCGCGGCAGCGCGGCCGTCTACCTGATGGGCGGCAAGGGGTCGGGCGCCGACTCCCTGATCGAGGCGGCGGGCGCGGTCGACGCGGGCGTGGAGACCGGCCTCGACAAGCCCTTCACGCCGCTCACCAGCGAGGCCCTCGTCGCGGCCCGGCCCGACGTCATCCTGATGATGGACAAGGGCCTGGAGTCGGTGGGTGGGCTGGACGGCCTGGCCGCTGTCCCGGGCATCGCCCAGACCCCGGCGGGCGCGGACCGCCGGGTCGTCACACTGGAGGACGGCGTGCTGCTCGGCTTCGGGCCGCGCACCCCGCTGGTGATCGACATTCTCGTGGACCGTGTCCACGCCGGGTGACCGGATGTCCGGTCTCGCTGGTCGGTTCGTCCCGTGGCGCGTAACGTGACGGAGCATGAAGATCCTGATCAGCGCCGACATGGAGGGCGCCACCGGGGTGACCTGGCCCGCCGACGTGCTGCCGGGCACGCCGCAGTGGGAGCGGTGCCGGTCGATGTTCACCTCGGACGTCGACGCCGCCGTGCGGGGGTTCCTGGACGGCGGCGCCGACGAGGTCCTCGTCAACGAGGCCCACTGGACCATGCGCAACCTGCTCCTGGAGGAGCTGGACGAGCGGGCGCAGATGCTCACCGGCCGGCACAAGGCGCTGTCCATGGTGGAGGGCGTGCAGCACGGCGACGTGGACGGCATCGCCTTCGTCGGCTACCACGCGGGCGCGGGCATGGAGGGCGTCCTCGCCCACACCTACCTCGCCAACCAGATCACCGGCGTCTGGCTGAACGACGTACGGGCCAGCGAGGGCCTGCTCAACGCGCATGTCGTCGCCGAGTACGGCGTCCCGGTGGTGCTGGTCACCGGGGACGACGTGGCCTGCGAGGATGCCCTCGGCTACGCGCCCGAGGCGCTGAAGGTCGCCGTCAAGGACCATGTCTCGCGGTACGCGGCGGTGTGCCGGACACCCGCCCGGACCGCCGCCGACATCCGGGCGGCGGCCAAGGAGGCGGCGGCGCTCGCGGTGCGCCACGAGCCGGTGTCCGGGGGCCCGTTCACCGTCGCCGTCGAGTTCGACGCCGAGCACCTGGCGGCGGCCTCGACCGTCGTGCCGGGCGTCGAGCAGACCGGCGAGCGGAAGGTGGCGTACACCACCGGCACCATGTACGAGGGCATCAGGACCTTCAAGGCGGTCACCACCATCGCCTCGGCCGCCGTGGAGGAGACCTATGGCTGACGAACAGGGCCTCGACGAGGTCGTCCGCTTCACCTCCGACCTGATCCGGATCGACACCACCAACCGGGGCGGCGGCGACTGCCGGGAGCGCCCCGCCGCCGAGTACGCCGCCGCCCGGCTCGCCGAGGCGGGCCTCGCCCCCGTCCTGCTGGAGCGCACCGAGGGCCGTACCAACGTCGTGGCCCGCGTCGAGGGCGGCGACCCGTCGGCGGACGCGCTGCTGCTCCACGGTCACCTGGACGTGGTCCCGGCCGAGGCCGCCGACTGGAGCGTGCACCCGTTCTCCGGGGAGGTCCGCGACGGCGTCGTCTGGGGGCGCGGCGCGGTCGACATGAAGAACATGGACGCGATGATCCTGGCGGTCGTGCGGGGCTGGGCCCGGCAGGGCGTACGGCCCCGGCGGGACGTGGTGATCGCGTTCACCGCCGACGAGGAGGCCAGCGCCGTCGACGGCTCCGGGTTCCTCGCCGACCAACACCCCGAGCTGTTCGAGGGCTGCACCGAGGGCGTCAGCGAGTCGGGGGCGTTCACCTTCCACGACGGCGCCGGCCGGCAGATCTACCCGATCGCGGCCGGCGAGCGCGGCACCGGCTGGCTGAGGCTGACCGCCCGCGGCCGGGCCGGACACGGCTCCAAGGTCAACCGGGAGAACGCGGTCACCCGGCTCGCGGCGGCCGTCACCCGCATCGGCGAGCACGAGTGGCCGCCGCGGCTCACCCCCACGGTCCGCGCCGCGCTCACCGAACTCGCCGCGCTGTACGGCATCGAGAGCGACCTGACCGAGGTGGACGCCCTGCTGGACAAGCTCGGGCCCGCCGCCGAGCTCGTCGAGGCAACCGTCCGCAACAGCGCCAACCCCACCCTGCTGGACGCCGGTTACAAGCTCAACGTCATCCCGGGCGAGGCGACCGCCTACGTCGACGGACGTTGTCTGCCGGGCGGTGAGGACGAGTTCAGGGCCACCCTGGACCGGCTCACCGGGCCGGACGTGGACTGGGAGTTCGCCCACCGCGAGGTCGCCCTCCAGTCACCGGTCGACTCACCGACGTACGCCCGGATGCGCGCCGCCGTCCAGGAGTTCGCGCCCGAGGGGCACGTGGTGCCGTACTGCATGTCGGGCGGCACGGACGCCAAGCAGTTCTCGCGGCTGGGCATCACCGGCTACGGCTTCACCCCGCTGCGGCTGCCCGAGGGCTACGACTACCAGGCCCTCTTCCACGGCGTGGACGAACGGGTCCCCGTGGACGCCCTGCACTTCGGGGTACGGGTACTCGACCGGTTCCTGCGGACGGCCTGAACGAGATGGGGGAGACAGTGCGGACCCTGGCGTACGGATCGTGGCCCTCGCCCATCGACGCGGCGCTCGCCGCCGCGCACGGCGGGCGCCCCGACGACGTGGGCTTCGTCGGCGAGGAGGTGTGGTGGACCGAGCCCCGGCCCGCGGAGGGCGGGCGGCGGAGCCTGGTGCGGCGGCGCGCGGACGGTGGCGAGGAGGACCTGCTGCCCGCCCCGTGGAACGTGCGCAGCCGTGTCATCGAGTACGGCGGCCGGCCCTGGGCGGCGGCGCCGGACGGGGACGGCCCGCTGGTCGTCTTCGTGGACTTCGCCGACCAGCGGCTGTACCGGTGGCGGCCGGGCGACGAGCCCCGCCCGCTCACCCCCGTCTCGGCGGTCGGCGGCGGCCTGCGCTGGGCGGAGCCGCAGCCCCTGCCGGAGCGGGGCGAGGTGTGGTGCGTCCTCGAGGAGTTCACCGGCGAGGGACCCGGCGACGTGCGCCGCGTCCTGGCCGCCGTACCGCTGGACGGCTCGGCCGCCGAGGACCGCGCCGCGGTGCGCGAACTGAGCGACGGACGGCACCGGTTCGTCACCGGCCCCCGCCTCTCCCCGGACGGGCGGCGCGCTGCCTGGCTCGCCTGGGACCACCCCCGGATGCCCTGGGACGGCACCGAACTGCTGGTCGCCGAGGTCGCCGCCGACGGCACCTTCGGACCGGCCCGGACCGTCGCGGGCGGCCCCGACGAGTCGATCGCGCAGGCCGACTGGGACCGCGACGGCGCCCTGCTGTACGCCTCCGACCGCACCGGCTGGTGGAACCTGTACCGCGACGGCCGGCCGCTGTGCCCCCGCGAGGAGGAGTTCGGCGGGCCGCTGTGGCAGCTGGGCCTGCGCTGGTTCGCCCCGCTGGACAGCGGCCTGATCGCCGTCGTGCACGGCCGGGGCGCCACCGCCCTCGGCGTCCTGGACCCCGAGACCGGCGAGGTCGTCGACGCGGCCGGCCCCTGGACCGAGTTCGCCGCCGGGATCGCCGCGTACGGCGAGCGGGTCGCGGCCGTCGGCGCCAGCCCGCGCAGCGGCCCCGAGGTGGTCGAACTGGACGTCCGTACCGGCCGGGCCCGGGTGATCGGCGCCGCGCACGACGACGTCGTGGACCCCGCCCACTACCCCGAGCCGCAGATCCGCACCTTCACCGGACCCGACGGCCGCGAGGTGCACGCGCACGTCTACCCGCCCCACCATCCCGACTGCGTCGCGCCCGCCGACGAACTGCCCCCGTACGTCGTGCGGGCGCACGGCGGGCCCACCAGCCGCTCCGCGCTCGTCCTCGACCTGGAGATCGCCTACTTCACCTCCCGGGGCATCGGCGTCGCCGAGGTCGACTACGGCGGCTCCACCGGACACGGCCGGGAGTACCGCGAGCGGCTGCGCGGGCAGTGGGGCGTGGTCGACGTCGAGGACTGCGCGGCCGTCGCCCTGGCCCTCGCCGAGGAGGGCACCGCCGACCGGGACCGGCTCGCCGTGCGCGGCGGCAGCGCGGGCGGCTGGACCAGCGCCGCCTCCCTCGCCACCACCGACGTCTACGCCTGTGGCACCATCCTCTACCCCGTCCTCGACCTGACCGGCTGGGGCGCCGGGGAGACCCACGACTTCGAGTCCCGGTACCTGGAGTCCCTGGTCGGCCCGTACGACGAGGTGCCCGCCCGGTACGCCGAGCGCTCGCCCGCCGAGCACGCCGACCGGATCACCGCGCCGTTCCTGCTGCTCCAGGGCCTGGACGACGTGATCTGCCCGCCCGTGCAGTGCGAACGGTTCCTGGCCAGGATGGCGGGGCGCCGGGTGCCGCACGCCTACCTCACCTTCGAGGGCGAGGGGCACGGCTTCCGGCGGGCGGAGACCCTGGTGCGCGCCCTGGAGGCGGAACTGTCCCTGTACGCGCAGGTGTTCGGGCTCAACCCGCCCGGCGTCCCCACCCTGGAGCTGACCGAGTGAACGGCCTGACGCGGCCCGCGCGGCTGGGCCCCGGCGCCCGGGTGGCCGTCGTCGCGCCCAGCGGACCGGTCCCCGAGGAACGCCTCCAGGCCGGCCTCGACGTACTGCGCGGCTGGGACCTCGACCCGGTCGTCGCCCCGCACGTCCTGGACCGGCACGGCACCCTCGACCACCTGGCCGGCGACGACGCCGACCGGGCCGCCGACCTCCAGGCCGCCTGGTGCGACCCGGCCGTCGACGCGGTGCTGTGCGCCCGCGGCGGCTACGGTGCCCAGCGCCTCGTCGACCTGCTCGACTGGGACGCGATGCGCGCCGCGGGCCCGAAGGTCTTCGTCGGCTTCAGCGACATCACCGCGCTGCACGAGGCGTTCGCCGTCCGGCTCGGCCTGGTCACGCTGCACGGTCCGATGGCGGCGGGCGTCGACTTCCTGAAGAACGCGCGGGCCCAGGAGCACCTGAGGGCCACGCTGTTCGCCCCGGAGACGGTCCGGCAGATCGTCTCCGACGGTACGCCGCTGGTCCCCGGCCGGGCCCAAGGCGTCACCCTCGGCGGCTGTCTGTCCCTGCTCGCCGCCGAACTCGGCACCCCGGGCGCCCGGCCCGGCGCGCGCGGCGGACTGCTGTGCCTGGAGGACGTGGCGGAGGAGCCGTACCGCCTCGACCGCTGCCTCACCCAACTCCTGCGGGCCGGCTGGCTGGAGGGGGTACAGGGTGTCCTGCTCGGCTCCTGGGTGGGGTGCGGGCCGGCCGACCAGCTCCGAGCGCTGTTCCTGGACCGGCTCGGCGGCCTCGGCGTGCCCGTGGCCGAGGACTTCGGGTTCGGGCACTGCGTAGCGGCGCTGACCGTGCCGTTCGGGGTGACGGCCGAGCTGGACGCGGACGCGGGCACCCTCACCCTGGACCAACCGGCGCTGCGCTGAGGCCCCGCGTACGCTGACGGGATGCCGCACGACACGCCGTCCCGCTACCTCGCCGAGGGCCCCCGGGTGGGCATACGCCACTTCACCCTCGACGACGAGGCCGAGTTCACCGCCCGGACCCGGGAGAGCAAGGACCTGCACCACCCCTGGCTCTTCCCGCCGGACACCGCGGAGGCGTACGCCCGGTACGCGGGCCGGCTGATCGGGGACCCGGCCAAGGCCGGGTTCCTGGTCTGCGAGAAGGACGGGACGAAGGACGGGACGAAGGACGGGACGAAGGACGGGACGAAGGACGGGACGAAGGACGGGGCGGCCGGCGGGGCGATCGCCGGGGCGATCGCCGGGTTCGTCAACATCAACAACATCGTGGAGGGCGGGTTCCTCAGCGGGGCGCTCGGCTACGGCGCCTTCGCCCACGCCGCCGGGCGCGGCCTGATGCGCGAGGGACTCGGCCTCGTCGTGCGGTACGCCTTCGGGCCGATGCGGCTGCACCGGCTGGAGATCAACGTGCGGCCGGGCAACGCCGCCTCCATCGCCCTGGCCCGCGCCTGCGGCTTCCGTCTGGAGGGCTTCTCGCCGAAGATGCTGTACGTCGACGGGGCCTGGCGCGATCACCAGCGGTGGGCGATCACGGCCGGCCCCGGGATCTGACGCGGGCCGCCGTCACGCCTTCCGGTCGGCGTACTCGTACACCGAACCGTCCGGATGACGGGCGATCAGATTGCGGCCCGCGGGCGTCGGGAGGGGACCGGCGACGACCTCGCCGCCGAGGCCGGTCACGACCCGGGCCGTCTCCTCCACGTCGGTCACGGCGATCGTCGCGGCCACCTTGCGCAACACTTCCAGCTGGGACTCCGGCCCGCTCATCAACAAGAAACAGCCGACCGCCGCCACGTGGACGCCGCCGCGTTCGAACCGCATGGCCCGGCCGCCGGCGAGACCCTCGTAGAAGGGGATCACCTTGTCCAGGTCGTCGACGTAGACGCGCAGTGTGGTTCCCAGAATGTCCATGCGGAAAAGCCTAGTTGGCGACCGAGGCGGGCCGCTCATGGACCACCGGGTTGCGGGTACCCGGCCGGCATGGACGACCGACTGACACACTTGGAGCACCTGGACAGGCACCTGGTCGACGAGTTGGCACAGGTGGCCCGCGAGACCATCCGGGACGAGCTGCGCGAGCAGACGCGCAAACAGCGCCGTACGGCGACGCTGTACGCGGCGTCCGGCGCCGCCGCGCTCTACGCCGGCGCGGCGGTGGCGCTCGCCGTGGGGCTCGCGCTCGCCGTCGGGCTGCCCGGCTGGGCCGCCGCGCTGATCACGGCCGCGCTGCTCGGCGTCGCCGCCTACCTGCTGCGCGGCGCCGCGAAGCCCTCCGGGCCGGGTACGGGCGCGGGGCGCGGGGCCGTCGGCGGGCGCCCGCTGGGCGGGACGGCACCCGCCGCGCCGCAGGGCGGGGCCGGTATGCCGTACCCGCCCATGCCGCCCACTGCGCCCGGGAGGCCGGGCACGCAGGCCGGGGCACCCCGCCGGGGCGACAGCGACCCCGAGGGGCCGCACGGCGGGGCGTGACCGCAGGCCGCCGGCGTCAGAGCCGTGGCAGCACCTTCGTGCGGTAGAAGTCGAAGAAGCCGCGCAGGTCGGGGCCGATCTGGTTGACGTAGACCCGGTCGAATCCGGCGTCGGCGAACCGCTTCAGCTCGGCGACGTGGGCGTCCACGTCGTCGCCGCACACCCGGTTGCGGCGCACCATGTCCTCGGTGACCAGCGTCTGCGCCTGTTCGAAGTGCTTGGGCGAGGGCAGTACCTGGCCCAGCTCGCCGGGCAGCAGTTCGTTGGCCCACAGCCGGTGCGCCGTCCGCACGGCCGCGTCCGCGTCGGTGTCGTAGCAGACCTTCGTCCCGCCGCTGACCGGCTTCCCCGCGCCGCCGCCATGGGGGTCCCCCCGCGCCTTTCGGGCGTGGGGGAGGTACTGCTCCACCATCGAGGCGTCGGGCATCATCGTGATGTACCCGTCGCCGACGCGGGAGGCGAGCTGGGTGGCGGCGGGGCCGAAGCCGGAGACGTCGATGGGGACGGGCTCGTCCGGCACCGTGTACAGCCGGGCGTTCTCCACCGTGTAGTGCGCGCCGTGGTGGTTGACCTCCTCGCCGGAGAACAACTGGCGTATCACCTGGATCGCCTCCTCCAGCATCTCCAGCCGTACGTGCGCGGGCGGCCACGGGCCGCCGACGATGTGCTCGTTGAGCGCCTCGCCGGTGCCGACGCCGAGCGGAACCGGCCGCCGGTCAGCACCGCGCTGGTCGACGCGGCCTGCGCCACCACCGCCGGGTGCATCCGCACCGTCGGGCAGGTCACCGCCGTCTCCACGGGCAGCGACACCGCCTCGGCCAGCGCGCCGATCACCGGCCACACGAAGGGGCTCTGGCCCTGCGCGTCGTTCCACGGGTGGAAGTGGCCGGAGATCCACAGCGCCTGGAAACCGGCCTGCTCGGCCATCCGGGCCTGCTCGATCAGCTCGGCCGGACCGTACTGCTCACAGGAGAGGAAATAGCCGTACTCGGGCATGGGAGGCCTCCGGGATGGGCGTGCGGGAGGGGGCGGGGCGGACAGATGTCTGTCGGCCGGGTACCCGGAGGCCGGGCCGGAAACCGGCGGTACGGGTCGCTTGCGCACGTTTGGGGGGCCTGGCCGGGGGGACGCGAAAGGCCCGACGCGTCGTCGTCGCCGCAGGTGCCACGGGTGCCGAGCGGGTCGGCGACGGGCACGTCCGCGAGGTGAGTCAGATCGGTGAGGTGAGTCAGGTGAGTGCGGCGAGCGGGCCGGGCAACGAGCCGGCCAAGGGACAGCCGGGCGGGGAGCCCGCCAAGGGACAGCCCGGCGGCGAGCCCGCCGAGGCCCACCCGGGCGGCGGGGCCGCGAGGAGCCGGCCCGGTGTCGAACCCCCGCCGGACCAGCCGCCCCCCGGCCCCGGCGTGGCCCCCGGCCCCGTCAAACGTGCCGACGACGACCCCGCGGAAGGAGACGCATGAACACCGAGGAACTCGTCGAACTCGGACAGCAGTTGCGCGTCGACAGCGTGCGCGCGGCCGACGCCGCGGGCTCGGGACACCCGACGTCCTCGATGTCCGCCGCCGACCTGATGGCCGTACTGCTGGCCAACCACCTGCGCTACGACTTCGAGCGCCCCGCCCACCCGGGCAACGACCGCTTCGTCCTCTCCAAGGGACACGCCTCCCCGCTCCTGTACTCCGCCTACAAGGCGGCCGGCGTCATCGACGACGAGGAACTGCGCACCTTCCGCAAGCTGGGCAGCCGGCTGGAGGGACACCCCACGCCGCAGCGGCTGCCCTGGGTCGAGACCGCCACCGGGTCGCTCGGGCAGGGCCTGCCCGTCGGCGTCGGCATCGCGCTGGCCGGAGCGCGCCTGGACCGCACCGGGTACCGCGTGTGGGTGCTGTGCGGGGACAGCGAGATGGCCGAGGGGTCCGTCTGGGAGGCGGCCGAGCACGCCGGATACGAGCGGCTCGACAACCTGACCGTGATCGTCGACGTCAACCGGCTCGGCCAGCGCGGCGCGACCCGGCACGGCCACGACCTGGACGCCTACGCCCGCCGCTTCCGCGCCTTCGACTGGCACACCGTCGAGATCGACGGCCATGACGTGGACGCCGTCGACCGGGCCTACGGAGAGGCGCTCTCCACCCGCGGCCAGCCCACCGCGATTATCGCCCGCACCCTCAAGGGCAAGGGCGTCGCGGCCACCGAGGACCGCGAGGGGCTGCACGGCAAGCCGGTCAAGGACGCCGGCGAGGCCATCGACGAGCTGGGCGGGCCGCGCTCCCTGACCGTCCACGTGCAGGAGCCCGTCGCCAGGTCCGCGCAGACGCCGCACCCGGACGGCACCGGGCGGCTGGAGCTGCCGCGCTGGGAGAAGGGTGAGCAGGCGGCCACCCGGGACGCCTTCGGACAGGCGCTGACCGCCCTGGGCACCGCCCGCGGTGACGTCGTCGTCCTGGACGGCGAGGTGGGCGACTCCACCCGCGCGGAGCTGTTCGCCAAGGAGCACCCCGACCGCTACTTCGAGTGCTACATCGCCGAACAGCAGCTGGTCGCCACGGCCGTCGGCATGGCGGCGCGCGGCAGGCTGCCGTACGCCTCCACCTTCGCGGCCTTCCTCACCCGGGCCTACGACTTCATCCGCATGGCTTCCATCAGCGGCTCCGGCATCGTGCTCAACGGCTCCCACGCGGGCACCGCCATCGGCCAGGACGGGCCCAGCCAGATGGGCCTGGAGGACCTGGCGATGATGCGGGCGGTGCACGGCTCGACCGTGCTGTACCCGTGCGACGCCAACCAGACCGCGCGCCTGGTCGCCGAGGCGGCCGGTCTGGAGGGCATCCGCTATCTGCGGACCTCGCGCGGCGGCAGCGAGGTGATCTACGGGCCCGACGAGGAGTTCCCCGTCGGCGGCAGCAAGGTGCTGCGTTCGTCCGGCGACGACGACCGGCTCACGTTCGTCGCGGCGGGCGTCACCGTGCCCGAGGCGCTGGCCGCCGCCGACGCCCTGGCCCGGAAGGGCATCGCGGCCCGGGTGATCGACCTGTACTCGGTCAAGCCGGTGGACCGGGACACCCTGCGCCGGGCCGCCGAGGAGACCGGCTGTCTGGTCACCGTCGAGGACCACCACCCCGAGGGCGGCCTCGGCGACGCGGTCGCGGAGGCGTTCGCCGACGGCGGACCCGTGCCCCGGCTGGTCCGGCTCGCGGTGCGTACGATGCCGGGCTCGGCCGCGCCGGACGAACAGCTGCACGCGTCCGGCATCGACGCCGAGTCGATCGCCACGGCCGGCCGGCTGCTGGTGGAGCAGGCGGTGGTGCCGTGAGCCCAGCCGCCGCACGGAGGGTGCGGGCCGGCCGCGGCACCGTCGAGGTGCACCGGCCGGACAAGGTCCTCTTCCCGGCGAAGAAGGCCGCCGGCCAGGTCACCAAGGGCGACCTGGTCGACTACTACCGGGCCGTCGCCCCGTGTCTGCTGCCGCACCTGCGGGGCCGCCCGCTGATGCTGGAGCGGCACCCGGACGGCATCGACGGCCCGGTGTTCATGCAGAAGAACACGCCCGCGCACTACCCGGACCGGATCACCCGCGTGGAGCTGCCCAAGGAGGGGGGCACGGTCCGCCACACCGTCTGCGACGACACCGCCACCCTCCTCCACCTCGCCGGCCAGGCGGCCCTCACCCTGCACCGCTGGCTCTCCCGCGCCGACCGCCCGCACCACCCCGACCGCATGGTCTTCGACCTCGACCCGGGCGTCGACGACTTCGGGACCGTCCGCGAGGCGGCCGTGCTGCTGGGCGAGCTGCTCGACTTGCTGCGCCTGCCGTCGGGCTGATGACCACCGGCTCCCGTGGCCTGCACGTGATCGTGCCGCTGCGCGGGCGGCCGGACTTCGACGAGGTACGGGAGTTCGCCCACCTCGTCGCCGAGACCCTCGCCGCCGCCCACCCGGGCCGGCTCACCGCCGCCGCCCGCAAGAAGGACCGCGGCGACCGGCTCTGCCTCGACGTCCAGCGCAACGCCTCCGCGCAGACCGCCGTCGCCCCCTGCACAGTGCGGGCCAGGCCGGGCGCCCCCGTGGCCACCCCCCTCGGCTGGGACCAGCTGGACGACCCCGCGCTGCACGCCCGCCGCTGGACCGTCGCGGACGCGGTCGAGCAGCCCGTACCGACCCGTGGGGCGACCTCATGAAGCGTGGCCGGACCCTGGGGCCGGCCCGGCGGCGGCTGGCGGCCCTGCGCGGCTGACCCGGCCGGCCCGGCTCTCACCCGTCCGGCCTGCTCCGAGTTGCGCGGAGCAGATGCGTGTGCTCGTAAAGGTTTGGCGAACACTCTTGCGGCCACACGGAGGGGGAGGTGGCCATGTCGAACACAACGAACACGTCCGATTCGCAACCCACGCAACAGAGTTCACAGGATTCACGGAAGTCCCAGAAGTCCCAGAGGTCGCAGACGTCCGGTGAGTCACGTCGGCCCCGCCCGATGGAGGTGCTGCGCGAGGCACGCGCACAGCTCGCGGAGCTGACCGGCATGACCGCCGAGTCCGTGTCGTCCTTCGAGCAGACGGAGGAGGGCTGGGCTCTGGAGGTCGAGGTGCTCGAACTGGAGCGCGTCCCCGACACGATGAGCCTGATGGCGAGCTACGAGGTGGAGCTCGACGCCGACGGGCAGCTCACCGGATACCGCCGGGTCCGCCGCTACGAGCGTGGACGGTCCGACGCACGCAGGCCCGGCGGCCACTAGACCCTGGGCCGGGCGGACCGGCCCCACCGGCACCACATCCACAGACCCACAGACCCACAGACCCACAGCCTCATAGCCCTAGCCCCATAGCACCCAACAGACCCAAGGAGGGATCAGCCGGCATGACTGTCGTACCGGCACAGCAGACCGGAGGCGGAGGCGGCAGCAGCGGCCTCTACGACGTGCTCGAACTCGTCCTGGACAGGGGGCTCGTCATCGACGCATTCGTGCGGGTGTCCCTGGTCGGCATCGAGATCCTCAAGATCGACGTCCGGGTCGTCGTCGCCAGCGTCGACACCTACCTGCGCTTCGCCGAGGCGTGCAACCGCCTCGACCTGGAGGCCGGTCCGCGCAAGAACCCGGGCCTGCCCGACCTGGTCGGGACCATGACCGAGTCCGGTGCGCGCGGCAAGTCCAAGGGGGCGCTGTCCGGCGCCGCCGAGACCATCTCGGACGCCTTCAAGCAGGCCCGGGAGGGCGAGACCGAGTCCCGCCCGCGTGCCCGCAGGTCGACGTCCTCGCGCCGTAAGGAGGAGCAGGAGTGAGCACGTACGTCTACGGCATCACCGCGAGTGCGCACCCCTCGCTCCCGGAGGACCTGGCCGGCGTCGGCGATCCGCCGCGCACGGTGCGGGTGCTGACCGAGGGCGAGCTGGCGGCCGTCGTCAGCGACGCCCCCGAGGGGCTGCGGCCCAAGCGCAAGGACCTGCT
The DNA here is from genome assembly GCF_018614415.1 of Streptomyces sp. ISL-12. Lineage (GTDB taxonomy): Bacteria > Actinomycetota > Actinomycetes > Streptomycetales > Streptomycetaceae > Streptomyces. The sequence goes on from NZ_JAGGOO010000069.1 coordinate 80,671, forward strand.
CGCCCACCAGAACGTGCTTGCCGAGGCGGGCGCGGCCGGCTGTGTGCTGCCCATGCGGTTCGGCAGCGTCGCCCCCGACGACAAGGCGGTCACCGGCGTGCTCGCCGAACGCGCCGAGCACTACAAGGAGCGGCTGCGCGCCCTGGACAACCGGGTCGAGTACAACATCAAGGCCAACCACGTGGAAGAGGCCGTACTGCACCACGTGATGGCCACCAGCCCGGAGATCCGCGCACTGGCGGAAGCCAACCGGAAGGCGGGCGGCGGCAGTTACGAGAGCAAGATCCAGCTCGGCGAGATGGTCGCCGCGGCGGTCCAGGCCCGGGAGGCCGAGGACGCCGCCGCGCTCCAGCGCGTCCTGGAGACGGAGGCCGACGCGGTCAGTGTCGGACCCGAGTCCACGGGCTGGCTGGCCAACGTGTCGTTCCTGGTGGACCGGGAGCGGGCCGAGACCTTCCTGGCGGCCGTGGAGCGCGCCCGCCAGGAACTGCCGCACCTGGAGGTGCGGATCAACGGGCCGCTGCCGCCGTACAGCTTCGTGGAGCCCGGCCCCGCCGAGCCCGCGGGCACCGCGGCGGGCGGCGGCGCCGGTACCGGAGCGGGGTGACGACATGGGCCTGATCTCCGAGGTGCTGCTGCTGCCGCTCGCACCGGCACGCGGCAGCGCCTGGGCCATCAGACAGGTACTCCAGGAAGCCGAGCGGATCTACTACGACCCGGCCACCGTACGAGCCGAACTCGCCCGCCTGGAGGAGCGGCTGGAGGCCGGCGAGATCACGGAGGAGGAGTTCGACCGGCAGGAGGACGAACTCCTGGACCGGCTGGAGATCGCTTCGCGCCACAGCGCGGGAACGGGCAACGGGACGACACCATGAATCGAGTGGGACTCGGCCTCGCGGTAGGGGCCGGCTATCTGCTGGGACGCACGAAGAAACTGAAAGTCGCGATCGCCGTGGGCACGGCGGTGGCGGGCAAGCGGATGAACCTCACCCCGCGCGGCATCGCGGACCTGGTCTCCACCCAGCTGCAGAACAATCCGCAGTTCAAGGAGATCGGTGACCAGCTGCGGCAGGACATGCGGGGCGTCGGCAAGGCGGCCACGGGCGCGCTGGTCGAGCGGCAGATCAACGGGCTCGCCGACCGGCTGCACGGCCGTACCTCCCAGGTGCGCGACCAGCTCTCGGGCGTCGCCTCCCGCGTACCCGGCGCGGACGCCGACGAGGACCGTGACACCGACGGCGACCGTGACGACGCGTACGACCGTGACGACGCGTACGACCGTGACGACGCGTACGACCGTGACGGCGAGTACGACCGTGACGACGGGTACGGCGACGCCGACGAGGCGGCGCCGAAGGCCGCGAAGAAGGCGCCCGCGTCGGCGAAGAAGACGGCCGCCAAGAAGACCGCCGCGAAGAAGGCCCCGGCGAAGAAGGCCCCGGCCAGGAAGACCGCGGCGACGAAGTCCGCGGCGAAGCGGACGCAGTCGGCGACGAAGTCGGCCCGGGGCGCCGCCCGCGGTACCCGGGCCCGGCTGCCGAAGGGAGGCGGTGAGCGATGACCGGCACCCTCGGATCCGCGGCCTCCGAGGCGGGCGGCGCGGCGAAGAACAACCCGCTGACCGACCTGGCCCGCAGCGAGGCCGCCGACCGGCTCAAGGACGAGGTGCAGCAGTACCTCGCCGCCCAGGCCACCCGCATGCTGGTCGGCGTCGGCCGCAAGCTCGGCGAGACCACCGTCAAGCTGAACGACATCGCCGACGGCAACAGCCCCGGCTTCGCCAAGCTCGCCCTCGACGGCGGTCGCAAGCTCGCCGAGGGCAAGAGCCCGATGCGCACCGCGGTGGAGATCGGCGCCGGCCGGCTGAAGGACAACGTGGTCGGCGCGGTCAAGAACCTCGGTGGCGGCAAGGGCAAGCGCAAGGGCGGCGCCGGCAAGAAGCCGACGGTCATCATCGAGTACGTCGACGTCGGCGTCCCGCTGCGCACCGCCTACGACCAGTGGACCCGGTACCAGGACTTCAGCACCTTCGCCAAGGGCGTCAAGAGCGCGGACCGCGCCGACGACACCACCTCCGACTGGCAGCTGAAGGTCTTCTGGTCCAACCGCAGCTGGAAGGCGAAGACCACCGAGCAGGTGCCGGACGACCGGGTCTCCTGGACGTCCGAGGGCGCCAAGGGCACCACGAAGGGCGTCGTCTCCTTCCACCGCCTCGCCGAGAACCTCACCCGGGTCCTGGTGGTCGTCGAGTACTACCCCGAGGGCCTGTTCGAGAAGACCGGCAACATCTGGCGCGCCCAGGGCCGTCGCCTGCGGCTCGACCTGAAGAACTACGTCCGCTTCATCACGCTCAAGGGCGAGGCGGAGGACGGCTGGCGCGGGGAGGTCCGCGACGGCGAGGTCGTCCGCAGCCACGAGGACGCGGTCGAGGAGGAGGAACGGGAGCAGCGGGAGAGCCAAGGGGAACCCGGGGAACACCCTGAGGAAGAGGCCCCGTACGACGAGGAGGACGCCGAGTACGAGGAGGACGAGGAGCCGGAGACCGAGCCCGAGGACGAGGAGGACGAGGCCGAGGAGCCCGAGGCCGAGCCCGAGGACGAGTACGCGGAGGACGACGAGGACGCCGAGTACGAGGCCGAGGACAAGGGCGACCGGGACGACCAGGACGACGCGTACCGCGAGGAAGACGAGTACGCCGAGCACGGGAGCCGTGGATGACGACACCCAGCCGTATGCCCGAACCCTTCGGCCAGGGGCAGAGCGCCAATCTCGCCGACATCCTGGAGCGGGTGCTGGACAAGGGCGTCGTCATCGCGGGCGACATCCGGATCAACCTGCTCGACATCGAGCTGCTCACCATCAAACTGCGGCTCATCGTCGCCTCCGTCGACAAGGCCAAGGAAATGGGCATCGACTGGTGGGAGAGCGACCCGGCGCTCTCCTCGAACGCCAAGCACAAGGAACTAGCCCGGGAGAACCGGGAACTGCGCGAACGGCTGGCCGAGCTGGAATCGGGCCGCACCCCGCTGGAGCAGGGCGAGCGGGGCTGGGCCCGTGAGGAGGAGGAAGCCCCATGAGCGGACTGCGGTACGTCTACGCCGTCTGCCGCCCCTTCGACGCGGCGCTCCAGTCGCAGCTGACCGGGGTGGCGGGCGACCCGCCCAGAACGCTGCGCCACCACGGTCTGGTCGCCGTCGTCAGCCACGTCCCCGAGGCGGACTTCACCGAGGAGTCCCTCAAGGCCCACCTGGAGGACCTGGACTGGCTGGCGGCGACCGCCCGCGCCCATCAGCAGGTGATCGACGCGCTCACCGTCGTCACCACGCCGCTGCCGCTCCGGCTGGCCACGGTCTTCCGGGACGACAGCGGCGTCCGCGTGATGATGGAGGAACGCGAGCGGGACTTCCTGCGCACCCTCGAACGGCTGAACGGCCGGGTCGAGTGGGGCGTCAAGGTGTACGTCGAGGGCGGCGGCGGGCAGAGCGAGGACCGGGAGCCGCCCGGCAAGCCCGCCTCGGGGCGCGACTACCTGATCCGGCGGCGCATGCGCACGCGGGCGAGCGAGGACCTGTGGCAGCGGGCGGAGGAGTTCGCCGGCCGGCTGCACGAGACGCTGTCCGCCCGGGCCGACGACACCCGTCTGCACGCGCCCCAGAATCCCCAGCTTTCCGGCGCCGCCGGGCGCAACGTACTCAACGCCGCCTATCTGGTGCGGCGCGATCTCTCCGAGGAATTCGTGGAACTGGTCGACCGGACAAAGGACGACGCCCCGGGAATTCGGGTGGAACTCACCGGCCCGTGGGCCGCCTATTCGTTCGCCGGGGAAAACGCCGGGGAGGGTTCATGACCGTCGTGGAACGCAGGGAGATCGCCCTGGTCGACCTGCTCGACCGGCTGCTGGCCGGCGGGGTCGTGATCACCGGGGACCTCACGCTGCGCATCGCGGACGTGGACCTGGTCCGCATCGACCTGAACGCGCTGATCAGCTCGGTCAACGCCAACGTCCCCTCCCCCTGGGAGGACTGACGTGAGCGAGCGACACGGCAGGATCGAGTTCGAGCCCGACACCGTCGAACGCGACCTGATCAAGCTGGTGCTGACCGTGGTCGAACTGCTGCGCCAGCTCATGGAGCGGCAGGCGCTGCGCCGCTTCGACCAGGGCGATCTCACCGAGGACCAGGAGGAGCGCATCGGGCTCACCCTGATGCTGCTCGACGACCGCATGACCGAGCTGCGGGAGCGGTACGGACTGCGGCCCGAGGACCTGAATCTGGACCTCGGGCCGCTGGGACCGCTGCTGCCCCGGGAGTGAACCTCCCGGGGCAGCGGCCTCACCCTGTGTTCTCACCCCGTGTTCAGGGTCTGTACCGGTTCACCACCGGTACCAGCGGCTCCGGCCGCCTCCGGCGCTGGTGCCGCGGACCAGGAAGCCCAGCAGCCACAGCACGATGACGACCAGGGCGACCCACCAGAGCACCTTCAGAGCGAATCCGGCGCCGAAAAGAATGAGCGCGAGCAACAGTACGAGCAGAAGCGGGACCATGATTATTACCTCCTGCCGTACTGGTGTCCCGAATTTCGTCGATCAGGCTTCTTTCCGGCACAGAATCTCTCCGTGCAGAACCGCGAACCAGCCGTCGGGCTGCTGCGCCCAATTCCGCCAGGCCGCCGAAACGGCCCGCAGTTCCTCCGCCGTCGCGTGGCCGCCCCCGGTGGCCCGCCCGGCGTACGCCGACTCCACGGTGCGGTCCGCCCACAGGCCGCCCCACCAGGCCCGCTCCTCGGGCGTGCTGAAGGTCCAGGCGCTGGAGGTGGCGGTGACGTCGGTGAACCCCGCCTCCAGCGCCCACGCCTTCAGCCGGCGCCCGGCGTCCGGCTCGCCGCCGTTGGCCCGGGCCACCCGCCGGTACAGGTCCAGCCAGTCGTCCAGCCCCGCCGACGCCGGGTACCAGGTCATGGCGCCGTAGTCCGAGTCGCGGACGGCGACGAAACCGTTCGGCTTCGTCACCCGCCGCATCTCGCGCAGCGCGCGCACCGGGTCGCCCACGTGCTGGAGCACCTGATGGGCGTGGACCACGCAGAAGGTGTCGTCGGGGTGGTCCAGGGCGTGCACGTCCGCCACCGCGAAGTCGATGTTCGCCAGACCCCGGCCGGCGGCCGTCGCCCGGGCCCGGTCCAGGATCTCCGGGGCCCGGTCGACGCCGGTGACGTGGCCGTCCGGGACCAGCGCCGCGAGGTCCGCGGTGATGGTGCCCGGACCGCACCCGATGTCCAGGATCTTCATGTGCGGTTTCAGGGAGCCGAGCAGGTACCCGGCGGAGTTGGCGGCGGTGCGCCAGGTGTGCGAGCGGAGCACGGACTCGTGGTGCCCGTGCGTGTAGACGGCGGTCTCCCGCGGCTGCGGCATCGCTGATCCCCTCTCAGGCGGCTGGGATCACCGTACGCCCGTCGATCACATGATGAGACTCGGCGTTTCGCCATATGGGATGACGGGGCGTCAGGATCATGTCAGCGGACGGTACACCGTGAGCGCCTCGGGCAGTTTCTCCACCGTCACGTCGCCCTCGGTCTCGGTGACCTCGCCGTCGTACGCCAGCAGCGTCCCCGGCGCGACCCCGGCCAGCCGCAGCCGCCCCACCCGTACCGCCGCGTGGGCGGGGGAGCGGGTGAGCGGCCCGGCGAAGGCCGCGGACAGCAGCCGCAGCGCGGGCCGACTGCCGCCGTGCACCACCCGGACGTCGAGCCGGCCGTCCGCCAGGTCGAGGCGGCGGCCCGGTGCCAGGCCCATGCGGTGGTACGTGCCGTTGCCCGCGAACAGCAGCCACAGCGGCCGGGTGCGGCCCCCGACCTCGGCCCGCAGCGGATGCCGGTCGGCGCGCAGCACCCGTACGGCCGCCAGCACCCCGGCCGGCCAGCCGCCGATCCGGTGCGAGAAGCGCTCCCGCTCGCGCACCAGCTCCGGATAGACCCCGAGGCTGAAGGTGTTCAGGAAGATCCCGTTCAGCCGTCCGGAGGTGAACCGGCCCACGTCCACCCGCACCCCCTCGCCCCGCTCCAGCGCCCGGCACAGCACCCGGACGTCCTCCACGCCCAGGTCGTAGGCGAAGTGGTTCAGCGTGCCGCCGGGCAGGACCGCCAGCGGCAGCCCGTGCCGCAGGGCGACCGAGGCCGCCGCGTTCACCGTGCCGTCGCCGCCGCACACGCCGAGCACCCGGGCCCGGCCCGCCGCCTTCTCCAACTCGCCCTGCACATCGGCGGGTTCGGCCTCGATGACCTCGGCCAGCGGCAGCGCGTCGCACAGCGCCCGCACCCGTTCCGAAGTGCCCGAGCCGAGGTTGGCCACCATCACCAGACCCTCGCCGCCGGACAGCGCCGGCACCTCGGCGACCGGCCGGGCCGGCGGAATCAGCTGGGCCCGGGTGGGCACCAGTCCCCGTACGGCGAACGCGGCCCCCACCCCGAGCGCCGCCCCCGCCAGCACGTCACTGGGGAAGTGGACGCCGGTGTAGACCCGGGAGGCGGCGACCGCCGCGGCCACCGGCGCCACGGCCGCGCCCCACGCCGGGGACTCCAGCGCCACCCCGGTGGCGAAGGCGGCGGCCGAGGCGGCGTGCCCGGAGGGGAACGAGGTGGTGATCGGCTGCCGCTTCAGCTGCCGCACCAGCGGCACCGGGTCGAGGACCGGCCGCGGCCGGCGCACCGAACGCTTGCCGAGCGTGTTGATGGTCAGCGAGGCCACGCCCAGTGAGGCGAGGCCGCGCACGGCGGCCCGGCGGGCCCGGGGCGTGCGGGACGCGGCCAGCGCCGCGGCGGCCGCGAACCACAGCACGCCGTGGTTGGCACTGCGGCTCAGCCGGGGCAGCACCCGGTCGCCGCCGGGCCAGTGCCGGGCGGCCACCGCCTCGAACAGACGGTGGTCCAGGCCGAGGAAGGCCGTGCGGACGGGATGCGGGCCGGGCAGCGGGACGGTGAGGTCTACGTCGGGGCTCATGCCTCCCGCCTACCCGCCGGGTGGCCTTTCCTGCCGCCCGCGCGGCTCGCGGACGCCGCCCGCGGGCCCGCGCGGAAATGCGGTTGCCCGGCAGGGGGCCGTACCGGGGACAATCACCTCATGGGCCATCTCGAAGCAGCGCACCTGGAGTACCACCTGCCCGACGGGAGGACGCTGCTCGGCGACGTCTCCTTCCGCGTGGGGGAGGGCGCCGTCGTGGCCCTGGTCGGCCCCAACGGGGCGGGCAAGACGACCCTGCTGCGTCTGCTCTCCGGTGAGCTGAAGCCGCACGAGGGCACCGTCACCGTCAGCGGCGGCCTCGGCGTGATGCGCCAGTTCGTCGGCTCCGTACGGGACGAGACGACCGTACGCGACCTGCTGGTCTCCGTCGCCCCGCCGCGCATCCGTGACGCCGCCCGCGCGGTGGACGCCGCCGAGCACGCCGTCATGACCGTCGACGACGAGGCCGCCCAGATGCGGTACGCGCAGGCCCTCTCCGACTGGGCGGAGGCACGCGGCTACGAGGCGGAGACACTGTGGGACATGTGCACCACCGCCGCGCTGGGCGTGCCGTACGAGAAGGCGCAGTGGCGGCAGGTGCGCACCCTCTCCGGCGGCGAGCAGAAACGCCTCGTCCTGGAGGCGCTGCTGCGCGGCACCGACCAGGTGCTGCTCCTGGACGAGCCGGACAACTACCTCGACGTGCCCGGCAAGCGCTGGCTGGAGGAGCGGCTCGCCGAGACCCGCAAGACCGTCCTCTTCGTCTCCCACGACCGTGAGCTGCTCGCCCGCGCCGCCGAGCGCGTCGTCTCCCTCGAACCGGGCCCGGCCGGCGCCGACGCCTGGGTGCACGGCGGCTCCTTCGCCACGTACCACGAGGCCCGCCGCGAGCGCTTCGCCCGCTTCGAGGAACTGCGCCGCCGCTGGGACGAGAAGCACGCCCAGCTGAAGAAGCTGGTGCTGAACCTGCGGCAGGCCGCCTCGGTCAGCCACGAGATGGCCTCCCGTTACCACGCCGCCCAGACCCGGCTGCGCAAGTTCGAGGAGGCCGGCCCGCCGCCCGAGCCGCCGCGCGAGCAGGACATCCGCATGCGCCTCAAGGGCGGCCGGACCGGCGTACGCGCCGTCACCTGCGAGAACCTCGAACTGACCGGCCTGATGAAACCCTTCGACCTGGAGGTCTTCTACGGCGAGCGGGTCGCCGTCCTCGGCTCCAACGGCTCCGGCAAGTCCCACTTCCTGCGCCTGCTGGCCGGCGAGGACGTCGCGCACACCGGGCTCGTCAAGCTCGGGGCGCGGGTCGTCGCGGGCCACTTCGCCCAGACCCACGCCCACCCCGAGCTGCTCGGCCGCACCCTCCTGGACATCCTGTGGAAGGAACACGCCCAGGACCGGGGTGCCGCCATGTCCCGGCTGCGCCGCTACGAGCTGACCGGCCAGGCCGAGCAGACCTTCGACCGCCTCTCCGGCGGCCAGCAGGCCCGCTTCCAGATCCTCCTGCTGGAGCTGCGGGGCGTCACCGCCCTGCTCCTGGACGAGCCCACCGACAACCTCGACCTGGAGTCCGCCGAGGCCCTCCAGGAGGGCCTGGAGTCCTTCGAGGGCACGGTCCTCGCGGTCACCCACGACCGCTGGTTCGCCCGTGCCTTCGACCGCTACCTGGTCTTCGGCAGCGACGGCCGGGTCCGCGAGACGCCGGAGCCGGTGTGGGACGAGCGGCGGGTCGAGCGGGCCCGCTGACTCACCTCCAGCGCAGCAGCGCCCCGAGACCGCCCACCGGCGTGTCCTCCCGGTCCTCCGTGTCCGGCAGCGCCGGCAGGACCGAGATCGCCGGGGCGCCGGTCATCACGGCCGAGCGCAGCAGCGCGTCGTCCGCCCGCGCCGACCAGGAGTTCTGCTCGCCGAGCGTCTTCAGCTCGGTGCGCCGCACCGCCAGCTGGTCGGCGTCCTCGCCGATCCACACCTCGCGGTGGGTGTCCGGCCCGTCCGGGATGACCAGCAGCTCGTCGATACGGTGTTCCCGCGCCGCCTCGACCAGCGCCGGCACGCCCTCCACGGCGGCGGCCCGGCCCTCGCCGTCCGGGGTGCGGGCGGCCAGGAACCGGTCCAGGTCCTCCTGGGCCCGCGCGGTGACGTGCTCCTCGCGCAGCCGCTGCACCTCCTCGTCGAGCAGCCGGCTCCCGGTGCCGTGCGCGGCCTCCACCGCACGGCCCTGGAGCCGCTTCGGCAGCCGCTCGTGCACGGACCGGCACTCCCGGCCGTCGCCGACCAGGATCAGCAGGTCGGCGCCGGTCTCCTCCTGGCACACGGCGAGCGCGTCGGCGATCTCCGCCGCGTTGTGCTCCCAGGTGTTCTCCACCCGGAGCTGGAAGTGCCGCTCCGACCAGTCGACGGAGCTGGTGCGGTGCACCGGCCACTGCCGGCCGGTCACCCCGCCCGCGTCCGAGCCGCCCAGTGCGGAGCGCAGCTCGAAGTCGGCGCCCTTGCGGTCGATGTACGCCACCACGCACACCGCGTCCTCACCGGCCAGCTCCAGCAGCGGCGAGACCCGCGGCAGGGGTGCCCAGTGGACGGTGGTGCCGCCCTGCGGCGGACGGGCCAGCGGGGTGTCGAGGACCACCTGACCGGCGTGCACGAACAGCGCCCGGCCGTGCGGGTCGGTGGCGTGCCGCAGGCTCTCCACGGCCTCCCGCGCGGCCCGGCAGGTCGCCTCGTCGGCGCCCTGCTCCGCCAGCTCCCGGGTCACGGCGGCGGCCATCAGGTCACGGGCGTGCGCGGTGTCCTCCGCGTTGCGGGACAGATCGACGTACACGGAGGCCCAGGGCCCCTGGTGTTCATAGAGGGGGTGCAGAAACGCGAGATCCATGGGTCCCTCCCGGATACCGCTCGGGGGTGGTGGTGTGTCACCGGGCGGGTACCCGGCCCGCATGAACGAACACGACACGCGGGACGGTGCCATGACCGGAGTGGACCCGGGTCGCCTGGACGACCAGCAGCTCATGAAGGAGCTGGAGACCATCCACCGCACGCGGCACGACACGCTGCTGTACGGCTCGAACGACGCGCTGCGGGCCCACAACGAGCGGATGGCGCAGCTGGAGGGCGAGTGGCTGCGCCGCAATCCGCGGCGCCCGGTCGCCGCGGGGCGCACCCGGGAGGGGGCGCGGGAGCGCGAGTGCGGGGAGTCCGCGACCCCCCGCACGCCCAGTACCTGACAGCACCGGGCCGGGTGGCCCGCCC
>NZ_JAGGOO010000070.1 GCF_018614415.1 Streptomyces sp. ISL-12
AACGCCTTGCACCGGCCGTCCACGGCCAGCCCCCGCTGACGGCTGAACTCCAGGAACATGCCGGGGCTGGCCATCACGGTCGCCCCGCCGGCCAGCGCCCGGTCGCACTCCCCCCGGCGCAGCGCCTGCACCGCGAGGTGCAGGGCCACCAGCGAGGAGGAACACGCCGTGTCCACCGTGACCGCCGGGCCCTCAAGACCCAGCGTGTACGCGATACGCCCGGAGGCGACGCTGGAGTGCTTGCCCGTGAGCAGGTGGCCCTCGAAGCCCGCGGGCGCGCGGTGCAGCGGGCCCGCGTAGTCCTGGGCGAAGGCCCCGACGAACACGCCGGTCAGGCTGGACCGCAGGGAGTCGGGGAGGATGCCGGCGCCTTCCAGCGCCTCCCAAGACGTCTCGAGCAGCAGCCGCTGCTGCGGGTCCATCGCCAGCGCCTCACGCGGCGAGATCCCGAAGAACTCCGCGTCGAAGTCCCCGGCGCCGTACAGGAACCCGCCCTGCTTGGTGTACGTCGTGCCGCGGTGTTCCGGGTCCTGGTGGTACAGCCCCTCCAGGTCCCAACCGCGGTCGGCGGGGAACTCGCCGACCGCGTCGCGGCCCTGCGTCACCAGGTCCCACAGGGCGCCGGGGGTGTCCACCCCGCCGGGGAACCGGCATGCCATACCGACGATCGCGACCGGCTCGGGGTGCTCGAGGGCGTGCAGCCGCTCCCGGGTCTTCCGCAGATCGACGGTGACGCGCCGCAGGTACTCGACCAGTTGCTGCTCGTCGTTTGCCACGTGTGCCAACCCCTCGGAAAGTGTGTGGACTCAAGCGAGTTCCTGGTCGATGAAACTGAGCAGCTCGCCGACCGAGGCCGTCTCCAGATGCGCGGTGTCGCCGCCCTCGCGGCCGGGGCGGGCCATCCGCGCCGCCAGGGCCTTCAGACGTGTCTCGAACTCGGCCCGCAGCTCCTCGCCGTCGGGCACATCGGTCAGCGCCGTCTCCAGCTTCTCCAGTTCCGCCAGGCCCGCGGGCGGCGCCTCGGCGGGTGCCAGTTCGGCGTGCAGGTGCCGGGCGACGCGCGCCGGCGTCGGGTGGTCGAAGAGCAGTGCGGGGGCCAGCCGCAGGCCCGTCGCCGCGATCAGCCGGTTGCGCAGTTCGACGGAGGTGAGGGAGTCGTAGCCCAGGTCCCGGAACGGCAGGTCCACGTCGACGGTGGCCGCGCCGCCGCGCCCCAGGACCACGGCCGTGTGCTCGCGTACCAGGTCCACTACGGCCCGCTCCTGTTCCGATCGCGGCAGTTCGGCGAGCCGTCGGCGCAGGTCCGGCGGGGCGGCGGTGGCCTGCCGCGGTGCCGCGAGGGGCACCAGGGACCGCAGCACGACGGGTGCGCCCTCCCCCTGGGCCCGGATCGCGGACAGGTCCCAGGCGGTCGGCACCAGGGTCGGCTCGTCGAGTGCGAGCGCCGCGTCGAGCAGCGCGAGGCCGTCCGGTGTGCTCAGCGGCACCAGGCCCGAACGCTTCATCCGCGCCCGGTCGGCCTGGCCGAGCACCGAGCCGCCCATGCCGTCCTCGTTCTGCCACCAGCCCCAGGCCAGCGACACCGCCGCGAGTCCACGGGCCCGGCGCTGCTGGGCCAGTGCGTCCAGGTAGGCGTTCGCGGCGGCGTAGTTGGCCTGGCCGGGGCCGCCGAGGGTGCCCATCACCGAGGAGAAGAGGACGAACGCGCTCAGGTTCTGGTCCGCGGTCAGCTCGTGCAGGTTCTCAGCGGCCAGTGCCTTGGGGCGCAGCACCCGGTCCAGGCGCTCGGGGGTCAGATCGGCGACCACTCCGTCGTCCAGGACGCCTGCGGCGTGCACGACCGCGGTCAGCTCCACGCCGTCGAGGACCGCGGTGAGCGCGTCCCGGTCGGCGGCATCGCAGGCCACGAGGTCCACGTGCGCGCCGAGGCCGGCGAGTTCCGCGACGAGTTCGGCGGCCGCGGGGGCTTCGGCGCCGCGCCGGCTGGTCAGCAGCAGCCGTCGTACGCCGTGTTCGGTGACCAGGTGGCGTGCGGTGGCCCGGCCGAGCGCCCCGGTGGCGCCCGTGATCAGCACGGTGCCGCTCTTGTCGTGCGTGCCGTCGGCGAAGGGCGCCGGCGGCATGGTGAGGACCACTTTGCCGAGGTGCCGGGCCTGGCTCAGGTACCGGAAGGCGTCCGCGGCCCGCCGTACGTCCCACACGGTCACCGGCAGGGGACCGAGCGCGCCCCTCGCGAAGAGGGTCATCAACTCGGCGAACATCGCGGCGATGCGCTCCGGCGCCACCTCGAGCAGATCGAACGCCTGGTAGCCGACGCCGGGATGGTCCTTCGCGACGGCGTCCACGGCACGGATGTCCGTCTTGCCCATCTCCACAAACCGGCCGCCCGGGCCGAGGAGACGCAGGGACGCGTCCACGAACTCACCGGCCAGCGAGTTGAGCACGACGTCCACCCCCGGGGCGAACCGCTGCTCGAACTCCAGGGTCCGCGAGGAGGACAGCTGGTCCTGCCCCAGTCCCAGGTCCCGCAGCGCCGACCACTTGCCCGTCCCGGCCGTGGCCCGCACCTCGGCGCCCAGATGGCGGGCCAGTTGGACGGCGGCCATCCCCACCCCGCCCGCGGCGGCGTGGATCAGCACCTTCTCCCCGGGGCGCAGCCCCGCCAGCTCCTTCAGGGCGTAGTACGCCGTGAGGAACACCAGCGGTGTCGCGGCGGCCTGCGTGTCGCTCCACCCGTCGGGTACGGGGGCCAGCATGCGGTGGTCGGCCACCGCGGTGGGACCGAAGGCGCCGGGGAACATGCCCATCACCCGATCGCCCGGCGCGAGCCCGGTGACCTCGCCACCGACCTCGGTGACCACGCCCGCGCCTTCCTGGCCGAGCAGTCCGGCCTCGCCCGGATACATCCCGAGGGTGCTGAGCACGTCGCGGAAGTTCACCCCCGCGGCGCGGACGGCGATCCGTACCTGGTGCGGGGCGAGCGGCTCGGACACCTCCGGGCAGGGCAGCAGCGCCAGCGCGTCGAGGGTGCCCCGCCGGGGGGCCGAGAGGCGCCAGGCGTCCGTCCCGGCGGGTGGGACGAGACCGGTCGGGCGGGTCAGCCGCGGTACCCGCGCACTGCCGCGGCGCAGGGCCGTCTGCGGCTCGCCGGTGGCGAGGGCCGCCGCGAGCGCGGCGTACGACTCCCGCGTCCCGTCCACGTCCACCAGCGCGAACCGGCCCGGGTGTTCGGACTGCGCGGAGCGCACCAGGCCCCATACGGCGGCCGCGTCGGGGGCGGGCGTCTCGCCGGGCTCGGTGGCGACGGCGCCGCGGGTCACCACGACGAGGCGTGCCTCGTCCCCGGGTGCCACGCCGAGCCAGCCCTGCACCAGGGTCAGTGCCTCCTGTGCCTGTGCGGCGACGCCCACGGCGACATCGGCGGGGAGCGCCACCGGCTTCGTCCCCGCGGCCGCGAGCGCCGCGCCGAGTGCGTCGACGGCGGCCGCACGGTCCCCGGCGGTCGTGGCGGCGTACAGCGCGACCTCTGTCAACGGGCGTTCGTCCAGGGGGCGTTCGGGCCAGTCGATCCGGTGCAGCGCGTCCTGTGCCGGGCCGCGCAACTGGCCCGCGGTCACCGGGCGCAGGACCAGTTCGTCGATCGTGGCGACCGTGCGTCCCTCGCCGTAGACGGTGACGGCGACCGTGTGCGCTCCGGTGCGCCGCAGCCGTACCCGCACCGTGTCCGGGCACGGTGTGTGCTGTGTGACACCGGTGAAGGAGAACGGCATCAGCGCGCCGCCGCTCTCGGCCGCGAGGTGCGCGACACCCGCGTGCAGCGCGGCGTCGAGCACCGCGGGGTGCAGGCCGACCGGCTGCGCCGGTGCCTGGCGGGGCAGACGCACGTCCGCGAACACGTCGTCGCCGCCGCGCCAGGCCGCGCGCATCCCGCGGAACGCCGGGCCGTACCCGTGGCCGAGCCGGTCGAGCCGGTCGTACAGCTCGTCGGCCGGCGTCGCCTCGACGCCGGCCGGCGGCCACGGCCCCAGCCAGGCGTCGGCGGCGGTCTCGGAGGCGCTGTCGAGGAACCCGTCGGCGTGCCGGGTCCACGGCATGTCGGCCCGCGGCCGTGAGCACAGGGTCAGCGGGCGGCGGCCGTCCTGTTCGGCTCCCGCCACCAACTGCACCGTGACGGCGCCGGACTCGGGCAGCGTCAACGGGGCGTACACAGTCAGTTCGCCGACGCGCGGGAGGCCCAGGTGCAGTCCGGCGTGCAGCGCGAGGTCGACCATCGCGGCGCCGGGCAGCACCACCGACCCGTGCACCGCGTGGTCGTTGAGCCAGGGCTGGGCGCGCCGGGACAGGCTCGCGGTGAAGAGCACTTCCCCGGAGAGGGCCGACTCCACCGCCGCCCCCAGCAGCGGATGGTCCGTCGCGGTGAGCCCGAGCCCCGTGGCGTTCGCCGCGGCCCGCGCGGGCGCCAGCCAGTACCGCCGGCGTCGCAACACGGTCGCCGGAAGATCCACGCGCCGGGCCCCGGCGAACCGTCGCGCCCAGTCCACGGCGACCCCCCGGGTGTGGGCTCGGCCCAGCGCCTCGGCCAGCGTCGCGCTCTCGTCGCGGTCGGCGCGCAGGGTCGGGACGAAGGCGGCGTCACCCTCCTCGGCGAGGCAGGCGTCGCCCAACGCGGACAGCACGCCGTCCGGCCCGGCCTCCAGGAAGGTGCGGGCGCCCTCGGCGTACAGCCTGCGCACCGCGTCGTGGAAGCGGACCGGGGCCCGTACCTGGGTCACCCAGTAGTCGGCGTCGAACTCCGTGCGCGGTTCACCGGTGACCGTGGAGACCAGCGGGATGCGCGCCGTGTCGTACCGCAGGGTCCTCGCGACGGCGCGGAAGTCCGCCAGCATGCCGTCCATGAGGGGCGAGTGGAACGCGTGGCTGACCCGCAGCCGTTTGGTCCTGCGCCCCTGGTTCCGCAGTTCGTCGGCGACGGCGGCCACCGCCTCGTCCGTGCCGGAGACCACGGTCGCCCGTGGGCCGTTGAGTCCCGCGATCGAGACGTCGTTCTCGCGCCCGGCCAGCAGCGGCGCCACCTCCGCCTCGCTCGCCTCCAGCGCCACCATCGCACCGCCCTCGGGCAGCGCCTGCATCAGCTTGCCCCGGGCCGCGATGAGCGCGCACGCGTCGGCGAGGGACAGCACGCCTGCCGCGTGCGCCGCGGCGATCTCGCCGATCGAGTGCCCGGCGACGAGGCCGGGGCGTACCCCCCAGTGTTCGAGCAGCCGGAACAGGGCCGTCTCGACGGCGAACAGCGCGGTCTGGGTGTACGCGGTCCGGTCCAGCAGCGGCCGGCCGTCCGGGCCGGTCTCGCCGTCGAAGACGACGGCGCGCATCGGCCGGTCCAGATGCGGGTCCAAGTGTGCCCAGACCTCTTCCAGGGCCTGCGCGAACACCGGTTGGCTGTGCGCCAGTTCGCGCCCCATCGCCAGGCGCTGGGCGCCCTGGCCGGTGAACAGCAGGGCGAGCGGCCCCGGCGTCCCCCGGACCACACCCTGGGCCAGGCCGGGCACGGACGCGCCCTCGGCCAGGGCCCGCAGCCGTTCGACCACCTGCGCGTCGAGCCGGTCGTCCGCCCCGTGCACCAAGGCGGCCCGGTGTTCGTACTGGGTCCGGGTGACGGCGAGCGAGAGTGCCACGTCGGCGGGGTGCGTCTCGGGCCGGCGGACGAGGAGTTCGTGCAGGTGTCCGGCCTGGGCGGCCACCGCTTCGGGGGACTTGCCCGACAGCAGCCAGGGCACCGGCCCGAGCGGGTGCCGGGCGGGCTGCTCGGGAGCCCGGGGTGCCTGCTCCACGATGAGGTGCGCGTTGGTGCCGCTGATGCCGAAGGACGACACGGCGGCCCGGCGCGGCCGGCCGGTGCGCGGCCAGGAGACCTGCTCGGTCAGCAGCGCCATGCCGCCCGACGACCAGTCGACGTGCGGGGTCGGCTCGTCGACGTGCAGGGTGCGCGGCAGGACACCGTGCCGCATGGCCAGCACCATCTTGATCACACCGCCGACTCCGGCGGCGGCCTGGCTGTGGCCGATGTTCGACTTCAGCGAGCCGAGCAGCAGGGGCCGGTCGGGGGTGTGCCCGCGTCCGTAGGTGGCGAGCAGGGCGCCCGCCTCGATCGGGTCGCCGAGGGCGGTGCCGGTGCCGTGCGCCTCGACGGCGTCCACCTCGTCGGCACTCAGGCGGGCGGCGGTCAGCGTCTGGCGGATCACGCGTTCCTGGGAGGGGCCGTGGGGTGCGCTCAGGCCGTTGCTGGCGCCGTCCTGGTTGACGGCGCTGCCACGGATCACGGCGAGCACCGGGTGGCCGAGCCGTGTCGCGTCCGAGAGCCGCTCCAGCAGGAGCATGCCGGCGCCTTCGGCCCAGGCGGTGCCGTCGGCCGCGGCCGCGAACGCTTTGCAGCGGCCGTCCGGCGCGAGACCGCGCTGCCTGCTGAACTCGACGAACATGCCCGGATTGGCCATGACCGTCACACCGCCGGCCAGGGCCATCGTGCACTCGCCCTGCCGCAGCGCCTGCGCCGCGAGGTGTACGGCGACCAGCGACGAGGAGCAGGCCGTGTCGATCGTGACGGCGGCACCGCGCAGGCCCAGCGTGTAGGCCACCCGGCCGGAGGCGACGCTCGGGGTGTTGCCGGTCAGGAGGTAGCCGTCGGCACCCTCGACCGGTTCGTGCAGGCGCGGTCCGTAGTCCTGCGCCATCGCGCCGACGAACACCCCGGTGCGGCTGCCGCGCAGCGACGCCGGGTCGATGCCGGCCCGCTCGACGGCCTCCCAGGAGGTCTCCAGGAGCAGCCGCTGCTGCGGGTCCATGGCGAGTGCCTCGCGCGGCGAGATGCCGAAGAACTCCGGGTCGAAGCGGTCGGGGTGGTCCAGGAACCCGCCCTGGGCGAGATAGGTGCGTCCCGGCCGGTCCGGGTCGGGATCGTACAGCTCCTCCAGGTTCCAGCCCCGGTCGGTGGGGAAGTTCCCGATCGCGTCCACTCCCTGGGTGACCAGCTCCCACAGGTCCTCGGGCGATGCCACCCCGCCGGGGTAGCGGCAGCTCATCGCGACGATCGCGATCGGGTCGTCGCCGTGGGCGGTCCGCGTGCTCTCCTGGTCGGCACCGTCGGGGTCCGTCCGCCGCCCCGCCGAGCGCAGGTGGTCGATCAGCGCCTCGGGCGAGGGGTGGTCGTAGACGAGCGACGCGGGCAGGTCCAGGCCCGTCGCGGCGCACAGCGAGGCGCGGAACTCGATGGCGGTGTGCGAGTCGAACCCCAGGTCCTTGAAGGTGCGGCCGAGATCGACCGCGTCAGGGGTGGCATGGCCGAGCGCGAGCGCCACCTGGGTGCCGACCAGCTCGCGCAGCAGCCGGTCCTGGTCGGTCCGGCTCAGTGCGGCGAGCCGGCCGGGCAGCGTGGCGGGCGCGGTGTCCGAGGGCGCGCCGGTCCGCGGAGCGGGGGTCTCCGAGACCGGCGCGCCGGAGGGCCGTCCGGTCGCCGCGGCGAGGGGACGGCCGGCCTGGGGCAGCGTGTCCAGCCAGTGGCGCTCACGCTGGAAGGCGTAGGTCGGCAGCGTGGTGCGCCGCGGCTCGTGGGCGGCGAACGCAGGGCCGAAGTCGACGTGGGCGCCGTGCACATGGAGTCCGGCGAGTGCGGTGAGGAACGTACGGGCCTCGGGCCTGCCGTCACGCAGCGCGGGTACCAGGGCGGCCGGGTGGTCCTGCGTGCCGCCGTCGAGGCCCGCGCGGACCATCGGGACGAGCACGGCGTCGGGCCCCAGCTCCAGCCAGCGCGTGACGCCCCGCTCGGTGAGCGTGCGCACCCCGTCGGCGAACCGTACGGCGCCGCGCACATGGCGCACCCAGTACTGGGGTGAGCACAGCCGGTCCCCCGCGATCTGCCCGGTGAGGTCGGAGACGACCGGGATCCTCGGCGCACGGTAGGTGAGGCCCCGGGCGAGGTCCCCGAACTCCCGCAGCATGCCGTCCATGTGCGCCGAGTGGAACGCGTGGCTGGTGCGCAGTTCCCTGGTCCTGCGGCCACGGTCACGCCAGTGCCGGGCCACCGCGTGCACGGCGTCGCGGTCGCCGGAGACGACTACGGCGGCGGGCCCGTTGACGGCCGCGATGCCGGCCCGCGCCGCGTACGCGTCCAGGGCAGCGGCGACCTCCTCCTCGCCGGCCTCGATGGCGACCATGGCGCCGCCGGCGGGGGCGTCCTGCATGAGGCGTCCGCGGGCCGCCACCAGCGAGCAGGCGTCGGGCAGATCGAGGACACCCGCGGCGTGGGCGGCGGCCAGCTCACCGACCGAGTGGCCGATCAGCGCGTCGGGGACGACGCCGAACGCGTCGGCCGCCAGGCGGTACAGGGCGCTCTCCAGGGCGAACAGGGCCGGCTGTGTGTAGCGGGTCTGGTCGAGGGCCGCGGCCGGCGCCGTGCCGGGCGCGGCGAACAGGACGTCGCGCAGGGGGAGTTCGAGGTGCGGGGCGAAGTGGTCGCACGCCTCGTCGAGGGCGTCGGCGAACGCCGGGTAGGACGCGTACAGTTCGCGTCCCATGCCGGGGCGCTGGCTGCCCTGCCCGCTGAAGAGGAACGCGGTCGAGCCCGCGGGGGCTGCCCGGCCCGTGACGGTGTGGGCGGCGGCCGCGCCGTCGGCGACGGCACGCAGCCCCAGGTCGAACTCCGCCGCCGTCTCGGCCAGGACCACGGCCCGGTGGTCGAACACGGTCCTGCCGGTGAACAGCGAGTGCCCCACGTCCGCCGGGCGCCGGTGCGGGTCGGTGGCCACGAAGTCGCGCAGCCGGGCCGCCTGGTCGCGCAGCGCCGCCGCGCTGCGGCCGGACAGCAGCCACGGCACCGGGCCGGACGGTGCCGCCGCGTGGGGCGTGGTGGCGCCGGCGGTGCCGGTGCCGGTTTCCGGCGGGTCGGCCAGGACCAGGTGGCAGTTGGTGCCGCCCATGCCGAAGGAGCTGACGCCCGCCAGCAGCGGCTTGTCCGGGTGGGGCCAGGGACCGAGCCGGTCATGGACGCGCAGGTTCAGTTCACCGAAGGGGATCAGCGGGTTGGGCCTACGGAAGTTGAGGCTGGGCGGGAGGCTGCGGTGACGGATGCTCAGCGCGGTCTTGAGGAGTCCGACGATGCCCGCCGCGCCCTCCAGATGCCCCACGTTGGTCTTCGCCGAGCCCACGAGCAGCGGGTCGCCGCCGGTGCGCGGCGTGCCGAGCACCCGGCCGAGCGCGGCCGCCTCGAGCGGGTCGCCGACCTTGGTCCCGGTGCCGTGCAGTTCCACGTACTGCACGTCGGCGGGGTCCACCCCGGCACGCTCGTACGCCGTGCGCAGCACCTGCGCCTGGGTGTGCTGCCCGGGCACGGTCAGCCCGTCGGTGGCGCCGTCGTTGTTCACCGCGCCGCCGAGGATGACGCAGTACACGGGGTCTCCGTCCGCGAGCGCGCGTGCGAGCGGTTTGAGGACGACGAGGCCGCCGCCCTCGCCCCGGACGTAGCCGTTGGCCCGCGCGTCGAAGGTGAAGCAGCGGCCGTCGGGCGACAGCCCTCCGAAGCGGGCCATGCCCACGGCGCTGTCCGGTACGAGATTGAGGTTCACCCCGCCGGCGAGCGCGACCTCTGACTCCCCGCCGCGCAGGCTCTCGCAGGCGAGCTGGACCGCGACGAGGGAGGACGACTGGGCCGTGTCGACGGTCATGCTGGGGCCGCGCAGCCCCAGGGCGTACGAGACACGGTTCGCGATGATGCCGCGGTGCAGCCCGGTGACGGTGTGCGGGCCGGTGTTCCCGATGCCCTCGCGGTGCCACAGGGTGGCGTAGTCGTCCCAGATGGCGCCGACGAAGACACCGGTGCGGCTGCCGCTCAGGGAGCCCGGCACGATGCCGCCGTCCTCCAGGGCCTCCCAGGCCAGTTCGAGCACGAGGCGCTGCTGCGGGTCCATCGCCGCTGCCTCCCGGGGGGAGATCCCGAAAAAGCCCGCGTCGAACGTGTCGACGCGGTCGAGGAACGCGCCGAAACGGGCGTTCGCCGTGGCCGGCTCCCGCCGGGTGACCTCCGCGTGGTCCCATCGATCGGTGGGCACCTCGGCCACAGCGTCGGCGCCGCTGCGCAACAGGTCCCAGAAGGCGGCCGGTCCGGGCGCCTCGGGCAGCCGGCAGGACAGTCCGACGACCGCCACGGCGTCGCCGGTGCGCGGGGGTCGAGGTGCGGTGACGGAGTCTCGTGTGCTCGGCATGGCGGTCTGCGTCTCCCGGACTATGTGTGGAGCAGGTCGGAAACCGTGGCCGCGATCTTCTTGTCGGCCAGCATGGTCGCGTGCTCGACGTCGAACGCGAGTTCCCGGCCGACGGAGACCTGGTCGGCGCCCACGCCGGCGGCCCGGATCCCGTTGAGGCCGCTCGCGGGGCTGGAGGAGCTGATCGCCGTCGCGGACCGCCACCGTTCGAAGGGGTCCAGGTCTCCGGCGGCGGCGAGGTAGCCCATGAAGGACCCGAAGGCGTCGAAGAGTTCCGCACGCCGGGTGCGGTCGAGTCCCGCGCGGGTGAAGGCGGGCTCACCGACCTCCCGCACCAGCCGGGTCAGCCCTTGTTTGAGCGGCCCCACCTGCGGAGTTCGCTCGTAGCAGCGGCGCCCGGCGTCCCGCGCGGCCTCGATGTCCTCGGCGGGCAGCACGGACGACATGAACCCGACGATCTTCTGGAACTGCCACAGCAGGGTCTGGGCGACCGTGATCTCGGGGTCGAAGAGGAGCAGCAGCGGCTCACTGCCCTGGAGTTCGGCGACGCGCTCGGCGAGCGTGGCGGCGAACACCGAACCGGCGCAGTACCCCATCACCGCGCGCACCTCCGGACGCTCCCGCGCCACTTTCCCCGCCCAATGGTCCACGTACTCCTTTCCCGACCATTCGGCAGCCGCTTCGACGGCCGGCGGAATGGATTCCCAAACGGTCAGGTCGGTCGTGAGGTTGGCGACCAGATCCGAGAAACGTGCCTCCGGCCTGCCGGTCGTGTCAAAATCCACGGCAAGCACGACCGCGCCCGAATCGTCACCGTCCGCCAGCACTTTCCACTCGCCGGACTCACTCATCGAAACTCCTCGGTCGAGAGAACATCGGCCCCGGTTCGGGAGCGTAGAGGGGGCCGTCGGACGGGTGCGAGGTTTCCGATCCCCTATCCATCCCCTATCGTTCCCGGCTCGGGTGGCAAGGGGCGAGGTCCGCCGGATTAGGGGTACTGGCCACCTCGTGTTCCTCCTACGCTCGGGCGCAGTCGTCCCCGCCGTCGCAGCAGCCCGCATCTGGAGGATTCCGTGAACCGTACGGCGAATATCGCGCCGCATTCGGCCTCGTGGCCAGAGCGCGAGCTGACCCTGGCCGGCCGGAAGGAAGAGGCGCTCTGGCTTCTTGAGCGGCTCGCTCCCGAGAGCGCACCCAACAACCTGCCGCTCGCTTTTCAAGTGGACGGCAGGCTCAGCATTTCGGCGCTTCAGGAAGCATTCACCGTCCTCCTTCGACGCCATGAGGTCCTGCGCACCGTCTATTTCGCCGCCGGCGCCGATCTGACGAAGACCGTGCTGAGTTCCGAGGAATTCAGGGTGGACATCGAGGAGGTCGACGACTTCGCTCCCGCGCCGGATCGCCTGGCTGAGTCTCTGACGCCTTTCGTCGCCCGCCGGTTCACCTTCGACGGACGCCCTCTGGTACGGGCCGCGCTGCTTCGCCATCCCGGCGGGGACGTCCTGTGTTTCGTGTTCCACCACCTCGTCTACGACACGATCTCGAGCACCGTCCTCCTCGAAGAACTGACCTCCGCCTACGAGAGCACGGTCCAGGGCCAGGCGCCGGACGCCGGCCTGCTCGTGCCGGCCCGGATCCTGCGGGAGACCGAGCCGAGCGAGGAGAGCGTCGCGTTCTGGCGGGAGCGGATGGCCGGCTTCGACCCGCAGACCCTGGAGCTGCGCGTCGGGACACCCGGGGGGACGGAACCGACGCTGGTCGGCGCCCAGGTCACCCACACGCTGTCGCCCGAGGCGGCGGCGGCCGTCAAGCGGCTCCAGAAGGAGCTGCGTGCTCCCGAGGCGGTCGTCCTGCTGGCCGCCTACTTCCTGCTGCTCGCCGCGCACGGCGCGGGCCCCGACATCACCGTCGGATCACCGGTGAACGTCCGGCCCCCCGAGGCGCAACGGGCCATCGGCTACCACGTCAACGTCCTGCCGCTGCGGGTCCGGGTGGACCACAGCGAGAGCTTCCGGTCGCTGGTGCGCACCACCCGGGACACGTTCTTCGACGCGCTCGTGCACTCCCAGGTGCCCGTGGACAGCATCTCGGGCCTGGTGCCACGCGCGAACTCCTCGTGGCGGGACACCCTGTTCCGGCATCTGTTCAACTACGTACCGGACTTCGGGCTGCCCGACTTCGACATCGCCGGTCTGCGGGCCAGGCCGCTGGTGGCGCGCAACGGCTTCAGCAAGTTCGACCTCGAGTTCTTCGTGATGTCGTCCGACAGCGGCCTGCGCCTCATCGCCGTACACGACGCCACCGTGCTCGCCCATGACGATGTCAGCGCACTGCTGCACCGGTACGAGGCCCTCCTGCTGTCGTTCGCCGGGAGCGGTCCGGCGACGGAGGTGCCGACCGGGGAGCTGAGGATCTGGGGCGAGCGGGACCACGAGGTCGTCGCGGCGGCCAACGCGACGAGCGCCCCGCTGGATCCGGCGAGCGTGCTGGAGGCGGTGCACGGGCACGCGAGCACGGCGCCGCTGCGGGTGGCGGTGCAGCACGGACCGCGTGCCGTGACCTACCGCCGGCTCTGGGACGCGGCCGAGGCCACCTGCGAACTCCTGCGGGAGACCGGCGTCACCACGGGAGACGTCGTGGCCGTCGCCGCGGCCCGCAGTCCCGAACTCGTGGCCGCAGTCCTCGGCATCTGGCTGGCGGGCGGAGCCTATCTGCCGGTGGACCCGGAGCATCCGGCCGAGCGGGTGTCCTATCTGCTGTCCGACTCCAGGGCCGCGGTACTGCTCAGCGACCCGGGGTTCGACAGGACGGCCGGAAGCGGCATGGCGGCCCTGCGGCTGGTCCCGGTGGACGGGCCCGAGTCCCAGGGGTCCGTGGGCGAGCTGCGCCGGCGGCCCGCCCCCGACGATGCGGCGTACCTGATCTACACCTCCGGTTCGACGGGGCGTTCCAAGGGCGCGCTGATCACCCACGCCGGACTCGCCAACGTCGCGGCCCACTTCACCGAGCAACTGGGCGCGAGCAGCGACGACGCGATGCTGTGGATGACGACCTTCGCCTTCGACATGGCAGGCATCGAGCTGCACGTGCCGCTGTACTCCGGCGGCCGTATCGTGATCGCACCGGACGAGGCACGGACCCGGGGCGAAGTGCTGCGCGAGCTGATCGACCGCTACGAGCCCAGCATCCTCGAGGCCACCCCCACCACGTGGCGGCTGGTCCTGGACCAGGTCGCCGACCGGCTCGCGGGCCGCCGGGTCATCTGCGGGGGCGAGCCCGTCCCGGTCTCGCTGGCCCGTAGCCTCGTGCGGACCGGCTGCCAGGTGCATCACGCCTACGGGCCCACCGAGACCACCATCTGGTCGACGTCCTGCGTGGTGCCCGAAGACCTCGGTGATCACCTGGACGTGGGCCGTCCGATCCGCAACACCCAGGTCATGGTGCTCGACCCGAACGGTCGTGAACTGCCCGTCGGTGTCCGGGGCGAGGTGTGCATCGCCGGCCGCGGGGTGGCTCTCGGCTACCACGGCCGGCCCCTACTGACCGCGGACCGGTTCCGGGAGCACCCCGTGTACGGCCGCTACTACCGGACCGGGGACCTGGGCCAGTGGCGCGCGGACGGCAGTCTCGAACTGCTCGGCCGGGCGGACCGGCAGGTCAAGCTGCGCGGCAACCGGATCGAGCTGGGCGAGGTCGAGGCGGTCGTGCTCGGCCATCCGCGGGTGCGCGCCGCCGCCGCGCTCGTGACCGGCGATCTCAGTGCGGACGCCCGGCTCGTGGTGTTCGTCGAGACGACCGGCGAGGCGGACATCACCGGCGAGCTGTGGGAGCACGCGCGGGCCACCTTGCCGCGGTCGGCGATCCCCCAGGACTTCCTCGTCGTGGACGCGCTGCCCACCAACGCCAACCAGAAGGTCGACTACATCGCCCTGGCCCGTCTCGCCGGCGAGCGCGCGCCCGGGCGGGGCACCGCCGGGGCCGGACCGGAGCCGGCCGACGAGGTCGTACGTGAACTCCTGGCGCTGTGGCGCCGGTTGCTCGACCGCGACGACGTGACGGCGACGACGAACTTCTTCACGCACGGCGGTCACTCGCTGCTGGGCGCGCAACTTCTGCAGCACGTCGAGCGGTCCCTGGACGTCTCGGTGAAACTGGCGGACCTGTTCTCCGCCCCGACCCCGGCCGGCCTGGCCGAGCACATCCGCAGTGTGCGCGGCGGCGCGCAGTGACGCCGCCGTGGGCACCGACAACGTGAGGAACCCCGTCATGGAAACCGTCACCGAAGAGGTAACCGCTCCCCCGGTCCACCGGTCGGGCTCGTTCCGCGGCAACGGCTGGCTGGACATCCTGGCCCGCGATCCCGGCACTTCCGAGCTGTTCGTCTTCCCCCACCAGGGTGGCTGGGACGGCCCGAAGACCTTCGGCGACCCCGTCAAGGTCGGCGAAGGCTTCGACAACGTGCTCTGGCTCGGCGCCGGCGACTTCACGGGCAACGGGTACGCGGACATCGTCGTCATCTCCAAGGACGAGCAGGCCCTGGTCCATCTCAACCAGGGCGGCCTGAACGGCATGAGCACCTTCGCCGCCCCGCTGCGCTTCGGCGGGAAGCTGCCCGAGGTCACCTACGACACCATCGCGCTGGGCGACCTGACCGGCGACGGCCGGGCCGACATCGTGGGCCGCCTGCAGGGCACCGGCGAGGTGCACCGCATCGTCAACCGCGGTGCGGCCGGCGAAGAGGAGATATTCGCCCCGCCACTCCCCTTCGCCGTCCTCGACGAGACCGACATCCCGGTCGGCCTGGCGGACGTCACCGGCAGCGGGTACGAGGACCTTCTGGTCCTGCACGCGAGCGGCGAGCTCTCGGCGTACGAGGTCTACGCGCACGGCCGGGGCGAGGAGGGCGAGCCGGTCGGTGAGGGTGCCTGGCACGCGCTGGGCGCCGGGTGGGACCTGGCGACGAACCGGGTCCTGACCATCACCGACATCGACGGGGACGGGCATCCCGACCTGCTGGCTCTGCGGCACGACGGAACCCTGGTGGTCCACCGGCACAGCGGCGCCTTCGACGCCGACGCCCCCGGCGCCACGTTCCTGCCGCCGCAGTCCCTCGGTGACGGGTGGGGCCGGTTCGACATCATCAGTTGACCCGGACACCGGTGCCCGGTGGCGTGCCCCCCCCCACCACCGGGCACCGGCATGTCCGGACCAGGGCGACGGAGGCCGAGGGGACGGAGCGGCGGTTCGCCCGAGCTCTCTCAGCGAACAGGGGCAGCCGCGAGGATCTCGCCGACCAGCGGTGTGTTGTAGGCGTCGGAGACTCGCACGAGATGAGCGTGTTCGTCGGCCAGTTGTTCACCGCCGCCCATGACGACCGTGGCCGCGGGGTGGTCCGGGAGGTGCCGGCTCCTGCGGTTGTGCAGGCCGCGGCGCAGAGCCGCCGCCTCTGTCAGCGCCATCAGTTCCTGCTCGTCCAGGCCGGCCGCGCTGCCGCGCTCGCGTGCGGTGTCGATCAGCGCGGCGTCCACGTATCGGCGGATGCCTCGCTGCACGTCTCGGATCTCCGTCATCTGCCGAGATGCCACCCAGTGCAGGGACTTGGCGGGCCACCACCAGTGCAGGTCTTCTATCTGCACCTCTGGCTCGTCCGCCGTCACGGTGCGCCAGAGCGGATGGAGACGGCGGACGAGCCGCCAGGCGGTGACACGGGAGCCGACGGCGGGCACCGCGAAGCCGACGACCACGAGAAGCGCGCCCAACGAGGCACTCAGTGGTGCCAGGTCGTTGGCGAGCACGTCCAGGTCCACACCGCTCCAGCGGCCCACCATGCCGCCGAGCTTCGCGGCGCAGTACACCAGGATCGCCAAGGAGCCGTAGGCGATCAGCCACAGCCCTCTGGCCAGCCACGGACGTTCTGCCTGCAGCTCCGCCGCACAGCGGCGGCAGAGGGCGCCGAGGGAGGCCATGCAGGTGCCGAAGATGGCCAAATAGATGACCAGGAAGAGTTCTACGCCGGGATCGTCGGCGTAGACGGTGGTGAAGTCACTGGGATGTTCCACCTCGTAGGGGCGGTGGGTCGCGAAAGCCACGAGGGCGACCGTCCAGGCGGCCAGGGTGACGGCGATGATCCAGCGCGTGCGTTGCCGAGCGCGGGCGAAACCCGCCTTGCCATCGCTCAGCACCCAGCTCAGCAGCAGGACCCGGGCGCCGAGGACGAAGGCGACCGCGCTGGAATAGATGATGGCGATGGCCAGGTTGGCCACGCCGACCGCCTGATCGAACGCGCCGTACAGGCGAGGGCTGGACAACGTCATCACCAGGCCAACCGCGGCGATCATGCAGGAAACAAGGGCCAGGTTGGTGTTGGCACGGTCGCGCAGCCATGCCCGTGCCTTGTAGGTGGCCCCCGCCCAGGCGAAGCCTCCTATCGTCAGGTACAGGACGTCACGCACGACGCTGCGCTCCTCGCGGCGTGTGCTGCAGAACCGGGCCGAGCGTGGCGGCTATGTGCTGGGCCCTGCCGTGCAGAGCCGGGGACGGGGCAAGGTGGGGGCTGATCCGTTCCTCCAGCAAGCTGGCTACGATCTCGGCCTCCATCTCGGCGGGTTTGTCGTAGGCGTGGTGCCGCCAGAAGGCGGGGCCGATCCCCATGTGGCGCATGGCGACCCCGGTGTCCAGAGAGGGCGTCCACAGCGTGAGGGCCTCCTCGGCGACCGCGGGTTCCTTCTCGTGGCCCATGAGCAGATGCCCGAGTTCGTGCAGCTGCACGTGGACTTGGTGCCAGGCCGAGGTGTCCTGGTCGGCGCAGATCCATAACTCCCGCTCCAACAGGATGGTCATCCCGGAGGCGACACCGCCCAGCGGCATGGTGAGGGTGTGTACTGGTTGGCCCACCCGGTCGGCAACCAGATCGCAGACTTCCTCCAGACCGGCCTCCGGAGGAAGAAGAAGCTCGGCGACCACCGCTTCACAGCGTTTTCGTGCTTTCCTGATCTTCCGACTCATGCTCGCCCCGTATGTGCCAACGCCAGCGTCGCCGGCGTGGATTTTCCAGATACACAGAATGCCCTCGGGGATCCTTGGCCTGCTCGCCCGCGCTCTTTTCACGAGGGCTCACGCGGGTCTGCGGCCGGGTCAGCGGGAAGGCCCATCTGCTGCCGGAACTGGACGATGATCTCGGTGAGGCTGTCCTGCACCGCAGGCGGCAGACCGACCGCTCGCAGCGCGATGGCCCGTACGCGGGCGTCCCGCATCGCGGCCAGGACCGCGATCTCCTCCTCGGTCTTGGCCACCGCCTCCTCGCTCATCGTCCCGGACAGGAAGCCGTCGGGAACGCCGAAGAACCTGGAGAGCCTTTTCAGCAGGTCCAGGTCCGGCTTGCTGCGCCTGCCCCGCCGAAGCATGGAGAGATACTGCTCCGAGATCCGGACCTGCTCTGCGACGTAGGCGTTCGTGTACGGCTTGCCGGGAGGATGCATGTGTTCGAACAGGTAGTTGAGCCTGTCGGCGAGTCGGCCCTCAGCGGTCGGCACGGCCGGCGCCGTTCATGAGTGATGCCTCGGCCGACCCCCGCGGGTCTCCGCCGGGGCCGGTATCGAACACCACGTCCAGCGACAGCAGACCGCGGGAGCGAATGGACGGACGCCAACGCACCTGATCCCGCGGTACGGCCAAGGCCAGGCCCGGCATCCGGCGCAGCAACGTCTCGATGGCGATGGCGGTCTCCAGACGGGCCAGGGGTGCGCCCAGGCAGTAGTGGATGCCGTGGCCGAGGGCGAGGTGCCCTGCCGGGGCCCGGTGTATGTCGAGCCGGTCGGGCTGGTCGAAGCGGGTGGCATCACGGTTGGCGGAGGCCAGGGACAGCAGGACGGTCTCCCCGGCGGGAATGCGTACCGTACCGATCTCGATGTCTTCGGTAGGGAATCGGCGGATCGCGAGCGGTGCCGGCCCGTCGAACCGCATCAGTTCGTCCACCGCTTGCTCGATCAGACCGGGGTCCTCACGCAACTGGGCCGCTTGTCCGGGGTGGTCCAGCAAAGCGAGAACGGCATTGCCGATCAGATGGACGGTGTTCTCGAAGCCGGCGAACAGAATGAGGAAGGCCAGCGAGGTCAGCTCGGCCTCGGTGAGCCGGTCGTCTCCGTCGCAGGCGGCGATCAGATCGGTGAGCAGGTCGTCGCCGGGTTCGCGGCGCTTGTCGGAGACAAGGCGGGTGAAGAAGTGCCACAGGTGCGCGACCGCGTCTTTGGCCCGTTCCGGACGGGCGGGGTCGGGGGCGGTCAGCGCGTCGGTCCAAGCCCGGAAATCGGGGCGCGCGGAACGCGGAACGCCGAGCAGATCGCAGATCACGGCGATGGGCAGCGGAGCGGCGTAGGCGGCGATCAGGTCGGCGCGGCCGAGCGGGGCGACGGCGTCGATGAGTTCGTCGGCGATCCGCTGGATCGGTCCGCGCAGTCGTTCCACGCGGCGGCCGGTGAAGGCGGCGCCGACGAGGCGCCGCAGGCGCCGGTGGTCCGGCGGGTCCATGTTGAGGAGGTTGGCGTCCAGCGCGGGAGGAAGAGACATGCCTTGGTACTGGCCGGGCAGGGCGTTGCGGCGGTCGAGGGACAACCGCGGGTCCACGAAGGCCGCCTTGGCGTCGTCGTAGCGCGTCACGAGCCAGAACCGCCGGCCGTCCGGCCCGGTGACCGGGCACACCGGTGCCTCGTTCCGCAGTCGCGCCAGTGTCCCGTACGGGTCGGCGGACAGTGCCGCGGAGTCCTGGAGAGTGCCGTCCGGCATAGCGGGGTTACGTCCTTTCCTCAACTTCACGCCTGCGCCTCAGCTCGGCCGCTGCCCGTGGTTCAGACGGTCTTCGTATGATCCATTACCGTCACGAGTCACTGTCAAGGTCTGCGGTTCGAGCCTGGCCGAGACGGTTCGGTGGGCCTCCTGATCTTGTTGCCGCTCGATCTCCGCCGGACAGAACTCCGTCGGCGGTGACGATCCTCCGGCACACGGTCACGGAAGCGGCGTCGTGTCCGCCCGTCCCCGAGGGCGCGAGGTGGGCCGCGGACAGGGCCCGTCGGCGGGCTTGGTGAACACTTTGCTCCGCCGCCGGAGGGTCACGATTCAGCAGTCATCGCAGGTCGAGGCCCTCTGCGCCTTGTCATGTTTTCGTCAGACAGGGCCGCACCCACAGCCCGACTCAACTGGCAGTTGACATGTCTGCGCTTAGATCAAAGACTGTGATGGCACAGCGCTCGAGGAACCAGCAGTCATCGATCCCGCCTCGGAACGAGGACTTCCCTGCCGTCGCCCGGGAGGAGCATCACCCTCAGTTAAGGATCGTTCCCGACCAAAGGCCCTGAGTAGTGGAATCTCGTGCAGCAGAAGGACTCGGCCGAGCATTCACCACCCTCCGTCATATGACTGAGGTCACAGCGCCAGGGGCGGTCGGCCTGGCATTCGTGCGGCGACTTCGGCGCGGCGTTCTCATCGCCGCCCGCCCCCGGAGGGCGCCTTGGAGGAGTTGTGCGAGTCGGCGGCCGACTGCCACTCCCACTCCGTAATCCGCTCGATCGCCTCGGCCTGTTCCGCGAGGGTCACACCCCTGCGCAGGGACCAGAAGACGCACCTCCACAACCAGCCCGGCCGACTTCCCACACGAGGGCCGTGAAGCAAGCTGATCAGCGAACACCAGATCGATCCACCTGGCCGGCGGACCGCAGTGACACACCATCACCGCAGCTCACGACGGCCCTAAACAGTTAGCCAGTCACAGGGGGACCCAGGCAGTGAAACTGGTGGAACGGGAACTGCATCTCAGCTCACTCAAAAGCATGTTCGTGAACTCCATCGGCGGAGACAGCGGAGTGGCTGTTCTGACCGGACCGGTGGCGAGCGGAAAAAGCTCACTGGCACAGGCTCTCGTCGAGCACGCGCATGATCTCGGCGCGCTGGTCGTCCAGGCCCGGTGCTCGCCTTCCGAGGAGCAACTACGGCTCGAAACCGTACGGCAACTCGTCGACACGGTGCCGGAACCGAACAGCGTGATCGAAATCCCGCTCGGCCCCTCCTACAGTTCGCGTAGCTCAGCACAGGAAAAGACGCAGCATCGTCCCTCGCATCCCGGGCAGCTCACGGCACGCGATTTCTGCGGCTCGCTGCTCAAATTGTCCAGCGAACTTCCCGTGCTCGTGGTCGTGGACGATTTCGAATACGCCGACGAGGCTTCGGCCGAGTACCTCTCGTATCTGGTGCGCCGCATACGCAACTCAAGAATCATGGTCGTGATCGGGATCGGGAGCGGATCGGGACCCGACGCCATGCGCCGCACCGCCGAACTGCTGCGGAACCCCCACTGCTGTCTCATACGTCTGCGGCCCCTCTCCCGGATCGCCGTGCGCGACCTCCTCGTGTCACGGCTCGGCACCGGCATCGCGAAGCTGCTGGCCGACGAGTCCTACATGACCAGCGGAGGGAATCCACTGCTCCTTCACGCGCTGATCGACGACCTGATCTCGTCCGCCCAGGATCTGCGGCGCCCCGAGGACCTGAAACTGGTCGTGGCGGAGAACTACGAGCAGGCGGTGGTCACCTGCCTGTACGGCAGCGCACCGGGCCTGACCCGGGCGGCGACCGTCCTCGCGGTCCTGGGCAGCGCGCGTTTCCCCGAACTCGTCGAGCATCTGCTGGACCACGAGTTCGCCTCGTCCGAGCAGGCCGTCCAGCGGCTCACCGCGTCGGGCATCACCACGCCGGACGGCCGGTTCCGCCACCCGGTCGCCCGAGAGGCGGTACTCGCCGGCATCGACGGCGCCACCCGCACGGAACTGAACCTGCGGGCCGCACTCTGGCTGCACCAGAAGGCCGAGCCCGCACCGGAGATCGCCGGCCATCTGCTCGCGGCCGGCCGGGCGACCGAACGGTGGCAGATCACCGTGCTGCGCGAGGCCGCGGACGAGGCACTGCTGCGCCAGGACACGAAGCTGGCCATCTCCTGTCTGGAGCTGGCCCATGCCGCATGCACCGACGAGGCCGTACGCACAGAGCTGACCATAGAGCTGGCCGAAGTGGCGTGGCCCGACAGTCCGTCCATCGCCATGCGCCGGATGCTGCCCCTCCAGGCGCAGTTACGAGACCACGCGCTCGACAACCGGCACTCCCTGGCACTGGCCAGGACCCTGCTGCGCAGCGGCCGTTTCGACGCGGCGGAGGATGTGCTCGCACGGCTCGAACCGTCCCGCAGCGCACGCACATCGACGGACCTGTACATCTTCGACAAGTGGCTCGAGACGTCCTATCCCGAGTTCGGTCAGCGCTTCCGCAACGGCCCGGACGCCCCGTCGTCCCGCGTGCCGACGACACTGCCCACCGGCACCGAGGCGTATCTGCACGCCATCGAGATGCTCTCCGGAGTCCTGCGCTCGGACGCCCAGGACGAGGTCATCACCGTGGCCGAGGAGACGCTGCGCGACTACTCGGTCAACGACCGGACGATGGAGGCGGCCAGCACGCTCATCGCCGCGCTGTTCTACGCGGACCGCACCGACAGCGTGGCCGTGGAGTGCGAGCGGATCCTCGCCGAAGCCACCAAGCGCGGAGCCCCTGCCTGGGAGGCGGTGCTCTGCAGCCTCAAGGCCCAGATCGCCTTCCGGCAGGGGGACATGCCGGCCACCATGGAACTGGCCCGCCGCTCCCTGTCGGCCATGTCACCCCAGAGCTGGGGAGTCGGAATCGGGGTGCCGTTGGGGAGTCTCCTCATGGGAGCCGCGGTGGCCGCGGACCACGCCACGGCCGAGGAGGTGCTCCGTCACGAGGTGCCCGAAGCGGTCTTCGAGACGCGGTTCGGCATCCACTACCGCCACGCCCGCGGTACGTACTACCTGGTCACCGGTCGGCATCAGATGGCACTGAGGGAGCTGCTGACCTGCGGCGACCTCATGACGCAGTGGCAGATGGACGTCCCCAGCTTCGTGCCCTGGCGCCTGGACGCGGCCCAGGCGTATCTGCACCTCGGCCACCACACGGAGGCGGCGCAGTTGATCAACGAACAGATGCGTACGCACAAGTCGTTGAGCAGCAGGATCACCGGCATGGTGCTGCGCCTGCGGGCGGCCATGGAGCCGGCGGAGCGCCGGGGCATCCTGCTGCAGGACGCCGTGAAGCTCCTCGCCTCGACCGGGGACCGGCTCGAACTCGCGCGTGCCCTGGCGGACCAGACACAGGCCCATGCCGCCGCCGGCGACATGGTGGCCGCCGAGGAGAGCGAGCGGCGGGCCCTCGCCCTGATCGAGGACTGCGGTGCCGGGGCACTGCGGAACCTGCTGCAACGGCCGGGAACGGCCGAATACGGGCCGGCCGCGAACCGGCGCGACAGCCTGCTGCTGTCGGCCGCCGAACGCCGGGTGGCGGCGCTGGTGGCGCGCGGCTACACCAACCGGCAGGTGGCACGGCATCTGTACATCACCGACAGCACCGTCGAGCAGCACATGACACGCGTCTACCGCAAACTCAACGTCGCCCGCCGCGGGGACCTGCCCCAGTGGCTCGCCGACCTCGACGACGGGCCGTGACGCCCGCCGCGAACGGCGGTCACGGCCCGGCCGGGCCGGGGCACACGGGGCGACGATGGCCAGGGACCGCTTCGGGTCGCCCTTCTGCCGGATGGTCTCCCAGTACGGGGTGAGGTGCCGCAGGGTGTGTCGTCGGCCCGGTCGAAGACGACCATCAACCGCGGTACGCCGTCGAGTCGGTGCGGCGCTTCAGCTCGGAGCCGAGGCCGATGCGCCCGGGCCCAGTCATGGTTTGCTCAGGATCCAGATGTTGATCTCCCGTACTGGGCAGCGAGGTGGCGCTGCAGGTCGATGTGGCGAAACTGGTACACGGATCCGACCTGGCGCAGGATCCCGCGCTGCTTATGCGCGTCCCGCAGGAAGGACATCAAGGCGAACGGCAGTCGGTGCCGCACCGTCAGGTAGAGCCGGGGCAGAGTGAAGTGCAGCCACACCGACTTCGTCATTCCGACCAGGACTCCCAGAAGGAGGCCCACCAAGCTACCTGCCACGGCCCCGGTCCATGGGTCCACGAGCCAGCCTGCAGCCCCGCCCAGGAGCCCACCCACGAGGACAAGAGCGAAAAAGGTGTTGCGGTCAGGGCGGAGCACCTGACTCGGCCCCGTGACCGAGGTCAGGTCAGGTGTCTCCGGCCGGAGACCGACGGTCAGTACCCCCAGGAGTGCGCCCGCGATGGCCACCCTGGTCGTGTCCGCAGGGCCGGACGCCATGATGCGGGAGCCCTCCTTCAAGCCCTCGGCCAGGCCTCCGGGTTTTGTCCGTACACGGCCCCGGTGACGGCCAGAGCGATGAACGCGAGCAAGATCGCCCAGTAGCTTCCCACCGAGGCACCCCACACCAGCCTGGAGGGGGACAGGCGAAGCCCAGCACTGGGGACGACGGAAACCCCTCCGAACAGTTCAAGAAGTCTGGTGACGAACCGGCTGCCGTACCGGCTCACTCGCTGTCCCACACCCAATGTGAGGTCCGCCCAGTGCGCCTCGGCCCCGTATGCAGCGAGCGTCAAGAGCGCCACCCCTGCTGCGAGTGTGCCCCAAATTCCCCATTCGTCGAGCTTTCTGCTGAGGAGGAGTCCACCTACCAGCACGCCCGCAACTACGCCCGTGACCTTTCCCAAGGTCTGTGCCGAGACCAGACTGAGCAGGAATCCGACCGCGACTCCGCCCAGAACTGCGCCCAGGATCATGCTGGAGAGGCCTCCCGCGACCAGGCCCGCGACGGCACCCGGGATCCCGCCCAGGGCCAGACCCGCGACAAAGTGGGAAGGCGCGTGCGTGAGGTGTGGGAGTTCCCACCAGGCCAGGTCTGGGCTGCCGCTGTGCCGGTGCTCGAGAAAGTGAGCCAGGAAGACGAACGTCCGATGGGCCTGCTCCGCGCTCCAGCGGGGCGGACCGGGCGCGTCAGCGGCGTAGGGAGCCTGGATGAAGGCCCTGAACAAGTACTGGTCCACCGCTGAACGATGGGGAAACATCTGGCGATCGCACAGTTCGCTCGGGTGGGGTGCATGAACGCTGGGCGTTCCGGGACGGGCGTTGTAGATGGTACGGGCCAGCAACAGACCCTGCGGGGTGCTCAGTGCCTGCCCTACGGGTGAGGCGGTGCCCAGCTCGGAGGCCACGGCCTCCCACCGCCCGAGAGCCGGTGTACGTTCAGCTCCGGCGTTCCGGAGCAGACAGTCCGCCGCGTGGTCGGGTTCGACGGGGAGCAGCTGGATCGCGGCGGCACCGTTGAGGGGTACTCCCGGGTCGTGCCCGGTCATTGCCGTTCGATAGGAGGCAGTCCGAGAAGCCAGAACCACAGGCTGCCGGGGCGGCAGATCCCGGTTCAAGGCGTCCAGGAAGCGCCGGTGGAGGGCCGGAGGCAACTCGTCGAAGCCGTCG
The DNA here is from genome assembly GCF_018614415.1 of Streptomyces sp. ISL-12. Classification (GTDB taxonomy): domain Bacteria; phylum Actinomycetota; class Actinomycetes; order Streptomycetales; family Streptomycetaceae; genus Streptomyces. The sequence goes on from NZ_JAGGOO010000070.1 coordinate 24,691, forward strand.
AGCAGTGCCATGACGCGACCCGTGTCCACCAGCCTTCGGGCCAGGTCCGCTGACGTGCCGTCGGAGATCGAGTCAGGGGCCGGTGCGTCCAAACCTGGGTAAGAGGTACGTAGTTGCTCGGCCATCCATGCGGCCAGCGGCTGGTTCAGCTGCCAGGAGGTGACGGAGAACAGCACAGGTACCGGTTCGTCACCGCTGTGCCGAGCGAGCAGATCCTGCAGTAGTCGTGTCAGCAGCACACTCTTGCCGGCGCCGGGCTAGTCGTAGCCCTTGTCCCCGTGCAGCTTGGCCGGGCGTCGGCGTCGTGGCCCGCGCGGTGAGCGGATCGGCGGGATGCCTCGCACGAGGGCTTGCATGGCTTGGCTGTCGTGGGTGTTGGCTGCGGATATCCCCACAGAGATGGGCAGGCCGCGGCGATCGACGATGAGGTGGATTTTCGATCCGCTCTTGCCACGGTCGGTCGGATTCGGTCCGGTCAGAGGCCCCCTCTGACCGCCCGGACGCTCACCGAGTCGATGGCACACCGCGCCCAGTCCAGCTCTCCCTGGCTGCCGAGTTCGTCGAGAATCAGCTCACCGTGGCGGAAATCCGGCGACTCCTGGCAACTGGCCATCACGCCGACGCACCTGCGGCACACCGGCCACGCGCTGAACTGGTCCCGCTGGCGCCGCCGTCACCAGGCCACCGCCCACCGCTGCCACTACCACCGTCGCACCCAAGGTCACGAATTCCCGCTACCTGACGTGGTGTCAGCCGAGTGCACTCCGAAACAGGCCACTGACCAGCAGCGATAGCGGACTGCGACTGGAGTGTTTACTCCAGCTGCAGATCGTGATCAGGTGCCGTGAGACGCTGCCTTCATGATCGCCAAACTGCAGTGCGTGGTGTTGGACTGTGTCGATGTCGTCGGGCTGTCCCAGTTCTACCAGTCGCTGCTCGGTGGCGTAGTGAACCAGCCGGATCCGCGGTGGTCACTCGGGGAGGGCTGGGCGACACTCCACACCGACAGCGGGTTCGTGCTGGCCTTCCAGCGCGTGGACACCTATCAGCCGCCGCGTTGGCCGGACTCCGCTCACCCTCAGCAGTTCCACCTCGATCTGGAGGTCAAGGACCTGGAACAAGCTCAGGGCGATGTCCTCGCGCACGGTGCCACGCTGCTCGACGCGGGTGATGGCCAGCGGAGTTGGCGCATCTTCGCGGACCCAGCAGGACATCCGTTCTGTCTCGTCCGGCACTGACAGGGGGACCCCGCACCGCATGCAGCACCTGCTGTCCCGGACCGTCTGGGATGCCGACGCCGTCCGTGATGACGTGCGCGAATACGTCCTTGAGCACCACCACGACGAGGCCCGGTGCCGGCCGTCGACGAGACCGGCGATGTGAAGAAGGGCACCCGCACCGTCGCCGTCCAGCGCCAGTACACCGGCACCGCGGACAGGATCGAGAACTCCCAGGTCGCCGTCTATCTTGTCAGCAGCACCATGAGCGAGGAGCAGACGCAAAATACCGGCAGCGCTTCGACGAGGGAATGCAGTCACTGATCGAAGACGTCAGGGCGGCTGCCAAAAAGGCAAGCACCCAGGACGAGGCGAGCGACCAGAACGCGGAATAGTGGCCCACGCCCCTGCTCCGCAGGGGTTCAGTACAGGCACCAGGACGCCGGCCGCGGCCCGGCTGCACCACTTCACGGGACGCGGTCCGGCGTCATTCCGGAGAAACGCGGAACTCGAATACGGGACGGTCCCACGGCACGGCGGGCGGGTCGGCGAGCGCGGTCCCGGTCCGCACCGCACCGGCGCGGCGGTAGAAGCCCTCGGCAGGTAGGTGCGACACGACCTTGACACGGTCGAGCCCGGCGGCACGGGCCTCGGACCGCATGTGCGCGACGAGCAGCCGTCCGATGCCCCTTCCCTGCGCCGCGTCGGCGACGAACAGCAGGTCGAGCTCCGGTGGGGCGAGGACGAGCGAGTAGAACCCGAGGACCGGGGCTCCCTGCTCGTCGGCGCCGACGGCTGCGAAGACGCGGTGGGCCTCGATGTAATCGGGCCCGACCCGGTAGCCCGCGACCGCGGCCGCGTACTGGCCCGCGTAGGCGCCCGAGCCGCGCACGAGCCGCGTGAGCCGTTTGGCGTCCCGTGCGACGGCCCTCCGTACCGTGACCGGCCGGCTGATCGGGGAAGTGCGTGAGCTCATCGGGCGAGTATGCCGCACCGGGGTGTGCTCGACGCCGGTCCGCGCCTGACCGACCCGCCCGGCACCCACGTCAAGAACATCCCCGGCACCGGCGAACGCGCCCGCGCGCAACGCGCCTCCGAAGGCCCCGGCCCGGCCGGCCGTCCGGGCACCCGCCTGCTCGGTGCACCCGATCTGCCCGCCGCCGCCCTCTCCACCAGCGTCGGCGGCATGGGCGCCCACTGGACCGGCGCCTGCCCCGCCCGGACGACGGCGAGCGCAATCCCTTCGTTGCCTCTCGGCCCTCTTCGACCGCGGACGGCCGGAAGGACCGACGGGTGGCCCCGATGCCGCTGGCCGTCCATCCGACGCCCCGACAGCGCCCACGCCTGGAGCGGCACCGACGTCGTCCTCGGCCGGCGGCGCACGACCCGCGCGGGGAGATCGCGGACCGCTGCCTGTGCCTGCGCGTCGTCCTGGACGCCGGCACCGTGACCGGGGTGACCGTACGGGACCTGGCCGACGGCGGGGAGAGGACCGTGACCGTCCGGGCGGTCGTCGTGGCCGCGGACGCCCTGCGGACCCCGCAGCTGCTGCACGCCTCCGGCATCCGCCCGCCTGCCCGGCGACGTCACCGCCCACCGCGCCGTCACCGGCCGCACCCGTGACGAGGACGGCGCCATCGTCCCGCAGAGCGGCGTCAGCTGGGTGCCCTACACCGACGCGCACCCCTTCCACGGGCAGGTGATGCGGCTCGACGCCTCCCCCGTCCCGCTCGCCGCCTCCCCCGTCCCGCTCGCCGCCTCCCTCGCCGCCGCGGACGACGGTGCCCTGGCGACGCGGCGCCCCGGCGGCTGAGGCGCTGGGTCCCAGGCCCGCAGTTCCCGGCCGCGGGGGTCGTCGATCCGGGTCCACTCGGCATCGATGCGCATCGTGGCCCGGCGCCCCGTGTCGTACGGGTCCCAGCCGGGGTCGCCGGTGGTGGCGAACCGGATCCAGGTGGCGTGCACGCGCGCCGCGAGATCCGCCGGGGGCTTGTCGGGGCCGAGCAGGCCGGTGGGGCCGTGCAGCCTCGGCAGGTGGGTGAGGTCGAAGACGAACGGCAGCTCGACCGCGTGCGCGGCGCCGAGCTGTCCGTCCAGGGCGTGCGAGCGCCAGGCGAACTCGTAGGCGAAGGTCGCGGACCCCGGGTGGGCGGCGTGGGCGGCGGCCAGGGCGCGGGTGCCCGCGCCGAACAGCGCGTCGCCCATGACGGCGGAGCGCAGTTCGCCGTGGGACGCCCCGGGCCGTGCCCGGCGGTACGTCTCGACGAGCCGCGCCGGGGCCGGGTGCGAGCGGGCCGCCGTGTCGTCCACGTCCCCGGCGGTCGAGGAGGCGTACCGGTCCACGGGAACCAGGTAGAGGCGGCCCTCCTCGGTGGTGGTGCCGATGAGCAGGTCGACGCCGGAGCCGTGTCCGGTGGCGACGGCGTCGGCGGGCTGGGTGTCCAGGACCAGGCTGAAGGGGCTCAGGCCGATCAGCGGGTCGTGGTGGGTGGCGGTGCGCAGGTCGATGCCCGCGAGCCGGGGGACGGCCGCCACCAGGCGTTCGTCGGAGAGGTCCGCGAAGGCGTCCGCGTGCGGCTCGACGCCCAGCACACCGGCGGCCGCCGAGGTGACGCGGGCGGCCTGTTCGGTGGTGAACGCGCCCAGGCCGCTGCCGCTCTGCACGATCGCCCGGCGGAACAGTCCGGCGGCCCCGGGCGTGGCGAGGACGCCGCCGACGACGGTGGCACCGGCCGACTGGCCGAAGAGCGTGACGTTGTCCGGGTCACCGCCGAAGCCGGCGATGTTCTCCCGCACCCAGCGCAGCGCGCCGACGACGTCGAGCAGGCCGCGGTTGGCGGGGGCACCCGGCAGATCGAGGAAACCGGCGATGCCGAGGCGGTAGTTGAGCGTGACGAGGACGACGCCGTCCCGGGCGAAGGCGGACCCGTCGTACAGCGCGGACCGCGTCGAACCGGCGACGAATCCGCCGCCGTGCACGAACACCATGACCGGCAGGCCGCCGCGCGCGGCCTCGGGTGTCCAGACGTTGACGGTGAGGTAGTCCTCGCCGCGGCTCCAGCCGGTGCCGAAGTAGGGGGTCATGTCGATGGTGCCGAGCCCGCGTTCGGACTGCGGCGCGTTGGGTCCGGGGGCCGTGGCGTCCCGTACGCCGTCCCAGGGCTCGTGCGGCCGGGGCGGCGCGAACCGGCCGGCTCCGCGGGGCGGGGCGGCGTAGGGGATGTTCAGGAAGACGGCGGTGCCGTCCTCCCGGCGCAGGCCGCGGACGGCGCCCTGTCCGGTGGTCACTACGGGGTGGTGGTTCATCTCTCGTGCCTTCCGCGTGCCGTGGGCTTCAGTGGTGCTCGGGGTACGGGGTGAAGGGCGCCCAGCCCTTGACGGCGAAGGTGCTTCCGTCGCGTACGACCTCGGTGGCGCCGTGGCCGCCCAGGTGGGCCGGGATCAGCAGGGCGTTGTTGTCGGCGGCCCAGCCCAGCACCTTGCGGCGGGTGGCGCGGGCTTCGGCCGGGTTCTCGCAGAAGCAGCTGTTGGCGTCCGGCTCCAGGATCTGTACCGGGCTGTGCAGCAGGTCGCCGACGAACACCGCGCGGTCCGTGCCGGAGGTGAGGGTCAGTACGGAGGAGCCGGGGGTGTGCCCGGGGGCCGCGTCCAGGCGCAGGTTGGCGTCGATCCGGTGGCTGTTCTCCCACAGCCGGGTCAGGCCGGCCCGGTGGACGGGGGCCACGCTGTCCTCGAAGACGTTCTGGTTGCCGCGGCCGAGCAGTGGCCGGTGGCCGTTCTCGGGGTTCCAGAAGTCGAAGTCGTCCTTGGGCATCAGGTAGGTGGCGTTGGGGAAGGTGGGGACCCACTGCCGGCCGTCCAGGTACGTGTTCCAGCCGACGTGGTCGACGTGGAGGTGCGTGTTGATGACGGCGTCCACGTCCTCGGGGCGGACGCCGGCCCGGGCGAGGGCGGCCAGGTAGTCCGTTTCGAGGTGGCTCCAGACCGGGGAGTAGGGACGCTCCTTGTGGTTGCCCACGCCGGTGTCGACGAGGATCGTCCTGCCCTCGCTGCGCAGCAGCCAGGTCTGGATCGCCGAATTCACGACGCCGGTCCCGGAATCCAGGAAGTGCGGGGCGAGCCAGTCGGCTTCCCAGATGTCGGCGGGGCTGTCCGGGAAGAACACGTCCGGCGTCATGCCGACGGGGCCGAAGTATTCCCATACCCGGGTGATGGAGACGTCGCCGAGGGTGATCTGCTGCATGGGGTGTCCTTGGTCGGTCGGAGGAGACGCACTCGGCCGGACGCGCGGCACCGCGCGGACGCCGGTCCGAGTGCCGCCCGGTGAAGGCCCGGGCGCTGCCTCCGACTTCATCGAGGACGCGGGCGCGGCACCAGACCCGCCCTTTCCTATCCACAGCCGGGTCAGGCTCGGTGCGACGAGGCGGCCCATACTCGGAGTCATGGGCGGAAAGACACAGCTCGGAGAGTTCCTGCGGACGCGGCGTTCCCAGCTGCGCCCGGCGGACGTCGGGGTACCCACCTACGGGGAACGACGGCGTGTGCCGGGGCTCCGGCGCGAGGAGCTGGCGCTGCTGGCGGGGGTGAGCGCCTCCTACTACACGCGGCTGGAGCAGGGACAGTCGCTGAGCGCGTCGCCCGAGGTGCTGGACGCGATCGCCGGGGCCCTGCGGCTGGACGAGTCCGAGCGGCGGTACCTGCACGACCTGGCCCGGGTGGACCGGCAGCGGCCCCGGGGCCGGCGTCCGGCGCCGGAGCGGGTGCCGGAGGAGACACGTCAGTTCCTGGACGTGCTCGGCGACGTCCCCGCGCTCGTGCTCGGCCGGCGCACCGACGTGCTGGCGTGGAACCGGCTGGGCCACGCCCTGTTCGCCGGGCACCTGGACTTCGCCGCCCCCGACCAGCCGGGGCGGCGTCCCAACATGGCCCGGCTGCTGTTCCTCGACGGCCATGTCCGTGACCTGTACGCGGACTGGCAGAGCAAGGCCAGGGCCATGGTCGGCAATCTGCGCCTGGTGGCGGCCCGGCACCCGGAGGACGCGGCGCTGCACGCGTTGCTGGGTGAACTGTCCGCGAAGAGCGGCGAGTTCGCCTCGATGTGGGCCGACCACCGGGTCCGGGCCTGTGCCATGGCCGGCTACGAGATGCGCCATCCGCTGGTCGGGCCGCTGACCGTCATCCAGCAGACCATGAGCAGCGGGCGAGGTCCCGCCGTCGTGGTCGCCACCACGGAGGCGGACTCGCCGTCGCGGGCCGCCCTCGCCCTGCTCGCCCAGGCCACCGGCGAGCGCGCCACCACCGAGGCCACCCCCCAGACCACCACCGAGACCACCACCGAGGCCACCCCCGAGGCCGCCCCCGAGGGTGCCGGCGAGGGTGCCGCGCGGGCCGGCCGGGACTGACGCCCGCGCCGTCCGCGGACGTTCTCCCTCGTCAGGCACCCTCACCCGGAAACTCTGAAAACGATTGTCATCGTGCTACGGTCGTCGCACGCTCAACCATTGACCCGCTCTTTACCCGGAGTGACCCCGTGCGCGTCCCTGCCCGTTTCCTGCCCGTCCCCGCGGTTCTCGCCTCCTCCGCCCTGCTCACCGGGTGCTTCGCGACCACGGAGGCCACCGGCACCGGCACCGGCGGCGGCGAGCGCATCCGCGTAGCGATGATGCAGCCGCCGCGGTCGGGCCTGTCCCCCCTCTCCGACGACGCGTTCAAGCTGTCCCGCTGGTCGACGGCCGAGACGCTCGTGAAACTGGACGCGGACGGTGACGCCGAACCGGCCCTGGCCACCGAGTGGAAGCAGTCCGGCCGGGCCTGGACCTTCACGCTCCGCGAGGACGTCACCTTCCACGACGGCACCGGGCTGACCGCCGAGGCCGTCGTCCGCTCCCTCACCAGGGCGGCCACCGCCTCCCCCAAGCCCCGCATCCTCGACGGCGTCGAGCTGACCGTGCGGGCGAAGGACGCCGGAACCGTGGTCGTCACCACCGCCGAGGGGGACCCTCTGGTCCCGCAGCGGCTCAGCTCCCCGCAGCTGTCGATCCTCGCGGCGAAGGCGTACCGGGGCAAGACGGTCGACCCGGTCGGCACCGGGACCGGTCCCTTCGAGCTGACCGAGGTCAACGGCACCTCCTCGGCCGCCCTGGACCGCTACGACGACTACTGGGGCGGCACGGCCAAGGCCCCCGGCATCGACGTGACGTTCGTGCCCGACGGCACCGCCCGCGCCGCCGCGCTGCGCAGCGGTGAGGCCGACATCGTCGAGGCCGTGCCCGTCTCGCAGGCCGCGCTGCTGGACGAGGAGCTGATCACCGAGGTCCCGATGCCGCGCACCAACACCCTCTACCTCAACACGGAGAAGGGCGCCTTCGAGGACCCCGCGCTGCGGGCGGCGGCCCGGGAGGCGATCGACGCCGAGTCGATCGTGAAGGGCGTCTACGAGGGCAGGGCCGACGTCGCCGAGGGACTGCTCGGGCCCGCGCTGCCGTGGGCGGCCGGCCTGCGCGAGCCGGTGAGCCGCGCGAAGGCGGGCGACCCGGACGGCCGGACCGTCACCATCGGCACCTTCACCGACCGTGCCGAACTGCCCGAGGTGGCCGCCGCGCTGCAACAGCAGCTCCAGAAGGCCGGGTTCAAGGTGAAGCTGGAGGTCCGCGAGTACGCCAACATCGAGTCCGACGCCCTGGCGGGCGCCTTCGACGCCTTCATCCTCTCCCGGGCCACCGTCCTGGACTCCGGCGACCCGGCCGCCTACCTCTACAGCGACTTCGCCTCCGACGGTTCCTTCAACATCCCCCAGCTCGCCGACCCGGCCGTGGACAAGGCCCTGCACAAGGCCGGTACGACGCCGACCGGTGACGCCCGGCGCCGGGCCGTCGTCGACGCCGAGGCCGCCGTGCTCGCCACCGACGCGGCCGTGCCGATGCTCCACGAGCGCGTGATCCAGGGTGACGCGGCCGACGTGGTCGGCGCGGCCCACGACCCGCGCGAGCGGGAGCTGGTCACGCTCGACACCCACGTCGAGTGAGGCCGTCCGCAGCGGGCGTGACCCGCGCCGTCTCCCTGGCCGCGGTCCTCGCCGCCGTCGGGCTGCTGCCCTGGCTCTCGGGCCGGGACCCGGCGCTGACCGTGCTGCGCGCCCGGTCCGCCGAGCAGGAGCCGACCGAGGAGGCCCTGGACGCGATCCGCCGGGACCTCGGCCTGGACGCCGGACCGCTCTCCCTGCTCGGCGACTGGGCGACCGGGCTGGTCCGCGGCGACCTCGGCACCTCGTGGGTGTCGGGGACGGAGATCCTGCCCTCGGTCGCCTCCGGGCTCCAGGTGTCCCTGGGGCTGATGGCCGCCGCGCTGACCGTGGCGGTGCTGCTGGCCGTGGCGCTGGTGGCGCCCGTACTGGTGCGGGGGCGGGGCTCGGGCGGGGCGTTCGCCGCCATGGCCGCCGCCGTGCCGGAGTTCCTCCTGGCCACCGTGGTGTTGCTGGTGTGCGGGGTGTGGCTGGGGTGGCTTCCGACGTCCGGCTGGCAGGGTCCCGCGTACATGGTGCTGCCCGCCCTCGCGCTCGGCGTCCCCGCGGGCGGCCTGCTCGGCCGGCTCGTGGCGGACGCGCTCCCCGCCGTGCTGGACGAACGGTGGGTGGAGCTGTGGCGGGGAGCGGGAGTGAGCCGCGCCCGGGTCTCGGCCGCCGCGCTGCGCCGCGTACTGCCCCCGCTGGTGCCGCAGTTCGGGATGGTCGCCGTCGGCCTGACCGGCGGGGCGGTCGCGGTGGAGGCCGTGTTCGCCGTGCCCGGCATCGGGCGTACCGCGCTGGGCGCGGCCAAGTCGCAGGACCTGCCGCTGCTTCAGGGCTCGGTCCTCGCCCTGCTCGCCCTGGGCCTGGTCACCGGCGCGCTGGCCGCCCTCGTACGGCGCCGGATGCTGGGGCCCGCCCTGCGCGAGGCCGGGCTGGTGCTGCCGCCCGCCCGCCCGGTCCGGGCGCACCCGGCGCTGCCGGCCCTCCTCGCCGCCGTGCTGCTGGTGGTGATCGGCTGGGGGCTGCTGCGCGACCCGTACGCCGTGGACACCACGGCCCGGCTGGCGGCGCCCTCCTGGGCCAACCCGCTGGGCACCGACGGGCTCGGCCGTGACGTGCTGGCCCGGCTCGGGCACGGGGCCGCCTCGACGGTCGGCACGGCGGCGGCCGTCTGCCTGCTGAGCCTGCTGGCCGGGCTGGCGCTGGGCTTCCTGCCCGGTGTGGCGGCGGGCGCGGCGGACATCGCCAACGCCCTGCCGCCGGTGATCGTCGGCATCCTGGTCGCGGCGGCGGCCGGTCCCGGCACCGGCGGCGCGGCCCTCGCCGTCGCGCTGATCTCCTGGCCGCCGCTGGCGGCGCACGCGGCGGCGCTGGTGCAGGAGGTGCGGGCGTCGGCGTTCCTGACCGCCCAACGCGCCATCGGCGCACCGCCGCTGTGGATCCTCACCCGGCACGTGCTGCCGTCCGTCGCCGCCCCGGTCGCCCGGCACGCCCTGCTGCGGCTGCCCGGCATCGCCCTCGCCCTGGCCTCCCTGGGCTTCCTGGGGCTGGGCGCCCAGCCGCCCGCCCCCGAGTGGGGCCTGCTCCTCGACGAGTCCCGGGCCTACATCGAACGCGCCCCCTGGGCCGCCCTGGCCCCGGCCGTCGCCCTGGCCCTGCTGGCCGGACTGGCCGTGTCGGGGGCGTCGTACGCGCAGGGCCGGGGCGCCCGGCGCACGTCCGGCCGCACTGTACGAAAGGAGACCGCCCATGCCGTCCGAGGCTCTGCTGTCGGTGCGTGACCTGCGGATCGCGTTCGGCCCGGTGGAGGTGGTGCGCGGGCTGTCCTTCGAGGTCCGGCCGCGTGAGGTGTTCGCCGTGGTCGGCGAGTCGGGCGCGGGCAAGTCGCTCACCGCCCGGGCGCTGCTCGGGATGGTGCCGCGCGGTGCGACGACCGGCGGCAGCGTGCGGCTGCGGGACGGTGCCGACCCCGTCGCCGGGCGCGGGCACCGGATCACCCTCGTTCCGCAGGACGCCCTGTCGGCCCTCTCCCCCGTCCACCCCGTGGGCGACCAGCTCGCCGCCGCCGTACGGTCGGTGCGGCGGGTCTCCCGCGGCGAGGCGCGCGCCCTGGCCGTGGCGGCGCTGGACCGGGTCGGCATCCCGGACGCCGCGCGCCGGGCCCGCGCCTACCCGCACGAGTACTCGGGCGGCATGCGGCAGCGCGCGGTGATCGCCATGGCGACGGTCAACGAGCCCGATGTCGTGGTCGCCGACGAGCCGACCACCGCGCTGGACGAGGAGCGCCGCGAGCAGGTGCTGCGGGTCCTGGCCGAGCAGCGGGAGGCGGTCGGCGCCGCGCTGGTCCTCGTCACCCACGACCTGGACGTCGTACGGGCCCACGCGGACCGCGTGCTGGTGATGTACGCGGGCCGCGCGGCCGAGACCGGGCCGGTCCGGCAGGTCCTGGACCGTCCGCGCGCCCCGTACACCGCGGGTCTGCTGGCCTCGCTCCCGCAGGACGGCCCCCGGCGCCGCCGGCTGCCCGCGCTGCCCGGCACCCCGCCCGCGCCGGACGCCCTCGGGCCGGGCTGCGCGTTCGCACCGCGCTGCCCGCTGGCGACGGACGTGTGCCACGACCACGAACCCGAACAACGCACCGTGGACGGCCGGCTGGTCGCCTGCCACCGCGCCGCCGACGTGCCCGACCCGCTCCGGGAGTTCGTGTGACCCACCCCCTGCTGGACGTCCGTGACCTGGTCGTCCGCTACGGCCCGGTGACCGCCGTGGACCGTCTCTCGTTCACGCTGGACGCCGGTGAGACCCTCGCCCTCAACGGCCCCTCCGGCTGCGGCAAGTCCTCCACCGCCCTCGCGGCGCTCCAGCTGCGCCGGCCCGACGGCGGGGAGGTCCGCTTCGAGGGGCGGGAGCTGACGTCCCTGACCGAACGGGAACTGCGTCCGCTGCGCCCGCGCATGCAGCCCGTCTTCCAGGACCCGTACGGCTCCCTCAGCCCCCGCCACCGCATCCGCGACGCGGTGGCCGAACCGCTGAAGCTGCACGGCATGTGGGACCGGACCGACGGTCCCGCCCGCGTGGCCGAGCTGCTCGACCGGGTCGGCCTCGACCCGTCGTACGGGGACCGGCGCCCGCACGAACTCTCCGGCGGCCAGTGCCAGCGGGCCGGGATCGCCCGCGCCCTCGCCTCCGGGCCGCGGCTGCTCGTCCTCGACGAGCCGGTGTCGGCGCTCGACGCCTCCGTGCGGGCCGGGGTGCTGAACCTGCTCGCCGACCTCCAGGACGAACTGGGCCTCGGGTACCTGTTCATCTGCCACGACCGGGCGGTCGTACGGCACTTCGCGGTCCGGGTGGTCGAGATGCGGGAGGGGCGGGCGGTCCGCGCCTGACGCCGGAACCGATCGTCCGGTCCGGCTCCCGGAGCGCGGCGGGTGAGCGCGGGGCGACGCCGGACGCGGGTCAGACGATCATGACCCGGCGTCCGCGCGCGTGGCCGGCCTGGCTGTCGGCGTGCGCCGCCGCGGCCTCGGCGAGCGGGTAGGACTTCTCGACCGGGATGTGCAGCCTGCCCCGCGCGATGAGGTCGACGGCCTCGGCGAGCGCGTCCGGCACGCTTCCGGCCACGCCGGAGAACCGGACCCCGAGATCCGGCGCGCCGAGGTCGGCGATGGAGATCACCTTCCGCGGATCCCCGGTCAGCTCGACGAGTTCGCGGAGCACGCCCGAGCCGGCCAGGTCGAGGGCCGCGTCGACAGGGCCGAGCCGGCGCACCCGCTCGACCCAGCCCTCGCCGTACGTCGTGGCGACGGCGCCCAGGCTCCGCAGGTACTCCTGGTTCGCGGCCCCGGCGGTGCCGATCACCGCGATGCCGCGGTCCCGGGCGATCTGCAGCACCGCTGATCCCACTCCCCCGGACGCGCCGCTGACGAGCAGCGTCTGTCCGGGCCGCACACCGACCTCGCGCAGGACGCGCAGCGCGGTCTCCACCACCGAGGGGTACCCGGCCGCCTCTTCGAACGTCAGCCCCTCGGGCATCCGGGCCCAGGCCGACAGCACGGCGAACTCGGCATAGGTGTCGGAGCCCTCCCCGAACACGCGGTCGCCGATCCCGACGCCCTCGACCCCCGCGCCGACCTCGTCCACCACCCCGGCGGCGTCCAGCCCGACTCCCGCGGGCAGCTCAGTCGGATGGGCCCCCAGGACCTGGCCCTCCCGGATCCTCCAGTCGACGGGGTTCACACCCGCCGCCCGCACGGCGACGCGTATCTGGCCGGGGCCCGCGTGGGGCTCCTCGGCGGCTATGAGACGCAGCACGTCCGGACCGCCGAATTCGGCGAAGCTCACTTTTCTCATGCCGGCGACCGTAGCACTAACCGTTAGCTTTTCGCATCTGTTCCATACTTGAGCTTGGTAGGGTCAGTGCATGACCGTGCCGACCGGACGCCGTGAGCGCAAGAAGGCCGCGACCCGCCAGAAGATCGCCGACACCGCGCTGCGGCTCTTCCTGGAGCGCGGGTACGACGCGGTGGGCATCCGTGACGTGGCCGCCGAGGCCGACGTGGCCGTCACCACGCTCTTCTCCCACTTCGCCTCGAAGGAGGCCCTGGTCTTCGAGCAGGACGACACCTTCGAGCAGCGCCTCACGCGAGCGGTCGCCGACCGGGCGCCGCACGAGCCGCTGATCCCCGCACTGCGCCGCGAGATCGAGGCCCTGGTGCGGCACTGCACGGCGGACAGCGCCGCTCCGGTCTGGCACCTGATCGACGAGACGCCCGCGCTGCGGAAGTACGAGGAGACGATGAGGCTGCGCCACGCGGAGACGCTGGCGACGGCCATCGCCGCCGACCCCGGGCTCTCCCGGTCCGTGACGGTGAGCCGGACGATCGCGAGGTTCGTGATCGACGCCCATGCGCTGGCCCGTGAGGCGGCCGATCCCGAGGCCGCGCTGGAGGAGATCTTCCGGATGATCGAGGCCGCCTGGGAGGTCACCCGTCCTTCCGGACACGGGTGAGCGGCCCGACGCGTGAGCCCGCCTCGCCAGGCCGCTGAACGGCCGGGCGGGGGCGGTCAGTCCGGGACCGACAGGCCGCTGAACGGCCGGGCGGGGGCGGTCAGTCCGGGACCGACAGGCCGCTGAACGGCCGGGCGGGGGCGGTCAGTCCGGGGCCGACAGGATCGCGCCCCGGGTGCCGTCCGCCGCGGGGAGAGCGTGGGCACGCGGCGCGTCCGCGAAGGGCACCAGGACGCGGGCGACACGCGGCGTCGACTCGCCCGCCCCCACGTGACGGGCCGGTGCGTCCAGCGCTCCGGCGCGAGGCCGGCCTACGCCGCCCGGTACGCCCGGAGGAAGGTCCGCACCCCCTCGACGATGAGCGGCCGCACGCGGGGATCCTCCGCGGCGTTGGCGGCGCCGAACCTGTTGAGCGCGACTCCGAAGGTCAGCGCGATGAACTGGTCGGCCGCGAGGCGGGCGTCGGGGACGTCGAGCAGCCCGGCCTCGGCGAAGGCGGCGAACCGCTCGGCGAGTGCCTCGTCAGGAGTGTCGGCCATCGGGTTCCCGCCCCGGTCCGACAGCGGGCCGGGGGTCGCGCGGACCAGTCGTTGCAGCGTCGCGTACTCCGCCGAGCCGAGCATGTCGGTCGAGATGCGCATGGAGAACTCGACCAGGACGTCTTCCAGACCGGCGGCTTCGGTGCGGTCGGTGAGGGTGTCGTCGAGGATGCGCCGGATCGTGCCGATCAGTGACTGGCCGACCGAGTCGACGACCGCGTGCAGCAGCGTCTGCTTGTCGCCGAAGTAGTCGTAGACCGTCCGCTTGGACACCTCGGCCCGGGCCGCGACCGCGTCGACGCTGGACCGGTCGAAGCCGTTGGCGAGGAACAACTCCCGGGCGGCGGAGAGGATCGCGGCCCGCTTCTGCGCGGACCCCTCACGCAGTGTCTTCGTGGTCGGCATGGACTCACCCTACCTCTTCTACACTGCACGGTGTAGTGTAGCCGCGGAACGACGACGCACCGTGCCCGGCGACGACGGCCACCGAGCCCGCGCCGGGCCGGCGACGAGGGAAAGGACGTTCATGACCGCGACAACCCTGGCTCCCCCGGTCCGTGTCGGGAAGCCCGCCGTCTGGGCTCTCGGCCTGCTGGCGGCCTCCACCGGGACCCTGGAGTCGGTGGTGACACCGACGCTCCCGCTGCTGCAACGCGAACTGTCGATGAGCCCCGCGCAAGGGGCCTTGCTCAGCATCACGATGCTCCTCACCGGCGCCCTCGTCACACCGGTCGCGGGCAGTCTCGGTGACCGCCACGGCGGGAAACGGGTCATGCTCCGGCTGATGGCGGTGGTGGCGACCGGCGGCCTGGTGTCCTCGCTGGCACCCAATCTGCCGGTGCTGCTGCTCGGCCAGGTCCTGGAGGGCGCGATGGTGGGCGCGATGCCGCTCTCGTTCATCCTGGTCCGCAAGCACCTCCCGGCCGGAGCGGCCCAGGTGGCCATCGGGGTGGTCAGCGGGCTGTTCGTGGGCGGCGGCATGCTGGGCACACTGATGGCCGGGCCCGTCGCGGAAGGGCTGTCCCGGCACTGGATGTTCGCGTTACCGACGATCGCGATCGTCGCGGCGACCCTGCTCGTGCACCGGCTGATGCCGGACGATCCGCCGGGCCGCGCGGACGCCAGGATCGACTGGCCCGGCCTGGCCCTCCTCAGCGGCATCCTGCTGACGCTCATGCTCGGGCTCGCGACGGCCCCCGAACTCGGCGGCCGGCCACTCGCACTGGGCGCCCTCGTCCTCGCCCTCGCCCTGCTCGTGACCGGATGGACCGTCGTCGAACGCCGGTCGCCCTCACCCATGGTCGACCTGCGCCTGGTGGCGAAGCCCGCGATCTGGAGCTCCTACGTGATCACGTTCGCCGTCTGCCTGGGCACGTCCGTGGCGATGTTCCTCGTCCCGCAGCTGTTCGCGGCCTCCGCCGACGGGTACGGCTTCGGGGCCGGCTCCACCGACATCGGACGGTACCTGCTGCCCGGCACCGTCGCGGGGGCGGTCAGCGGGCCGCTCGGCGGGGTCGTGGCGCGACGGTTCGGCGCACGTACCGCGGTCGCCGCCGGAATCGGCGTCATGACGGCCACATTGGTCGCCATGGCGTTCGTGCACACCGAGGTCTGGCACCTCGTCGTCGGCAAGACACTGGTCGCCCTGGCCAGTGGTGTCTGCATCACGGCGATGGTCGTCAAGACCGCCACCTCCGTCGATCACGGCAACACCGGCACCGCCACCAGCCTGGTCCTGGTGATCCGCGTGATCGGCATGGCCGCGGGCGCCCAGGTCAGCGGTGCCTTCCTCACCGCCGGGACCCTCCCCGGAGCGGACGACCCGGCCGAATCGGCCTTCGCCACCGGCTTCGTCATCGCCGGAGCCGTCACGGCGCTGTCCCTGCTCGCCGTCCGCGCGATGAACAAAGAAGTCAAGGCATGACACGGAGGAGTCAAGACATGACACAGGGGAAAGAAGCAATGACGCGAAAGGGACAGGACATGACCGCCACGCGCCCGTTGACGGGCATCCGTACCGCACGCGGGCGCGAGGTCCTGATATCGGGGGCCGGCATCGCGGGTTGCGCCCTCGCCTTCTGGCTGAACCGCCACGGGTACGCGGTCACGGTCGTGGAGAAGGCCGGCGCACCGCGTGACGGCGGTTACCCCATCGACGTACGCGGCACCGCGCTGGAGGTCGTCCGCAGGATGGGTCTCCTGCCACAACTCCGGGACGCCCACATCGACCTGCGCCGGATGACCTTCCTGGACGGGGACGGCGGCACGGTCGCCTCGGTCAGCCCGCAGGACGTCGTCGGCAGTGTCGCGGGACGGGACATCGAGGTGCGGCGCGGGGATCTGACCGGCGCCCTGTACGGGGCGGTCCGTGACGACGTGGAATTCCTGTTCGACGACTTCATCGACACCCTCGACCAGTCCGGCCACGGGGTCGACGTCACCTTCCGCGGGGGCGGCAGGCGTACGTTCGACATGGTCTTCGGCGCGGACGGTCTGCACTCCCGCACCCGGGAGCTCCTGTTCGGCTCCGAGGAGCGGTTCCACCGCTACCTCGGGTACTGCTTCGCCGTGTTCACCATGCGCAACACCCTCGGCCTCTCCCGCGAGATCACGATGTGGAACACCCCGGGCAGGGCCGCCGCGCTCTATGCCGTGGGGGACGACGACGAGGTGCACGCCTTCCTGAACTTCGCCCGCCCGGAACCACCGTTCGGCGCGATCCGTGCCCCGCAGGCCCGACAGGACCTGGTCTCCGCGGTCTTCGCCGACGCGGGCTGGGAGGTTCCGGGCATGATCGCGGCCATGCCCGACGCGGACGACCTGTTCATCGACGTGGTCAGCCAGATCCGGATGCCCCGCTGGTCCCGTGGCAGGGTCGCGCTGGTGGGCGACGCCGCGTACGCGCCCTCGTTCCTCACCGGACAGGGCACCAGCCTCGCGCTCGTCGGCGCGTACATGCTCGCCGGTTCGCTGGCCGCCGGCCGGGACGCCGCCGCGGGCTTCGCGGCCTACGAGGACACCACCCGCGGGTTCGTCACCCTGAACCAGGACCAGGTCGGCGCGGGCGAGGCCGCCCTCTTCCCCACCACCGCCCAGGCCCTGGAGCGGCGCAACACCATGCTGCGCGGCCTCGGAGCCCTGCCCTCCCGGGAGGAACGACCGGCCCACTCGGCCCTGACTCTGCCCGAGTTCGCGCCCCTGGGGTGACTCGGCGCATGCGCGCGCCTGACGTCACCGGGGAGGCGGAGTCTGATGATCCAAGGTTCCCTGAATTCAGGGTTATGTGTATCGTCAGGGCGTGCTGACTCTCGCTTCCGACATCGAGGTCCTGGCACGGTTCGGGCGCGCGCTCGCCGACCCGATCCGCTGCCGGATCCTGCTCGCCCTGCGTACGGCCCCGGCCTACCCCTCCGACCTCGCCGACGCCTTGGGAATCTCGCGTACCCGGCTGTCGAACCACTTGGCCTGTCTGCGCGACTGCGGCCTGGTCGTCGCGGTCCCGGACGGCCGGCGCACGCGCTACGAACTCGCCGACGACCGCCTCGGCCACGCCCTGGACGACCTGCGGACGGCCGTCGTGGCCGTCGCCGCGGACCGCACCTGCGCGGACACCGAGGAGAAGGGCTGCTGCTGAATGACCGCGCTGCCCCTCGCTTCCGGTCCCAGTCCCTCCCCTGAGGCTGGTCCTGGTCCCGACGCCAGTCCTGGTCCCGATGCGAGCACTTGTCCCGATGCGAGCACTTGTCCCGATGCGAGCACTTGTCCCGATGCCGGCCCTTGTCCCTGTTGCGGGGCCGGGGCCGGGCCCGACGCCGGCCCCGGCCCCGCTCGCCGTGACGCGCTGACCCGTCGCATACGGCTGCTGGTCGCCGCGACCATCGCCTACAACGTGATCGAGGCGGTCGTCGCCCTCACCGCGGGCACGATCGCCTCCTCGACCGCCCTGATCGGGTTCGGCCTGGACTCCGTGATCGAGGTGTCCTCCGCCGCCGCCGTCGCCTGGCAGTTCTCCGCCGGCGACCACGCCGTCCGCGAAGCGCGGGAGAGGACCACGCTCCGCGTCATCGCGGTGTCCTTCTTCGCGCTCGCCCTGTACGTCACCGTCGACTCCGTACGGGCGCTGACCGGCAACGGCGAAGCCGGACACTCGGTCCCCGGCATCGTTCTCGCCGCGCTCTCGCTGGCCGTCATGCCGTTCCTGTCCGCGGCCCAGCGCAAGGCCGGACGGGAGCTGGGCTCCGCCTCCGCCGTGGCCGACTCCAAACAGACACTGCTGTGCACCTACCTGTCCGCTGTGCTGCTGGTCGGCCTGCTCGCCCACCTCGCCCTCGGCTGGTCCTGGGCCGACCCCGCCGCCGCCCTCGTCATCGCGGTCATCGCGGTCAGGGAAGGCCGCGACGCCTGGCAGGGCAAGGGCTGCTGCGGGCGGCAGCCGGACACGTCCTCATGTGGCGTCCCCGGCTGAGGAGTTGCCGCCGAAGCAGGCGCGGACCCGGGACTTCAGCAGCTTCCCGGAGGCCGTGCGCGGCAGTTCGGGAGCCGCGCACCCGGTCAGGGTCGAGGCGGGCGCCCGCACGTGGGACGAGCACCGCACGCGGCACCTCTCCCCACGTGTCGTCGGCCACGCCGATCACCGCGCGGGCCGTAGCCAGGAGCAGCCATGGTCGGCGCCAACAGTCGCCACCGCTCACCTGTGCGGCATGCCGGAATCCGCGTCCGCGAGTGTCCCGAGGCCGGTCAGGGCGCCGACCGGGTCCAGGTCCGGGGTGCCCCGGGGCCACCAGTCGTCGCGGTCCGGCTCGGACTCGTAGGCGTACCACAGGCCGGTGCGGCCCAGGCGGAGCTGGAGGTGGCCGCTGGGGTGGGTGAGGCGGTTGCGCCACGGGCGGAAGGCGGGCAGGTCGGCGGCGAGCAGCAGGGGCCGGGCCCGGTCGAAGCGTCCGGCCGGCGGGTCCCAGGGTTCCTCCAGGACGCTGAGGCCCTCCGGGCCGCCCTGCCGCCAGGCGGCCACCGCGCGCGCCAGCTCGGCCGTGTCCCGGCCGGTCGCCCGGGCCAGGGAGGAGTAGAGGGCGCGGGTCGCCGCGGTCAGGCCGGAACCGGGGCGGGCGGCGGCCAGGCGCACGGCGTCCTGCCACAGCGTGAACCCGTCCACCGGGTCTCGCCCCGTGGTGAGCAGGGCGTGGGCGCGGGCGGCGGCGTCGGTGGCCAGCTGGTCCAGTGCGAAGGGGTCGGGACCGCCGGGGGCCGCCGGGTAGGCGGGCGGCTGTTCCGGGTGCGGGGGCGCGGGCAGCGGCGGCGGAAGGGGTGGGCGTACACGCGTGGCGAGGGCCTCGGTGGCGCGTACCCCTGGCAGGGGTTCCGGTTCCCGGCCCTGGACGGCGCGGGCCGCGCGGGCTGCACTCAGCCGGGACAGGGCGTCGAGCAGCTCCCGCTCGCCCCGGCCGCGCAGCAGGAGCAGGACGAACGGATCGGCGTCGAGCAGCCGTGCCGTCTGGTAGCAGAGGGCGGCGGCGTGCTTGCAGGGGTGGCCGGAGTCGGGGCAGTTGCACTCCGGAGCGAGGTCTCCGGGGCCGGGCAGCAGGGGGACGCCGCAGTCGGCCAGGGAGTGGGGCAGCTCCTTGTCGAGCAGGGCGGCGATGTGTCCGGGCCGCTCGGCGGCGGCGTCGAGGAACCGTTCCCAGTCCGCGTCGTCCAGCGTGCGCAGCCGTACCCGCACACGGTACGGACGGGGGCGGCTGCCCTGGACGTAGGCGAGGACGAGTCCGGGTGTGACGGTGATGGCGTCGACGTGGCCCCGCTCGGCGTACCCGCGTCCCCGCGCCAGCCGTCCGGCGTCCAGCGCGCCCTCCTCCAGCGCGGTGACCCACGCGTTGCCCCACCAGGTCTCGGCGAACCCCTGTCCGGCCGACGATCCCGGCGGGAACGCGGGGAAGGTGCGACGCAGCTCGCCGTCCCGGCCCGGGGCTGCCATGGAACGGGGGGTGCGTGGGGACGTGGACGTCGGTTCGGTGGCCGCCGACGCCCGGCCCGGGGCGGGGGGCGTGTCGTCGAGGGGGGCGGGGTCGCCAGAGACGCCGTAGTCAACGGGGGCACTGGGGGCACTGGGGGCACCGGAGTCAGCCGAGTGACCAGAGCCGCCGGAATCGCCCATGCCCCCCAGGTCGCTCACGTCGCCCAATTCGTCGAAGTCGCCCAAGTCGTCGAAGGGCGGGCGGAAGGCGTTCGCCAGCGCGGCCCGTACGGTGCGGGCGCGGGTGTCCGCGACGGTCTCGGGCCGGGCCGGGCGGCGTGCGGCAGCGGATGCGCGCGCGGGCGCGGGCACCTGGGACCGGCGTGCCTCCTGGCGGGCGGCCCGCAGCGCCTCTCGCGCGCCGTCCCCGGGACGGGCCCGCGTGGCGTCACCGCCGAGGGCGGCGACGGAGGAGGCGGCCGGGGTGGGCGGTGCCGCGTGCGCACCCCGGGCTTCGGTGACCGCCCCCGCGCTCCCGTCCGCGTCGGAGCCGGAGCCGGAGCCGGGGCCGGAGCCGGAGCCGGAGCCGGAGCCAAAGTCGGAGTCGGAGCCGGAGCCGGAGCCAAAGTGGGAGTCGGAGCCGGAGCCGGAGCCAAAGTGGGAGTCGGAGCCGGAGTCCGCGGACGTCATGTCCTCGTCTCCTCCGCGGTCGGCCGACGGCACCGTCCCGTCCCCGACGGGGGCGGCCGGTCCGGAGCCTCCCCTCGCGTCGACGTCGGCCGACGCGTCCCCGGGGCGAACTCGCGGGTTCCCGTGCGTGCCCGGCGCCACAGGTTCGCCGTCGGCGGGCGGCGTGGGGGCGGTGCGCCCCACGGCGGACACCGCACGGCGCAGTGCCGCGCGGGCGGCGTCGGCGGGGCGGGGGGCGTCGGCGGGGCGGGCGGCGTCGGCGGGCGGTCCCTGGGCCGGGTCGGCCGACGTCGGCGTCGGCGTCGATGTCGGCGTCGATGTCGGCGTCGGCTCCGCGGGCGGCGGCGTCGGTGCGGGCGGGGCCGGTTGTTCCCGCGTCGGCTCCGCCGCCCGTCCCCGTGCCGCGCGCAGGGCGCGGCGGGCCTCGTCGGCAGGACGGGGGGTCATGACGACCTCCGCAGGGACACCAGGTCGGACAACTCACGGTCGGTCAGTTCGGTGAGGGCCGACTCACCGGAGCCGAGGATCGCGTCGGCCAGTGCTCGCTTGGCGGTGAGCATCTCCGCGATGCGGTCCTCGACCGTGCCCTCGGTGACCAGGCGGTGGACCTGGACCGGCTGGGTCTGTCCGATGCGGTAGGCACGGTCGGTGGCCTGTTCCTCGACCGCCGGGTTCCACCAGCGGTCGAAGTGGACGACGTGGCCGGCCCGGGTGAGGTTGAGGCCGGTGCCCGCCGCCTTGAGGGACAGGATCAGGACCGGGGTGGCGCCGGCCTGGAAGCGGTCGACCATCCGCTCCCGCTCCGGCACCGGTGTGCCCCCGTGCAGCAGCTCGACGGGGACCGCGCGGGCGGTCAGGTGGGAGGTGAGGAGGCGGGCCATGCCGACGTACTGGGTGAAGACCAGGACCGAACCGTCCTCCGCGAGCACCGTGTCCAGCAGTTCGTCGAGCAGGGCCAGCTTGCCGGAACGGGCGGCGGCGCCGTCGCCCTGCTGCCGGTGGTCCTCCTTGAGGTACAGCGCGGGGTGGTCGCAGATCTGCTTCAGCGCGCCCAGCAGCTTCAGCACCAGCCCCCGGCGGGCGATGCCCTCCGCCGCCTCGATGACGGCCATCGACTCGCGCACCACCGCCTCGTACAGGGCCGCCTGCTCCCGGGTGAGCGGCACGGGGTGGTCGGTCTCGGTCTTCGGCGGCAGCTCGGGGACGATGCCGGGGTCGGACTTGCGGCGGCGCAGGAGGAAGGGGCGGACCAGGCGGGCCAGCCGGGCCACCGCCTCCTCGTCCTCGCCGGTCTCCACCGCGCGGGCGTGCCGGGCGCGGAAGGACTTCAGGGGGCCGAGGAGTCCGGGGGTCGTCCAGTCGAGGAGGGCCCACAGCTCGGAGAGGTTGTTCTCGACCGGGGTGCCGGTGAGGGCGACGCGGGCGGGGGCCGGGATGGTGCGCAGGGCCTTCGCCGTCGCCGAGTACGGGTTCTTGACGTGCTGTGCCTCGTCGGCGACGACCATGCCCCACGGCAGGTCGGCCAGGGTGGCCGCCGCCGAGCGCATGGTGCCGTAGGTGGTGAGGACGAAGCCGCCGGCCAGGCCGTCCAGGGTGCGGTCGGGGCCGTGGAAGCGGCGGACGGGGACGCCAGGGGCGAACCGGGTGATCTCCCGCTGCCAGTTGCCGAGCAGGGAGGCGGGGCAGACGACGAGGGTGGGCTCGGTGCGGGCCCGCTTGAGGTGCAGGGCGATGAGGGTGACCGTCTTGCCGAGGCCCATGTCGTCGGCGAGGCAGCCGCCGAGGCCGAGCGAGGTCATCAGGTCCAGCCAGGCCAGGCCCTTGAGCTGGTAGTCGCGGAGGGTGGCGGCGAGTCCCGGCGGCGGCTCGGCGGGGGCGAGGCCGGCGGTGAGCCGGTCACGCAGGGCCGCCAGGGTGCCTACCGGCACCGCCTCCACCGTCTCTCCGTCGACCTCCGCGCTGCCGGTGAGGGCCACGGACAGCGCGTCGACGGGGTCGAGGAGGCCCAGGTCGCGTGTGCGGGCGCGGTGGACCAGGGCCGGGTCGACCAGCACCCAGCGGTCGCGGAGGCGGACCACCGGGCGGTGGGCCTCGGCGAGCCGGTCCATCTCGGCCTCGGTGAGCGGGTCGCCGCCGAGCGCCAGCTGCCAGCTGAACCGGAGCAGGTCACCGCTCTCGAAGAAGCCGGTGCCGTCGGTCGCCGAACCGGGCGCGGAACGGACCACGGCCGTCGCGGTGAGGTCCTGGGCCAGGTCGCGGGGCCAGTGCACGGCGACGCCGGCGGTGGCCAGCCGGGTGGCCGCGATGCCGAGCAGGTCGGTCAGCTCCTCCTCGGAGAGGGCCAGCACGTCGGGCACGTCCTGCTCGGTGAGCCGGTCCAGCGGCGGCCAGACCCGGGCGGCACGCCGCACCGCGAGGGCCGCGTCGACCCGGGCGCGCGGGCCGAAGGCGGGGTCCGCCGCGCCCGACCACAGGTCCGCGGTGTCGGCCACCAGGGTCGGGTCGGCGAGGCTGTGCACCTGGACCACCGCGGCACCCGCCGCGCGCCCGCGCCCACTGTCGGCGTCACCCCTGCCCCCGCCCTCGCCCTGCCCCGAGGCATCGAACAGGTCGAACGGCGACAGGTCCAGGCGGAGCGAGATCCGCACGCCCGCGTCCATGCCGGCGGCGACCTCGGCGGCCCAGTCCCGCGCGCCGGGCAGCCGCTGGGCGGGGCGGGCGGCGAAGGGCAGGCCCATGGCGTACGGCGCGGCCGGGGTGCGGGGCAGCGTGTCGGTGACCGCGTCCAGGAAGGAGCGGATCAGCGCGCGCGGCTCGGGCAGCCGGAGCGGGCCCGGGCCGTCCAGCGGGACCGCGTGTCCCTCGGGCGGCAGGGCGGCGGCGATCGCCCTCAGGTGGGCGATGTCGTCCGGGTCCAGGGGGCCGGCCCGCCAGGCGTCGTGGCCGTCGGCGGTCAGGCCGGGCAGCAGCCGGCCGCGCGCGGCGAGCCGCAGAGCGTGCAGGGCGGCGGCGCCCCAGCAGGCGGTGGCGGGGTGGGCGGCCGGGTCGTGCCGGGCGCGCACCAGCAGGGGCAGGGCCTCCTG
Source organism: Streptomyces sp. ISL-12 (assembly GCF_018614415.1). Classification (GTDB taxonomy): domain Bacteria; phylum Actinomycetota; class Actinomycetes; order Streptomycetales; family Streptomycetaceae; genus Streptomyces. Next base: position 48,184 of record NZ_JAGGOO010000070.1, read on the forward strand.
GACAGGGAGGGTCACCGCGGGGACGGTCCTGCGGCGCACGCGGGTGCCGTGGCGGCGCACGACGGTGAGCGGGGCCGCCCCGGGGGGCTCGATGGGCGGGGTGTCGTCGGCCGGGTCCCAGAAGGCGAAGCGTCCCTCACGCGGCAGCGGGGCGGGCAGGAAGACGGCGGCCAGCCGTACGACACCGGGTCCCGGGCCCGCCGTGGGCGTGTCCGGGACGTACGTGTCCGTTGTGTACGTGTCCGTTGTGTACGTGTCCGTTGTGTACGTGTCCGTCATACGTCCTGTCACCTCCCCTCCCGTTCGCCGGATCGACTGTCTACGACTCTACGGGCGGGGTCTGACAATCGGCTCCGGACGCCTGCCGGGACCCGGTCCTGACCGGTCGGGGACCGGTCAGGGAACGGTGCGCGAGACGACGTACACCATCGGGAGGTCCGGGTTGGCCAGGTTCACGACGACGTCCTGGGTCGGTGCCGGGTTCTTCTGGGTGCGGACCAGGCCCCACCACTGTCCCGGCGCCGAGAAGTCCCAGCCGGTGACCCGCTGGTCGCGGGCGCTGATGGAGATGTCGTCCCGCTCCAGGGCGCTCCGGTCGACGCCGATGCCCGCGAGGAAGGCGTCCAGACCGGCGCCGGTGGTCTCGAACTGGACGTACAGGCGGCTCGTCTTCCAGTTGTTGGTCTCGTAGTACGCGACCTTGCCGGCGGGGTGCGGGACCGGGACCTGGTAGAGGCGGCGCTGGAGCTTGGAGGGCCAGGCCTCGGTCAGCCCGGTCGCCGAGTACTTCTCCTCCTTGTCCCGGCCGCTGCTGCGGCTCTGTTCGGCGGAGATCAGCAGGTAGCCGGCCGGGATGCCGATCAGCAGCACGATGATGAGCAGGGTGAGCGCCCGGCGGCGGATCTTGTGCCGGCGGTCCTCGGCCGGGGTCCCGGGCTCCTCCGCGGGACCGTCCTGGAGCGGCAGGGGTTCCGTCACAGCGCCTCCCGTTCCGTACGGCGGGACTGTGCGTAGCGTTCGTACCGCTCATGGCGCTCCACGCGGCGGCGCTTGGCGCGGCGGAAGCGGCGGGCGACCAGACGGGCCAGGTCGGCGGCGCCGACCATGCCGGCCTCGGGGCCGAGCTGGGCGCGGACGATCCGGGCCTCGGGGCGGTAGCCGCGGCCGGTGAGCTGGCGCTTGAACGCGTCGCGGGCGGGGCCGATCAGCAGGTCGTCGGCGGCGCTGACGCCGCCGCCGATCACGAAGCAGGACGGGTCGAGGGCGGCGGCGAGGTTGGCGATGCCGACGCCGAGCCACTGGCCGATGTCCTGGAGCAGCTCGACGCACATGGCGTCGCCCTCGCGGGCCAGCTCGGTGATCATCGGGCCGGTGATGTCGCCGATGCTGCCCTTGACGTGCTCGATGATCCCGTACGCCACCGGGGAGTCGGCGGCGGCCAGCTCGCGGGCCTCTCTGACCAGGGCGTTCCCTGAGCTGTACTGCTCCCAGCAGCCGCGGTTGCCGCACGGGCAGCGGTGGCCGCCGGGGACGACCTGCATGTGACCGAACTCTCCGGCGACGCCGTACTTGCCGCGCTTGACCTGGCCGCCCTCCAGGATGGCGCCGCCGATGCCGGTGCCGAGGGTGATCATGACGAGGTGGTCCTCGCCGCGGCCGGCGCCGAAGCGCCATTCCGCCCAGGCGGCGGTGTTGGCGTCGTTGTCGACGAGGACGGGCACGGACAGGCGGCCGGAGAGACGGTCCCGGAGGGGTTCGTTGCGCCAGGACAGGTGCGGGGCGAACAGGACGCGGTTGCGGTCGGCGTCGACCCAGCCGGCCGCGCCGATGCCGACGGCGTGCACGTCGTGGCGGTCGGAGAGGTCCAGGACCAGTTCGACGATGGTGTCCTCGACGACCTTGGGGCTCTTGGACTTGTCCGGGGTCTCCGCGCGGACCTTCTCCAGGATGGTGCCGTCCGCGTCGACGACGCCCGCCATCACCTTGGTGCCGCCGATGTCGATGCCCACGGTGGGCACGCGGGGGGCCGTGAGGTGGGAGCGGCGTTCCCTGGTGCCGGCCGTGCGCAGCACGGTGGCCCGGCGGGAGCCGATGGGGGCGGTGAGGTCGCGGTAGGTGCTCATCGGGTGCGATTGTGCCGTACGGCCCTGGCGGGTGCCGAACGGCGCGGGTGAGGGGGTTGTCGGGGGGGGGCGGTCGGGTGCGGGTGGTTTGTGGCCGATCGCGCGGTTCCCCGCGCCCCTGGGGACGCTGCCGTGCCGTCCACCTCCGGCGGGCCGCCGGGACAGGAAGCGGGGGTTACCGACCGCCGCCGGGTGCGGGTACGTCGTGGCCGGGCGCGCAGTTCCCCGCGCCCCTGGGGACGCTGCCGTGCCGTCCGCCCCCGGCTGGCCGGCGGGACAGGAAGCGGGGGTTACCGACCGCCGCCGGGTGCGGGCGCGTCGTGGCCGGGCGCGCGGTTCCCCGCGCCCCTGGGGACGCTGCTGTGCCGTCCGCCCCCGGCTGGCCGGCCGGACAGGAAGCGGGGGTTACCGACCGCCGCCGGGTGCGGGTACGTCGTGGCCGATCGCGCGGTTCCCCGCGCCCCTGGGGACGCTGCCGTGCTGTGCGGGAAAAGCCGGCCCTCGGGGGGCTAGCGGCGGCGTAGTTCGTGGCGCAGGTCGTCCAGTTCGTTGCCGCCGGCCATCTGGCGGGTCAGCTCGTCCAGGGTGATCTCGTCGCGGGTGTGGTTGCCGACCATGGTGCCGCGCTTCAGGAGGACGAAACGGTCGCCCACCAGGTAGGCGTGGTGCGGGTTGTGGGTGATGAAGACGACGGCGAGGCCCTCGTCGCGGGCGGCCGCCACGTACTTCAGTACGACCCCCGACTGCTTCACGCCCAGCGCGGCGGTCGGCTCGTCCAGTACCAGCACCTTGGCGCCGAAGTACACCGCGCGGGCGATCGCCACGCACTGGCGCTCGCCGCCGGAGAGGGTGCCGATGGGCTGGTCGACGTCGCGCAGGTCGATGCCCATGCGGAGCAGTTCCGCGCGGGTGGTGCGGCGCATGAGGTCGACGTCCATGCGCTTGAACGGGGCGACGCCCTTGCGCGGCTCGGAGCCGAGGAAGAAGTTGCGCCACACCGGCATGAGCGGGACGACGGCCAGGTCCTGGTAGACGGTGGCGATGCCCCGGTCCAGCGCCTCGCGCGGGGAGGAGAGGCGGGTCTCCTCGCCGTCCAGGGTGAGGGTGCCGCCGTCGTGCTGGTGGAGGCCCGCGATGATCTTGATGAGGGTGGACTTGCCGGCGCCGTTGTCGCCGAGCACGCAGGTGATCTCGCCGGCGTGCGCCGCCAGGGACACCCCCTCCAGGGCGCGGACGTTGCCGTACTGCTTGCTGACGTCCGACAGTTCGACGAGGGGGGTACGACTCGATGTCCGCGTCACTTGGTGGCCTCCGCGCGCTTGCGGACCCAGGCGTTGAGCAGGGTCGCGAGGAGCAGCATCGCTCCGAGGAAGAACTTGAACCAGTCGGGGTTCCACTCGGCGAAGACGATGCCCTTGCTGGTCATGCCGAAGATCAGCGCGCCGACCGCCGAGCCGACCGCGCTGCCGTAGCCGCCGGTGATCAGACAGCCGCCGATGACGGCCGCGATGATGTAGATCAGCTCGTTGCCGACGCCCTCGCCCGACTGCACGACGTCGTACGAGAAGAGCAGGTGCTGACCGGAGATCCAGGCGCCGAACGCGACGCCCATGTAGAGGCCGATCCTCGTCTTCGTCACCGGAACACCGACCGCGCGGGCCGCGTCCTGGTTGCCGCCGACCGCGAAGATCCAGTTGCCGGCGCGGGTGCGCAGCAGGATCCAGCTCGCCACCGCGACCAGCGCCAGCCACCACAGGATGGTGATCTTGAAGCCGACGCCGCCGACGGTGAGCGTCGAGGCGAAGACGTCCTTGGCGGAGGCGAAGCCCTCCATGTCGGCGATGGTCTTGGTGGAGACGGTGTCGTCGATCAGCTTGGTGAAGCCGAGGTTCATGCCGATCAGCATCAGGTAGGTGCCCAGCGTGATGATGAAGCTGGGCAGCCTGGTGCGGCTGAGCATGAAGCCGTTGAAGGCGCCGAGGGCGAGGGTGACCAGCAGGGAGACGCCGACGCCGACCCAGACGTTCGCGGTCATCTGGTAGCTGAACATCGAGGACAGCAGCGCGGAGGAGGTCACCATGACGCCCGCCGACAGGTCGAACTCCCCGCCGATCATCAGCAGCGCCACGGGTACGGCCATGATGCCGATGGTGGAGGAGGCGTACAGGACCGTGCTCAGGCTGGAGGCGTGCAGGAAGCTGTCGGCGGCCAGCGCGAAGAAGACGAAGACGGCGATGGCGCCGACGACCGAGCCCAGCTCGGGGCGGCCGAGCAGCTTCCGCAGCGGCGAGCCCTGCAGAATCCTTTCGTCGGAGACTGTCGCTCCGGTGGCGCTCATCGGGTGCCCCGTTCCGTGTAGTCCGCCAGCGCGTCGGCGTCGTCCTCGGTGATGATCTGCGGGCCGGTGAGCACGGGCTGCCCGCCGCCGAGGACGTCGGCGTTGTACCGGTAGAGCCACAGCAGGTCGACCGCCTCGTAGCCCTGGAGGTAGGGCTGCTGGTCCACGGCGAAGCCGAGGCTGCCGTCCTTCAGGCCGGCCGCGACCTTGGCGTTCAGGTCGAAGGTGTCGATCTCGGCGTCGCTGTTCGCACCCTGCTTGGCCTTGACGGCGGTGTCCGCGTACGGGGCGCCCAGCGTGACCACGGTGTCCACGCTCTTGTCGGTCTGGAGCTTGGCCTCGATGGCGGACTGCACGTCCGGCATGCTGGTGCCGGTGACGTAGAGCCGCTGGAGCTTGCCGTCGAACGTCTTAGCCACACCGTCGCAGCGCTGCTCGTGGCCGACGTTGCCCTGCTCGTGCAGGACGCAGACGGCGCTCTCGCGGCCCCGCTCGTTCAGCTCCTCGCCGACGGCCTCGCCGGCGATCGTCTCGTCCTGGCCGATGTGGGTGAGCGCGCCGAACTCCTTGGATTCGGCCGAGCCGGAGTTCACGGTGACCACCGGGATGCCGGCCTTCACCGCGCGGGCGACGGCGGCCTTCATGGCGTCCGGCTTGGCCAGCGTGACGATGATCCCGTCGACCTTCTTGTCCACGGCCGCGTCGACGAGTTGGGCCTGCTGCTGGGCCTCGTCGTCGTGGGAGTACAGGAAGTTGATGTTGTCCTTGACGGCGGCCTGCTCGGCGCCGCTCTGGACGATGTCCCAGAAGGTGTCGCCGTCGCCCGAGTGCGTGATCATCGCGACGGTCCAGCGGGGCGTGTTCACCGCCGCCTTCCCCTGGGCCGCGGCGGCCTTGCGGGCGTCCTCGGCGCGCTTGCCGCCGGTGCTGCTGCAGCCGGCGAGGGAGAGTGACAGTGCCCCTGCCAGCGCGATGCCTGTCCAGGTCCGAAACCGTGCCACGAGGCGGTGCCCTTCTTGCTGTGTGCTGTCTTGCGGTGGTCTGTAGTGGTTCTGTCCTACGTGAGGACCGCTGAGCCCACCAACCCAAACGCCCTATTGTCGGGCATGCCTCCCGGCCGCGGCACGCCGGGGGCGGATGTGAGGTTCAGGACCGCACCAGCAACTGGAACTCGAACGAGTACCGGGACGGCCGGTAGGTGTGGGTGCCGTACTCGACCGCGCGGCCGCTGTCGTCGTACGTGGCGCGCTGCATGGTGAGCAGCGGGGCGCCCTCGTCCTCGCCGAGCCGCTCGGCCTCGGCGGCGGTGGCGGCACGGGCGCCGATGGACTGGCGGGCGCTGTGCAGGGTGATGCCCGCGCCGCGCATGAGCCGGTACAGCCCGGTCGCCTCCAGCCGGCCGGTGTCCAGGTCGAGGAGGCCGGGCGGCAGGTAGTTGCGCAGGTACGCCATCGGCTCGCCGTGGGTCAGCCGCAGCCGCTCCACGCGGTGGACCTCGCTCCCCTCGGCCACCCCGAGCGCGGCCCCGATCTCGGCGGACGCCGGGACGATGTCGTTGACCAGGACCTTCGTACCGGGACGCTGCCCGGCCGCCGCCAGGTCGTCGTAAAGGCTGCTCAGCTCCAGGGGGCGCTTGACCCGGCTGTGGACGACCTGCGTGCCGACGCCGCGGCGGCGCACCAGCAGGCCCTTGTCGACCAGCGACTGGATGGCCTGGCGAACCGTGGGCCGGGACAGCCCGAGCCGGGCGGCCAGCTCGATCTCGTTGCCCAGCAGACTGCCCGGGGTCAGGGCGCCGCGCTCGATGGCCGCCTCCAGCTGCTGCGACAGCTGGAAGTACAGCGGCACCGGACTGGTCCGGTCCACACCGAGGCCGAGCGTCACGGTCGGGTCAGCTTCTGGTTTCGACACGGGGCGAGCGTAGCTCTGTGAGCTGTTGACGGGAAGTTGTGTAGTCCGGTTGTCAGGACATACCAAGGGGAGGGAGGGGCGGTGGTCAGCAACTGTCCTCCGGGCCGCCGACGAGTCACCGCGTCGCAGGCCAGCAGCGCCAGCCGCACGCGGTTGTCGAGGTGCAGCCAGGCGAGGGCGCATGAGACATGGGCCTTGACGGTGGCGACATCCAGGAAGAGCTCGGCCGCGATCCCGGCGCCGGTCAGGCCCCGGCCGCGTGTGACATCAGCGCGCAGGTCGCGGCGGACGACAGGACGGGGTCGCCTGCGGCGGTCGCGCACGGCCTCGAAGGGTCCCGGCGGGCGGGGTGTCTGCCAGAACGCCGTCCGGGCGGGTGCGGCCGACCAGCGCCTCGGCCTCGACGCGGTACGCGGCACCCGCACCGCCGGCCACGCGTCCCGGACTCCGGCCACGCAGGGCAGATCCGCGGCCGACGGGCGGACGCGCCCCTGTGCCGCGGGCGGGCAGCGCACGCCACCTCCAGGTGTGCGCACGGAGGCGGGGCGGAGAGCGCAGGTCCGCCCGTGCGTCACCGGTCGGCCCATCGGAGCGTGGGCGCCGTGGTGGCGCTGGGCCGCAGGACAGCTTTCCGGAGCCTCAACGGACTTGGCGGGAAATTCTCCGAGTTTGTCATTGACATGCCACCATCTACGCGCGTCATCATGAGGGGCATGAGATTCCCCCCACGCGCCACTCGCATCGGCGCCGCAGCCGCCGTCCTGTCCGCACTCCTCGTCGGCGGCACCGTCGCCACAGCATCCCCGGCCGCCGCCGCGGTCGGCAGCATCTGTTACAGCGACCTGCCCTCTCAGGCTCACGACACGCTCGAACTGATCGAGCAGGGCGGGCCCTACCCGTACTCCCAGGACGGCACCGTCTTCCAGAACCGCGAAGGCATCCTGCCGAGCCAGTCCTCTGGCTACTATCACGAGTACACCGTCATCACTCCTGGTTCCTCCACGCGGGGAGCTCGTCGGATCGTCACCGGCGAGGAGTATCAGGAGGACTACTACACGGCCGACCACTACGAGTCGTTCGATCTGATCAGTTACAGCTGCTGAAGAAGCCTGTGCCGTTGCGCCGGAAACCCGTGCGCACTCGGGCTTCCGGCGGCGAACACCGCACACAGGACTCTCGTCCCGCGGACCCCCCACGCACACCGGCCGCGGGGCGAGGCCGCAGTCGGCGGGCGTCGCGAGGCCGACGGCCCGCTCCGGTGCCCGCTCGGAAGCTCCGGCACCGGCCCATCCCGTGCAGACGCCCGCCAGTGCCGCACCGCCAACGGACTGGCACTGCCCCACCGCGCGATCTGACGGGCCTCTCCCCCTCCTGGCCGGTCAGCCCGCACACACGGACCGACGGACTCAGCCACCGCGCCAGCAGCGGTCGCCCGAAGTCACCGCCGCGCCGGGGGACGGACCCATGTCCGTCGATCGCCGCCCGCGAGGCGATGAGCGGGGCAGGCGGCTGTCCGACAGGCCGCCGAACGCGAGGCTCCGCGAATCGGTCAGGCGACGGGGACGACGGGACGGATCAGACTGTCGGCGGTGACGTACTTCTCGCCTTCGCGGTTGTGGACGTGTGGTTCTCCGAGGGTGAAGCCGCCCGCGGAGTCGAGTTCCGCCATGTCCTGGTCGGTGAGGCCGAGGTGGAGGGCTTCCAGGTTGCTGGACATCGCCTGTGCGGTGGGTGCGGAGGTGATGGGCACCAGCGCGGTGGGCGAGCGGTGGGCGCGGTGGAGGACCCAGGCGAGACCGACCTGGGCGGGCGTGGCACCGTGCCGGCCGGCGACCCTGCCGACGGCCTCGCGCACGGCCAGGTCGGCGGGGGTGGGCCGGTTGCTGGCGGACCAGTGCAGCAGGCGGGCCTCGTCACCCCCGGTCCCCGGGTGGGTGCCGGTGAGGAAACCACTGGACAGGGGTGACCAGGCGCCGAAGCCGATGCCGAGGGCCTCGGCCATGGGGATGATCTCGCGTTCGGCGCCGCGTTCGGCGACCCCGTACTCGGCGGTGACCGCGGCGATGGGCGCCCAGCCGTGCCGCTCGGCGAGGGCCTGCCCGCGGGAGACCCGCCACGCGGGGAAGTTGCCCAGACCGCCGTAGCGGACCTTGCCCGAGCGGACGAGGTCGTCGAGACCTCGCAGGATCTCCTCGATGGGGGTGACCGCGTCGTGGGCGTGCAGCCAGTACAGGTCGACGTAGTCGGTGTTCAGGCGGCGCAAAGTGCCGTCGATCGCCGCCATCATGGCCTTGCGGCTGTTGCCGACACGGGCGTGGCCCTCGGTGCGGGTGGAGCCGACGGCGTACTTGGAGGCGATGACGAAGTCCTCGCGGTCCTTGCCCACCAGTTCACCCACGAGCCGTTCCGACTCGCCGCCCTGGTAGCCCTCGGCGGTGTCGATGAAGTTGCCGCCCGCCTCGGCGTACGCCTCGAACACGGCGCGGGCGCCGGCGACGCCCTCCCCGGGACGGCTGCGGCCGTCTATGCCTTCGTGGGTACCCAACAGGCCGCTGCCCAGTGAGATCTCGGAGACGCGCAGACCGTTGTTACGGCCGAAGAGCCGGTATTTCATGAGGAGTGCTCCTGTGCGGGAGGGGTCGTGCCGACGGAGGCTCCGCCGTCGACGACCAGGGAGGTTCCGGTGATGTAGGCGGCCTCGTCGCCGGCGAGGAAGAGGGCCGCGCGGGCGATGTCGTCCGGCTCGCCGAGCCGGGGAACGGGGAACGAGGTGGCCATGGCTTCGGCCATCGGAAGGACGCCCTCCTCGGCCAGCATGGAGGTGCGGACACCGCCGGGATGGACGGCGTTGGCGCGCACCCCGTCATGGCCGTAGGTGACGGCGACATGGCGGATGAGGGAGCTCAGGGCCGCCTTGGCCGGCTGGTAGGCGGCGTTGGCGGGCAGAGTGATCTCGTTGCCGTTGGTCGCCGAGATCGCGACGATCGAGCCCGTGCCGCGCTGCCGCATGCCGGGCAGCACGCTGCGGATGCCGTGGAACGCGCCGGTCAGGTTGACCTGGAGCGAGTCGGACCATTCGCGTTCGGTGAGGTCCGCCAGGGCGGGCCGGGTCATGGTGAAGGCGTTGCTGACCAGCACGTCGACCGGTCCGTAGCGGTTCTCCGTCTCCTGGCGCGCGCCGTCCCACGCCTGGCGCGTGGAAACGTCGAGGCGGTGGTAGAAGGCGTGGCCGCCGGCCTCGGTGATGCCGGCCACCACCGCCTGGCCCTCACGGTCCCGGATGTCGGTGACCGCGACCCGGGCTCCTTCGGCCGCGAACAGCCGGGCGACGGCCGCGCCGATGCCGCGGGCGGCGCCGCTGACCAGGACGTTGCGTCCGTCGAGCCGCCCGCTCACCGGACACCGTCGGCGGTGTAGAGGACCTCGGCCTCCTGCCGTGAGCGGTACAGGTCCAGGTAGGTCCCGGCCATGACGTCGGGCATGCTGGCCGGGCCTTCCTGTCCGATCCAGGTCGCTATCGCCACGTGCGCGGCGTACACGCCGGTGCCCCGCAGGGCCGCGTGCAGATTCAGGACCCAGTTGCGCAGCGCACCGGACGCCGCGGCGATGTTCGCGAACGGGGGGTGCACCACCGGCCCCGAGGAGGCACCGGTACTGACGAGGATCGTGCCGCTGCCCCGGGCGATCATGTCGGGCAGCACCTGCTGCACGGCGGTCACCCCGCCGAACAGGTACATGTCCAGTTGCGGCAGCAGTGCCGCCACGCTCAGGTCGGTGGCACCGACGGCGTCGACGGTGGACGGGTCACCGGGAGCCGGGGAGTACTCCAGCACCTCGATGGGCCCGAAGCGTTCCTTGACCGCGTCGAACGCCTTCACCAGCGCCTCGCGGTCGGTGACGTCGGCGACGAACCCCTCCGCCCGCAGACCCTCCCCGGCCAGGTCGCGCTCCAGCTTCTCCAGCGTCCCGGGCGTGCGGCCGATCAGGGCGACGTCGAAACCCTCGGCTCCGAAGCTCCGCGCGATCGCCTTGCCCAGTCCCGGGCCGGCTCCCACGACTACAGCGGTACTCATAGCTTCTCCTGGATAGTTCGATCGGGTGGATCGTTTAGCACTCTAAACCATATCCGATGCTAGATTACCTACATGACCAATGACTCAGTGATCGACGCCCACCGCTCCCGCCCGGGGCTGATGCTCGCCCTGCTCGGCGCGGAGGCGATGCGCCGGTTGCGAGAGGCGCACACCACTCACGACCTCAGCCCGCGCCAGTTCGAGGTCCTCGGCCTGCTCCACGACCGGGGCACCCTGGGCCAGAGCGAGCTCGGCCGCCTCACCGGCGTCGCGCCCAGCATCCTGGTCACGCTCCTCAACCCGCTCGAAGCCGCCCACCTCGTGGTACGCCACCGCGACCCGGCCGACCGCCGCCGTCACGTCGTCGCCCTCACCGACACCGGACGTGAGCGCCTGCACCAGGCATCCGAGGCCCAGTACGAGGTCGAGGACACACTCCTCGCCGCACTGACCCCTGCCCAGCGGAACCAGTTGCGGGACCTGCTCACCCGCGTCCGTGACGACCTCACCGAGCACCGGGACCACTGCGCCACCCCGGCGTCACTCGAACCACGGCGCGGCGGCGAGGGCCCGGACGCCCCGGCGGTTCCGTGATGCGGACGATCCCGCGAGCGCGGGCCGCCGTCAGGCCGTAGGGGCGGCCGGACAGTGCGGCAGAGCCCGGGTGACAGCGGGCCGTTTCCCTCCCCACGGTGCCGGACGAACCGGTGTCCGGTTCAGGGCGTGCCCTGGTGAGCCGCGGTCCCCCGCGAGTCCGGCGCCCCCACGCACGGGCGCCTCGGCGCTACTCCCTCACGCCTTCTACCGCTCCGTCGACGCCTCGCTGTCGTCCGGCGCCTGCCGGCGCTCCGGGGAGCCACCGAGCTCCTCCTCCAGGCGAGCCATCCGGCGTTCGAGCCGCCGAGCGTGCGACTCCATGGTCACGACCACCGTCACTCCAGCCAGGGCAACGGTGAACATGGCGGGTATCTCCATTACGCCACTCCCGATGATCTTTACTGTGCATGGTGCTGTGAGGCTCCGGCCGGCCGAGGAACGAAGGATTCTTCACACCGGACACTGCCCGCCTCGCGTCTTCGCCAGGCACAGAGCACTCATGTGCTGAGGGTGAGCACGCGCGAAGAACGGCGCGCGGCCGGAATCGGTTCACGGGCGCCCTCGGGGGTCGCGCCGGCGAAGATACCGTCGTACGGCCGGGGACGGGGCCGAGCCAGACCGGGGCCAGGGCCGGTGAAGGACGGCCCGCGTGCCAGTGTTCCGACCGAGGTGTCGCCTGTGCCGTCGCGGCCCTTCTACGACTTCGAGGCCAAGTACCTCGACTCGGACAAGAACATCGTGCCCGCGCCTTTGACCTCGCAGGAAGTGGCCGGGATCCAGCAGCTCGCCGTCGCCGCGTACGAGGCGATCTCCTGCGAGGGCCTGGTCCGCGCGGACTTCTTCCTCACCGAGAAGGGGGAGTTCGTCATCAACGAGGTCAACACGATGCCCGGGTTCACTCCGGTTTCCATGTACCCGCGTATGTGGCAGGAGAGCGGGGTGCCGTACCCGGAACTGGTGGATCGCCTGATCCAGGCGGCACTGAGGACGGAGACCGGTCTGCGCTGAGTCCGTCGGTCCGTCGTCGCCCCGCCCTTGTGCGACCGGCCCGCGGGGCGACAGGGCAGCAGCACCCTGGGCACCTGTGGTGGCCGACGACCACGCTGCCCCGCCGAAGGCCCTGCCGCCGCCCTCTCGGGCCCTCCAGGAGGGCACCACGCGCCCGTTGCCACCCGGGTGCGCACGCACGGCACACCTAGCCCCACATCCGCGGGTCGTCGGCCACCGAGGACCTCTGACTCGCGCCGGCCACAACCACCATGTACGGACCCGGCGCCAGATACTTCACCGTCGCGTCCGCGGCTCCCCGGTGCTGGCAGCCTGCCAGCAGTGGCAGGCCCGTGATGACCGTGGCGGCCACGAGTAGCGACTTGGTGCGCTCGGGGGAAAGCATCGTGCTGTGGTCCCTTCGGACGGGGAGGAGACCGCGGACTGGGCCGGGTCTCGCTGTTCGGACTCTGTGATCACCAGGCAGGAGCGATGGCGCCGCGGACGGCGATGTGCGCGACCATGACTCCGTTGTCACCATTTCCGTGGCCGCGCCATGCGGTGTCACCACCGGAGCAGGTCACGACATCTACATATGCGCCGTCTTCCCGAAGCCCGGGCGGCAGGGGCACGGGTGTATGCGGCATCCGCCCAAGGCGCCGTGTCAGGGCACGTCGTCCGCGACGGGGACACCACGTCCCTCGCGGACCCAGCCGATCGCGACAGCAACGCACCCGACGACAGAGAGGTCGGATCCGGTCAGATCACGGCGGAATCTCGACCGGACGGGCGGTCCGCTCGATTTGCTTTCTGGAACCAGCGACAGGCAGGTGTGCGCGGGGGACGCTCCGCGCACGACCATGGACCCACGTGGTCTCGCGACGGGCCGTCGACGCTGTCACACGCCACGGCCACCACGAACCACTCATTTCCCTGCTTTTCGGTCACACGCCCGACCGGGGCGCCTCGTGATCGGATGGCGCCGTCCGGCGAGGGAGTTTCCCCGTCAGCGATGCCAGGACCGAAAGGACTGATCATGACCACCATGCGTTCCGCCCACACCGACTGGGAAGGCGACCTGCTCGGCAAGGGCGTCGCCACCTTCGACTCGTCCCACCTCGGCAGCCACCCCGTGTCGTGGCCGTCGCGCGCCGAGGAGGCCAACGGCAGCACCAGCCCTGAGGAGTTGATCGCCGCGGCTCATTCCAGCTGCTTCTCGATGGCCCTGTCACACGCCCTGGACGCCGCCGGTACCCCGCCCACCCGGCTCACCACGGCCGCCGATGTCACCTTCCAGCCCGGTGAGGGCATCACCGGCATTCACCTCACCGTGGAGGGGACGGTCGAGGGGATCGACACCGCCACGTTCGTCGCCGCCGCCGAGGAGGCCAAGGCCAACTGCCCGGTGAGCCAGGCACTCGGAGGCACGGCCATCACTCTGTCGGCCAAGCTCGTCTGACACGAGCCCCGTCGGACGGTGGCCCCCCGTCCTGCGCCGAGCCACCGCTCCTTCGCCCGATGATGTCCTGAAGCCAGGGCCATCACCGGGCCTCGTGTTCTCCGCCGGACGGGGATGCGCAGGCCCGCATGAGCGGGTCCCATGAGACCTCGGCTCCGCTCTCCTGCTGTGCGGTGAACACCATGTAGGTCTGCTCCGGGACCGTGGGGGAGACCATCGTGTGCTGCTCCAGTGTCAGCACACCCGCCACGGGATGGTCGACGGTGAAGGGATCGAGGCCGCAGGTACTCACCGCGTGCTGCGCCCAGACTCTGGCGAACTCGTCGCTTCTGATGCCGAGTTCGCCGATCAGCGCGGAGAGTCCCGGGTACGAGGGCCAGGCGCCGGCGGAGAGCCGCAGGTGGGCCGCGACATCTCGGACCTTGGCGGGCCAGTCCACGAACAGACCGCGGCTCACGGGGTCGAGGACGATGAGGCGGGCCAGATTGGGCCGGGTCTGCGGCCGGTCCGGGGCGTTGATGTCGAGATGGCTCGCGAAGAGCATGTGCGCCGACGCGTTCCACGCCAGGATGTCGCCCGTCACACCGGTCACGAGGACCGGTCCCGCGATGGTCCCGATGAGCTGGTGGGTACCGGGTGCCGGTTCCTGGAACCCGGTCGAGGGGCGTGGCGTGGGCTGGGCGAGGAGACGCATGTGCTCGTGCTCCTGCGGCGTGAGAGCGAACACCCGGGCGAGGGAGTCGAGGACCTGAGGTGAGGCGTTGACGGCGACACCCTGTTCCAGGTCCCGGTAGTAGGACTCACTCACCCCGGCCAGCCGGGCGACCTCCTCCCGGCGCAGACCTGACACTCTCCGCCGCTTCCCGTCACTGGCCACTCCTGCCGCCTCGGGCCGGATCTGTGAACGGCGTGCCTTGAGGAACTGTCCGAGCTCGATGTACATGCGCAAGAAGCTAGCGCGCCCGGATTCCCGCCCGCCTGCCGCTGCCAACGGTACCCACGGTGTCCGTTCCGGCACTGCCGGGCTGTGACCGGTTCTTTCACTGCCCCATGACAGTGAAGCGGGAGGTCTGTCGGCGGATCAGACCGTCGGAGACCAGGAATGTGTCGATGCCGTCGGTCACTGTCAGGGAATCCGCTTTCATGCCCCATTCGAGCAGAAGCAACCCGGTGGCCTCGGTGACCGACAAGGGGGCGTAGGCGGCACCGGGCAGGGTGCGCGCGTTGTCGGCGAACGCGTCACGGATGGCGGCCTTGCCAGTGACGGCTTTGCCGGGGAGAAGAACGACGGCGTCGTCGGCGTAGTCGGCGGCGATGCGGTCGGCGTCGCCGCTGTTGAGTGCGGCCAAGTGGTCGTCGAGGACCCTCCGAGGGCTGCGGTGGTGCACGGTGTCGCTCATTTCACGTCGGAGGTGTGGGGTGTGGCGTGTGGGGTGTGGGCGCGTCAGGCGATGACGCTGTGGACGAGCTGTCCGCCGTCGATGCGCACGGTCTCGCCGGTGATCCATCCGGCGTCGTCGGAGGCGAGGAAGGCAACGAGCTGGGCGACGTCGGAGGGTATGCCCAGCCGGCGCAACGGGTAGCGTTCGATGACCTCGGCCTCACGGCCGGCGTACAGAGGCTCGGCGAACACGGTCTTGACCACCGCGGGTGCGACCGCGTTGACCCGGACCTTGGGGCCGAGCTGGTAGGCGAGTTCCTCAGTGAGCCGGCACAGGGCGAGCTTGCTGGCGCCGTAGACACCGATGTCGCCTGTCGCGCGCAGGGCGGCGGTGGAGCTGATGTTGACGACGGCGCCGCCATGCTCGGACATCCAGGCGTGCCAGGCCAGCTGGGTGTAGCCGAGTGCGGCCGTCACATTGACGTCGAAGGTCTCACGGACCTGGTCCAGGTCGGCGTCGACCAGGGGGCCGAACAGGGAGTTGACGCCTGCGTTGTTGACCAGCACGTCGAGGCTGCCGAACTCTTCGACGGTGCGCTCGACAGCCTCGCGACGGGCGTCGCTGTCGCCGGCGTCGCCGGGGACGGCCAGGATGCGATCACGGGCGGCGCCGGTCTCCGCGGACAGTGATGCGGCCGCGGCGCGCAACGCTGTCTTGTCGCGGGCGGTGATGGTGACAGCGGCACCCTTGCGCAGGAACTCGGCGGCGATGGCCCGTCCGATACCGCGACTGGCCGCGGTGACGAGTGCGCTCATTCCGTCGAAGTCATGGTTCACGACGTGTTTCCTCTCATGGTGTGCGGATCGTGACACGCGCACGAACGGTGAGTGAGCAGACCGGCCGTGCCGTCCGTGCGGACGCGGGGTCGTCTCCTCGCGCCGAGGCAGCGTCCAGGCCCTTGTGCCCTGCACGGTGACGGCTGTCGGTGACGGCGTCCGTGCCGTGCCGCGGCGTGCGTGAGCCGCTGCCGGTGGGCTGGGGCCCATGGCGAGCGGGTGTCTCGGGGCCGACAGGGCCGGGAGGCATGCCGACTGCTCGTGAATCCGAGTATGTGCTGCCGCGACGGGTTCAGCCTGCCGCTGCCAGTGGCACCTTGACCGCCGGACCGCGGCGATGGACATGGTGGGGGGCCACCCGGCCAGAGGTCCTCGTACGTTTCCGGTCGGTCAGGCGGGGCCGGAGGCGTGGTCCGTGGCGGCCGCTCGGCGAGGCAGGGCGGTGGCGGTCGCGATGGAGGGGGCCAGGGCGACGACGGCGAGGAGGAAGGCGTTGTCGAAGCCGTCGGCCGTGGGGCCGGTCGCGGTGGCACCGCTGGTCAGCAGGGTGGCGGCCAGGGTGCTGCCGACAGCGCTTCACACGGTGCGCGCCACCGTGCGAAGCCGGTCGCCGCGCCGGTCCGGTGGCTGGGCATGACCGTGCACGCCGGGATCGGCCATGGCGGACAACCCCAGTACCACTCCGACGCGTGTCCGGCTCGATGGTCCGAGGAGCGACAGTCTCCCCCCGACGCCCCGGCTTCGCAGCGGCCGGTCGGGGCGTCGGTCCGGTCTGGGTGAGGGAGAGGCAGGCCTGACACCCGGTTGTGAGCCCCTGCGCGATCACGCCACGGAGGTGATTGAACCTTTTCCTCTCCTCTGCCGTTCTGGTACCTGTAGGGCCTCCTCCCACGCAGTGGGTTCCACGGCAGTTGCCGACTGCTTGTGCCGTGCGTGACCACGCGGTCCGCGCGTGCTCCGCCTCCCGGGGCCCTGGTGGCAGCGTCCCACGCTCCGGCGTAGCCCGCCCGGGCACCGAAACGCCACACGATGCACCCTCCTCCCTGACGGAAGACCGATCTCATGTGCACTGACCCGCCCTCCGGCCGCCGCGTACCCGCGTCATCTCACTCCGCTGACATGTCCGCCCGTCGGATCCAGCAGCTGCGCGACATCAGGGATCTGGCCGATCAGACACTCGGCCAACTGGAGCGCTTGGAACTGCAACGGGCCACGACGACGCCCTTGCGCCGCAGGGCGCGGGTGATCCGCCGGACCCCACAGGTACCGCCCGACTCGGCATGAACCTGCTGGATCAGGGTCATGAGCTGCTCGTCACGGAGCCGGCGCGCGGACTTCGGCCGTCTCTTGCGGGCGTAGTAGGCGGACTCGGACCAGCCGAGCACCCGGCATACGGGCCCGACCCCGAAGCCGTCTTCTTCCAGGCTGTCGATCACCTGGTCGGCCTCGTCCGGGGACGGTCGAGCTCCTGGGCAGAAAGCGCACTCGCCGCTTTGAGGATCTCGTTCGCCCGCCTCAACTCCGCTACTTCCTCGCGGAGGTGCTTCAACTCGGCAAGCTCGGTGCTGGTCAGCCGGTCGTCGCGTTCGCCGACGTCCGCCTCGGCCTGGCGGACCCACCCGCGCAGGGCCTCCTTGTGGATGCCCAGGTCCTTCGCGACGTGCGCGATCGGGCGGCCGGTGCCGCGGACCTCGCGCACGGCCCGCTCACGGAGCTCATCCGGATGCTTACGGATACTTACGTGGTGCTGGCACTGCTCGTGGTTCTCCTTCGGAGCAGGATCATAAGCCTGGCTTCAGGGACTCCACGAAACCGGGGTCAGCTCACTCTCGGCCGTCCCCACCAGCGTGTCGGATGCGTCCCCCGGCTCCCGGAACGACTCGGGCCCGTCGGCCGCGACGGAGGTTCCGTACGGTTCACAGCCGACACCCTCCAGAGACTGGCCGAGAGGTACCAGCCGCCGACGAAAACGGCATACAGGCTTCCAGACGGCGCGGAGTTGTCCGATCAGGCACCCGCGCGGTCTCGCACGGGCACCCGGCCCGGCCTCCGCGTCACCTGTCCACCGGCAGCTCGTACGTGCCGTACTCGGGGCGCCCCGCCGGCTCGTACGACTGGATGGTCACGCCCTTCGCCGTGATCCGCCCGCCGGTGTGCCGGAAGGCGGTCGGCACGCCGCCCTCCTCGAACAGGCGCCGCCCGGCGCCCAGGACGACGGGGTAGGTCAGCAGGTGGAGGGTGTCGACGAGGCCGAGGGCGAACAGGGAGCGGGTGAGGACACCGCTGCCGTGCAGCAGGACCTCGCCGTCCGTGCGTTCCTTGGCCGCGGTGACCTCCGCGGCGAGGTCGGCGCCGAGCACGGTGGTGCCGGCCCACCCGGGGTCGGTGAGGGTGGTGGAGGCGACGTACTTCGGCAGTCCGTTCAGCTTCGAGGCGATCGGGTCGGCGGGGTCGGTGACCCTCGGCCAGTACGCGGCGAAGATGTCGTACGTACGGCGTCCGAGGAGGAAGGCGCCGACGCGGCCGTAGACCTCGTGGATGAACCGGCCGGAGTCCTCGTCGTCGAACGGGACGGCCCAGCCGCCCTGGCCGAAGCCGCCGCTGGTGTCCTCCTGGGGGCCGCCGGGGCCCTGGTAGACGCCGTCGAGGGTGACGAAGGTGGTGAGGACGAGCTTGCCCATGACGGGTGCCTGCCTTTCGCGCGCGGCGGTTCCACTGTCATCAGGGCAGACTCCGCCCGTCCGCGCGACTCATCGCTTCCCGGCGGCGTTTCCCGCGGGGCGGGCGCGGTCAGGCGGACAGATGCGTTCCGGTCCGCCTGACCGCGCTGTCGTCCGGCCCGGTCAGCCGCCCAGTTCCTGGTGGCGGGCGGCCAGCCGGGCCGCGCCGTCCTCCGTGAGGGCGCCGAACAGGCGCAGGCGGGAGATACCGCCGTCGGGGAAGATGTCCACGCGCGCGTGCGTGCCGACGGCCTCCTCGGGGAGGACGAAGCGGTGGTCGGTGTCGGGCTGGAGACGGGTGCGGGGCAGGATCTCGCGCCACTCGCCGCCCTCGCCGTCCTTGACGGAGAGCGAGGCCCAGCCGGCCGCGTTGCCCTTCAGGTAGGCCGTGTCGATCTCGACCGCGCGGACGCGGGAGCGGTCGGCCAGGCGGTAGGTGATCCAGTCGTTGCCCCGGTCGCGGCGGCGCCGGGTCTCCCAGCCGTCGTCCATCTTGCGGGAGCGGCCCGGCTGGATGGTGTTGGCGGCCGGCGAGTAGAAGAGGTCGGAGGCGTCCTCGACCCGGCCGCCGTTCTCCAGGGCGACCACGTCGAAGGTGCCGAGGGCGGCGAGCCACGCCGGGTCCGGGACGACCTCGCCGTGGACGCGCAGGCGGGCGATGCCGCCGTCGGGGTGCTGCTTCACCCTCAGGTGCGTGAAGCGCTGCTCGACGTCGACCGCGAAGCCGTTGGCCGCGTGGCCGCCGACGGGGGTGCGCGGGACGAGGGTCGTCCACTTGACGTCGTCGGCGAGGAGGTCCTCGGGGGACGGGGAGCCGGGCAGCGAGGTGCCCTCGACGGACACCGCCTGCGGGTGGTTGCCGCGGAAGTGCGCGGTGTCGACGACGATGCCGCGGATCACGCCCGGGGCGCCGAGGCGGACCAGCGCCCAGTCGTGGTCGTCGTCGTCGGGCCAGGGGTGGCCGGCCGAGACGCCGCGGCGCCGGCGGGTCTCCCAGCCGTCCATGACCTTGCCCTTGTGCCCGAAGTGCTCGGGGTCGAACTCGGCCCGCCCGGGCACCAGCAGGTTCTCCCGCTGGGCGAAGAACTCGTCGTTGGCGGCGACGACACCGGCGCCGAGCCGCCGGTCGGCGAGGTCGGCGTGGTGGGTGAAGGGGAGATCCGCGCTGCGGTAGTCCGCGTACGGGTCACCGCCCGAGTAGGGGTTCGCGTCGCCGGTGAACATCGAGGTCGCCGTCACAGTGATCAGTTCTGCCTTTCGGTCGTCGGGCGGTGTACGGACGTGGTGGTCGTGGCGGTCAAGAGGTGCGGGTGAGGAGCCGTCCCTTCGGTGCGGTGAACGCGCCGTCGGCCACCACGCGCTGTCCGCGCAGCCAGGTGGACTTGACGACGCCGTACAGGGTCCGGCCGGCGTACGCGGTGACGCGGTTGCGGTGCTGGAGGGCGGCCGGGTCGACGGTGAACGTCTCGTCGGGGGCGAGGACGGCGAAGTCGGCGTCGCGGCCCGCCTCGACGGCGCCCTTGCGGTCGAGGCCGGCCAGGGCGGCCGTCCCCGCGGACATCCAGCGGACGACGTCCTCCAGCGCATGGCCGCGGGCGCGGGCGGCGGTCCACATCGCCGGCAGACTGAGCTGGAGGCCGGAGATGCCGCCCCAGGCGGTGGCGAAGTCGTCGGTCTTCAGGTCGGCGGTGGACGGCGAGTGGTCGGTGACGACGCAGTCGACGGTGCCGTCGGCCAGCGCCTGCCAGAGCAGGTCCTGGTTGGCGGCCTCGCGGATGGGCGGGCAGCACTTGAACTCGCTGGCGCCGTCCGGGACTTCCTCGGCGGTGAGGGTCAGGTAGTGGGGGCAGGTCTCGACGGTGAGCCGGACGCCCTCGGCGCGGGCCTCGGCGATCAGCGGCAGCGCGTCGCTGGAGGACAGGTGCAGGACGTGTACGCGGGCGTCGAACCGTTTCGCCTGGGCGATCAGGGCCGCGATGGCGCTGTTCTCGGCGTCGCGCGGGCGGCTGGCGAGG
Organism: Streptomyces sp. ISL-12; assembly: GCF_018614415.1. Lineage (GTDB taxonomy): Bacteria > Actinomycetota > Actinomycetes > Streptomycetales > Streptomycetaceae > Streptomyces. Next base: position 68,625 of record NZ_JAGGOO010000070.1, read on the forward strand.
AAGTGGCGGTAGTGCGGGCCGCCCTGCTGCGGGGCGGCGGCCAGGTGGTCCGGGTCCTCGGCGTGCACGATCAGCAGGCCGTCGAAGGAGGCGATCTCGGCCAGGGACCGGGCTAGTCGCTCCTGGTCGAGGTGGGGGAACTCGTCCACGCCCGACGGGGACAGGAACGCCTTGAAGCCGAAGACCCCGGCCTCGTGCAGCGGGCGCAGGTCCTCGACGTTGTCGGGCAGGGCGCCGCCCCAGAAGCCGACGTCGACGTGGGCCTTGTCGGCGGCGACCTGCCGCTTGACGCGCAGGTGGTCGACGGTGGTGGTCGGCGGCAGGGAGTTGAGCGGCATGTCGACGAGGGTGGTGATGCCGCCGGCCGCTGCGGCGCGGGTGGCGGTCCAGAAGCCCTCCCACTCGGTGCGGCCGGGGTCGTTGACGTGCACGTGGGTGTCGACCAGGCCGGGCAGGACGACGTGGTCGCCGACGTCCTCCAGCCGGGCGCCGGACGGGACGGGGGCGTCGTACGGCAGGACGGCGGTGATCGTGCCGTCGGCCACCAGGATCGACGCGGCGCGTGTCCCCTCCGGGGTGACGACCCGCGTGGAACGCAGCACCAGTTCGGCTTCGGACACCCGAACCCCTCTCTCTCGCCATGGAGCGCACTTCAACGAACTGTTGAAGGAGCTTCCCCCTCCGCCTCCCCGGCGTCAAGAGGCACCCCTGACCGCCGAAAGGCACTCCCGGCCGGACGCCCGCACGACGGACACCTCTGGATGTTTCCACAAAGTGGAAATACACTTTCGGAAAGCAGAATGTAGCTACGTACGAGCAGGGAGTCAACCGGCCGCCGGGTAGGCTTCTGCCCTCCCGTCCGCCCCGAAAGGAACGTGCCGTGCCGTCGTCCAGCGCCAGCACCACCGACTCCGCCAAAACCACCGCGAGCGGCGGCGTCCAGTCCCTGGAGCGCGCCTTCGGCCTGCTCGAACGGATGGCGGACGCGGGCGGCGAGGTCGGCCTGAGCGAGCTGTCCGTGAGCAGCGGGCTGCCGCTGCCCACCATCCACCGGCTGATGCGCACCCTGGTGGCCTGCGGCTACGTCCGTCAGCAGCCCAACCGCCGCTACGCGCTCGGCCCGCGCCTGATCCGCCTGGGCGAGTCGGCGTCCCGGCTGCTGGGCACGTGGGCGCGTCCGCACCTGGCCCGCCTGGTCGAGGAGACCGGCGAGACGGCGAACATGGCGCTGCTGGACGGGGACGAGATCGTCTACGTGGCGCAGGTGCCGTCCAAGCACTCGATGCGGATGTTCACCGAGGTGGGCCGGCGGGTGCTGCCGCACTCCACCGGCGTGGGCAAGGCGCTGCTCGCCGGTTTCCCGCCGGAGGAGGTGCGGGCACTGCTGGCCCGCACCGGGATGCCCGCCGCCACGGAGAAGACGATCACCACGCCGGACGGTTTCCTCGCGGCGCTGGAGGAGGTGCGGCGCCAGGGGTACGCGATCGACGACAACGAGCAGGAGATCGGCGTGCGCTGCCTGGCCGTCTCCGTGCCCGACTCCCCCACCGCCGCGGCCATCTCGATCTCCGGCCCGGCCGGCCGCGTCACCGAGGCGGCGACCGCCACGATCGTGCCGGTACTGCGGCAGGTGGCGGCGGAACTCTCCCAGACGCTGCTGGCCTCGGGCGGCGGCTCGGCGGCCTGACGCCGCGCCGGCCCGACCGCGGCCATCCGGCTACGGCCGCGCGGCCATCCGGCGGTCGCGGCCACCCGGCTACGGCCGCGACGGCTCCCCGAAGAGTTCCACGGCGTGGCGGACCTCCGTCAGGCCGGCCGACAGAGCGCTGACCGAGCCGATCGCGCCGGCGAGCAGCAGCAGGGAGCGGCGCAGCCGCGGCACCTCCGGCACCCCGGCGGCCGCCATCGCGGCGAGGTCGGCCAACTCCTCCTCGGCGACGCCCCGGTCGGGGAACTCCGCGGGCAACGCGGCGAGCCGCCGGCGCAGCCGGGCCACCGCGGTCCGCAGTTCCTGGACCCGCACGTCCTCGTCGCCGTCGGCCACTCGCTTCTGCCCCACGCTACGCAACACAGCCCCTCCCCCTCGCACCCCGTTGTGCGCCGTCACGCGATCCCGTTCTCCCCTGGCCCCCGACGGCGCTGGTCGGGCGCCGAGGGGATGCGGGTCAGTAAACGCCACCCGGTACGCACACGCCACAGCGCGGGCCGAAATTCAGTGTCCCGAAACCCCTCGCTCGCCGGGGCGCCGTTTGCCGAACTCCGGTATGCAGGAGGCATGGAGACGTACGAAGAGCAGGTCACCGGCCTGCTGCTGGCGGCGGGCGGCGGGCGACGGCTGGGCGGACGCCCCAAGGCACTGCTGGAACACCGCGGCCGGTCACTGGCCGAGCATGCGGTACTCGCCCTGCGCGCGGGCGGCTGCGCCCGCGTGCACGTGGTTCTGGGGGCGCGCGCGGAGACCGTACGCGCGCGGGCGGCTCTGGACGGGTGCGTCCTGGTGGACAACCCGGACTGGGAGCAGGGCATGGGTGGTTCCCTGCGCGCCGGGCTGGACTCCCTGGCCGGTACGGGCGCGCGGGCCGCGCTCGTCTGCCTGGTGGACCAGCCCGGCATCGGCGCCGAGGCGATCGCCCGGGTCCGCGCCGCCTTCCGGGACGAGACGTCACTGGTCTCGGCCGCCTACGACGGCGTACGCGGGCATCCCGTGCTCCTCGGCGCGGCGCACTGGGCGGGCATCACCTCGACTGCCACCGGGGACCGGGGGGCACGCGCCTATCTGAAGGCGCACGCGCGGGAGCTCACGCTCGTCGAGTGCGCGGACGTGGCGCGGCCCTACGACATCGACACCGAGGCGGACCTCGTCCACCTGGAGTGAACGCGTCCGGTGAACGCGTCGCATCGGTGTCTCGACATCAACAAAACATTGAACTTCCACTATGAGGAAACTACTATCCACTGATCAGAAGCTTGCCGCCCGCTGAAGGAAGTGACAGCTCATGTCCGCACCAGCGCCGTCCCCGCTGGCCATCGTCGACGCCGAGCCCCTGCCCCGGCAGGAGGAGGTCCTCACCGACGCGGCGCTCGCCTTCGTGGCCGAGCTGCACCGGCGGTTCACGCCCCGCCGCGACCAGCTCCTCGCCCGCCGCGCGGAGCGCCGCGCCGAGATCGCCCGCACCTCCACGCTCGACTTCCTCCCCGAGACCGCCGCGATCCGCGCGGACGACTCCTGGCGGGTGGCCCCGGCCCCGGCCGCGCTGAACGACCGCCGGGTCGAGATCACCGGTCCCACCGACCGCAAGATGACCATCAACGCGCTCAACTCCGGCGCCCGGGTCTGGCTCGCCGACTTCGAGGACGCCTCGGCCCCGACCTGGGGAAACGTCGTCCTCGGCCAGCTCAACCTGATCGACGCCTACACCCGGAACATCGACTTCACGGACCCCGGGTCGGGCAAGTCCTACGCCCTGAAGGCCGACGAGGAACTCGCCACGGTCGTCATGCGCCCCCGCGGCTGGCACCTGGACGAGCGCCACCTGCGGCTCGACGGCACCCCGGTCCCCGGCGCCCTGGTCGACTTCGGCCTGTACTTCTTCCACAACGCCCAACGGCTGATCGACCTCGGCAAGGGCCCGTACTTCTACCTCCCCAAGACGGAGTCCCATCTGGAGGCCCGCCTCTGGAACGAGGTCTTCGTCTTCGCGCAGGAGTACTGCGGCATCCCGCAGGGCACCGTCCGCGCCACCGTCCTGATCGAGACGATCACGGCCGCGTACGAGATGGAGGAGATCCTCTACGAACTGCGCGACCACGCCTCGGGGCTGAACGCCGGCCGCTGGGACTACCTCTTCTCGATCGTGAAGAACTTCCGCGACGGCGGCGAGAAGTTCGTCCTGCCGGACCGCAACGCGGTGACGATGACCGCCCCGTTCATGCGGGCGTACACCGAACTCCTCGTCCGCACCTGCCACAAGCGCGGCGCGCACGCGATCGGCGGCATGGCGGCGTTCATCCCGTCCCGCCGGGACGCCGAGGTCAACAAGGTCGCCTTCGAGAAGGTCCGCGCCGACAAGGACCGCGAGGCCGGCGACGGTTTCGACGGTTCCTGGGTCGCCCACCCCGACCTGGTGCCGATCGCCATGGAGTCCTTCGACAAGGTCCTCGGCGACAAGCCGAACCAGAAGGACCGGCTGCGCGAGGACGTCGACGTCAAGGCCGCCGACCTGATCGCCATCGACTCCCTGGACGCCAGGCCCACGTACGCGGGCCTGGTCAACGCCGTCCAGGTCGGCATCCGGTACATCGAGGCGTGGCTGCGCGGCCTCGGCGCGGTCGCCATCTTCAACCTGATGGAGGACGCGGCCACCGCCGAGATCTCCCGCTCCCAGATCTGGCAGTGGATCAACGCCGGTGTCGTCCTGGACAACGGCGAACGGGTCACGGCGGAGCTGGCCCGCAAGGTCGCCGCCGAGGAACTGGCCGCCATCCGCGCCGAGATCGGCGAGGAGGCGTTCGCCTCCGGCAACTGGCAGCAGGCCCACGACCTGCTGCTGACCGTCTCCCTCGACGACGACTACGCCGACTTCCTGACCCTGCCGGCGTACGAGCAGCTCAAGGGCTGAGGCTCACGCCGTCCGCTCCGAGTGGCCCAGGGTCTTCCCCGGGGCCACTCGGTCGCGTACGGCCCGCTTGACGGCCGTCGGTTCGGGGAAGCCCTGCTCGCGGCGGTCCCAGACCACCTCGTCACCGACCCGGACGACGAACACCCCGCCCGTGCCCGGCTTGAGCGCCAGTTCGGTCAGCTCGGCCTCGAAGGTGGTCAGCAGTTCCTGCGCCAGCCAGGCCGCCCGGGGCAGCCAGCGGCACTGGGTGCAGTACTCGATCTCCACGCGCCGTACGTCGTCCGTCATCCGCCGCTTCCTTTGAGGTGTACCGACCAGTCCTGTGCCGCCGCCGGTTTGCCGTGCAGGTCGGGGACCCGCTTGAGCCAGTCCGGCCGGCCCTGCCGGGTACGGGCCGCGCGTCGGGCGTCCTCGGCGGCGAGTTCCTCCCGGGTGGGGAAGTCGGTGGGGAGCCAGGCGGCGGACGCCCGTACGCGCGCGTGGAGGTGGTCCACGTAGGCCCGGCGCGCGTCGTCGGGGCCGGCGAAGCCCTCCTCGGCGGCCAGCCAGGCGTCCGGGACCTCGGCGGTGATCTCGCGCAGCAGCCGCTCGGTCACCCGGGGCGCGAGTTCCGCGTCGGCGGCCCGTACGTCGGGGGCGTAGCGGCCCAGCGCGTGGTGGCGGAAGTCGTACGCCTTGCCGGGATCGGCGCTCTCCCAGCGGTGGTGGAAGACGAGGGCGGCGCCGTGGTCGATCAGCCACAGCCTCGGCGGTACGGTGCCCAGGGTGGGCCAGATCATCAGGTTGGAGCTGTGCACCGTACGGTCGACGTTGGCGGTGAGGGCGTCGAACCAGACGATCCGCCCGGCCTCCAGCGGATCGACCGGGAAGGTCCGGGCGGCCTCGGGGGTGAAGTCCGCGGCACCCGGCAGATGGTCCATGCCGAGGTTGACGCCGGCGCTGACCTGGTGCAGTTCGCGCACCTCCTGGTGCGGCTCGCTCTCCGCGACCGCCGGATCGAAGTCGACCAGCACCAGCTCGGGGAAGCGCAGCCCCAGCGCCCGCGCCAGCTCCCCGACGATCACCTCGGCGACCAGCGCCTTGCGGCCCTGGGCGGAGCCGGTGAACTTGACGACGTACGTTCCGCAGTCGTCGGCCTCGACGACGGCGGGGACGGAGCCGCCGGAGTGCAGGGGTTCGACGTAGCGGGTGGCGGTGACGTGTCTCAGCATCTGCGCAGCCGACCTAGCCCTTCCGTCCTGCGAACCATGGCCGCCCTCCGAGGTACCGGCCGGGCGCCTCCGCCCTCGTCGGGCCCGCATCAGCCCCGGGAGCATTCCGTCTCCCGCCCGCGCAGGCGCCCTGTCGAGTATTCCACGGCTGCTTCGCACCTGCGGCAGCGGTGGAGCGAGCCACTGGCGCCCTGTGGCTCGCCGTCGACCGCACGGAGTGTGCACAGAGACCGAGAGTGACCAGCAGGCGTGAGGGCCCCCCATCACCGGGCCACGGTCGCCACGGTCGCCAGGTGCGGGTGACGGGTCGGTGAACAGTCGGTTCGCGTCATCGATCCGTTGATCTTTATTGGCCTGCGCGTCGCCGATGTGGCGGACGATCACTCCGCCATGTTCCCAGCACACGCGTCTTCCGACTGTTCCGGCCCTTCGGCCTCCGTCCCCGCGGTGGCGCTCGTCGCGCTTGCCCGCTCGGGGCGTTGCCCGGTCGGGCGGCCGACGGGAAGCACACCCGCGGTGGGCACCGACCGTGACGGATCGGAACGCCGCCGATGAGCATCCAGGTCTCG
>NZ_JAGGOO010000071.1 GCF_018614415.1 Streptomyces sp. ISL-12
TCGCCGTCGCCGTTGCCGTCGGCGCCCCACGTCTTCCAGGTGGTCGGCAGGAACTGCATCGGCCCCACGGCACGGTCGTAGACGGCGTCCCCGTCCCAGGCGCCGCCCTCGCTGTCGTGGATCAGGGCGAAGCCGTTGCCGTCGAGGGCGGGGCCGGTGATCCGGGTGAGGGTGTCGCCGCCGGCGTCGACGGCGCCGCCGCGGGCGTGGCCGGACTCGACCTTGCCGATGCCGGCGAGGAGTTCCCAGGGCAGGCCGCAGCCCGGGTCGGTGCGGGCGACGGACGCCTCGGCCTCGCGGTAGGCGGTGAAGACACTGGCGGGCAGGCCGGCCTCAGAGGCGGCGCGCTCCTCGGTGGCGTCGACGGCCGCCTTGCCGAAGACCTTCTCGGCGGCCCGCACGGCCTTCAGCGGCGGCAGTTCGACGTGGTACGAGTCGTCGCCCTGGGAGGGCACGTCCGGCAGCGGCGCGTCCGGCGGGACGAAGCCGCCGGGGACGGTCACGTCGTCGCCCTGCGCCACCGGGGCGGTGTCACCGGCCCCCGGTGCCTGGGAGCCGGCGGTGAGCAGGGCGGTGACGACGGTGGCGAGGGCCGCGCCGCGCAGGCCGCGCACGCCTCTCAGCGGGATGGTCAGCGATCGGGCAGGCATGGCGAGTGCTCCTGGCGGTCAGGGGTCGGTGAAGGTGGTCAGAGCCGGACCAGGTAGCTGAACCCCGTGTCCGGGCCGACGCAGGACTGGAGGGTGAGGTCGCCCCAGTACAGGCCGGCGGCGGGGACGCCCCGCCCGGGTGTGAGGTAGGTGGCGTACACCTGGTAGGTCCAGGTGCCGTCGACGGTCGTCAGCGTGACGCGGGTGCCGACGGGCAGCTGGGCGAAGCGGTCGAAGCCGTTGCAGTAGTCGTGGCCGACGACGACCAGGGTCCGCATCTCGTAGCCGTCCTCCCGCCCGATCTCGGGGCCGGTCCACTGCACGGCGTCCTCGCAGGCGTCCACCTCGGCCTGGCCGCCGCGCCGGACGTACGACGTCCAGTCCCCGATGCGCAGGACGGCCCGCCCGGCGCTGGGGGACGGCGCGGCGGCCGGGGTCCGCCCACGGGACGGACTCGGTTTCCGGGAGAGGTCGGGGCCGCGGCGGGCGGGGCTCGCCGCGGCGCCGGGCGAGGAGGGGGCGGCGGACGGGGTCCGGGCCCGGTCGCGGGCGGGGTTCGACGGCAGGGGCGGTACGGCGGTGGTGGCGTCCGGCGCGGGTGCGGACGCCGGGCCGTCGCCCTGGCCGCCGTACGGCACCGGCTGCGAGGAGGGCGGCGGCGAGCCGGCGCCCCGGGCCGCCGCGGCGGGCGGGGCTCCGGTGCCGCCGGACGCGCCGCACCCGGCCACGAGGAGTACGGCCGCCGCCGCCAGTACGGCGCGCGCCCCTGGCCACCCCGTCACCCGAAACGCCCGTTCACGTAGTCGGAGGTGCGCTCGTCCTGCGGGGAGTCGAACATCGCCTCGGTGTCGCCGTGTTCGACGATGACGCCGGGTGTGCCGTGCGACGCGAGGAAGAAGGCGCAGGTGTCGGAGACGCGGGCGGCCTGCTGCATGTTGTGGGTGACGATGACGATGGTGACCTCGGAGCGCAGCTCGGCGATGGTCTCCTCGATGCGGCGGGTGGAGGTCGGGTCCAGGGCCGAGCAGGGCTCGTCCATCAGCAGCACCCGGGGCCGTACCGCCAGCGAGCGGGCGATGCACAGGCGCTGCTGCTGGCCGCCGGAGAGCGCGCCGCCGGGCTGCCGCAGGCGGTCCTTGACCTCTTTCCACAGGCCCGCCTTGGTCAGGCACTCCTCGACCAGGTGGTCCTTGCCGTCGCGGGTGGCCTTGATGGCGTTGAGCTTGAGGCCGGCCAGGACGTTGTCGTAGATCGACATGGCGGGGAAGGGGTTGGGCTTCTGGAAGACCATGCCGATCTCGCGGCGGGCGTGGGTGATGCGGCGGCCCCGGTCGTAGATGTCCTGCTCGTCGAGGAGGACCCGGCCGGCCAGCGACGCGGAGCCGATCAGCTCGTGCATGCGGTTGAGGATGCGCAGGAACGTCGACTTGCCGCAGCCGGAGGGGCCGATCAGCGCGGTGACCTGGCGGGCCGGCATGGTCAGCGACACCCGGTCCAGGACCTTGTGGTCGCCGAACCAGGCGGAGACGTCCTCGGCGCGCAGGGTGGCGGGGCTCGCGAGCGGCTGCCCGGCGGCGATCTGGGGCAGAACGGCGGTGGCGGTGCTGTCAGTGGTCATGGGTGGATCAACTCCCGTACGGGTACGCGGTGTTCAGAGCAGGTTGGGCAGCAGCGCGGTCAGCGCGCCGGAGACGGCGAGGCCGAGCGCGGCGAGTACGGGAGCCGCGCAGATCCAGGTCTGCCAGTAGCCCCAGAAGCGGTGCGCGGCCACCGTGAGCAGCGCGGCGAGCAGCAGGGCCTGCGACCACAGGAAGACCGCCAGCCAGGCCCGGCCGTCGGTGCCGAGCGCCTGCTCGGAGTCGCCGATCCAGCCGGCGGCGAGGTCGCGGGGCGGGTGGGGCTGGACGTCGGTGAGCAGTTCGGCGTCGACGCGCAGCACGCCCTTGGGGGTGTACGGGCCGCCGTCGGCGGTGATGAGGGTGAGCCGTCCCTGGCCCTGGGCGATCGGCTCGGGCAGGTCGTCGCCGGCCCGGCGGACGCCGGTGACCTCGTAGACCGCCTTGCCCTGGCCGGTGGTGAGTTCGACGCGGGCGCCGGCGGGCAGCTGGTGGACGTCGTTGAAGGGGCTGCCGTACGCCCACTGGCGGCCCATGATCACCGAGGTGCCGGCCTGGCCGGGCAGCGGGGTGTCGCGGCGGTGGCCGGGGCCGGACATCAGCACCTCGGAGGTGGTGCCCTCGGCGACGACCTCCTTGATGCCGAGCGCGGGGATCTTCAGCAGGGCGACGGGGGCGCCCATCTCCAGGAGCCGGCCCTCGTAGTCGCGCTGGCCGACGGGAGCGGTACCGAGGGCGAGCTGGCGGCGCAGTTCGTCGTAGGCGGTCTGCTGGTCGCGGGAGTGCTGGAGGTGGCCGACGACGGTGAGGTTCGCGGCGAACCCGAACAGGACGGCCGCCAGGACGCACAGGGCCGCCCCGGCGAGTGCGAGCCCGGGGCGGGCGGGGGGCCGCGGGCCGTCTTCCTTGCGGGGCGGCGCGGGAGCGGGTGGCGGCGGCACGGCGGGCGGACCGGCCTCGGCCGGCGGGACGGCCGCGGGTGGGGCGAACGTGGTCACGGGGTGCGCTCCTGGAGGCGGGACGAGGCGGTGACGTACGTGGGGCCGGGGCGGGCCCCGGGGGCGCGTCGGCATGCGCCCCCGGGGCCCGCCCGGCCGTCAGCGGACCAGCGGATCAGCGGTGCTGCGGGGTGTCGGTGGGGAAGGCCAGCAGCCCCTTGCGGCGCATGTGCAGCACGAGGGCCGCACCGCCGAACAGCAGGGCGAGCGAGGTCAGGGCGATGGTGCCGACCTGGGCGCCGGTGGAGGCCATGGTGCCGCCGGAGCCGTCGGTGCCGGTGCCGGAACCGCCGGTGTCACCGCCGGAACCGCCGCCGTCGGTGCCGCCGTTGTCCGTGCCGGAGGTGTCACCGGAGGCCGGCTCGGAGCCGGAGGGGTCGGGGCTCTCGCTGCTCTCCTCGCCGGTGGTGAAGGCGAAGTCGACGGAGTGCCCGTCGGTCTTGTCCTCGGCGAGCGTCAGCGTGTGGTCGCCGTCCTCGATCTCCTCGGGGACGGTGAACTCGTACGCCTCCACGGTGCCCTCGGCGTTCGCCTCGGCGTCCTCGAAGGTCTCCTCGCTGTCGGCGAGGGTGACCTTGACCGCGGCGTCGGCGGCGTAGCCGGCGGCGGTGATCTTCACGGTCTGGCCGGGTTCGAGGTTCGGGTCGGCGCCGAGGGTGTTGCCGTCCTCGTCGGTCACTTCGAGGCCCGCCGGGTCGGTGGGCTCGTCGGTGGGCTCGTCGACGGCGTCGAAGGTGAAGGTGGCACGGTTGTTGCCGGAGCCGCCCTCTTCGAAGTACACCTCGGTCTCACCGCTGATGGTGCGGTCGGGGACCGTGTACGCGTAGTCGGTGACCGTGCCGTCGGCGTTCGCGGTGGCGTCGGGGAACGTCGCCTCCGTCGCGTTCAACTGGCTCACCTCGACCGTCGATCCCGGGGTGAAGCCCTGAATCGTGATCTTCGCGGTCTCGCCGATGGCGAGCGTGGACTTGTCGGTGAGGGTCTCGCCGTCGGCGTTCTTGGCGGTGAGGAGGTACCCGATTCCCGCCGTGACGCTGTCTGTCGAGGCGGAGTAGGCGTCCGCGTCGGTGGGCGTGAAGTCGGCCGTGTACGTGTGGGGACCGCCGATGGCGGGTGCCTGGACGGTGAGTTCCGCCGTGCCCCCGCTGACGTCGGCCTTGCCGAGGGACTGGCCGTCCTTCTTGAACTCCACGGAACCGGTCGCCGCCTCGGGCTTCACCGCGGCGGTGAGCTTGAGGTCGCTCTTGACGGGGACCTCCGACGCGGGCGCCGTCAGGTCGAGGCTGGTGGTCTGCTGCTGGAGCAGGGACCAGTTCTCACCCTCGATCCGGATCTTGGCGAGGAAGCGGCCCCCCGTGGTGAAACCGCGACCGCAGGTCAGGGTCAGTGTGTAGGTGCCGTCGAGCGAACCGCTGGGGACGTAGGTCCGCAGCGCCGTCTCGATCGTGGTGCCGGCGGCGACGAGCTGCACCGTGAAGGGGGCGGTGCCCTGGGTGACCGCCGGCGTGCCGCTGGCGATCTTCTTGACGGACGACGAGGTGTCGGAGGCCCCCGGCTTGTAGATCCCCAGGAAGGCTGTCCCGGTGCCGTCGGCACAGCCGGCACTCGTCGTGGCGGACGCGGCCGGGGGATCGTCCGTGATCTTCCCCGTGCTGGGGGAGAGCGTGAACGAGCCGACGGTGGTGGGCGCGGCGGCGGCCCGGCCGGCGAAGGCGACGACCGAGGCCAGGGCGGCGCACAGCAGGGCGCAGCAGGTGAGCAGCGCCACCGGCGATCTGAGTGGTGCGATGCGTTGGTACATGTGGTGATTCCCCCCACGGGGTGGTGTCGGTTGTGGACGGAGGTGCGGTCGGGTGCGCGGCGGCCGGTGACGGTGCGGGCGGATACGCCGCCAGGCCGGGCACCCCGTGGGTGCCCGGCCGCTGTGCGGGTCTGCTGCGTGGTGATCAGCTCTCGCCGGTGATCTCGGTGGAACCGCAGTCGGTGACGGTGCCGAAGCCGTAGTCGGTGATGGTGGCGGTGTCCTGGCAGACCTTGGAGTCCGGGCCGACGAAGGTGTCGGCGATGTCGGCGTCGCCCAGCCGCGCGGTCTCCACGACGTTGTAGACGTCCCGGCTGTACTCGCCGCCGTTGATCGTGTTCAGGACCGTGGCGCCGTGGTTGTCCGGGATCAGGCCACCGGTCTGGGACGCGTACTTCGCCACGGAGTACGGGGCGAGGTCACCGGCCGTGTCCAGGGCCCGGCCGTCGTGCTCCTGCATCGTCTGGACACAGGAGCCCAGGGTGGGGTTGCCGATGGAGGACAGGAAGAAGCTGCGGGTGCCGGAGCCGCTCTGCGGGATGAGCGGGGTCACGGAGACGCCGTTCACCTGGGTCACCGTGCACTCGTAGATGGCCTTGAGGGTGGTGTCGCTGAAGTTCACGCCGGCCAGGGCGCTGTCGCCGCGGACCGCCACCTTCAGCTTGTCCGACGCGAACGGGATCCAGGTCAGGTCGTCGCCCGCGGTCTGGAAGCTGCGCGAGGAGCGGGCGAAGTCCAGGCAGCCGGCGCCGGAGTCGATGTCCTGGTTCAGCGCGGCGATGCCCGCCGAGGACCCGTTGGGCCGGGTCAGCGCACAGCCGTTCGCGCGGGTCTTGATGTCGGTGTCCACGGGGTCCGTGATCGCGTCGTAGGAAGCGATCAGCGTGCCGCCGTCGATGGAGTCGCCGAGGCCGTTGAGGACGTCCTGCGTGGTGTCGGAGCCGACGCCGGCCAGGACGCGGTAGTCACCCGGGGCCGGGTCCGCCGAGGCGATCGGGGCCATGACGGTGAGACTGAGGGCGGCGGCGCCGACGACGGCACCGGCGAAAGCACGGGACTTGACGTTCACTTCTGTTCTCCTCCGTGAAAACGGATGACGAGCGAGGACGATCAAGCAGAATCCGGATTGTTTTCCGGCCGACCCGTCGACCGGCCGTGGAAAACAATTCCAGAGTCACTCACCGACAGCCACCAATTCCAGTCGGTGATCAGGTTAAGGGAGCGTTTCCTAGGTGACTCCAAGGAAATTCACGCGACAGTGCACGAATTCCCCGGGCCCGGCGAGCCCGGGGAATTCGGTATTCCGGCGGGTCAGCCTCCGCTCACCGCCCTGCGGGCCGACAGCCGCAGCATGACCGGTCCCGCGAGCCCGGCCACGCCGCCGGCGATCAGCACGCCGAGCAGCACCCAGCGGATCAGTCCCAGCACCTCCGCCGGTGTGACGCCGCCGGACTGGGCCACGTTCTGCTTCGCCGGGTCGGTCTCCGTCGGGGCGGCGGCCGGCGAGGCGTCCGTCGCCGTGCCCGAGCCGGCCGCGCCGCCGGTGTCCGAACCGGCCGAGCCGCCCCCGGCCGCGCCACCGGTGCCGGTGCCGCCGTCGGCGCCCGCCCCGGTACCGCCGCCGCTGGCGCCGCCCTGCCCGCCGTCCGGTCCGCCGGTACCGGACGCCGGCGGCTCGGCGGAGTCCACCACGCCCTTCTCCAGCTGGTCGGCGGCCTGCTGGGCCTGCTGGCGCAGGGCCGTGGGCAGCGGGGCGTACCCGTACGGCAGCTCACCGCTGGCGCTGCCCTGGGTCTGGCCGTCGCCCGCCGCGTACCGGATCACCTTGGCGTAGTCCTGCCGCGCGTCCTCGGCCTGGTCCAGCGGGGCCGCCGCGTAGACCACGGCGGTCAGCGGGTAGGCGCCGTCCGTCATCTTCGCCGGGTCGGGCGTCCTGACGCCCGCCACCGGTGAGTCGGGCATCCTGGCGACCGCCTTGAGCAGCGACGCCTCGGTCGGCGTCACGTACGTGCCGTCGGCGTTCGGCAGCGCGGCGGTGCCCAGTTGGTACCGCTCGGCGGAGACGACGTCCACGACACCGAACTGGCGCTGGTTCACCGGACTGGACCGCTCGACGGCCGTCCACTTCGGCTCGGTCACGTTGACCGCGCATTCGACGTAGGTGCCGATGTCGCCCCGGCGGACCTTCACCGCCGTCTCCCGCATGTCCTGGGCGTAGGGGACCACTTCGAGCCCGGTGCGGTTCATCGACAGCCCCATGGACGTGGGGCTGCACGGGACGGCGGTGGCCGTGAGGTCGGCCTTGGGGAAGTAGTCCAGGCCGTCGGTGACCACTCCGGCCTCGGTGTACTCCGGGTTGATCTTCATGCCCCAGGGGTCCTTCTCGCCCTGCAGGAATTTCCTGGCGTCGGAGTCGGCCATGATGTATTTCCACAGCATGCGCGCCGAGTCGGTGTTCTCCGAGGTGACGACGAGTCCGATCGGGGCCTGGAAATCCTGACCCGCGAAATCGGGATTCAGCTTCTTGAATTCCGGGTCCGCCGCGATGTACATCGGATTGTCGCCGAGATATTCGGGCACCTGCTCCTGCGAGGAGACGAGGCTGCTGCCGTAGGACTGGGTGAGCGCCTTGGCCAGCAGTCGCTGATTGAGTCTGACGTCCTTGAACGGCCGGTACACGAACGGTGTCTGCTCGTACATCCAGACGAAGCCGATGGACAGGCCGCTGACCGCCACCGGCGCGTGCACCACGGGGGAGGCGCCCTCGGGCGGCTGCACCGGGTCCACCGTCATGGCGAGCCCGGCCGAGGTGGCGCCCGGTGACATGAGGATGTCCCGGGCGGCCGGCTCGCCGGACTGGGTGTAGGTGTACCGGTAGGTGCCGCTGCGGCACAGCGCGCCCTGCCAGGACGTGACCGCCTCGGTGGCCAGCTCGGAGCCGGTGATCACCCGCTCCGGCTTGTCCGCGTCGCACGCCTGGGTGACCGGCTCGAAGTCGAGGCGGAAGGTGATCCGCTGGTCCCAGTTGGTCTGGCTCAGCGCCGAGGTGTACGACGACCGGACGGGGTTCAGGGTCCCGTCGGTCTCGTGTTCGCCCCGGGGCACCACGACCAGCCAGCAGGGCTGGATGCCACCGGACGCGGTGGTGCGCGCCCCGCAGCCCAGGTACTCGGCCTCCGCCGCGGACTTCACCTCGAAGACCGCCTCGCCGCTGCCGTCGCCGTCGTTGGGCAGCCACGCCATGGAGTTGGTGTCACCGGCGCTGAAGTAGGTGGTGTCCAGGCTCGACGTGGTCGGGTCCCCGCTCACCGGCCGGAAGGGGATGAAGGGCCGCTTGAGGTGGTCGAGGGCGAAGTCGTCCGTCTCCTCGGGATCGGTGTCGGGCGAGACCTTGCGATCGCCTCCCGGCGGGACCCTCGCCTCGGCGCCGAACTCGCACTGCGTCCGGTCCGGCCCCGTCTCCGGATCGTCGCCCCAGCACTGCATGACCTGGAGGAAGTTGGTCTTGACGCTGCCCGAGGCCGGCGCGGGCTCGCCGCCCGTCCAGGACACCTTGACGCCCTGCCAGTGCAGCCCCTTGGTCTGGTGCACCGTGACCTGGAGGTCCGAGAAGTCGTCGTGCTTCCCCTTCGAGCCGCTCTTGGTGACGGCGGAGTCCTCGGCCGTGGCGGCCTGTGCCTGGCCGGCCCCCTCGGGCAGCGGCACCAGCGCGATGACGACCGCGGCCAGCAGGCTGCCCACGCCCAGTCTGGCCCGTACTCGTATCCTCATCTGCCCTCTCCTCTGCGACGGGTGCGTGCCGCGAGGGCACGTGCGGTGAGCGGCGGTCCGACGACCACCGCGACGAGCAGGACCGCCGACAGCGCCATCAGCGCGCCGCGCATCCCGAAGGCGTCGGCGGAGGCGAGGCTCACGGGGTTGGCGACGACGGAGCTGTCGCCGGTGCCGGCGCCGGCGCCGATCACCTCGCCGGTGTCCGGGTCGATCACGCCGCCGGAGCCGGAGCCGTCGGCGGCGGCGCTCTCCTCGGCGTCCGGCGTGCCGTCACCGTCCGCGTCGGCGCCGGAACCGCTGCCGTCGCCGTCACCGGAGCCCGAGCCCGAGCCGCCGGAGCCCGAGCCGTCGCCGTCACCGGAGCCCGAACCGCCACCGGAACCGTTGCCGCCCTGCGCGCCCGGCTTCACCGGGGTGTCCGTGCCCGCCGCGCCCGCGGTGCCGTCGGTGCACTGCGTCGCGCCCTTCTTGTCGCAGCTCTTGGGGTGCGGCGCGTTCTGGATCAGGGTGTTGGTGCCGCCCGAAAAGGTCGGGTTGCGGCACTCGTTGATGTCGATGGAGCCGGTGGGCGCCCCCGGTACCTTGCGGATCTGGTCGAAGCCCGCCTGGACCAGGTTCTTCGGCAGCGGCGAGTAGCCGAGGTCCTCCGCCTGCTGCTGTCCGTCGCACAGGAAGTAGCGGCTGAAGGTGCCCAGCGAGTTGCCCTTGTCCTTGGTGAAACCGGCCTCCACGGCGGTGGGCAGGATCATGTAGCTGTAGCTGGACAGCGGGTAGGTGCGGTCGTCGGCGTTGTCGTAGACGCCGTCGAGGATCTGGGTCAGGTAGTTGACCGACTTCTTGTTGTCGTTGATCTGCGCCTTGGTCAGGGCGACGGCCACGCTGGCGGCGGTCGGCTCGACGTAGTAGTCGGCCTTGTTGAGCACCTTCGCCACCGGGAAGCCGGTGTTCTTGGCGTAGGAGTACTCGACGTAGGTGATGGCGCCCTCGCCGGAGGCCTGGCGGACATGGCCGGAGACTCCCAGCGAACCGGACTTCGACACCATCGCGGAGCCGCTGAGCAGCGGGTAGTTGGAGGTCATGCCGCAGTTGCCGCTGCCGCGGCCGGTGCGGGAGCAGTAGTTCGACCACAGGGAGCCGTGCTCCTTGGACATCCAGGTGGTGAACTGCGCGCTGGTGCCCGAGCCGTCGGAGCGGACCACCGGGACGATGGCCCGGGCCGGCAGGGTCAGGCCCGGGTTGTCGGCGCGGATCGCCGGGTCGTTCCAGCGGGTGATGGCGCCGGTGAAGATCTTGGCGACGGTGGCCCCGGACATCCGCAGGTTGGTGACCATCTTGCCGTTGATCTTGAGGTTGTACATGAACGCCGTACCGCCGGCCACGATCGGCATGTACGCGTAACCGCGCTTGGGCGGCTGGTCGGTGATGCCCTGCTCCTTGAGCCCGTAGGGGATCTCGGAGACGGCGAAGTCGACGGTGTTGTTCTTGAACTGCTCGCGGCCCTGTGAGGAGCCGTTGGCCGTGAAGTTCACCGTCATGCCGTAGTTGGCCTTGACGTTGCGGATCCACTGCTGGACGGCGTTGGAGGACCAGGTCGAGCCGGAGCCGGTGATCTTGGCGTAGGAGGCCGCGGCGGCGGGCGGGGTGTTCACGGCCAGCAACGCGCACAGCAGTGACAGCACGGTCGCCGCCAGACGGAAGCGGGTGGCGGGTTTCACGAGGATCTCCCCTTACGGGTACGACGGGTACGGGGGTCGGCGGACACGGAGGCGCCGGACGCGGAGACGCCGGGCACGGAGGCGCCGGACGCGGAGACGCCGGGCACGGAGGCGCCGGACGCGGAGGCGCCGGACGCGGAGGCGCCGGGCACGGCCCGCCCCGCGCGCTGGGCGTAACGGCGCGCGTCACGCCGGGACGCGGTGACCCGGCGGTGCTCCTGGCGGCGGGTGAGCTGCCCCGGCCCGCGCCCGCCGAGGACGCGCGCGGCGACGAACAACAGCAGCACCATCACCATCAGCAGGGACGCGGTGCCGAAGCCTCGCGAGACCATGGTCGGTTCGGGCGACTTGACGAACTCGAAGGTGGCCAGGGGCAGGGAGACCATCGGGCCGGACAGCGGATCGAGGTTCATCTCCGAGGTGAAACCGGCGGTCAGCAGCACCGGGGAGGTCTCGCCGATACCGCGCGCGGTGCCGAGGATCACCGAGGTGGTCAGGCCCGAGCGGCAGGTCGGCAGGACCACGTGCCAGGCGGTGCGCCAGCGCGAGGTGCCCATGGCGTACGCCGCCTCCCGCAGCGTGCCCGGCACCAGCCGGATGACGACGTCGGCGGCGCGGATGATGATCGGCAGCATCATCACCGACAGCGCGAGGGAGGCGGCGAGGCCGGACTGGTCCATGCCGATGCCCAGGATCACGGTCGCGTAGATGAACAGACCGGCGACGATCGACGGCAGCGCGGTCATCGCCTCGACGATGGTGCGCACGAACCGGGCGAACGTGCCGGGCACCTCGTTGAGGAAGACCGCGCAGACCAGGCCCAGCGGCACGGTGATGACCAGCGCGAGGACGATCATGATGAGGGTGCCGGCCGCGGCGTGCAGGGCGCCGCCGACGCTGAGCGGCTCCAGGGGGCCGGCCAGTTCCATGTCCTGGGTGAAGAAGTTCAGGTGCACGAGCGCCTTGCGGCCCTCGACCAGGGCGTACACCACCACGACCGCGAGGATCGCGACCATCAGCAGGCCCATCGACCGCACCACGGCCGCCGCGATCCGGTCCACGACCGCCGGTCCGCTCTCGTCGAAGGAGACGAGCAGCGCGTACAGCAGCAGGAAGAAGCCGTACGCCATGACCGCGAACCCGACCACGCCGTCGAACGGCAGCAGCCAGCGGAACAGCAGCCAGGTCACCGACAGCGCGGCGGCCAGGGCGCCGAGCACGGCGTACACGTCGGTGTCGCGCAGCGAGCCGAGGGTACGGCGCCGCTCGCCGCCCGGGTCGGTGGTGCGCCGCGGGCCGGGCAGTGTCGTACGCGGTGGTCGCGGCGCCCGACGCGCACCGGGCGCTTCAGGGGCAACGGTCATGGTCGCTCTTTCCTGTTCTGCGTTCTGCGGAACGGCGGTCTGGCTCAGGCGTCGCTGCTGGCGCCCGAGCGGGAGCGGGCGACGATCGAGGAGGCGGCGAAGTTGACGATCAGCGTCATGACGAACAGGGCGAAACCGGCCGCCATCAGGGCCGACATGCCGAAGCCGCTGGCCTCGCCGTAGCGCAGCGCGATCAGCGAGGAGACCGAGCTGCTGCCGGACTGGAGGACGTGCCACTGGATGTCGAAGGTCAGCGAGATGATCATGAAGACGGCGATGGTCTCGCCCAGCGCGCGGCCCAGGCCCAGCATGGTGCCGCCGATCATGCCGCCCTTGCCGAACGGCAGGACGACCGAGCGGATCATGCCCCAGCGGGTGGCGCCGAGCGCGTAGGCGCCCTCCCGTTCACCGGCCGGGGCCTGGGAGAAGACCTCCCGCATGATCGAGCAGACGATCGGCGCGATCATCATGCCGACGACCAGTCCGGCGATGAAGGTGGAGGACGTGTAGAGGCTCTCCGGCGCCAGCGGGTCGTCCGGGTCGGCGCCGGTGACGTCGAAGACCGGTATCCAGCCGAAGTACGTGGAGATCCAGCGGGCGGTCGGCAGCACCTTGTCCTGGAGGAAGAAGACGCCCCACAGGCCGTACACCACCGACGGCACGGCGGCCATCAGGTCGACCACGCTGATCAGCGTCTGGCGCAGCCGCGCGGGGGCGTACTCGGAGATGTACAGGGCCGCGCCGGTGGCCAGCGGTACGGCCACACAGACGGCGACGCCCGCGATCAGGATCGTGCCGACGAGCACCGCAGCGATGCCGAACCGGCCGGCGTCCGGCGCCCATTCGGCGGTGGTCAGGAACGACCAGCCGGCCCGGTCCAGGGCCAGCCACGCCCGGTACAGCAGGAATCCGCCGACCAGCAGCATGACGGTCAGCACCAGGCCGCCGCCCGAGCGCAGCAGCAGGCGGAACAGCCGGTCGGGCAGGCCGGGATCGGCGTACAGCCGTCTCGGTACGTCGGCCCCTGCCTCGGGGGCGGGGCCGACCGTCGCGAGCCGCGGTTGTCTGGTTCTTCTCAGCGAACGCACGTTCCCGACGCTCCGGGCCCCCGGTGGCCACGCCCGGCCCGAAGGGTGAACCAGAGGTGCCCTGGGGGCAACATCGGCAACGGGTGTCCGGTCAGGCATCACCCCATAACTCGGGTCCGGAGTAACGGAGTTGAGGCAGCGTGGCACGGAACCGCTCGTACGACGTACGGCATGTCGCATGCCGTTCGTAGGTCCGCGCCGAACCGGCCACATGGCGTCCGGACCGGTCCCAGACGGCCCACACCCAGCCGCCCTCGGTACTGTGCTGCACCCCTCCGCCGACTTCGGCGTACCGCTCGCACAGCCGCTCGAAAGCGGCGCGACACCGGTCGTGGGTGTCGTGCGAGGTGAGCGACACCGCGACGGGCCGGCCGTTGGGCGCCACCAGCCGCCAGCCGAACCCTCCCGCGCCGTCGATGTCGATGAGACATCTCATGCCTGCTGCCGGGACGGCAGCTCTCGCCGTCTCCTCTGACCGCTCCAACTTCCCCACCCCCGTCGCCCGAGAACGAGAAAATGTGCAGGTAAGGAGCTACGGGCGACAGAAGCAATCTAGTGAGACGGCGGTGACGGCAGACAGACCAATCCGGTCACCGGGGCCACGCTTCATATCGAAGTATCCCCTAGGCAACCCGTAGGTAAGACAAAGACAAACCCTCCCGCGACCGCTCCCGGCCGGCCGACCCGGACCGGCCCGCCCCACCCGCCAGGGGCGGGTCCACTCAGGTCAAGCCGTGGGCGAAGGAGCGGCCCGACAGAACGGGCCCGTCCCGGCCCCTCGCCCACAAGGGACAGACCGGCTCCGCATCGCGCCGGACCGGGGGACTCCGCCTGCTGGAACGGCGTCAGCCCTTGATGTGGGCCAGGAAGGCGCCCATGGAGTCGGCGGCGAAGCGCAGCACGCTGCCCCCGGGGTTCTTCGAGTCGCGGAGGGCGGCGCCGTCGGCCAGGAAAACGACTTCGACGCAGTCGCTTCCGCTGCCGCCGCCGGAGTACGACGACTTGAACCACGCCTTCTCGGATATGACGTGGGTATCCAGCTTGTCCGTCTCACGCACGGGACAGTTCCTTGAAGGCCGATTTGATCATTGCCAGTGATTCTTGCGGAGATACGGCCAGCTTCCGCATGCCCTCGATGTAGTGCCTGGTCTCACGGATCTCCTTCTGGCGCCTCTGGAACAGCATCCCCGTCTGGGAGTCGATGACCGAGATCGGCTTTTCCGCCTCTCCGGCGAACTCCAAGAGATGCCCCATGTACATCGCCGTCGCGGGCTTGCTGAAGGGAATGACCCGGATCGTCACGGTCCGTGATGCCACATCGTCGAGCAGGGAGTCGAGCTGTTCAGCCATCACTGCCCGGCCGCCGATCCGCTGACACAGTGCGGCCTCGCTGAAGATGAATTCGACGCGGGTCTGGTCGGGCTTCGTGAGGATGCGCCGGCGCCCTCGCCGTAACGCGACCGACCGCTCAACCATGTCGGGCGACAGGACCGAGCCGGCCACGCCGGTGGTGATCGACCGCGCGTAGTCTTCCGTTTGCAGCAGGGCCGGCAGGACGTTGACACCGCAGGTGGTGATGCGTTCGGCGGCATCCTCGTAGGCGACGAACTCGATGAGGCTCTCGGGAAAGCCCTCCTGGAATTCAGTCCACCACGCACTGGCGATCGACATGCCCTCGGAGCGCATCGTCGAGAGGGCCGTCTTGGTGGCGGCGTCCATACCCAGGTACTTGCAGATGATCCGCCATTCGTCGGCCTTGGGCCACGAGGTTCCGCGCTCGATCTGCGAGTAGCGGTGGTAGGTGGTCCGGCCCAACGCCTTGGCCAGGTCGATCTGCTGGACTCGCCGGCCGCCGCGCAGCGTGTTCTCGCGGACGCGCTTCAGTTCGCGGCCGAAGCGCTGACGTGCCGCCACAGCCGCCGTGTTGACCGCCATGCTCACCCTCCCGCCGGTCGGCCGGTCCCTCCACGCAGCGTAGCGCGAAGCCACCCGAGCGTGGCACGTCCGAGGGCGATCGGGACATCCGGGTTGCGTACGCAGTTACGTACGCAGCCGCACTCTCGACTGCGCACGCACGGATCTCGACAGCGGTGAGTGTCCGTCTTGCGCGGCTGGCCGACGTATTCGCGTGGAGACGACAGCGGCTGCGCCGCGAGGGGTGAGCAGTAGCGCTGCTCTTGTCATCGCCCCGCTCGAATGAGCTGAGTGAGTACAGATCGACGACGATTGTTCACCTTTCCTGCCACCACCCCTTTCCCGTCACCCCGAGCGGCGGTGGCGACGGGCAGGGACCGGACGGTACGGGCCGGTGAGCAGTGACCTCGCCCTCGTCATCGCGCGGCGGAGGCCGGTGGCGGCCGGTGGCGCCTCTGGCCTCGACGATGCGACATGCCCACCGGTGCGGCTCACGGCGCGTCCTCTTCGGCACCTGGAGCGGCCCCGACCGCCCGACCCCGACCGACCCGGCGATCGGGTCACCCGGCCGCCCGGTCATCCGATGCCGAGCAGTACTGCCAGCAGCACCGCGCCGGCCGCCGCCGGTGCCAGGATCTCGTAGGCCCAGCGCACGGTCACGTCCCCCTCGGCCGTCCCGCGCTGCTCCCGCGCCTCCAGCAGGGAGCGCAGTTCGTCCATCACCTTGTCGGTCTCCGCCCGGACCGGCCCGTCCGCGACCCCGGCGGCGGCCGTCCGCTGCCCGGCGAGCCCGAACCCGCCGCGCCCGGCCGCCGGCCGGCCGTCCCCGGCGGTCCGCCGAGCCTCCCGCCGGGCCGCCTTCTTGCGGGCGCGCAGCGAGACGGGTACGGCCCACAGCTGGTACTTGGTCCCGGAGTCGGCGACGACCTCGTTGGAGTAACCGGAGCGCAGCGAGGCGACCCGCCCCCAGGGCAGCACGACGACGCGCAGCGGGTTGCGCACCCGCAGCCGGTCCTCGTTGGCGAAGACGGCCGGGCGCAGGGTGTAGGCGACCACCAGCGGCACCACCAGCAGCATCGCGGCCAGCGCCAGCCAGGGGGTGCGGCCCTCGCCCGCGACCACCGCGTCGAGGCCCAGCCACAGGACGACGGCGAGCAGCAGCACCCCGCCGGCGATGCCCGCGGGCGAGCGGTAGACCCGGTCCTTGGTTTCGGGCACCGGGGGCTGCGGTGTGGGCGAGGGATGCTCCGGGGTCGTCATGTGCCGATTGTGCCCGACGCCCGCGCGAGGGCTCATCCGCGGGCACGGTTGGGGGGCTGTACAGCCGCTACGCGCGTAGATATGCTCGGCTGGTGACCATGCCCACCACTGCACCCGCATCCGGACTCGCCGGCGTCACCGCGTCCGACGGCACGCTGCGCCGCTTCCTGCACGGACTGCCCGGCGTCGACGCGGTCGGCCTGGAGGCCCGCGCCGCCGCGCTCGGCACCCGTTCGATCAAGACGACCGCGAAGGCGTACGCCCTCGACCTCGCCATCTCGATGGTCGACCTGACGACGCTGGAGGGCGCGGACACCCCCGGCAAGGTCCGGGCGCTCGGCGCCAAGGCGGTCCGCCCCGACCCCACCGACCGCGCCACCCCGTCGACCGCCGCCGTCTGCGTCTACCCGGACATGGTGCCGGCCGCCAAGGAGGCCGTGGCCGGCTCCGGCGTCAAGGTCGCCTCCGTCGCCACCGCGTTCCCGGCCGGCCGCGCCTCCCTCGCCGTCAAGCTGGCCGACGTGCGCGAGGCGGTGGCGGCGGGCGCCGACGAGGTCGACATGGTCATCGACCGGGGCGCGTTCCTCGCGGGGAACTACCTCAAGGTGTACGAGGAGATCACGGCCGTGAAGGAGGCGTGCGGCACGGACGCCCGCCTCAAAGTCATCTTCGAGACCGGCGAACTGTCGACGTACGACAACATCCGCCGCGCGAGCTGGCTCGGCATGCTGGCGGGCGCCGACTTCATCAAGACGTCGACCGGCAAGGTCGCCGTCAACGCCACGCCCGCCAACACCCTGCTGATGCTGGAGGCGGTACGGGACTTCCGGGCCGCCACCGGCGTCCAGGTCGGCGTGAAGCCGGCCGGCGGCATCCGGACGGCCAAGGACGCGGTGAAGTTCCTGGTCCTGGTCAACGAGACGGCCGGCGCGGACTGGCTGGACAACCACTGGTTCCGCTTCGGCGCCTCCTCTCTCCTGAACGACCTGCTGATGCAGCGTCAGAAGCTGGCCACGGGCCGCTACTCCGGTCCCGACTACGTGACGGTGGACTGATCACCATGGCACCTGTTTTCGAGTACGCACCGGCGCCGGAGTCCCGCTCGGTCGTCGACATCGCGCCGTCCTACGGCCTGTTCATCGACGGGGAGTTCACCGAGGCGGCCGGGGGCAAGGTCTTCAAGACCGTCTCCCCCGCCACCGAAGAGGTCCTCTCCGAGGTCGCCGAAGCCGGCGAGGAGGACGTCGACCGCGCCGTCCGGGCCGCCCGCAAGGCGTTCGAGAAGTGGTCGGCACTGCCCGGCTCCGAGCGCGCGAAGTACCTCTTCCGCATCGCCCGCGTCATCCAGGAGCGCAGCCGCGAGCTGGCCGTGCTGGAGACGCTCGACAACGGCAAGCCGATCAGGGAGACCCGCGACGCCGACCTCCCCCTGGTCGCCGCGCACTTCTTCTACTACGCGGGCTGGGCCGACAAGCTGGAGCACGCGGGCTTCGGCGCGAACCCGCGCCCGCTCGGCGTCGCGGGCCAGGTCATCCCCTGGAACTTCCCCCTGCTGATGCTGGCGTGGAAGATCGCCCCGGCGCTGGCGACGGGCAACACGGTGGTGCTGAAGCCCGCCGAGACGACCCCGCTCTCCGCCCTGTTCTTCGCGGACGTCTGCCGCCAGGCCGGCCTGCCCCGCGGCGTGGTCAACATCGTCACCGGCGACGGCCGCACGGGCGCCGCCCTGGTCGCCCACCCCGACGTGGACAAGGTCGCCTTCACCGGCTCCACGGCCGTCGGCAAGGAGATCGCCCGCACAGTCGCCGGCACCCGCAAGAAGCTCACGCTGGAGCTGGGCGGCAAGGGCGCCAACATCGTCTTCGACGACGCCCCCGTCGACCAGGCCGTCGAGGGCATCGTCAGCGGCATCTTCTTCAACCAGGGCCAGGTCTGCTGCGCGGGCAGCCGGCTGCTGGTCCAGGAGTCGCTCCACGACGAGCTGCTGGAGTCGCTCAAGCGCCGGCTCTCCACGCTCCGCCTCGGCGACCCGCTCGACAAGAACACCGACATCGGCGCGATCAACTCCGCCGAGCAGCTCGCCCGGATCACCGCGCTGGCCGACCAGGGCGAGGCGGAGGGCGCCGAGCGCTGGTCCCCGGCCTGCGAACTGCCGTCCACCGGCTACTGGTTCGCCCCGACGCTGTTCACGGGCGTCACCCAGGCGCACACCATCGCCCGCGACGAGATCTTCGGCCCGGTCCTGTCGGTGCTGACCTTCCGTACGCCCGACGAGGCGGTCGCCAAGGCCAACAACACGCCGTACGGCCTGTCGGCGGGCATCTGGACGGAGAAGGGCTCGCGCATGCTGGCGGTGGCGAGCAGGCTCCGCGCGGGCGTCATCTGGTCCAACACGTTCAACAAGTTCGACCCGACGTCGCCCTTCGGCGGTTACAAGGAGTCGGGCTTCGGCCGCGAGGGCGGTCGTCACGGCCTGGAGGCGTACCTCGATGTCTGACCGACTGAGTGTCCTGAAGACCTACAAGCTGTACGTGGGCGGGAAGTTCCCGCGTTCCGAGAGCGGCCGGGTGTACGAGGTGACCACGCAGACATCAGCCGCTGCCGCGGCGGGCAAGGGCAAGTGGCTGGCCAACGCCCCCCTCGCCTCCCGCAAGGACGCCCGGGACGCGGTGGTGGCCGCCCGGAAGGCGTTCGGCGGCTGGTCCGGCGCGACGGCGTACAACCGGGGCCAGGTGCTGTACCGGGTCGCGGAGATGCTGGAGGGCCGCAGGGCCCAGTTCGTCCACGAGGTGGCGGACGCCGAGGGCCTGTCGAAGTCGAAGGCGGCCGAGCAGGTGGACGCGGCGATCGACCGCTGGGTCTGGTACGCGGGCTGGACCGACAAGATCGCCCAGGTGATCGGCGGCGCCAACCCGGTCGCGGGCCCGTACTTCAACCTCTCCTCCCCCGAGCCGACCGGCGTGGTCGCGGTCCTGGCCCCGCAGGAGTCGTCCCTCCTGGGCCTGGTCTCGGTCGTCGCCCCGGTGATCGCGACGGGCAGCACGGCGGTCGTGGTCGCCTCCGAGAAGTCCCCCCTCCCCGCCCTCTCCCTGGCCGAGGTCCTGGCCACCTCCGACGTCCCCGGCGGAGTCGTCAACCTCCTGTCGGGCCGTACGGCGGAGATCGCCCCGACCCTCGCCGCCCACCAGGACGTCAACGCGATCGACCTGGCGGGCGCGGACGAGGAACTGGCGACGGAACTGGAGATCGCCGCGGCGGACAACCTGAAGCGCGTCCTGCGTCCACAGCCTGTGGACGACTGGTCGACGACTCCGGGCCCGGACCGCATGACGGCGTTCCTGGAGACGAAGACGGTGTGGCATCCGACGGGGGCACTGGGGGTCTCGGGGTCGTCGTACTGACCCCTGCGCCGGCCCGGAAACAAGAAGAAAAAGGAGTGCGCCGACGTCCGCCGGCCGTCGGCGCACTCCGCAGCGTGATCGCGTCGACCCGCCGCGTAGGCGCGGTGTGACGCGCACTGCAAACCCTCCCCGCCGGGTCGGCCCGTGGCCGTTCGATGCCGCACACTGGTGTCCCGTGACCTCCCATCCGCCCATACCCACACGAGTCGTGCTGCTCTGCGGCCCTTCCGGCTCCGGCAAGTCCCTCCTCGCCGCCCGCTCCGGCCTCCCGGTGCTGCGGCTCGACGACTTCTACAAAGGGGGCACCGACCCGACGCTGCCGCTGGTGGCGGGGAGTTCGGACATCGACTGGGACCACCCCGCCTCCTGGGACGCGGACACGGCCGTCGCCGCCATCGTGGAGCTGTGCCGTACGGGCCGTACGTCCGTGCCCGTCTACGACATCGCGCTCAGCGCGCGCACCGGCGAGGGCACGGTCGACATCGGGCGGACCCCGCTGTTCATCGCGGAGGGCGTCTTCGCCGCGGAGATCGTGGCGCGCTGCCGGGAACTGGGCGTGCTGGCCGACGCGCTCTGTCTGAGCCGGGGCCCGCTGACCACCTTCCGCCGCCGCTTCCTGCGGGACCTGAAGGAGGGGCGCAAGTCGGTGCCGTTCCTGCTGCGCCGCGGCTGGCGGCTGATGCGGCTGGAACGGTCGATCGTCGCCCGTCAGACGGCGCTGGGCGCCCACGCCTGCGACCGGGACGAGGCGATGGGCCGGCTGGCCGCCGCGGCGGCGGGACGGTGCGCGGGCGCGCGTACGGCGGTCTGACGGACGTATCCGCCCGAGGCGCACACGGCGAAGCGGGACTGGACGGACCCCCCGGCCCTCCAGTCCCGCTTCTTCCCCCGTGCTTTCCCCCGTATCCCCCGTGTTCCCCGTATCCCCCGTGTTCCCCCGTGGGGTGTTTCCCCCGTGAGTAAGAGCCCGGCACCCTCCCCCTGATACACCCGGGCCCGTACTTTTTTTCCGCCCCCTCGGGCCCCTCAGGCGACCAGTTCGCCGAAGGCGTCCTGACGGTCACGGCCGAAGCTGAGGACCTCGTCCTCGCGCAGCCGGCGCAGCGAGCGCCAGATGCTGGACTTCACCGTGCCGACGCTGATGCCGAGGATGTCGGCGATCTCCGGGTCCGTGCGGCCCTCGTAGTAGCGCAGGACCAGCATGGTGCGCTGGAGTTCGGGCAGCCGGGCCAGCGCCTGCCACAGGACGGTGCGCAGTTCGGTGCCGCGCATGGCGTCCGTGTCGCCGGGCGTCTCCGGCAGTTCCTCGGTCGGGTACTCGTTGAGCTTGCGGCGCCGCCAGGCGCTGATGTGCAGGTTGGTCATGGTGCGGCGCAGATAACCGCCGACCGCCGCCTTGTCGCTGATCCGCTCCCACGCCCGGTACGTCGAGAACAGCGCGCTCTGCAGCAGGTCCTCGGCCTCGAAGCGGTCGCCGGTCAGGTGGTAGGCGGTCGCGTACAGGGAGGCGCGGCGCTCCTGGACGTAGGCGGTGAACTCCGCCTCCGACAGCGAGCGCCGCTCCCCCGGCTCCTCCCCGCACGCCGTCCCCCCCTGGGACTCCCCCGTGTTCGCGTCAACCACCGACATGTACGTCGTCGAGTGCTGACGCCCGGTGCCGCGAGCGCACCCCCGCCCTCCCCCACGCTCGGACATGCTCGCGCGGGAGGGACCCCCATCGGCACCGGACTTCTCACCACCCCGGTGCCCGTTCACGTCGTGCAGACGCGTGATCACTGCGCTGGTGCTGGTGCGAGTCAGCGTGTTCATCATGCGCCCCCCGTCGTGGAGTTACCGGTGTCCGTCTTGCGGTGTCGCGGTGTTGCCCTGTGCCGAGAATCCTGCCGAGGCCACTTCATGGCCGTGTCCGCCGACTGTCACAGACCTGTCACAGCACCCGGTCACGGCGGAACCACAGGCCCTTCACAAGGTCCGGCGGTACAAAGGCCCGCTTCCCCACCCGCCGGTCGAACCCCACCCCCTCCATGGGCCAGAATGAGACCGTGCCTTCCCTGTTGCTGATCGAGGACGACGACGCCATCCGCACGGCCCTGGAGCTCTCCCTGACGCGCCAGGGCCACCGGGTGGCCACCGCGGCCAGCGGTGAAGACGGTCTGAAGCTGCTGCGCGAGCAGCGGCCGGACCTGATCGTGCTGGACGTGATGCTGCCCGGCATCGACGGTTTCGAGGTGTGCCGGCGCATCCGGCGCACCGACCAGCTGCCGATCATCCTGCTGACCGCGCGCAACGACGACATCGACGTGGTCGTCGGCCTGGAGTCGGGCGCCGACGACTACGTCGTCAAACCGGTGCAGGGGCGGGTGCTGGACGCCCGCATCCGGGCGGTGCTGCGCCGCGGGGAGCGGGAGTCCACCGACTCGGCGACCTTCGGCAGCGTGGTCATCGACCGCTCCGCGATGACCGTCACCAAGAACGGGGAGGACCTCCAGCTCACGCCGACCGAGCTGCGGCTCCTGCTCGAACTGAGCCGCCGGCCCGGCCAGGCGCTCTCCCGGCAGCAGTTGCTGCGGCTGGTGTGGGAGCACGACTACCTCGGCGACTCCCGGCTCGTGGACGCCTGTGTGCAGCGGCTGCGCGCCAAGGTCGAGGACGTGCCGTCCTCCCCGACGCTGATCCGTACCGTGCGGGGCGTGGGCTACCGGCTGGATCCGCCTCAGTGACACAGGAACACCCAGGGGGTCACCGCGGCTGGTCCGCGGCACGCAAGGGAGTCTGGTCGCGGCTGCGCTTCACCAGCCTGCGGCTCAGGCTGGTCGTCGTCTTCGGACTGGTGGCGCTCACCGCCGCCGTGTCCGCGTCCGGGATCGCGTACTGGCTGAACCGGGAGGCCGTGCTCACCCGCGCCCAGGACGCCGTGCTGGGCGACTTCGAGCAGGAGATGCGCAACCGGGCCGGGTCGCTGCCCCAGCACCCCACCGGGGACGAGCTGCAGCACACCGCGGGTCAGATGGCCAACAGCAGCCAGCGCTTCGGCGTGCTGCTGGTCGCCGAGGACACCGACGGCGACACCGTGTACGGCAGCGCGGGCGGGCCGGACGGCTTCGCCCTGTCCGACGTGCCCGAGTCGCTGCGTACGGCGGTGAACAAGAAGCAGAAGGTCACCGACGCCAACAAGTCCCCGTACCACCTGTACTGGCAGCGGATCGTCGTCGACGACGCCCCGTACCTGGTGGCGGGCAGCCGGGTCGTCGGCGGCGGGCCGACCGGTTACATGCTCAAGTCGCTGGAGCCGGAGGCCAAGGACATCGACTCGCTGGCCTGGTCGCTGGGGATCGCGACCGCGCTGGCGCTGATCGGCTCCGCGCTGCTCGCGCAGGCCCTGGCGACGACCGTGCTGAAGCCCGTGCACCGGCTGGGCAGCGCCGCCCGCCGGCTCGGCGAGGGCAAGCTGGACACCCGGCTGCGGGTCTCCGGCACCGACGAACTGGCCGACCTGTCACGGACGTTCAACAAGGCGGCCGAGTCGCTGGAGAAGCGGGTCGAGGACATGGCCGCGCGGGAGGCGTCGTCCCGGCGGTTCGTCGCGGACATGAGCCATGAGCTGCGTACACCGCTGACCGCGATCACGGCGGTCACGGAGGTGCTGGAGGACGAGCTGGAGGCGGAGTCGGGGTCCATCGACCCGATGATCGAACCCGCCGTGCGGCTGGTGGTCAGCGAGACACGGCGGCTGAACGACCTGGTCGAGAACCTGATGGAGGTCACCCGCTTCGACGCGGGCACCGCCCGGCTGGTCCTGGACGACGTGGACGTCGCCGACCAGATCACCGCCTGCGTCGACGCCCGCGCCTGGCTGGACGCCGTCGACCTGGACGCCGAGCGCGGCATCCACGCCCGCCTCGACCCGCGCCGCCTCGACGTCATCCTGGCCAACCTGATCGGCAACGCGCTCAAGCACGGCGGGTCGCCGGTGCGGGTGTCGGTGACGGCGGTGGACGACGCGGTGGTCATCGCCGTGCGCGACCACGGGCCCGGCATCCCCGAGGACGTCCTGCCGCACGTCTTCGACCGCTTCTACAAGGCGAGCGCCTCCCGGCCGCGCTCCGAGGGCAGCGGGCTCGGCCTGTCCATCGCCCTGGCCAACGCCCACATCCACGGCGGTGAGATCACCGCGGGCAACTCCCCCGACGGCGGAGCGGTGTTCACCCTGCGGCTGCCGCAGGACGCGTCGTCGCTGACGGAAGCCGGCGCGGACGCCGAGGGCTCCGGGAGCAAGGGCAAGGGCAAGGACGCGAAGGGACAGGGCTGATGACCGTACGCCGCCTGCTGGCGCTCCCCGTGCTCGCCGCACTGCTCACCGGATGCGGTATCCGGGCCACGGAGGTGCCGACGGACTTCGGCCCCGCGCCCTCGCGGGTCCGCTGCTCGCTCGCCGAACCGGAGGCGCCGACCGGATCCGGGCGGGACGTGGCCGTGCGGGTCTCCCTGCTGTGCGGCT
The DNA here is from genome assembly GCF_018614415.1 of Streptomyces sp. ISL-12. GTDB lineage: Bacteria > Actinomycetota > Actinomycetes > Streptomycetales > Streptomycetaceae > Streptomyces. The sequence goes on from NZ_JAGGOO010000071.1 coordinate 24,080, forward strand.
CGTCGCTGGTGACGGTGGACCGCACGGTACGGGTACCGGAGGGCTCGGCCGGGACCGAGCGCCGGGTGGCGGTGGCGAGGGGGCTGCTGAGCCAGCTCGCCGCGCCGCCCTCCGCCGCCGAGACGGAGGCCCGGTACACCACCGACGTGCCCGGCGGGATCACGGTCTCGGGGCCGCGGGACGGCGACCCGGACACCGCCCTGCGGCTGAGCACCGCGCCCGGCGGCCTCACCTCGTACGCCCTCGCCCAGACCGTCTGCACCTTCGCGGAGTCGGCCGTGGCCGAGGACGGCGGTTCCGTGATCCTCGGCGGACCGGACGAGCGGGCGCCGCGCCGGTACGTGTGCACGGACGAGGTCCGCACCCGGCCGGGCAGCAACGAACCGCCGTCCAGCGAGGTCACCCGGGACTGACCGTCGCGCCCGGTTCGCCCGGGTGTGGCGCATGACTCACCCGTGTGGGGGAGAGCCCGGAACCGCGCGCGCCGGGGGTCGCGTCTAGGGGGGCGTGCAGCGTCAAGGGTTCTTCGGCGGCAGCGCCGCGCTCCGCATCCGTGCGACGGGAGGCGTCCTCCTGGCCGCGCACCTCGTGGTCGTCGCCTGGCTCACGCTGCGTCCCCTGGACGTCCCCTGGGTGACGCCGCCCAACCTGCACCCCTTCGACGGCATCCGGGCCGAGGTGGCGCTGGGCTGGCCGCAGGCGGCCCGGTGCGTCGGCAGCGGGCTGGGCCTGCTGGCGCCGCTGGGCGTCCTGCTGCCGATGGTGAACGGCCGTACCGTCGTCTCGGCGCCGGCCTCCCTGCTGCGCAGCACCGCCGCGGGCGCCCTGCTGTCCCTGGGCATCGAGTTGCTGCAGACCGGGGTGCCCGGCCGGGTCGCCGACATCGACTCGCTGCTGCTGAACACCGCGGGCGTGGCCCTCGCGCACCTCGCGGTGGTCCCGGCGGGCCGGGCCTGGCTCCGCCGCAGGTCCGAGGCGGGGCACAACGGAGACCTCCTCCAGGAGGAGCCCTCTCAGGGTCGGACCCCGACGATTCCCAGGGTCGGGATCGCCCCGTAGAGCGACGCTTCGCCCCTGTTCGTCCCCGTAGCGTGGAGGGCAGATGAGGCGACCGACGGGGGCGCCTCGGACCGACGCTCACGAAGGAGCCGCCATGTCCCGCCTTGCCCGCCCCACCGACGGCCGCATGATCGGCGGAGTGTGTGCCGCGCTGGCACGGCGCTTCGGCACCTCCGCGACGACGGTGCGCGTCGTCTTCCTGGCCTCGTGCCTGCTGCCCGGCCCGCAGTTCCTGCTCTACCTGGCGCTGTGGATACTCCTCCCGTCGGAGGAGAAGGCGGCCCGCACGGCCTGGTGACGACGGCCGACGGCCGCACTCCGGATCTCCCTCCGGATCCCTCCCTCTGGATCTCCTCCCGGATCTCCCTCCGGATCTCCCTCTGGAAAGCCGACGGGGCGCACCCGGCAGTACCGGGTGCGCCCCGTCGGCGCGTCGTGACGGGCGCGGCTCAGCCGAGCGACAGGCCCTTGACCGGCAGGCCGCCGAGCATCCGGGCGACCGGCGCGACCGGCCCCTTGGTGAGCGTGTCGGCGACCGACTGCGCGGCGGCCGGCCGTGCGTCGGCGCCGGGAGTGGTCCCCTTCGCGTCGGCCCCCTTGGCGCCGGGCGCCTGGGCGCCGGGCGCGGCCTGGGCGAGGCGCTCGGCGGCGGGGAGCGTACGGACGACGCCGTCGACCGTCGGGCCGAGTTCCGGGACGACCGGGGCCGCGTTGGCCGCGCCCGCGCCGGCGGCGGCGAAAGCGGCACCGAGGGCGGCGACACCGAGGGTCTTGGCAGCAGACTGCTTCATGAAATGCGTCCTCGAAATGGGAGGTCGGGGATCTGAGCGGTCCTCGACCGTAAACACGCACCGTCGCCCGCCGCAAACATCGAAATGCGAACGGATTGTGAAAGCCGGTCCGCGCACACGGCCCCCATCCCCTTCCGCCCAGCCCTCACTCCTCGAAGAACCGCAGGTGGAAGCGGCCTACTGGAACAGCCATTCGGACTTCAGCTCCGCATATCCGGGCTTGATCACGTCATTGATCATGGCCAGTCGTTCATCGAAAGGAATGAACGCTGATTTCATCGCATTGACAGAGAACCATTGCATGTCGTCGAGCGTGTAACCGAACGCCTCGACAAGGTGCTCGAATTCCCGGCTCATACTGGTGTGGGACATCAGACGATTGTCCGTGTTGACCGTGGCGCGAAATCCCAGCCGCCGCAGCAGGCCGATCGGGTGCTCGGCGTACGAGGCCGCAGCCCCGGTCTGGAGGTTGGAGGAGGGGCACAGCTCCAGCGGGACGCGCTTGTCCCGGACGTAGGAGGCGAGCCGCCCCAGCTTCACCGTGCCGTCCCCGGCCACCTGGATGTCGTCGATGATCCGCACCCCGTGCCCGAGCCGGTCCGCGCCGCACCACTGCAGCGCCTGCCAGATGGACGGCAGCCCGAACGCCTCGCCGGCGTGGATGGTGAAGTGGTTGTTCTCGCGCTTGAGGTACTCGAAGGCGTCGAGGTGCCGGGTGGGCGGGTAACCGGCCTCGGCGCCGGCGATGTCGAAGCCGACGACACCGAGGTCCCGGTAGCGGTTGGCGAGTTCGGCGATCTCCAGGGAGCGGGCGGCGTGCCGCATGGCGGTGAGCAGGGCGCCGACGCGGATGCGGTGGCCGGCCTCGCGGGCCCGCCGCTCCCCTTCCCGGAAGCCCTCGTTGACCGCCTCGACGACCTCTTCGAGGGCGAGGCCGCCCTCCAGGTGCTGTTCCGGGGCGTACCGCACCTCGGCGTAGACGACGCCGTCCCCGGCGAGGTCCTCGGCGCACTCGGCGGCCACCCGGGCCAGGGCGTCGCGGGTCTGCATCACGCCGACGGTGTGCGAGAAGGTCTCCAGGTACCGCTCCAGGGACCCGGAGTCGGCGGCCCGGCGGAACCAGTGGCCCAGCTTGTCGGGGTCGGTCTCGGGCAGCCCGGAGTAGCCGGTCTCCCGGGCGAGTTCGGCGACGGTGCCGGGGCGCGGCCCGCCGTCGAGGTGGTCGTGCAGCAGAACCTTGGGCGCCCGGCGGATCTGCTCCGGCGTCGGGGACTTCGCGGTGGTCTGGCTCGTCATCTCCGCACTGTAGCTCCTACGCGCGTAGATCACCGGGCGGACGACGAAACTCCGTGGCAGGACCAGGTGGCCGGCGCACCGGCCGATACGTAACAGTGACCGCGCGTACGGATGGCGGACACCCGCTCTTCTGACACTGTTTTGTCATGGCACAACAAGCGACGCCGGTGCGCGAGGCCCGGCTGGGGCGGGCGCTGGGCCCGCAGACGGCGGCGGTGAGCGGAGTGGCCGTACTGCTCCCGGCGGGCGACGAGGTCTCCAGCCGCAGACCGTCCCCCCTGCTGGCGAACGCCTCCGTCCGCGCGCTGGGGCGCCGGCTGACGCGGGCCGGGCGCGACGAGGGACTGGCGGCCCACGTCGTGCACTACCGCTACCGGGGCTGGAACGGCAGCGAGGCGCATCTCGCCCGGGACGCCGCCTGGGCCGCCGACGAGGCGGTACGGCTCTACGGCGACGTCCCCGTCTGCCTGGTCGGCGTCGGCATGGGCGGCCGGGCGGCGCTGCGCGCGGGCGGCCACGAGGCCGTCAACTCCGTGCTGGCGATCGCCCCCTGGCTGCCGGACGAGGACATGGCGGCGCCGCCCGAACCGGTGAAACAGCTCACCGGCCGGCGGGTGCTGATCGTGCACGGCACGGACGACGGGCGGTGCGATCCGGAGCTGTCGTTCCGGCTGGCGGCGCGGGCGAAGAAGGCCAACCGGGACGTGTGCCGGTTCGAAGTGCACAGCGAGGGACACGGGTTGCGGCACTACCGCGACGAAGTGGCGGCGCTGGCGGAGGACTTCGCGCTGGGGGCGTTGTTCGGCCGGCCGTTCTCCCGGCCGGTGGCGGACGCGCTGGCGGCCCCGCCGCCGCTGGGGCTGCGGATGCCGCTGGCCGTGGGGTTCGGGAAGACGCTGCGGTAGCGCCTTCAGCCAGGGCCTTCAGGGCAGGGCCTTCAGGGCAGCAGCCGGCCCCGCTTCGACAGCAGGAACTTCTTGAACGCGGCCACCGGCGGCGTGTCCGCCCGCCCCGCCAGCCACGCCACGCCGATCTCCCGGGCCGCGCGGGGCGCGGTGACCGTCAGCTCGACCACCCCCGGGCGGGGCACGGCCGGCGGCGGCAGCAGGGCGACGCCCAGGCCCGCCGCGACCAGCCCCCGCAGGGTCTCCGCCTCCTCGCCCTCGAAGGCCACCTTGGGCCGGAAACCGGCCTCCTCGCAGACCGCGTCCGTGATGCGCCGCAGCCCGTAGCCGGGCTCCAGGGTCACGAAGGGCTCGTCGGCGGCCTCCGCGAGCCGCACCCGGCGGCGGCCGGCGAGCCGGTGGTCGGCGGGGACGACCAGGCGCAGCCGCTGCTCGTCCAGGCGGCGGGCGACGAGGTCGGGGGCGTCGGGCACCGGGGAGGTCAGGCACAGGTCCAGTTCCCCGGCGCGCAGCCGCTCCAGCATGGCCTCGCCGTAGTTCTGGACGAGGCTGAAGCGGACCTTGGGGTGGTCGGCGCGGAAGGCGTGGATCAGTCCGGGCACGGTCTCGGCGCCCATGGTGTGCAGGAACCCGAAGGCGACCTTGCCGGTGGTGCGGTCGGCGTCGGCGCGGACCTCGTCGGCGGCCCGCTCGATCTCGGCGAGGGCGCGTTCGACGGAGGCGAGGAAGGTGTGCCCGGCCGGGGTGAGGGAGAGAGTTCGGCCGTGGCGGGCGAACAGGTCGACGCCGAGGTCGTGTTCGAGGCGGACGACGGCCCGGGAGAGGGTCGACTGGGGGACGTTCATCTCCTGGGCGGCACGGGTGACGTGCTCGGTGCGGGCCACGCCGGCGAAGTGCGCGAGGCGCGGCGCGAGCAGCGCGACGATGTCTTCTGTGTCACTGTCCCGTGACAGTCGCCCCTGTGAGCTCCGCTGATGCGCCATGGGAACGATTATGGACGTTCCATGCATTGGACGGATGAGTAAGGGGCTTCGTACGGTCATCACATGACTCCCGCCGATACCGGGGCGTCCACCACCGTGGGCGCCGCTGCCTCCGTCCCCGATCTCCCCGACACGCGTGTGGCCCCGGGCGGCCCCGGCTACCGCCGGATGAGTTTCGCCCTGTTCCTCGCGGGCGTGGCCACCTTCGCGCTCCTCTACTCCACGCAGGCCCTGCTGCCGCTGATCTCCGGTGACCTGGGGGTGACGGCGGGCGACGCGAGCTGGACGGTGGCCGCCGCGACCGGCGGTCTGGCGCTGTTCGTCATCCCGATGAGCGCCCTGTCGGAACGGTTCGGACGGCGTACGGTCATGACGGCGTCGCTCGCGGTCGCGGTGACCGTCGCGCTGCTGGTCCCCTTCGCCCCCTCGCTGCCGGCGCTGGTCGCGCTGCGCGCGGTGCAGGGCGCGGCGCTGGCCGGACTGCCGGCCTCCGCGACGGCGTATCTCGCCGAGGAGGTCACACCGAAGGCGCTGGTCACGGCGATCGGCCTGTTCGTGGCGGGCAACAGCGTCGGCGGCATGAGCGGCCGGGTGATCACCGGCTGGGTCGCGCAGGAGTGGGGCTGGCGGGTGGCCGTCGGCGTGATCGGCGTCGTCGCCGTGGTCTGCGCGGTGGCGTTCCGGATGCTGCTGCCGAGGCCGAAGCACTTCCGCCCGGGTTCCCTGCGCCCCCGGGTCCTGGCCGGGACGCTCCGCGATCACCTCGCCAACCCCCTCCTGCGCCGCCTGTACGCGATCGGCGCGCTGTTCATGACGGTCTTCGGCGGCGTCTACACGGTGATCGGCTACCGCCTGACGGAGGCGCCGTTCTCCCTCCCCCAGGGCATCGTCGGCTCGGTCTTCCTGGTGTACCTGGTCGGCACGGTCTCGGCGTCCACGTCGGGCCGGCTGGTGGGCCGCCTGGGCCGGCGCGGCGCCCTGTACCTGGCGGGCGGCACGACGGCGGCCGGTCTGCTGCTGTCGCTGGCGGACTCCCTGCCCCTCGTCCTGCTGGGCCTGGTCCTGATCACGGCGGGCTTCTTCGCGGGCCACTCGGTGGCGTCCTCGGCGGTCAGCCGTACGGCGACGCACGGCCGGGCGCAGGCGTCGGCCCTGTACCAGTCGGCGTACTACATCGGCTCCAGCGCCGGCTCCACGGTGGGCGCGGTGGCCTTCCACTCCGGCGGCTGGGCCGGGACGGTCGGGGTCGGGCTGCTGGCGGTGCTGGGGGTCGGGACGGTCACCCTGCTCGGCACCCGGGCGGCCCGCGGACAGACCGCGAAGCTCCCCGCCGCGGCCTGATCAGGACCGCTGTGACCTGCTGATTCCCTGGCTGCACGGGCCAATGTCAGTCCACTCCTGTAGCTTCCGAAGTGCGAGGCGCGAAGACGCGCCCGGCAGGACGGCCACAGGGGTGGGTGGACGATGACCAACGGCACGGTGACGCCGGAGCTGGAATCCGCGCTGGAGAAACACCGGGTCGAGCTGACCGGGTACTGCTACCGGATGCTCGGCTCCTCCTTCGAGGCGGAGGACGCGGTCCAGGACACCCTGGTCCGCGCCTGGCGGAGCTACGACAAGTTCGAGGGCCGGTCCAGTCTGCGCTCCTGGCTCTACCGCATCGCGACCAACGTCTGCCTGGACATGCTGACCGCGGGCAACAAGCGGGCCCGCCCGGTCGACCTGACCGAGGCGACCCCGCTGGCCCAGGCGGCCCTGACGCCCCGCCCGGACAACACCTGGCTGGAGCCGATGCCGGACGCCCGGATGCTGCCCACGACCGACGACCCGGCGGAGGCCGCGGTGGCCAAGGAGTCGGTGCGGCTGGCCTTCATGGCCGCCTTGCAACAGCTCCCGCCCAAGCAGCGGGCGGTGCTCATCCTGCGCGAGGTGCTGGCCTGGCGGGCGAGCGAGGTGGCCGAGCTGCTCGGTACCACGGTGGCGTCGGTGAACAGCGCCCTCCAGCGGGCCCGCGCGACGCTGGCGGAGCGGGCGGATTTGGAGGCGGCGGGCGCGGTCTCGGACCCGCTGGACGAGGAGCAGCAGAAGCTCCTGGAGCGGTACGTGGCCGCCTTCGAGGGCTACGACATGACGGCGCTCACCGCGCTGCTGCACGAGGACGCGGTCATGACGATGCCGCCGTTCGACCTGTGGCTGGCCGGCCCGGCCGACATCACGGGCTTCATGACCACCATCGGCGCGTCCTGCGCCGGCTCCCGTCTGGTGCCGGTCCAGGCCAACGGCCTGCCGGCCTTCGCGCACTACAAGCCGGACCCGGAGGCAGGCGGCTTCTCGCCCTGGGCGGTGCAGGTGCTGGAGATCTCAGACGGCCGCATCACCGGGTTCCACTGCTTCCTGGACACCAAGCGGTGGTTCCCGCTGTTCGGTCTCCCCCTCCACCTCGAAGCGGAGGCCGACCAGGCCGATTAGGGCGCGCAGGGCCGGATCGGGGTCCCGCAGCCGGATCCGGCCCCCGCACCGCAGCGCGGTCAGCTGCATCCGGGCCAGCACGTCGACCGCGGCGAGCCCCGGCGGCCCCACCCCGGCGGCGTCACAGACGACCACCCCGGCCCCGGTGGCGTCCAGCAGCGCGCGCACCTCGGCACAGAGCCGGGGCAAGGCCTCCCTGGACAGGGGCCCCGGCAGCACGAGTACGGCGGGTGTCACGGCATCCACGTCCCGGTAGACCGGGAGGCGGCGCGGAACTCATCGGTGGCGGCAGGGCCGCATCGCCCCCGGTCACATCTCCGCGATGTGTTCGGCCTTCTTGCCCACGGAGTCGAGCGCGTCCAGCCACTTGTCCTTCCGCCGGGCCCGTTCCGCCCGGTCCGCCGGTACCAGGCGCGCGGCGGTCTTCACGGCGTAGGCGTCCGGGTCGCCGAGAGCGGTCCTCGGGTGTTCCCCCGTCTCCTCGCAGTGCGCCGTGACCTCCTTGACCCCCTGGAGCACGACGGCCCGGTCGACGCCCGGCTGCATGGCCAGCCGTACCTGGAACCGCGCCAGCCACCGCTCGCGGTCCTTCTCCTCCGCCGTCGCCTCGTCCTTCTTCGCCATGTGCTCTCCCGGGTGATCGGCAGCCGTCCGTCGGAGAGTCAGACGCCGGGGCGTCGGCACGGGTTCCGGAAGCGGGGAATCCGGACGTGCCGCGGAGGTGCCGCCAGGGTCACATTGACCTGCGCATGCTCTACAGCGGAAGGTTTGCTGTATGCCGCACGCATCCCCTCCCCGCAGGTCGCCCGATGCCGTTCGCGCCGCTCAGGGGGTGCCATGCAAGGGGTGCTGACCGGGTTCGCGGTGATCGCGGTCGTGATCGGGGTCGGGTATCTGCTGGGCCGGGGCGGCTACCTGGGCGATCAGGGCCGTGAGGTACTGACCAAGCTCGCCTTCCACGTGGCCTCCCCGGCACTGCTGTTCACGACCTGCGCGCAGGCCGACCTCTCGGTGGTCTTCTCCAGCCGGCTGCTGGTGACGGCGCTCAGCACGGTCGCGGTGGCCGGGGTCTTCATCGCGGTCGGCGCGGTACGCCGCTGGGGCACCGGCCGGATCACGATCGGCGCCCTGTGCTCGGGGTACGTCAACTCGGGCAACCTCGGCATCCCGATCGCCGTGTACGTCCTGGGCGACGCCTCCCTCGTCGCGCCGGTGCTGCTGTTCCAGCTGATCGTGGTCGCGCCGGTCGGCCTGACGATCCTGGACCTGGCCGGTACGGAGCGGTCCGGCTCACCGTGGTCCCGGCTGCTCACCCCCCTGCGCAACCCCATCGCGGTCGGGTCGCTGACCGGGGTGGCGGTGGCGGCGCTCGGACTCCACGTCCCCGCGCCCGTCATGGACCCCCTGACCCTGATCGGCAACATGTCCGTCCCGGCGGTCCTGATGGCGTTCGGCATATCCCTGCGCGGCAGCGCGATGCCCTTCCGGGGCCCGGACCGGGCCCCGGTGCTGCTGGCGGTGGCCCTGAAGGCGGCCGGCCAGCCGGCGGTCGCCTGGGCCCTGGCGGCGGGCGTCTTCGGACTGCGGGGCGCCCAGCTGCTGGACGTCGTGGTGACCTCCGCCCTGCCGACCGCGCAGAACATGTACACGTACGCCTCGGCCTACCGGGTGGGCGAGCGGCTGGCCCGCGACGTGGTGCTGGTGTCGACGGTGGTGGCGGTGCCGGTGCTGGTGGTGATCGCGACGGTGCTGGGGTGACGCCTGTCAGTCGACGGGGAAGTCACCGGTGTCGAGGGACAGCCCGAACGGCCCGGGGAGTTCGACCGGATCACCGAACTTGCCCGCGTGCAGCGTCCGGTACACGCCGCCCCGGGGCTCCCCGTACAGGGTGACGGTCGGTCCGCCCGGGGCCCAGCGGTCGACCAGCAGGTAGAGCGGGGCGCCTGCCGCCGCGTAGCCGGCCGGCTTGCTGGTCCGGTCGCGGTGCGCGGTGGCCTTCGACGTGACCTCCGCGACGAGCAGGGCCTCGGAGACCGGAACGAGGTCCGCGTTCGGTTCCCGTTCGGGCAGGACAGCGAGGTCCGGCACGTAGAGGCCCAGCCTGGCCGGGACCGTCAGCGGCAACCGTTGATGAAGGCTCCAGCGCGCCGGGATCACCTCGTGCAGACGCCGCTGCACGCTACCGGCGACGACGTGGTGGGCCACCCGGGACAGCGGTGTCACCATGACGATTCCGTCGATGATCTCCACCTTGCAGCCCTTGGGAGCTTCGGTCCGCTCCCAGATCCAGAGGATCTCGTCCCAGTCGTTGTCGGCCTGGATGTAGTCACCCTCGATTTCCCGCACAGGGCCATGCCAGCATGCCGAACGGGACCGGCGCCGGTCCACCGGTCCCGTTCACCCGACCGGGGAGTCCCCAGGTCAGGCGATGCGCTCCAGCACCACCGGCGAGCCGCTGAACTCCGTCCCCGGGGCCGCGATGTCGTAGGAGCCCGTCACCGCCTCCAGCGCGTACGCGAACCGCTCCGGCGTGTCCGTGTGCAGGGTCAGCAGGGGCTGGCCCGCGCGGACCTCGTCGCCCGGCTTGGCGTGCAGTTCCACGCCCGCCGCCGCCTGCACCGGGTCCTCCTTGCGGGCGCGTCCGGCGCCCAGGCGCCAGGCGGCGACGCCGATGTCGTAGGCGTCCAGGCGGGTCAGGACACCGGAGGCACCGGCCGTCACCACGTGCTGTTCCTTCGAGGTGGGCAGGGCCGCGTCCGGGTCGCCGCCCTGGGCGCTGATCATGCGGCGCCAGACGTCCATCGCGGAGCCGTCGGCCAGCGCCTTCGCCGGGTCGGCGTCGCGGATGCCCGCCGCGTCGAGCATCTCGCGGGCCAGGGCGAGGGTCAGTTCGACGACGTCCGCCGGGCCGCCGCCCGCCAGGACCTCCACCGACTCGCGGACCTCCAGGGCGTTGCCCGCGGTGAGGCCGAGCGGGGTGGACATGTCGGTGAGCAGGGCGACCGTCTTCACGCCGTGGTCGGTGCCGAGGCCCACCATCGTCCGGGCCAGCTCGCGGGCGTCCTCGACCGTCTTCATGAAGGCGCCGCTGCCCGCCTTCACGTCGAGGACGAGCGAGCCGGTGCCCTCGGCGATCTTCTTCGACATGATCGAGGAGGCGATCAGCGGGATCGCCTCCACCGTGCCGGTCACGTCACGCAGGGCGTACAGCTTCTTGTCCGCCGGGGCCAGACCGTCGCCGGCCGCGCAGATCACCGCGCCCGTGGAGTCCAGTACGTCCAGCATCTCGGCGTTGGAGAGCAGCGCCCGCCAGCCCGGGATCGACTCCAGCTTGTCCAGCGTGCCGCCGGTGTGGCCGAGGCCCCGGCCGCTGAGCTGCGGGACGGCGGCGCCGCAGGCCGCGACCAGCGGGGCCAGTGGAAGGGTGATCTTGTCCCCGACGCCGCCCGTGGAGTGCTTGTCGGCGGTGGGGCGGGACAGGGAGGAGAAGTCCATGCGCTCGCCCGACGCGATCATCGCCGCCGTCCAGCGGGCGATCTCGCCGCGGTTCATGCCGTTGAGGAGGATGGCCATGGCGAGCGCCGACATCTGCTCGTCGGCGACCTCCCCGCGGGTGTACGCGTCGATGACCCAGTCGATCTGCTCGTCGCTGAGTTCCCCGCGGTCGCGCTTGGTGCGGATGACGGAGATGACGTCCATGGCCATGACGGGACTTCCTTACTTACTTGGTGAGGTGGTCGGGGCCGAAGGCCTGCGGGAGCATCTCCGAGAGCGGGAGGATGCCCGCCGGGGTCTCCAGGAGCAGGCCGGGGCCGCCGAACTCGTACAGCAGCTGGCGGCAGCGTCCGCACGGGACGAGGACCTCGCCGTGGCCGTCGACGCAGGTGAAGTGGGTCAGCCGGCCGCCGCCCGAGTTCTGCAGCGCGGAGACCAGACCGCACTCGGCGCACAGGCCGATGCCGTAGCTGGCGTTCTCCACGTTGCAGCCGGTGACGGTGCGGCCGTCGTCGACCAGGGCCGCCACGCCGACGGGATACCCGGAGTAGGGGGCGTACGCCCGGGACATGGCGTCCCGGGCTGCCTGGCGCAGCGACTCCCAGTCGACGTCGGTCACTTGCCCTGCCCCTTCCGGTACGGCATGCCGTCCGCCTTCGGCATCCGCAGGCGCTGCGCGGACAGGGCGAGGACGACGAGGGTGATGACGTACGGCGTGGCGGAGACGACCTGGTTGGGGACCTCGTCGGTGCCCGCGTACCAGGCGAAGACCAGCGCGCCGACGACCACGGTGATCGCGGCCTTGACGTACTTCTTGCGGACCGCCAGCCAGATGGCGCCGACCAGGAGCAGCAGGGCTCCCAGCAGCAGCAGCGCGTGCACGTTGGCCGAGCCGCCGCGCAGGTTGAGGCTGTCGGTGTAGCCGAACAGGCCGGCCCCGATGGCGAGGCCGCCCGGCATCCAGTTGCCGAAGATCATCGCGGCGAGGCCGATGTAGCCGCGGCCGCTGGTCTGGCCCTCCAGGTAGAAGGGGTTGGCGACGATGGAGAGGAAGACGCCGCCGAGACCGGCCAGACCGCCGGAGATGATCACGGCGAGGTACTTGTACTTGTAGACGTTGACGCCGAGGGACTCGGCGGCCACCGGGTTCTCGCCGCAGGAGCGCAGGCGCAGACCGAACGGCGTGCGCCACAGGATCCACCAGGTGGCGGGGATCAGCGCGACCGCGACGAGCGTCAGCCAGGAGACGTCCGTGACCAGGCCGCCGAGCAGGCCCGCGATGTCCGAGACGAAGAACCAGCCCTGGTCGTTGAGCGACTTCAGTCCGTCGGAGAGGCCGGGGATGGTGAAGTGGCCCAGCGAGTCGACCGGCGGGGACTGCTTGGCGGAGCCGCCCTGGTGGCCCTCGAAGGCGAGGGGGGCCAGGTAGCGGGTGGCGCCGAGGGCGAGGATGTTGAGGGCGACGCCGGAGACGATGTGGTTGACGTTGAAGGTGATCGTCACGATGGCGTGCAGCAGACCGCCGAGCGCGCCGCCGATGATGCCGACGAGGACGCCGGTCCACGGGCCCCACTGGAAGCCGGCCCAGGCGCCGAACCAGGTGCCCAGGATCATCATGCCTTCGAGGCCGATGTTGACGACGCCCGCGCGCTCCGCCCACAGACCGCCGAGTCCCGCGAGGCCGATCGGCACGGCGAGCTGGAGGGCGGTGGACATCTGGCTGACGTTGGTGATGCCGTCCGCGCCGGTGATGATGCGGACGAGGGAGGTCAGCGCCAGGGCTCCGGCGATGACGAGCAGCAGCACCGGCAGGGACATGCGGCGGCCGGTGGGGGCGGCCGGCTTCATCGTCGGCTGGTTGAGGTCGTTCGCCATGAGGGGAGCGGTCATCGGGCCGCCACCTCCTTGTCCGTGTTGTCGGTGGCGCCCAGGACGTGCCCCGCGGCCAGTTCCGCGCCGACCCGGCGCTGCTGGCGGCGCAGGCCCCACTCGCGTACGGCCTCGTAGGAGACGACCACGGAGAGGACGATCAGGCCCTGCATGATGACCGCGATCTCCTTGTCGTACCCGTGGAAGTCCAGCTCGGGGCTGGCCTTGTCGAGCCAGGCCCACAGCAGGGCGGCGAAGGCGATGCCGACGGGGCTGTTGCGGCCGAGCAGGGCGATGCCGATGCCGAGGAAGCCGATGCCGGTGGGGAAGTTGAGGCTGTAGGTGTGGGTGTCGCCGAGGAGGATGGGCAGGCCCGCGAGGCCGGCCAGTCCGCCCGAGATGAGCATGGCGGTCAGGACCATGCGCTTGGGGTCCACGCCGCTGGCCGACGCGGCCGTCTCCGAGGCGCCCGAGGCGCGCAGGTCGAAGCCGAAGCGGGTGCGGTTGAGGACGACCCAGTAGCCGATGCCGAGGAGGACGGCGAGGACGACCAGGCCGTAGACCTCGCCGGCCGCGCCCAGGTCGATGCCGGGGACCCAGCCGGAGTCGTGCATCTCGCCGGTGGTGTTGTTGTTGCCGACCTTGACGCCGAAGACGTCGGGGAGCCACAGGTAGCCGATGACGGCGGTGGCGATGGAGTTCAGCATGATCGTCGCGACGACCTCGCTGACGCCCCGGGTGACCTTCAGGACGCCGGCGATGCCGGACCAGAAGGCGCCGGTGAGGACGGCGGTGAGGAGGAGGAGCGGGATCTGGAGGACGCCGGGGAGGGCGACGTGGGCGCCCACGACGGCGGCCATCATGGCGGCGAGCTGGTACTGGCCGTCGACGCCGATGTTGAACAGGTTCATCCGGAAGCCGATGGCGACCGCGAGGGCGGCGATGTAGTACATCGACGCCTGGTTGATGATCAGGACCTGGATGTCGGAGAACCCGGCCTGCTCGAACATCAGGGCGAAGGGTTCCACCGGGTTCTTGCCGGAGGCGATCAGCACGATCGCGCTCAGCACGAAGGCCACGGCGAGCGCGATGACCGGTCCGGCCACCGCGAGGAGCACGCGCTCCTTGTCGAACTTCTTCATCAGCGGGCCTCGTCCTTCCCGGAGGCTTCGGAAGTCCCGGGCTCGTCGCGTTCCTCGTGCTCCAGGTGGCCGGTGGCCGCGCCGGTCATCGCCGAGCCGAGTTCCTCGGGCGTGATGGTCGCCGGGTCGGCGTCGGCGACGAGCTTGCCGTCGTAGATGACCCGGAGGGTGTCGGACAGGCCGATCAGCTCGTCCAGGTCGGCGGAGATCAGCAGCACGGCCAGGCCCTCGCGGCGGGCCTCGCGGATGTGGTCCCAGATCGCGGCCTGGGCGCCGACGTCCACGCCCCGGGTGGGGTGGGCGGCGATCAGGAAGCGCGGCGCGTGGCTCATCTCGCGGCCGACGATCAGCTTCTGCTGGTTGCCGCCGGAGAGGGAGGCGGCGGTGACGTCGATGCCGGGGGTGCGGACGTCGTACGTCTCGACGATCCGGCGGGTGTCGTCCTGGGCGGCCTTGATGTCCAGCCAGACGCCCTTGGCGTTGGGCTTCTCGGTGACGTGGCCGAGGATGCGGTTCTCCCAGAGGGGCGCCTCCAGGAGCAGACCGTGGCGGTGCCGGTCCTCGGGGATGTAGCCGACGCCCTGCTCGCGGCGCTTGCGCGTGGTCCAGGCGGTGATCTCGTCGTCGGCGAGGCGTATCGACCCGGAGTCGGGGGCGCGCAGGCCGATCAGCGCGTCGACCAGCTCCGTCTGGCCGTTGCCCTCGACGCCGGCGATGCCGAGCACCTCACCGGCGTGGATGGTGAAGGTGACGTCGTCGAGGAGGGCCTTGCCGCCGGGGGCGGCGAGGCGCAGCTTGTCGACGGTGAGCACGGGGCGGTCGGTGACCGTGGACTCGGCCGTCTCCGGCGTGGGCAGTTCGCTGCCGACCATCATCTCGGCGAGCTGGCGCGGGGTCGTCTCGGACGGGACGGCCGTGCCGACCGTGGTGCCGCGCCGGATGACGGTGATCTCGTCGGCGACGGAGAGCACCTCGCCCAGCTTGTGGGAGATGAAGATGACCGACAGTCCCTCGGACTTCAGCTCACGCAGGTTGTCGAAGAGCGCGTCGACCTCCTGCGGCACGAGCACGGCGGTCGGCTCGTCGAGGATGAGGGTGCGGGCGCCCCGGTAGAGGACCTTGAGGATCTCCACGCGCTGGCGGGCGGCGACGCCCAGTTCCTCGACCAGCAGGTCGGGGCGGACGTCGAGGCCGTAGCGCTCGGAGATCTCCTGG
Source organism: Streptomyces sp. ISL-12 (assembly GCF_018614415.1). GTDB lineage: Bacteria > Actinomycetota > Actinomycetes > Streptomycetales > Streptomycetaceae > Streptomyces. Next base: position 39,304 of record NZ_JAGGOO010000071.1, read on the forward strand.
ATCTTGCGGCGGGCCTTGGAGCCGATGCCGTAGAGCTTCTCGCTGCCGAGGACCACGTTCTCCAGGACCGTGAGGTTGTCGGCGAGCATGAAGTGCTGGTGGACCATGCCGATGCCGCGCACGATCGCGTCGGCCGGGGACGAGAAGGAGACCTGCTCGCCGTCGACCGTGATCGTCCCCTCGTCCGGCTTCTGCATGCCGTAGAGGATCTTCATCAGCGTCGACTTGCCGGCGCCGTTCTCGCCGACGAGGGCGTGGACGGTGCCCTTGCGGACGGTGAGGTGGATGTCGTGGTTGGCCACGACTCCGGGGAAACGCTTGGTGATCCCGGCGAGCTGGACGGCGGTCGCCTGACCGCTGCCCGCCGCTGCCGAGGCCGGAGGGCTGCTGGACGCGTTGATGGCGCACTCTCCTGGGGACGGGGGCCGTCTACGCGTGTAGCGCCCCTACGGCATCGAAAGCGGTGGCACACCTGCTTCGGCGGGGTACGGGGCGGACGCCCGAGGACGCCTCCCCGTACCCCGCCGAGCGGCTGCGCGACCGCGGTGGTGGCACGGTGCGGGTGCTGCCGGTGTCAGCTGCTCTTGACCTTGATGTCGCCGTCGATGATCTTCTCCTTGGCCGTCTCGATGGCTTCCTGGAGCTCGGTGTCGTCCGCGAACTTCGGGTTGGAGTCCGACAGGCTCACTTCACCGGTCTTCAGATCGCCCCGCACGATACCGGTCTCCGGCTTTCCGTCCTCGACCGACTTCGCCAGGTTGTAGACCGCCTTGGCGACGTCCTTCATCGCCGAGGTGAGGATCGAGTCCTTGTACTTGGCGAGGGCTTCCTGCTGGTACTGGTCGGAGTCGACGCCGATCGCCCACACCTTGTTGGCGGCGGCGGCCTCGATCACGCCCTGCCCGGACAGACCGGCCGCGGCGTACACCACGTCGGCCTTGTTCTCGATCTGGCCCTCGGCGGCGGTCTTGCCCTTGTCGGGGCTGGAGAAGCCGCCCTCCTCCGCGGTCTGCGTCAGGTACTGGGAGAGGACCTTGGCCTTGGGGTTGGTGTCCTTGACACCCTGCTCGAAGCCGGCCTGGAACTTGTGGATCAGCGGGTTGTCCACACCGCCGATGAACCCGACCACGTTGCTCTTCGTGGACTTGGCGGCGGCGACGCCGGCCAGGTAGGAGCCCTGCTCCTCGGAGAAGACGAGGTCGGCGACGTTCTCGGCCTCGATGGTGGAGTCGTCGACGATGCCGAAGGTGACGTCCGGGAACTTCTCGGCCGCGCCCTTGACGGCGGCGGCGTACGCGTAGCCGACGCCCACGATCGGGTTGTAGCCCTGCTTGGCGAGGGACTCCAGGCGCTGCTGCTTGTCGGCGTCGGTCTCACCGTCGGTCGGCTCGATGTCCGCCGTCTCGTACTTGAACTCCTTCTTCGCCTGTTCCAGGCCCGCGTAGGCCGCGTCGTTGAAGGACTGGTCGCCCTTGCCGCCCACGTCGTACGCGATCGCGAGACCCTTGTCGCCCTTCGACTCCGAGGAGGAGGACGAGGTCGAGGTACCACCGCAGGCGGCGAGCGCGAGGGCCAGGGAGGCGGTCGCTGCGCCTGCGACCGTGATCCGGGAAATCCGGCGCATGTGTGGTGCTCCTGTCGTACAAGCGCCGGACGGGGTTCGGCTGCGGCGCTGGGTTCGCCGCAGATTAACGCGCGTAGACCAGCCTGAAAACCCCTTCTGTCCACCTTGTTATCGGCCCGTGCCCAACTCTCGCCGGGCGCAAACGCGAGGTGGCGTTCCGTGACGCCCGGCCGCCTCGCGGCGACGGCCGGGCGGGGCGTCCTACGGCTCGGTCCGCACCTTGATCGAGCCGCTGACGATGCCTTGCTTCGCCTTGGCGACGGCGTCCTTCAACCCGGCGACCTCGGCGTACTCCGGGTTGCTCTCGGACAGGCCCACACCGTCGGACTTCAGGTCGAAGGTCTTGGTACCGGTGAGCGGCTTGCCGTCCTCCACCGACCGGGCCAGCGCGAACACGGCCCCGTCGATGTCCTTGAGCGCGGAGGTCAGGATGAAGTCCTTGTACTGGGCGAGGGCCTCCTGCTCGTACTGGTCGGAGTCGACCCCGATCGCCCACACCTTGTTGGCGGCGGCGGCCTCGATGACCCCCTGCCCGGACAGACCGGCCGCCTGGTAGACGACGTCCGCCTTCTTCTCGATCTGCCCCTCGGCGGCGGCCTTGCCCTTGTCGGGGCTGGAGAAGCCGCCCTCCTCCGCGGTCTGCGTCAGGTACTGCGAGACCACCTTCACCTCGGGGTCGGTGTCGGCGACGCCCTGCTCGTACCCGGCCTGGAACTTGTGGATCAGCGGTACGTCGACCCCGCCCACGAACCCGACCGTCTTGGTCTTCGTCGCCTTGGCGGCGGCGACACCGGCGAGGTAGGACGCCTCGTTCTCGGCGAACACGAGGGAGGCGACGTTGTCGCCCTCGACCACGGAGTCGACGATGCCGAAGGTGGTGTCCGGGTAGTCGGCGGCGACCTTCTCCATCGCCGGGCCGTAGGCGAAGCCGACGCCGACGACCGGGTTGTAGCCCTGCTTGGCCAGCGAGGCGAGCCGCTGCTCCTTGTCGGCGTCGGTCTCGCCGTCGGTGGGCTCGATGTCGGCGGTCTTGTAGCCGTACTCCTTCTTCGCCTGCTCCAGGCCCGCGTAGGCGGCGTCGTTGAAGGACTGGTCGCCCTTGCCGCCGATGTCGTAGGCGATGGCCATGCCCATGTCTTCCTTGGAGCCGCCGCCGTCACCGCCGTCCTCGGTGCTGGTGCCTCCACAGGCGGTGGCGGCGAGCGCGAGCGACGCGACTCCGACCACGGCGCTGGTCAGTCTCGGTATCCGACGCAGACTCGTTGTCCGACGCATCTGAAGTTCCCCATCCCTCAAGTCCCCGCGGCGAGCGCCCGGTTCGGCGCACATTAACGCGCGTAGAAACTCCTGGGAACGGGGTTCCTCGGGGCCGTTATCCATTCGTGCCGGAGGGGGTTACGGGGTTGTGAACCAGCGGTTCGAAGGGGGCGGAAAGGGGTGGGTGCCGGCCCTACCATCGAGGTACGGCAAGCCGGAGCGATACAGACCCACTGGGGTGACCGTGAGCAACTGGGCAGACCTGACGACCGGTAAGCGCATCAAGCACCTACGAGGTTCCGACCTGACCCAGCAGGGGCTGGCGGAGGCGTCGGGGCTGTCGTTGGCCCTGGTGCAGAAGGCCGAGCAGGACCGGGGGGAGTTGTCCGTCGGGTCCCTGCTGAAGCTTGCGCACGCGCTGAAAACCGACGTGTCGGTGATCCTTGGGCAGCAGGCGCCGCGGCGAGGGATGAACAGGGGTACTCGGGCTGCCGTGCGCCGGCTTTCCGACGCCGTCCACGACAGCGCCCTCGGCGTCTGGGAAGGCATCGAAGAGCCAAGCGGTCTGCGTGAACTGTCGATCGCTCATGACCGCGTCTGCTCCAGTTACTGGCGAGGCGACTACGAGGAGTTCGGCGAACTCGTCGCCAAAGTCCTGCTCGAAGGACGCGTCCGGTACGGGCAGGCCAGTGGGTACGAACGCGAGCGGCTGGGCTCCGTCCTCGCGAGCACGTACCAGTTCGCCTCCTCGGCCGCGATCTTGCTGGGCCAGCGGGACCTCGCCCTGAGCGCACTCACATCGGCACGCCATCTCGCGGAGGACTCCGGGGACGACGTGCTCACCGCGCTCCTGGAGTCCACGCTGTCGTGGATCTACCTGCGAAGCGCCAGACTCCCCAGGGCAATTGCCGTCGCCGAGCAGGCTGCCCTGCGGATCGAGCCCACGTTCAGCCGGGCTTCCCGGCCTCAGTTGCTCGCCTACGGACGCCTGATGATCTCCGCCGCCGTGGCCGCCTCGCGCGAGGGAAACGCCACCTCCGCTGACGACTACCTGTCGCAGGCGCATGCGGCGGCAGCCCGCCTCGGCAGCGACGAGGACCTGTACGGCACACACTTCGGCCCCACCGCCGCGAACACGGAAGCCGTGGGGATCGCCGTGGCGCTCGGGAACCACGGAAGGGCCTTGCGGCTGGCCGCGCACACCGAACTGCCGCAGTCCATGCCCAAGCTCGCCCGCAACCGCTACAAACTGGACGTCGCCCTCGCCCAGTGCGCGGCCGGCCTCTACGACCAGGCGGGAGACACTCTGATCGAGGTGGGACTCGACGCCCCGGAGTGGGTCAGGCACCAGGCCCTGCCCGGCGTGATCGGCAAGCGGCTCGCCAAGGTGTCGACGGCTCGCGTGCGCAGGATCGGCGAGGTGATCGGCGTGCCACTGATCGCGTGAGTCGTACGGAGCGTACGAGTCGGGGCCGGGCAACCTCTCCTCGTCGTACGTCTCATCACTTCACCGTGCGTGATCGATCAAGCACAGTCGACGCATGGTCAGCTACAAGAGCGCACAGACGCAGGAACCGGCCCGCCGCCGCACCGAGGGCGACCTGAGACGACGCCAGGCACTGGCGGACGCGGCGGCGGGGGTCTCGCCGGGTGAGGCCGACGTACTGGCCGAGGCGGCGAAGGTCGAGCGGTTCCGCTGTGTGATCTACCTGTGCGGCGCTCCCCCGACGGACATCGCGCGCCCCGGCCGGGAGTGCAGGGAGTACGCCGAGGCGTTCGGGTGGGAGATCACGGACGTCATCGAGGAACGCGCGGGCCTGCTGCCGCCGCGAGGGCGTGACGGGCTGTGGCGAGCCGTCGAGCGCGTCAAGGAGGGAGCGGCCGGGGCGGTGCTCACGGCGTGCCGCTCGATGATCTCCTCCGTTCCGCAGGAGTACGACGAGGTGGCGCGCGAGATCGAGAAGGCCGGCGGCTTCCTGCACGTCAAGGACTCGGCACGCAGAGGGCTCACGCGGGACGCCGGGCACTCGGCGTGATCTTCGCCCCCGCCGTCACGCGTCCGTGGCGCGACGCGTGGCCGCTCGTCGCGCAGCCGGACGACGGCAACCCCTGGGTGACCGGCACCTGTTGGCTGTACTGCCGACGCGAGGGGGTGCGCGTGCTGTGGGTCGGCTCCGTGTCCACGCCCGGCGCTACGGGTGACGTGTACGCGTGCGCTCCGTGCGTCGCGGAGCTCGACCACATGGTGCGTGTCCAGTCCCACGACCGGGACAGGACCGTGCGGTGCGCAGCCCTCACCGTGCCGGCGCACGCGCCCCTCCCCGGGCCCGCACCACACCACCGTACGGAGAACAACGAACGAGAGGGAAGCACATGACCACCAGTACAGCGGTACCTGTCATCAAGAAGCCGGGCGCGCCCGGCTTCTTGTGGCTGGACCTCACCCGGAAGTGCCAGCTCGCGTGCGGCCACTGTCACAACGGCTCCGGCGCAGACGGCTCGCACGGCTCGATGACCGCCCAGGACTGGACACGTGTCCTCGACGAAGCCACCGCGGCAGGCGTCTCCCGAGTGCAGTTCACCGGGGGAGAAGTCACCCTGCACCCCGACGCGCCGGCCCTCGTCGAGTACGCGTTGACGCTCGGCCTGGCGGTCGAGGTGTACAGCAACCTGGTCCACCTGAACGACGCGTGGTGGAGTTTGCTGCGGCGGGAGGGCGTCAGCCTCGCCACCTCGTACTACGGCTCGGAGGGCGCGCACAACGCCGTCACCGGACGCGGCAGCCATGCTCGCACCCGAGCGAACATCGTGAAAGCGGTGGCGGACAAGGTCCCGGTCCGCGTGTCCGTGATCGTCTCCGATCCTTCCGGCACCGGCGACGAAGCGAAGCGGGAGCTTCAGGCCTTGGGTGTCCGTGCCGTTCGCGTCGACCATGTCCGGCCCTTCGGCCGTGCGGCGAACGGACGGGAACCATGTACGGACGGCCTCTGCGGACGGTGTGGGGACGGGCGAGCGTCCATTGGACCGGACGGCGCCGTGTCCCCATGCGTGTTCTCCACGTGGTTGAGCGTGGGCAACGTCCAGGAAGCGTCGCTGAGGGCTATTTTCGACGGTCCTGAGATCGCACAAGCCAATGCGGCCATTCGAGAGGGGCGCGACCTCGACGCCGCTTTCAGTTGCGGCCCCGGCAGTCCTTGTGGCCCCGACAGTGACGACAGCCGCTCCTGCACCCCCGACACCGATGACGAGTGCTCCCCGGGGACACCCGGAAGTGAGTGCACCCCGAGGAACTGAACGCGATATGGACGACGACCTTCCCGAACACGCGATCCGCCCCTTGATCGAGGAGCACACGGGTCCGGTGGTACAGGTCAAGCGAACCGTGCGCGGCTTCAGCTCGGATCTGACGGCCTTGGTCGACTGCGGCGAGGGACGGTTCTTCGTCAAGGCAATGCGTAATCGGCCGGGCGGCCGACGGAAGTCCCTCATCAGGGAAAAACTGATCACCGGGCATCTCGGACACATCTCACCGCCTCTGTTGTGGGACGTGGAATCCGCAGACTGGTTGGTACTGGGCTTCGAAGTGATCGACGGCCGGGCTTCCGACTTCGCGCCCGGCTCGCCCGATCTCCCTCTGGTGGTCGGGGTCCTCGGGGACATCGGGCGGTTGTCCCTTCCGGAGATCGCGCGAACCTGGACCGAGACCCGCTGGGACCGGTTCCTCTCGAACAGCTCGGAGACCGAACTGTTCAGGGGGGAATCGCTCCTACACACCGATATCAACCAGAGCAACTTCCTCGTGGCGAAGCGGCGGGTGTGGGCCGTGGACTGGGCGTGGCCGACCAGGGGGGCGGGGTTCATCGACCCCGCGCTCCTGGTTCTCCAGCTCATCGCGGCCGGGCACACCCCGGACGGCGCGGAAGCGTGGGCATCCGAGTTGTCCGCGTGGCGCGAGGCGGCCCCGGAGGCGATCAACGCCTTCGTCGCCGCCAACCTGCGGATGTACCGGGCCGCTGCCGTACGAAAGCCCGATGAGGACTGGCTCAAGGCCATGGTCGAGGCGTGCCGGGCCTGGGCCGGACACAGAAGGCTGCCCGAGGAGCGATGACCACTCGTGCACTGAGGCACCCCATGACCACCTCCCCCACCCGGTTGCGCGCCGCCCTCGCCGCATCCGTGTCCGTCGAGATCCTGCCTGGCGTGCGGCACTGGACGCCGTTCCTCGCGAACTCTTCCTCGGTGACGCAGTGTTCCGGTCGTCGGGTGGGCGGTGGGAGCACTTGCGCCGTCGGACGGCGGGTGACGACGAGTGGCTCCGGCTCGTCCACGCGGACAAGACCTGGGTGACACAGGTGGACGGCATCGCCGCGGTGGACGCGTCCGGATCGCTGTCCGGGCAGCCGACCTCGTCCAGTACGCTGCCGTCGCTCGTCGTCCGCATGCTCGACCTGGCCGGAGTCCGTGAGGGCGACTGGGTCCTGGAAGTGGGCACCGGTACGGGCTACTCGACCGCCCTGCTCTGTCACCGTCTCGGCGACGAGAACGTGTACTCGGTCGAGTACGACGCCCGGCTCGCGACGGCTGCGCCGATCGTCTGCACCGCGCCGGGTGCTCCCCCACGCTGCTCGTCGGTGACGGGCTCGCCGGTCATGCGGAAGCCGCCGAGTACGACGCCGTCGTCGCCACGTGCGCGGTCCGGTACGTCCCGCCCGCGTGGTTGCTGTCAGGTCCGGGCCGGGGGCAGCGTCACGGTCTGTCTGAGCGGGTGGATGGTCGCCTCAGGGCCGGTCCGTCTCACCGTGCACGACGACGGCACCGCGTCGGGGCGCTTCGCCGGTGACCGCGTCGGGTACATGCTCGCGCGTCCTCACGAACGACCGCCCCGCCACCTTCCACCAGCGGCCGGGGCAGGTACGGCCAGCCCGGCCGTACCCTGGCCTGGTCGGTGACTGGACCGGCGCGTTCGTCGCCCAGTTCGCCGCGCCCTCCGCCGAACTCATGATGACCGGTGACGGAGTGATCCTCGTCGATGTCGCGACCGGCTCACAGGCGTGGACCTGTCCGGAGGGGCAAGGGTGGGTGGTGCGCCAGCATGGGCCGTTGCGGCTGTGGGACGCCGTCGAGGACGGCCTCGCGGCGTGGCGGGCGGCGGGGGCGCCGGGACAGGACGGCTTCGGTCTGACCGTGCGCAACGACGGCACCCGGCGGGTCTGGATCGGTGAGCCCGGCGGTGTGGGGTGGGAGCTGCCGGTCTGATCGAGGGCGTCCCCGGCGATGGCTGGCGCTTCGGGGCGGAGTGTCAGCCATCGCCTGGAGCTGGCTCAGACCCCGGCGTCGATCAGTGCCGCCGCCGTGAAGAGTTCCACCCCCACCGTGATCGCGTGCTCGTCCACGTCGAAGTCGCCCTGGTGCAGGTCGCGCACCGCGCGCTCGCCGGGCGGGCGGACGCCGAGGCGGGCCATGGCGCCGGGGACGCGCTCCAGGTACCAGGAGAAGTCCTCGCCGCCCAGGCTCTGCTCGGTGGACTCCACGGAGTCCGTGCCGCGCCGGGCGACCATCGCGGTCTGGAGGAGTTCGACGCTGGTCACCTCGTTGACGACGGGCGGGACGCCCCGTACGTAGGTGATCTCGGACTTGGCGCGGTGCAGGTTGGCGATCTCGTCGATGGCCGCGACCACCAGGTCGGGGGCCTGCCGCCAGGCGTCGAGGTCGAGGCAGCGGACGGTCCCGGACAGCTCCGCGTGCTGCGGGATGACGTTGGCGGCGTGGCCGGACTCGATGCGGCCCCAGGTCAGGGAGAGGCCGCCGCGGCTGTCGACGCGCCGGGCCAGGAGGGCGGGGGCGTCGACGGCGACCCGGGCGGCGGCGGTGACCAGGTCGGTGGTGAGGTGGGGGCGGGCGGTGTGGCCGCCGGGGCCGTCCAGGGCGATCTCCAGCCGGTCGCAGGCGGAGGTGATGGGGCCCTCGCGCAGACCGATCCGGCCGGCGTCCACCCGGGGGTCGCAGTGCACGGCGAGGATGCGGTGCACGCCGTCGAGCGCCCCGGCCTCGATCACGTCCTCGGCGCCGCCGGGCAGCACCTCCTCGGCGGGCTGGAAGATCAGGCGGACCGGGCGGGGCAGCGGGGCGCGCTCGTGCAGGGCGGCCAGGACCAGGCCGGTGCCGAGGACGACGGTGGTGTGCACGTCGTGGCCGCAGGCGTGGGCGCGGTCGGGCACGGTCGAGCGGTACGGGCATCCGCTCTTGACGTCCGGGATGGGCAGGGCGTCGATGTCGGCGCGCAGGGCGAGCACGCCGGGGCCGGCGGCTCCGGCGGACGGGCGCCCGGGGGTCGTGCCGATGTCACAGATGACGCCGGTGCCTCCGGGGAGGACTCTCGGCGTCAGTCCGGCCCGCTCCAGCCGTTCCTTGATCGCGGCGGTGGTGCGGAACTCCTGGTTTCCCAGCTCGGGGTGCATGTGCAGGTCGCGGCGGAAGGCGATGAGTTCCGCCCGCAGCGCCTCCGGCAGGGTGCCGGGCAGCGTGGCTTCCCCGGGAACGTCGGCTTCGGACTCCAGTGACATCAGTTGCTTCACCCTTTGAAGGGTAGGACGCCCGGACGGCCGACCGACCCACGATCAACAAAACTTCAGCCCCTCAGGGGAAGAAAATCCGGCCGCCGGACGCATATGCACCGGCGGGGGTGGGTAAAATCCGCCGATTACCGGCCGGGCGCAGCGCACCGAGCCGGTCCGGTCCGGCCCCCGCCCCGTCCCTCACGGCTACCACGCCTCACGCCTCCTACGCGTCGGCGGAGCCCGGCCGGGACCCATGCGCCGTCGTCCGTGAACACTCAGGGGCAAAGCGTCATCCATTTCCGGTGGCACCCCCTGGTTCGGGCACGCGGGCGCGGCACCAGGGTCCGGGGCATGCGACTGACGGTTCTCGGCGGCTGCGGGGCGTACACCGGAGACGGAATTCCTCGGGCAGCCCATCCAGGTCGCCACGCCCGGCCTGGTGACCGACCTCGGCGCGCCGTGACGGCAGCCCGGTCGGCCGGGGCCGGCGCTCCGGTCAGGAACCGGCCACCCGGTGCGGGCCGCGCGGCTCGCGCCACATCCCCCACAGCACCGGCCCGTCCCCCGGCAGCCGCAGCTCCTCCCGCACGGTGAAGCCGAAGTGCTCGTAGAAGGGGAGGTTGGACGGCTTGGAGGACTCCAGGTAGGCGGGCAGCCCGGCCGCGTCGGCCTTGGCCAGCCCCGAGCGCAGCAGGGCGGCACCGTGTCCCTGTCCCTGGGCGGCCGGGTCGGCGCCGATCACCGCCAGGTACCAGTGCGGTTCCTGGGGGGTGTGCTCGGCGGCCGTCTCGATGGTGTCCCGGAAGTACGGGGCCCGGTCGCCGAGGACATCCTGGAGCTGCCGGACGGCCTCCGCGTCGGGGACGGCCTTGGCCTGGGCCTCCGGCGGTACCCAGAAGGCGGCCGCCGCCTCCGTGTGCTCGCACACGCCGTGGCGGACGTACTGCCGGGTGAAGAGGGTCGTGAAGTAGCGGCCCAACCGCTCCTCGCGCGAGGCGTCGTCGGGGAAGAACCCGCGCATCATCCGGTCGTCGTCGAAGGCGCGGGCCAGCGTGCGGCTGATCAGCGGGGCGTCGTCGGCCGTCGCCGTCTTCGGTGTGTGCGTTATCGGCATACGGTTCATTCTCCATCCCGTGATCTTGGTCGGTGAGTCGAGGCCCCGACCCCGGCCGCAGGGCCGACAGGGCGGCCCGGCGGCGGGGTCGGGCACGCGTCTCAGGTGCTGATGGTGGCGACGGGGTCGACCTGGTAGTTGCGGGCGTAGCCGTTCTCGGTGCCGACGAGGAGGTCCACGATCTCGAAGTAGCGGTCCCAGAACGGGGTTTCGCGCAGGGCATCGATGAGGAGCTGGTAGGCGTGGTGATCGTCCGCTTCCCAGACCCAGACGTCGGTGACGCGCGCGGAGTAGAACTCGGTGTCGTAGAAGCGTGACCGGACCCCGGTGGTCCTCGCTTCGATCGTGGGGACGACCTGGGTGGCGAAGGCGTGGATCCGCTCGGGAACGGTCAGCGCGAGCCACTCGGGCGTGGTCTTGACGAGTATGAACGCGGTGATCGGCGGGTCGGTTTTCTCAACGGTCATGGTGGGTGCTCCCAGTTGGTGGGTGGCAGGGCGCCACGGCGTCACGGCGCCGTGTGCGGCATCGAGCCCTCGTCCGGAAACCCATCCTGGGAACACCGCGGTGATGCCACAATGGGAACTTCAGCAAGCAGGTGTTGCCTGAAATGGAATGACACTGGTGAACAGCCCGTATTCGGCTCTCGACGCCAACCTCGCCGTGGCGCTGGACGCCCTGCTGACCGAGCAGAGCGTCACCCGCGCCGCCGCCCGCCTGCGCACCTCCCCCGCGGCCATGAGCCGCACTCTCGGCCGGCTCCGCCGTACCCTTCAGGACCCGCTCCTCGTACGGGCCGGACAGACCATGGTCCCCACCCCCCGCGCCCTGGCTCTGCGCGACGAAGCAGCGGCGGTGGTGCGTCGCCTCGGATCGCTGCTCAGCCCCGTCGAAGGCGCCGACCCCGCCACCCTGAGCAGCACCTTCACCCTCCAGGCCGCCGACCTGGTCGGTGCGGCGCTGGCGCCCGGACTGCTGGGGCTGGCCCGGCAGGAGGCGCCGGGCGTCTCGTTCCGGCTCCGGGCCGAGGAACTGGAGGCCGGCCCGGCCCTGCGCGACGGCCGGATCGATCTGGAGGTCGGATCCATCGACCACGTGGACCCGGAGACCCAGGTCGAAGAACTCGTCACGCTGCGGATGATGGCGGCCGTCCGGCCAGGCCACCCGCTCACCGAGAAGGCGCTGACCCCGGCACGACTCGCCGCCGCCGAACATGTCGTGGTCAGCCGGCGAGGCCGGTTCACCGGCCCGCTCGACACCGCCCTGGCCGAGCGGAACCTCCACCGGCGCGTCACCACCGTCCTCCCCAGTCACCTGGCGGCGATGGCTCTCGCGGCCGGCAGCGACGTGGTCTGTCTCGTCCCCGCCGCCCTCCCCGGCGCCCCCGCATCGCCTCTCACCCGTACCGCCACCGCCCTCGGCCTGCGCCTCCTCGACGTTCCCCTGCCGCTGCCGCCCCTGACCATCGGCATGGCCTGGCACCCCCGCCACGCGGCCGACGGAGCCCACCGATGGCTCCGGGACGCTGTCCGCCGCACCCTCCGCGCCCTTGGGACCGGTTGACGCGGCCGGTCACACGCCTCCGGGGGCTCCAGGACCCTCGTGCCCGTCGCCGTCGTCGTCGGCGGCGATCAAGTGCTCGGCGGCCCCCTCCAGTTGACGTGCCGTCTCCGTCGACCGGGGCAGCATCGTCTTCTCGTAGCGGCGGACGGCGTCCTCGACCGTGCCGGACTCCGCGAGGGCCGCGGCGAGTTCGGCGGCGTCGAGCATCGCGAGGTTGACGCCGACGCCCAGCGGCGGCATGAGGTGGGCCGCGTCGCCGAGCAGGGTCACCGTGGGGCTGGGCTCCCAGGTGTGCGGCACGGGCAGGGCGAGGATCGGGCGGTCGACGTACGGGCCGTCGTTGTCGGTGATCGTCTTCAGCAGGCGGGGCGACCAGTGGGCGTAGCGCTCCAGGAGCAGGGCGCGGATGCCGTCGGTGTCCCCGGGCGTCAGGCCGCTCGCGCGGATCCAGTCGGCCGGGACGCGCTGGATCAGGTAGACGCGGACGTGGCCGCCGCCGTTGCGCTGGGCGAACAGGGCTCGTTCGCCGTCCCGGGCGTGGGCGCCGCCCCGGCCGACCAGGTCCGCGATCTCGGGGTGCCGGCGGTCGACGTCGTCGAACCACGCCTCCAGGAAGCTCACGCCGGTGTACGCGGGGACGGCGTCGGAGACGGCCGGGCGGACCCGGGAGAAGGCGCCGTCGGCGCCGATGACCAGGTCCGTCTCGGCGGTGGAGCCGTCGGCGAAGCGCAGTCGCCGGGGCCCGTCGGCGGGGCCGTCGACCTCCTCCAGCGCCTGCCCCCACCGCACGGTGCCGGGGGCGAGGGAGTCGAGCAGCAGTTGGCGGAGCTGTCCGCGGTCGATCTCCGGCTTGAACATCTCGTCGGGCGCCGGGACCCGGTGGTCCGTGATCGCACCGGTGAGGTCCAGCTGCCGCATCTCCTGCCCCTCGGGGCGGGCGTGTTCGAAGAAGGCGTCCAGCAGACCGGCGGCGCGCAGGGCGAGTTGGCCGTTGTCGGCGTGCAGGTCCAGGGAGCCGCCCTGGTCGCGGGAGCCGGGGCCGGGCTCACGGTCGTGGACGGTGACCTGGATGCCGTGCCGCTGCAGGATGCGGGCGCAGGTCAGGCCGCCGGGACCGGCGCCGATGACGCTGATCCGGGCGCGGGAGGGGTGCGGAGAAGCCATGGGTGTCCTTCCGGTGGAAGCGGGCGGCATCACCGTACGAGCAAAAGTGTAATCTGACAACTTAGTGACAGACTCAATAAAGCTACGGATGCCATGACCGGCTAGGATGGCGTCATGCCCGAGCCCACCGCCCCCGCCACCCCCACCGCCGCCACTCCCGCCCCCGGACGCCGCGAGCGCAAGAAGGCGGCGACCCGGCAGGCGATCGCCGACGCCGCGCTCCGTCTCTTCCTGGAGCGCGGGTACGACGACGTGAGCGTCCGGGATGTCGCCGAGGCGGCCGACGTCTCCGTCACCACCGTGTTCAAGCACTTCAGCGGCAAGGAGGCGCTCGTCTTCGACCAGGAGGAGAGCACCGAGACCGCCCTCGTCTCGGCCGTGCGCGACCGCGCCGCGGGCACCACCGTCCCCGACGCCCTGCGGGAACACGTGCTGGCCACCTGGCTGCCGATCGCGGAGCATCCGCAGCGGGTGGAGTTCAACCGCCTGGTGGACTCCACCCCGGCGCTGCGCGCGTACGCGGAACGGATGTGGGTCCGGCACACCGCCGCCCTGGCCGCGGCCATCGCCGACGAGTTCGGCGTGGCCCACGACAACCTGGCCTGCGCCGCGCTCGCCCGGTTCGTCCTGGACGCCCCCGCCCTCGCCCAGGGGCAGCCCGACCACCGGGCCGCGATCGAGGAGATCTTCGGCATCCTGACCGACGGCTGGCGGCCGCCCGTCTCCTGACGACCACGGGTTCACCCTCAAGGCACGGTGTCCCCCGGCCGATGAGAACGGGCATGCCGGATTCATACGCACACCGCCGTACGGTGCTCACCGGCGCCGCTCTGCTGACCGCCGGCGGGACGTCACTGTGGGGGGCGGCCTCCGCCGGGGCCGCGGGCCGGGTCCTCGCGGAGCGACGGGTGGACGAGCGGCTCGTCGAGCTGACCGTGGACTCCCCGGCCCTGGGCGGTCCCGGCCGCGTCGCCCTGCTCACCCCCCGGGGATGGGACCGGCGCCGGCCCGGTGACCGCTGGCCCACCCTGTATCTGCTGGCGGGCGGCGACGGGGACCACACCGCGTGGACCACGCTGTTCCGGGTGCAGGAGCTGGCCGAGCTGCGCGACGTCCTGGTCGTCATGCCCGGCATGCCGCTGTTCGGGTTCTGGACCGACTGGTGGAACCACGGGAAGGACGGCCCGCCCCGGGTGCGGACGTACTTCCTGCGCGAGGTCGTGCCCCTGGTGGAGCGGGACTACGGGGCCGGGACGCGCAGGGCGGCGGCCGGTGAGTCCCAGGGGGGCTTCGGCGCCCTGGGGATGGCCGCCCGGGTTCCCGGACTGTTCCGCGCGGTCGCCGCGTTCGGGGCCCCGGTGCACCCGGTCCGGCACCCCGAGATGTGGCTGTCCGGCGCGGAGTTCGTGGGAGTGGACGGCTGCGCGATCTTCGGAGACCCGTGGGAGCAGTGGAAGGTGTGGCTGGACTGGGATCCGTTCCGCCACGCCGCCGGTCTGCGCGACACGCCCGTCTGTCTCGCCTGCGGTGACGGAACGCCGGGTCCTCTCGACGGCGAGGACCCCGAGCCGCACATCCCGGGCACCGAGAAGTGGGTCGCGCTGGCGGACGCCGGCGTCGTCTCCGTCACCGAAGCCGTCTGCGCGGAAGAGACCCGGATGCTGAGCGACCGGCTCAAGTCGCTGGGGGCACCGGTCACCACGCACCTCTACCGCGGGACCCACACCGGCACCTACGGGTACCGCGAACTGCGGCACGCGCTGCCGATGCTGCTGGCCGCCCTGCACGGCCGCCCCCGCCGGTAACCGCGGAACCGGCCCCGCGGGCCAGGGACCGTCAGACCCCCGGCACCGCCAGCAGCCGCTCCACCCCCCGGGCCGTCCCCGTCACCCCGTCCAGGAAGCCCTGGGCCCGGGGGGAGGCGCCCCGGGTCAGCCAGGCCGGGTCGATGTCGCAGACGGCGACCTTGACCTCCGTACCGGCGAGGGCCAGCGGGAGGGTGTGGACGACCGTGGAGGGGAAGCTGAGGATCGTACGGCCGACCGGGCCGCGGCGGGCGATCAGTTCCAGGGGGAGGTCGGGGCGGACGACCTCCAGGCCGGTCTCCACGGCCAGCCGGTGGAGTTTCTCCGTCGCCTCGCGGCGGTGGGCGAAGTAGCGGGTGGCGCCGTGGGTCTTGGCCAGGCGGCGGACCGCGTCGAGGTAGGCCTCGGCGTCCACGACACCGGTCTCCACCAGGGAGGTGCCGACCATGTCGGCGCCCTTGGTGATGCGGGGCGGGCCGAAGCGGTCCCGGGTCCAGGCGAAGTCGTGGGCGGTGACGGTGACACCGTCGGGGACCTCGTCGATCGGCATGGAGGAGAAGACCTCCACCCGCCGGCCCTCGGCCGGGGTGAGCCGGCGGCGGGCCGAGGACGACACCGGGGCGAAGAGCAGGTCGCGGGGGCCCGGCCGGCTGCCCTTGCGGTGCCAGCGCACCAGGCGTTCGCCGCGGGCGAGCTGGCCCACGAACTCCATGGTGGCCGTGCCGTCGTCGACGACGACCAGGTCGCGGGCGCGGGTGATGGTCAGGAGCAGTTGTACGTAGCGGGAGAACGGGTCTCCCATGACGATGCGCTCGGCGCGGCGGAGCAGGCCCGCCAGGCCCCCGACCGTGCGGAAGGGGGCCGAGGCCCCGCCCCGCGCCTCTTCCCAGCGGACCTCGTGACCGTCCTCGCGGGCCAGCTCCGACATGCGGCGGAGCTGGCCCCGGGTCATGGGGTCCACGGGTGACAGGACGACGAGGGTGAGCCCCGTCCGGGGGGCGCGGGTGTGCGCCCACTCCAGCACGTTCAGGAGCTGTACCGGGCTCTCGACGAAGGCGAGAGTGCGAGGGCCGGCGTTCCCGGCGCGGGGGCTCATCGGCGTGTGACCGTCCCGTCTTGGGCGTGGGGTGGGGTGGGCGGTGCGGGTCAGACGTTGACCGGCTCGCCGGCCGCGGCGGCGATCTCCGCCTCGGCGACCACGCCGGTGACGCGGCGCAGCTTCTTCATCGGGCCGAGCTCCGACTCGTAGACCTTCTTGACGCCGTCACCGAGGGACGCCTCGATGGTGCGGATGTCGCGGACCAGGCGGACCAGGCCCTGCGGCTCGACGGAGGCGGCCTGGTCGGAGCCCCACATGGCGCGGTCGAGGGTGATGTGGCGCTCGACGAAGGTGGCGCCGAGGGCGACGGCGGCCAGCGTGGTCTGGAGGCCGGTCTCGTGGCCGGAGTAGCCGATCGGGACGTTCGGGTACTCCTGCTGGAGGGTGTTGATGACGCGGAGGTTCAGCTCCTCGGCGACGGACGGGTACGTCGACGTGGCGTGGCACATGAGGATGTTGTCCGAGCCGAGGACCTCGACCGCGTGGCGGATCTGCTTCGGGGTCGACATGCCGGTGGAGAGGATGATCGTGCGGCCGGTGGCGCGCAGGGCGCGCAGCAGCTCGTCGTCGGTGAGGGAGGCGGAGGCCACCTTGTGGGCGGGGACGTCGAACTTCTCCAGGAAGGCGACGGCCTCGGTGTCCCACGGGGAGGCGAACCAGTCGATCCCCTTCTCCTTGCAGTACGCGTCGATCTGGCGGTACTCGTCCTCGCCGAACTCCACGCGGTGGCGGTAGTCGATGTACGTCATCCGGCCCCAGGGGGTGTCCCGCTCGATGTCCCACTGGTCGCGCGGGGTGCAGATCTCGGGCGTCCGCTTCTGGAACTTGACGGCGTCGCAGCCGGCCTCGGCGGCCACGTCGATCAGCTTGAAGGCGTTCTCCAGCTCACCGTTGTGGTTGATGCCGATCTCGCCGCAGATGTAGACGGGGCGGCCCGGGCCGGCCTCGCGGTTGCCGAACGTGCGGATACGGGAGTTGCTCATCAGGGGTGTCCTAACTTGGCTTACTTGGTGAGGGTGTCGAGAGAGGGGCCGAGCAGCCAGCCGGCGATCTCCCGGATCGCGCCGGAACCGCCGTGCACGGTGGTGACCGCACGGGCGGCGCCGCGGACGACGTCATGGGCGCCGGCGACCGCGACGGGCCAGCCGACGAGGTCGAAGCAGGGCAGGTCGTTGACGTCGTTGCCGACGTAGAGCACCCGCTCGGGGGCGACGCCCTGTTCCTCGCACCACTGCTTCAGGGCGAGGTCCTTGCGGTCGATGCCGTGCAGCACCGGGATCTGGAGCTTGCGGGCGCGGGCGGCGACGACGGGGTTGACCTCGGTGGAGAGGATCAGCAGCGGCATCCCGGCCTTGCGCAGGGCGCCGATGCCGAGGCCGTCGCCGCGGTGGACGGAGACGAACTCGCGTCCGTCGGAGTCGATCAGCACCCGGTCGTCGGTCTGGGTGCCGTCGAAGTCGAGGACGACCGCGTCGATGTCGGCGGCCGTGGGCAGGGCGCCGGGGCGGGCGCCGTCGAAGAGGGGGGCCAGCGCGCGGGCGCGGGCCAGGTCGTGCGGGTCGTCGATCTCCAGGACGCGCGCCGGGTCGGTGCGGACCAGTTCGGTGCGGCCGAAGAAACGGTGGCCGTAGGTGCGGAAGCCGGCCGCGTCCATCGCGTAGGCGGCGCCGGTCTCCAGGAAGTCCTGGGGGCGGTCCTGGCGGCGGGGGCGGTAGGACTTGTCGTGGTTGACGCCGTGGCCGCCGGGCTCCTCGCCGGAGTCGGCGCCCTCGCGCCAGACGAAGCCGTGGAAGGGGGCGACGGTCACGGCGGTGTCCGCGCCGCCCTCGGCGACCGCGCCGGCCACCCCGTCGATGTCCTCGCGGACGATGAACGGGCTGGTGCACTGCACGAGCAGCACCACGTCGACGGGGGCGCCGTGCGCCGCCTCGTGGGCGTCCATGGCGTGCAGCACCGCGGCCTCGGAGGTCGCCGTGTCCCCGGCGATGGCGGCGGGCCGCAGCACCACCTCGGCGCCGGCCTGGCGGGCGGCGGCGGCGATGGCCTGGTCGTCGGTGGAGACGGCGACGTCGGTCACCAGCCGGGTGGCCAGGCACTCGCGCACGGCCCGGACGACCAGCGGTACGCCGCCCACGGGGGCGAGGTTCTTGGCGGGTACGCCCTTGGAGCCGCCGCGGGCGGGGATGACCGCGAGCACGCGGCGTACCGGTTGCGGGTCGGACATGAGGTGTACCTCTCGGTGGTCGGAAGTCGGGACGGCGGTCGCGGCACGCTCGTCCGCTCGTGCTCGTGCGGCGGTCACAGCTCGCCCATCCGCCGGATCACCGGGGCGACGCGCTGCACGCCGTGCCGGTAGGCGCCGCGGGCCGCGCGGCGCACGACCTGCCGGACCGGGCCGGGCTCCTTGTCGGCGGCGGGCGCGCCGGGCAGCGGGTGGCCGTCGGGCGCGAGGTGGTGCCGGGCGAGGATGCCGGGCAGGTAGCCGGGGGCGGTGACGGGTGTGTAGTACGGGGTGAGCGGGGAGAGGCCGCCGGGGCGGGCGAGCAGCTTGGCGATGCGCTCGCGGGCGGCGTCGAAGGCGGTGTCGTACCCGCCGTCGGCGGCGACGCCCTGCCGGGCGACCCAGTCCTCGTCGGGCGTGGGCCGGTGGCCCTCGTCGAGCTGGTCCCAGGAGGCGAGGCAGCCGGAGCCGACAAAGTGGTGGTTGCCGAGCGCCTCGCGCACCCCCAGGTCGGTGAGGACCACGGTCGGGATGCGGCGGTGCAGGGACTCCAGCGCGGCCGTGGAGCTGACGGTGACCAGCAGGTCGGTGCGGTCCAGGACCTCGCCCATGTTCCCGTACTTCAGGTGGAAGTTGGGCGGCGGGTCGGCCTTCTGGACCAGCTTCTGGTACGGCAGTTCCTCGATGTGGGTGGTGTGCTCGCCGGGCTTGGAGCGCAGCTTGAGCACGACCTCCCGCTCGGGGTGCTTGCGGGCGTGCCGGATGAGCCGGTTCAGCAGGTACGTACGGTCCTTGCGGCTCTCCGGCACGGAGGGCTGCGCGGCGAAGACGACCGTGTACGGGTCGTGCTCGCCGGTGTAGGGGGCGCCGCCGAGGAAGGGCAGCGCGACCTCGGTGACCGAGGAGGCATCGGCGCCGACCCCCTCGTACACGGCCCGGAAGCGGTCCGCGTCCTGGCGGGAGTTGGCGAGGACCAGGTCCGCGCCGTGCCGCAGCAGCAGGCCGTCGGCGAGCTTCTCGTAGACGACGCCGACGTAGCCGGTGACGACCACGGGGCGGTCGGTGCGGTCGGACCAGACCCGGCCGAGGCCGTGCAGCATCGCCTGGACGCCGCCGCCGACGAGGGCGAGGACGACGAGGTCGTACTCCTTCTCGCCCATCGCCCGCAGGAACTCGACCGAGGTCACCTCGGTGAGGGCGTCCGCGCGGACGCCCACCTCGCCGAGCTGGCGGGCGGTCGGGGTCGCACGGCCGCGCAGCAGGTAGCCGTCGAGGCGGATGTCCGTATCGTGGGTGGTCGTGGGGGCGATGCGGCTCGCGGTGAGCGCGCCCCATTTCCACCGGGTGTCGGAATCCGCGAGGACGGCGACCCGCAGGGCCTTCGTTGCACTTGCTGGCACATCGAAGACGCTAGGAAGCAATTCCGAGGAACCGCCCAACCAGAACACAACAAACGGTTAACAGCACACCGCCGAATGGCGAATCGGCACGTCCACAGCTCGAAAAAAGGTTCGCGTCACGGCTTCGCCACATGGCGTTCACCCGGTATCAAGGTTCGGGTAAATCGACGGGCCGGGCCGCCCCTTAACGTCCCGGGTGTGCCAAAGCTCTCCGTCATCGTGCCGTTCTACAACGTGCGCCAATACGTCCCCGATGCCCTGCGGAGTCTTCGCGCCAACGCACGCGACGACTTCGAGTTCATTCTCGTCGACGACCGCTCCACCGACGGGACCGCCGACCTGCTCGCGCGCGCGGAGCCCGACCTGCCGGGGGCGGTGCTGGTCAGACACGAACAGAACGGCGGCCTGGCGACCGCCCGCAACACCGGCATCGACGCCGCCCGCGGGGAGTACCTGACCTTCCTGGACGGCGACGACTGGCTGGCCCCCGGCTACTACGAGCGGCTGGTCGCCGTCATCGAGAAGCTGGGCTGCGACTTCGTCCGCACGGACCACGTGCAGTGCACGGCGCGGGCCCGCTCGGTGCACCGGGTGCCGCACGGCCGCCGGGGCGTGGTGATGCGACCGCGCGACGCGATCCTGCCCGCCCACCGCACCACCTCCGTGGACTACGCCTACGCCTGGGCCGGGATCTACCACCGCCGGCTGGTCGACCGCGGCCTGCTGCACTTCACCCACGGGCTGCGCACCGCCGAGGACCGGCCCTGGATCTGGAAGCTGCACCGGGAGGCGGAGTCCTTCGCGGTGACCAGTCTGCTCGGGGTCTTCTACCGGCGCGGGGTCGCCTCCTCGCTCACCCAGATCGGTGACGCCCGGCAGCTCGACTTCATCCGCGCCTTCGACCAGGTGATCGAGGAGACCGCCGGGGACGCCGAGGCGGCGGCCCTGCTGCCGAAGGCCGTGCGCACGTACTGCGCGATCATTTCCCATCATCTGGGCTCCATCGAGAGGTTCGAGGCACCCGTGGCCCGCAAACTGAAGGAGATGAGCGCCGCCGCGCTGCGCAGGATGCCGCAGACGGTGCTCGACGACGCGCTGGCGTCGATGGACGCCGAGCGGGCCGGCCGGCTGCGCCGGCTGCGCCGCCGTTCCGGGTCGGCCGCGGAGGTGGCGGCGTGACCACGCAGATCTTCATGGCGTCGACGCTGTACGGCACCGCCACGCTGGCCGCCGCCCTGGACGCGGGCTGCTTCGAGCCGTCCGACCGGCGGATCCTGCTGGTCTCCAACAACGCGATGACGCCCGAGACCACGCCGGCCGTCGACGAGATGCCCGGCTTCGAGCGGCTGCGGACCCGGTTCGACGAGGTCGTCTCCTGGAACGAGGCGATCTTCCCGTTCCACCCCGGCGCCTGGGCGCCCCGCCCGGACGACCTCCCGCTGTGGGAGAGGTACCTGCGGCTGGCCTGGAAGCTGGGCGACGACGACGTGGCCCTGGCCGTGGAGTCGATCCAGGTCAACCCGGCGCTCGGGGTGGCGCAGATCCTCACCGACGCGCCCGTGACCGTCTACGCGGACGGCCTGATGAGCTACGGCCCCACCCGCAACAAGATCGACCCGCTGGTCGGCACGCGCGTGGAGCGGCTGCTCCACCTGGACCTGGTGCCGGGGCTGCGCCCGCTGCTGCTCACCGAGTTCGGCGTCGAGGCCGAGGTGGTGCCGACCGAGGCGTTCACCAAGGTGCTGGCGGAGCTGGTCGACACCGGCGCCGGCCTGCCCCGGATCGAGGAGCCCGCGCTGCTGCTGGGCCAGTACCTCTCGGCGCTGAAGATCCTCAGCGCGGAGCAGGAGGAGGACCTGCACGTACGGATGCTGAAGGGCGCCGTCGGACTCGGCCACACCCGGGTGGTGTTCAAGCCGCACCCCACCGCGCCGGCCCGCTTCACCCGCACCCTGGAGGAGGAGGCCGAGAAGCTCGGCGTCGACCTCACCGTCCTGGACACGCCGGTCCTGGCCGAGGTGCTGTACCAGCGGATGCGCCCGGCGCTGGTCGTCGGCTGCTTCTCCACCGCCCTGCTGACCGCCTCCGCGCTGTACGGCCTGCCCGTCGCCCGGGTCGGCACCGACACGCTCCTGGACCGGCTGACGCCGTTCGAGAACAGCAACCGGATGCCCGTCACCATCGTCGACGCCCTGCTGCCGGACCTCGCCGACCGCGCGGCGGTCACGGAGCGCCGGCCCGGCACGGACACCGACGCCCTGGCGGAACTGGTGCGGGCGGTCGGCTTCACCATGCAGCCGCGGATACTGCCGCAGCTGCGCCCGGAGACGGAGAGGTACCTGTCGGCCCGGCTGGACGAGCGCACCTGGCGCTACTTCAAGAAGAAGCGCCTGACCTCCCTGGGCCTGCCCGGCGGCGTCCCCGCCCAGCTCGGCTTCCTGCCGCGCAACGCGACGGTACGCCGGGTGGCCCGCACGGCCCGCAGCCTGCAGCGGCGGATGGTGCGCCGCTGAGCGGGACGGGCAAGGGCGACCCCTCCATGAATGGCAGACGAAAACCATGGAAACAGCGGAAAGCCGCACGGTAAATCAATAGTTTCCATGGTGGACCACCCTTTACCCCCCTAGAATCGCCCGCGCCGCCCCTCCTCTTGCGCCACCGAAACCGTGAGGCACCCATGACGAATCTCGGCCGGCTCTACCCGCTTCTCGACGACGTCCACCTGCCGGACGGACTGCCCTACTCCCAGGTGAGTTCCTGGGAATTGCGGTTCCTCTATCTGCTGGGACGCCATCACCTGACGGGCGAGGGCCGGCTGGTCGAACTCGGCTCGGGCGGCGGCGGTTCGACGTACGCCCTGGCGCTCGGTCTCCGGGAGAGCCCCGTCTTCGACGAGCGGACGGGCCGGCTGCACGCGTACGACTTCTTCCGGGTCGGAAAGGGCACCTTCGCCTCGGAGAAGTTCTTCACCTCAGGGACCAAACCGGAGGACGACAACTCCTTCCTGAACGACTTCCGCACCCGCCTCGAACCGTTCCTGCCGTTCCTGGAGATCCACGCCGGGGACCTCTGGCAGACCTCCGACCCGGACGACACCAGCCCGGTGGAGTTCCTGCACATCGACATCGCCAAGACGGCCCGGGTGTTCCGCTGTGTCACCGAGCGGTTCCTGACCCGGCTGCGGCCGGGTTCGGTCGTGCTGCACCAGGACTTCGCCGGGCCCCGGCTGCCGTGGCTGCACCACAGCACCGGGGCTCTGCTGCCGTACATCGAGATCGCGGGTCCGCCGATCCGCTCCACGCTCGCCTTCGAGGTGGTCCGGCCGATACCCGAGGACGTGCTGAAGCGCATCGCCGAGGACGCCTACACGGTCGACGACAAGCTGGAGCTGATCACGGCCGTGCAGGAACGGATCGACCGGGACCACACCGGGGGCATCCCCTTCAAGTCCGTCCTGGAGTTCGCCAAGGCGTACGTGGCCCACTACGCCGGCGACCACAGGCGGGCCTGGTCGATCGCGAAGCCGCTGACGTCCGACGAGTATCTGAGCCGGACCCGCGCCGACCACTTCGAGCAGCTGCGCAAGGCGTACGAGCAGGACCGCGAGCGGCACGGCGGCGGGTCACGGCTCGGCCGGCTGGTGAAGAAGGCCGTCGGACGCTGACCTCCGGCACCCAGGAGCCCCCGCGGCCGGTCCGCCGGCCGCGGGGGCTCTCCGCGTCGTCAGGCGCTCAGGACGGCCCTGATGTCGGCCGCGTTGGCCTCCGTGACCTTCCACAGTTCCTGCTGGCGGCCGTGGACGTCGGCGACCGTCCTGGCGTGGTTGTCCAGGATGCCGATCGCCCGCTCGGTGAGGATCGCGCCCAGGTTCTTGTCGTGCACCGAGACGCCCCACTCGGGGCGCTCGATGTCGGCGAGGAAGTACGCCATCTTCGGGTGCGAGATCAGGCTGATGATCGGCGTGCCGACCCCGAACGGGATCATGCCGGCGTGGCCGCGCATGCCGATGACCAGGCGGGTCTTGGCGTACAGGTCCCGGATCTCGTCGTTGTCGAAGTCGTACATCGGGATCACCGGCAGCGAGATGCCGTGCTCGCGGCGCAGGTCGAAGGCGATCTTCTCGTCGTCGAGCGAGTGCGCCACGCACTTGACCTCGGTGTGCGCCCCGATGCCCCGCACGGCCTTGGCGATCTCGCCGAGGAAGTGCGCGTAGTCGTGGCCGAACCGCAGGCCCGCGCGGTCGTAGGCCGCGTTGAGCAGGACGGTGTCCTCGCGGTACGACGGGTCGGTCCAGCCGGGGACCAGCTGGCGGCTGACCGTGGTGGGGCAGGGCTGGAAGCGGACCTTGTCGTGCAGCTCCGCCGGGAGCATGGCCCGTACCTTGGCGATCGAGCCGTGGTTGCGCAGGCCGAAGAAGGAGGACTTCTCCACCAGCAGCCTGAGGCTCTCCCGGAACCGGCCGGCCCGGTAGGACTGGCCGTCGAACGCGTTGAACCCGACCGCGTAGACCATGATCGGCACGTCGATGGCGCGCAGGTGCTCGTCGGGGACGTTCCACTGCCAGGCGCTGTTGCCGTTGGGCATGGTGTCCGGGATGAACAGGCCGCCGCCGCCGATGACCAGGCCGCGCCGGGCGTTGACCCGGTCCAGCGCCTCCTTGTCGAAGTAGCGGTGGGCGTGGACGGAGTGCCAGCGGCGGGTGGAGGTGTCCGCGCCGAAGCCGAGCCGGACCGTCTCCGGGAGCAGCTTGTCGCCCGCGTTGCCCTGCCGGTCCATGTAGAACGCGACGTGCGCGAGCTGGTCCTCGGGGGCGCCCAGCTCCTGCGCGGGCACGCTGGACGCGCGCTGCGCCCACAGGCGGCTGGAGCGGTGGGTGATGTCGACGGAGAGGCCGGCCGTGGCGTACTTCAGGGCCGCCGCGTTGTCGCCGTGCACCCAGGACATCTGGGCGAGCCGGGCGTAGGCGGTGGCGGCCCGGTTGGGCGCGGCGGTGGCCAGCAGCAGCTCGGCCCTGGCCTCGTCGTAGCGGGAGACGCTCATCAGGGCGTGGCCGAGCACCTCGTGCGGCCATGCCTCGTCGAGCGGGATGCGCACGCCGGAGAGGATGTCGACGGCGTCCTGGTAGTCGCCGGCCGCGATGTGCGCGGCGGCCACCTTGCGGGCGTACTCGACGTTGCCGGTGCGCTTGACGTGCGGGGTGCCGAAGTGCACCAGCAGGTCGTGGTGGAGGCCGCCGGAGGAGTTGAGGTAGGCGGCGTGGAACTCGGCGTCGGACATCTCGAACTCGCGCCAGCGGTCCTCCGCCTGGGAGTACCCGGACTCGCCGCCCTGCCAGGGCTTGTGCCGCCCGGTGAAGTGCAGGATCGCGATGTCCTCGGGGACCGGCAGGTCGCCGGAGAGGCGCCGCTTGACGAAGTTGTAGCGGGCGTCGAGGCGGACGAAGTCGCCGTCCAGGACGGCGTTGAGGATGCCCTGGTCGTGCTTGTCCAGCTCGTAGTCGCCGCTGCGTCCGGTGGCGTCGAGCTTGGCGCAGAACTCGTCGGAGAGGTACTCGCGCTGGATGACGAGGAGGCCCGAGTTGAGCTTGTGCTGCCCGTAGAAGAACTGCGGGACGGCCGCCAGGCCCTCGCGGAGCTTGAGCAGTTCACCGAGGTCGCCGAGGACGACCATGTCGGTGTCCAGGGTGATGACGGTGTCGTACTCGCGGATGCGGAACACGTCCAGGATGAAGTACGCCTTGCGGACCAGGTAGTTGTCCTGGTCGCCCTTCTTGTACGAGTCGTAGTGCTCGGCGTTCACGCGGCGCAGCACGATCCGCGGGTGCAAGGCGCGGATCTTGGCGATGGAGCCGGGGCGCAGGTCGTCGTAGAGGACGACGAAGTCCTCGCACACGCTCGGGTTGGACAGGGCGAGGCTGCGCAGCAGGACGAGGAAACCGGGGAGGTAGTTCTCGTCGACGTAGGACGCGAAGGCGATGCGGCGCTTGCCGGTGAGGTCGTGGGCCGCGGTCACCGGGGCCTGGGGTGCGGCGGCCGGCGTCAGGGAGGTCGTCGTCATCGCAGGGATATCCTCATGTCGGTCACGCTCTGGGCCCGCTGCATGACCCATTCCTTCTCGCTGGTGTATTCGTGCACGGACGTGATGGCCAGCTTCATCGCCTCCGGCACGCGGTAGGCGCCGGACTCGTAGAAGTCGAAGCCGATCAGGTCGAGCTTCGGGCTGACGTCCAGGAAGTCCAGCAGGAACAGCATGTTGAAGCCGGTGGTCGGGATGCCCGACCAGACGTCGGCGCCGAGCCGGCCGATGTTGCGCACGGGCCAGCGCAGCGACTCGTCGCCGAGGTACGTCTGGGCGCCGGGGACGAGGCGGTTGCGCAGGGACCACTTCCAGTCGCCGGAGACGCCGCCGAAGACCAGCCGGGTGGTGACCTTCTGGTCCCAGTTGAAGCCGTGCTTGTGGATGGTGGCGTGGATGTCGGTACGGCTGCCGGTGTGCTTCGGGTCGATCTTGTACGAGTTGAAGCGCACCACCAGGTCGTAGTCGTCGATCTGGGAGCCCATCGAACTCGCGCCGACGCGGCCGGAGTTGGCGATCAGGCAGATCGACTTGCCGGCGACCAGGTTGCGGAACTCGCCGAGGGTGATCCACTGGACGCCGCCGACGGCCGGGTCGGCGACGGGGCCGCGCATCCGGTGGCGGCGCTGTTCGGCGTAGAGCGCGAGGACCTCGGTGAGGGCCGGCAGGTCCCGGTCGACGGCGGTGCGCAGGTCCAGGTACTGGCTGAGCAGGTCCTGCCGGTCGGCGACCGGGGCCTCCTCCTCGGCCTGGACCAGGAGCGCCGCCACCAGCCGCGGCTCGGCGGCGGCCCAGTCGCCGGCGGCGTGCAGGGCCAGTCCCTCGGCCCATACGTCGGTGGCGGAGCCGCGGGCGTGGTCCCGGGCGGCCGGGCACTGCCGGGCCAGCAGGCCGAGCAGTTCGCGCTCCTTCTCTCCCGCGGCGCGCAGGCCGGCGATGCGGGGGCGGACGCCGAAGCCGTCGGCGTCGGTGAGGGAGACGTACTTCTCGTACGCCTCGATGGCGTCGGCCTCGTCGCCGAGGGCCTCGAGCAGGCGGGCGCGCAGGCGCCAGCCGGCGCGGGAGTTCTTCCGCTGGGCCAGGACCGTGTCGCTGATGACGAGGGCGAGGTTCAGCTCGTCGTCGTAGCCGCACTGCAGGGCCTTGTTGGCGACGGCCAGCAGGGCGTCGAGCAGGTCGCCCGAGATGGTGCCGGCGGCGGGGGCCGCCGAGCCCTTGACGGCGCGCTTGAGCAGGGCGGTGGCACCGGACGGAGCCGCGGCGGGGCTGTCGATGCGGTGCGTCCCCCACACGACGAGCAGCTTGCGCAGCTCCTCGGCGAGTTCCACGCGGCGCCGGTCGAGGCTGCCCACGAGCTTGCCGCTGTGCACCGCGCAGGCGCGCAGGCAGGCGTCCAGCTCACCCCCGCGCGCACGTTTGTTCTGGACCCTCGTCATGCCACTCCCGGTCTTCTTTTGCCAAGCGTTTCTCGCACCCGCAGCCACGCGTGCCGCGAAGGAGAGGCGACTGACTGCGACGTGGGGGGATGCTGGGCGAATTTAGAAAGCCAAAACGACGCACAGGTGAACGGGCTCGGTCCACGGGGCGAATCGTTGCGCCTTCGAACTGTCATACCGTGTTTCGGACTGACGTGCTGACTAACGTGACCGGTGACGCACAGCCGACCCACGGCTGACCGATGGCCGACAGACATCCGGCGAGGAGCATTCCGTGACCAGCGCGACCGTCCGACCGGTGGCCGAAGGGGCCGAGGCGACCGGACCGGCCCCCGTGCCGGAGACCGCCGCGGCACCGCGCCGGGAGCACCGGCTGCGCGCCCTGGACGGACTGCGGCTGGTGGCCGCGCTGATGGTGGCCGCGTACCACTACGGCGGCCGCGGCGGTGACGTCACCACCGCCTGGGGCGGCTCCGCCGCGCACCAGTTCCCGACCCTGCACACGCTGTTCGCCTACGGCTGCCTCGGCGTCGAGGTGTTCTTCGTGATCAGCGGGTTCGTGATCTGCATGAGCGGCTGGGGGCGGACCCTGACGGCGTACTTCGCCTCCCGGGTGTCCCGGCTGATGCCCGCCTACTGGGTGGCGGTGATCCTGGTGACGGCGGTCTTCGCGCTGCCCCAGGTCGTCTACCAGGCCGTCTCCCCCAGCGACGCGCTGGTCAACCTGACGCTGATGCAGCAGCCGCTGGGCGCCGACCGGGTGCTGGGCGTGTGCTGGACGCTGTGGGTGGAGATCCGCTTCTACGCGCTGTTCGCGCTGTGCGTCGTCCTGCCCGGCGCGAACCGCCGGCGGGTGCTGATGTTCTGCGGCGGCTGGCTGCTGGCGTCGGTGCTGGCGCGGGCCTCCGAGGAGCCGCTGCTCGACCTCGTGCTGCTGCCGGAGTACGCCCCGTTCTTCATCGGCGGGATCGGCCTGTACCTGATCCACCGCGACCGCCGGGACGCGCACGCCTGGTTCCTCACCGTCGTCTGCTTCCTGATCGGGCAGAACTACATGGTGGACAACCTGTGGACCGCCGGCAATCCGGACGCCTTCTCCTCCCGCACCACCTTCGGCATCATCGCGGTCGTCGCCTTCGGCTTCGTGGCGGTGGCGGCGATCGCGCTGGGCTGGCTGCGCTGGGCGAACTGGCGCTGGCTGACGGTGGCCGGGGCGCTGACGTACCCGTTCTACCTGGTCCACGAGCACCTGGGCTGGGTGGTGATCCACGCCCTGCACCGCACGCTGGGCGTGCCGTCGGCGGTGACGTTCGTGCTGACCGTCGTCTCCATGCTCGTCCTGGCCTGGCTGCTGAACCGGTTCGTCGAGAAGCCGCTGACGCCGCGGCTGCGCAAGGCGCTGTCGCGGACCCGCTGACCGGGCCCGGGACCGGGCCCGGGACCGGGCCCGGGGCGTTCAGCCCGCGCCGTAGCGGGCGGCGATGCCGTCGAGCAGCAGCGCCAACCCCTCCTCGAAGTGGCGGTCGTAGTCGGCGAAGATCTCCGGGCCGGCCGCCGCGCTGAGCGGGTAGTCGGCCATCCTGCGGGTGCGTTCGGCCACGTCGTAGCCCTCGCGGCGCTCGCCGGGCAGGGGTTCGACGCCCTGCTCCTCGGTGACGAAGCCGAGGGTGAAGACGTACGTCGTGGTGGTCGCCCGGACGGCCTGCGGGAGGGTGAAGCCGGCGGCGGTGAGCAGCCGCAGGGTCTCCTCCATCTGTTCGGCGTGCACCAGGCCGGTGAAGCGGGAGCCGCTGAAGACCTTCGCGCCGTCGCGGTAGCCGCGCAGCGCCGCGCGCAGCCCCCGGTTGGCCTTGAGCAGGCGCTCGCGCCAGGTGTCGGCCGGGTCCAGGGGGGTCCCGGCGACCATCCGGCGGTACATCTCCGTCGCCATCTCGTCGAGCAGCGCCTGCTTGTCCTTGAAGTGCCAGTACAGCGCGGGCGCCTTCACGTCCAGCTCGCGGGCGATGGTGCGCACGGTCAGGCCGTCCAGGCCGACCTCGTTGAGCAGGCGCAGCGCCGTGTCCGCGACCCGGCGGCGGTCGAGGGGCGTGCGCTGTCGTCCGGTCGTTCCACTTTCCACGCCTGACAGCTTGACACCTTAACGACGTTAAGGCCATGCTCGTCGTCGACGCCACTTAACGACGTTAAGGAGAGATGCGTGAAAACCGATGTTATGGACGTGCTGATCGTGGGCGCCGGTCCCACCGGACTCGCCCTCGGTATCGACCTGGCCCGGCGCGGCGTCGACGCGCTGGTGGTGGAGAAGGCGGACGGGCTGTTCCCCGGCTCCCGCGGCAAGGGCCTGCAGCCCCGCACCCGGGAGGTCTTCGACGACCTCGGCGTCATCGACGCGATCCAGGCGGCGGGCGGCGAGTACCCGGTCGGGATGATCTGGCGGGACGGCGAGCGGCTCGGTGAGTACCACATGGCCGACCCGATGGAGGCGGACGAGTCCGCGCCGTACGCCTCGTCGTGGATGGTGCCGCAGTGGCGCACCCAGGAGATCCTGTACGCGCGGCTGACGGAGCTGGGCGGCCGGGTCGAGTTCGGCCGGGAGGTCACCGGCATCGCCCAGGACGCGGACGGGGTCCGCGTCCGGTGCGCCGACGGGACCGAGCTGGGCGCCCGGTACGCGGTCGCCGCCGACGGCGGCCGCTCGGCCGTGCGCCGCGCGCTCGGCGTGGCGATGACCGGCCGGACCGTCGACCCCAAGCCGATGCTGGTGGCGGACGTCCGGATCACCGGCCTGGACCGGGACAACTGGCACTTCTTCGCGGCGGGCCAGGGGCCGGTCACCAAGGACAGTGTCGTGCTGGCCGCCTGCCCGCTCGCCGGGACCGAGGACTTCCAGGTCTACGCCGACTTCCCGGCGGGCACCGAGGTGGACCTCTCCCCCGACGGCGTCCGCAAGGCCGTCGCCGACCGCTCCCACCTCGCCGCCGAGGACGTCACCGAGGTCCGCTGGGCCTCGGACTTCCGGCCCCGTGAGGCCCTCGCCGACCGCTTCCGGGACGGCCGGGTCTTCCTCGCCGGGGACGCCGCCCACGTCCACTCGCCGGCCGGCGGACAGGGTCTGAACACCAGCGTCCAGGACGCCTACAACCTGGGCTGGAAGCTGGGCGCGGTGCTGCGCGAGGGCGCGGACGCGTCCCTCCTGGACACCTACGAGGAGGAGCGCCGCCCGGTCGCCGCCGACATGCTCGGCCTGACCAGCGGGGTGCACCGGGGCGAGGTGCGGCGCGGGGAGGCGACCTCGCAACTGGGGCTGAACTACCGGGAGTCGTCGCTCGCCCAGGAGACCCGTACGTCCCCCGACGGCCCGGTCCTCGCCGGTGACCGCGCGCCCGACGGGACGGTGGCGGGCGTACGGCTCTTCGACGCCTTCCGGGGGCCGCACTGGACGCTCCTCGCGCTGGACGCCGAGCTGCCCGGGGCGCTGCCGGGGGCGGTACGGGTGGTGCGCGGGCCCGCCCACCGGACGTACGGGACCGGCCTGTTCCTGGTCCGGCCGGACGGTTACGTCGGCTGGAGCGGGGCTTCGGGGGCGGCCGTGCCGGCCGAGTACCTGGGGCGCGTGGGGCTGGGCTGACGCCGCCCCCCCCCGGCACGAGCAGCTCGGCCCCGGTGGGCGCCCGCCGCCGTCGCGGGGGGGTGCCGGGGGGCTGCTCGGGGCTGCCGGGGGGCTCGGGGGGGCGTTGCCGTAGCGGCTCAGGTGGTGCGGTGCCCGCGGCCGGTCAGCCGGCCCCGGCGCCGCGCCGTCCGCAGGTAGAGCACCGTCGGCACCGCGCAGACCAGGATGGCGAAGATGCTCGCCTCCGGTCCGAAGACGCCCCCGGTGAGCGCCTCGGGGCCGGAGAGGGTGCCGTGCAGCAGACCGGCCGGGGCGCCGTCGTCGCCGGAGACGGTCACGCCGACGATCCCGCTGAGGGTGAAGTTCCAGCCGAGGTGCAGGCCGATCGGCACCCACAGGGAGCGGGTGGCGGCGTAGGCGGCGCCGAGCATCAGGCCGGCCTCGACGGCGATCGCCAGCGCGCCCCACACGGTGGCCTCGGGGTTGACCAGGTGGAGTCCGCCGAACAGCAGGGCGGAGACCGCCAGCGCGCCCGTGGTGCCGGCCAGTTCCTCGACGAGCCGGAAGACCACCCCGCGGAAGAGCAGTTCCTCGGTGACGGCGACCCCCGCCATCAGCCCGAACACGGTGATCGCGCCGCCGACGGACACCCCGCCCTCGGTGTCGTACCCGCCGCCGCACAGGAGGATCAGGACGAAGGTCGCGGCGAACAGGCCGACGCCGGTCAGGGTCGTGGTCCACAGCTCCGGGCGGGCCCGCGCGGGGTCGAGTTCGGTGACCGGGCGCTGTTCCAGGGCCCGGACGACGGCCGCGTAGACGCACAGCGCGCCCACGGCGACGAGCGCGCCGCCGATGAGCGAGAGCACCGGGTTGTCGCCGGCCACGGCGCGCACCCCGGCGGCGAGCGCCGTCACGACGAGGAACGCCGCCACCAGCACCACCAGCCGGACACCGGCATGTCGCACCCGGCCGGAGGAGGCGACCGGCGTCTGCGCGAACAGGGGCTTGAGCAGCGAGAACGGCGCTGCTGCCTTCGTGAGGTCCATGTCCGGAACGCTATGAGCGCGGGGCGGTGCGGGACGTCCCCCCGGGGTGGACAGCGCGTGTAGCTCCCTCGGGTGACACCGGCGCCTCTGCCCCCGAACCCCGTTCAGTCGTCGGCGGACACCAGCCCCACCCGGTGCGCGAGCACCACCGCCTGGACCCGGTCCCGCAGATCGAGCTTGGTCAGGATGCGGGAGACGTACGTCTTCACCGTCTCGCGGCTGAGCACCATCCGGTCGGCGATCTCCGTGTTCGACAGCCCCTCGGCGATCAGCCGCAGTACCTCGGTCTCGCGCGGAGCGAGCGCCGCCACCTCCTCCGGCAGGGCCGCCTGACGGCGTCCGCCGGCCGGGCGGATGCGGTCGGCGAAGCGGCCCACGAGGTGCCGGGTGACGGCGGGCGCCAGCAGCGACTCGCCGGCGGCGACGGTCCGGATGCCGTCGATCAGTTCGCGCGGCGGCGCGTTCTTCAGCAGGAACCCGCTGGCGCCGGCCCGCAGTGCCTCGTACACGTACTCGTCGAGGTTGAAGGTGGTCACGACCAGGACCTTCACGGGGTCGGTGACCTCGGGCCCGGCCAGCAGCCGGGTCGCCTCGATGCCGTCGAGGACGGGCAGCCGGATGTCCATCACCACCACGTCCGGCCGCAGCCGCCGCGCTTCCTCGACGCCCGACCGGCCGTCGGCGGCCTCGCCCACGACCTCCAGGTCCGGCTGGGCGGAGAAGATCATCGCGTAGCCGGCCCGCACCAGCTCCTGGTCCTCGCAGATCATTACCCGCAGGGTCATGCCGCCTCCGTCAGTGGTATCCGGGCGTGGACGCCGAACCCGCCGTCCGGCCGCGGTCCGGCCTCCAGTTCGCCGCCGCACACGCTCACCCGCTCGCGCAGCCCGATCAGTCCGTGCCCGCCGCCCCGGCCGAGCGGCCGGGGTCCCGCGGAGCCCACCGGAACCGCGGCCTCCGTCGCCTCGGTGACCACCTCGACCTCCAGCCGCTCGGCCCCGTACGCCACCCGCACCCGCGTGGGCCGCCCCGGGGCGTGCTTGAGCGCGTTGGTCAGCGCCTCCTGCACCACCCGGTAGGCGGCCAGTTCCACCGCCGACGCCATCGGCCGCCGTTCGCCGCTCTCGGCCAGTTCCACGGGCTGGCCCGCCGCCCGGGTCTGCGCCACCAGGTCCGCCAGGCTGCCCGGCGCGGGTGCGGCGGGCGCCCCGTGGTCCGGTGGCCCGTCGGCCGCCTTGAGGACGCCCAGCAGGTACTGGAGGTCGGTCAGCGCGTGCCGGCCCGCGTCGCTGATCGCGCCGAGCCCGGTGGCGACCTTGTCCGGGGCGGCGTCGAGCATGTACTGCGCGGCGTCGGCCTGCACCACCATCGCGGTGACGTGGTGGGTGACGACGTCGTGCAACTCCCGGGCGATCCCGGCCCGTTCGCGGACGACGGCGGCCTCGGCCGCGAGCCGTCGCCGGTCCGCCTCGGCGGCCCGGCGGGCCCGTACGGTGCGGCCCGCGCCCCAGAACGCGGCCAGCACCAGGTACATCAGCGTGTACACGGCGCCGTCGTGCGGGGCGCCCCGGGCGTGCAGCCCGAGCGCGAACGCCACGTACAGCGCGGTGCCCGCCCCCGGCAGCACCCGGTCCGCCGTACGGCCGCCGTGGGCGCCAGCGGCGTACAGGGCGGCGTACAGCCCGACGCTCGCGAACACCGGCGGGTAGGCAATCAGTTCGCGCACCCCGAACGCGAGCGCCACCAGCACCAGGCAGGCCCCGGGCCACCGCCGCCGCACCGCCAGCGGCAGCCACAGCGCCGCGGTGAGCAGCACGCCGGGCAGGTCGTACGGCCGCTGCGGCAGGTCCCCGAACTGGGCGCCGATCGACGCCGTCACCGGCGCGAACACCACGGGCGCGAGCAGTACGGTGCCCACCGCGTCCCGGGTCACGACGCCGAGCGCGTTCCAGCGGGCCGCGGCGTCCCGCCCGCTTCTGACCCATGCCGCCACAGTCGCTTCCGCCACGGACGGGAGCCTAGTACCGAGTTGACGTGCCGTGCCGGTCAGGCACTGGCCAGCGACAGCTTCACCGCGAACCCCAGGAACAGCGCACCGGCCGCCGACGTGGCCGTCGCCGACAGGCGCCTGCGGCGGCGGAAGGCGGCGGCGAGCCGGGTCCCGCTGAATATCAGGGCGCTCAGGTACAGGAAGCTGAACAACTGGGCGAAGGCGCCGAGGACGACGAACGAGAGGGCGGGGTAGGCGTACCCCGGGTCGACGAACTGCACGAAGAAGGCGATGAAGAACAGGATCGCCTTCGGGTTGACCAGGCTGGCGACCAGGGCCCGGCGGAACGGCCGCTCGTCACCGGCGGGCGCGTCCGGCGCCTGCGCCGCGGTCCGCTCGCGCCGCGTCCGCCACATCGCCCAGGCCGCCCGCAGCATCCCGACGGCGAGCCAGGTCAGATACCCGGCACCGGCGTACTTCACTATCGCGAACAGTACGGCGTTGCCCTGGAGCAGGGAGGCGACCCCGGCGGCGGAGAGGGTCATCAGCACGGCGTCCCCGCACCAGACCCCGGCGGCGGCCCGGTACCCGGCGCGCACACCGCGGCGGGCGGCGACGGAGAGCACGTAGAGGGAGTTGGGCCCGGGCAGCAGGATGATGAGGACGAGGCCCGCGAGGTAGGTGGGCAGATCGATGACGCCGAACATGGGAGGAGTGTCGCACGGGGGTACGACAACGCGCGGCGCCGTTTCAGCCGTCGAAAACGGTGACGCCCGCGCGGGGCCGGCCGGCGGCCTCGCCCAGGACCGTCTCCCGCTCCGGTACGGCCATGGTGTCCTCCTCCCGTCCAGGTATCGGAGCCGCTCCGGGCGGGGAGACATCCGGGGTGACGTCGATGCGTGGGGCGCGTACGGGGACGGGGTTGGCCGCGCTGCTGGCGCTGGCCGTCGGGGGTGTCGGCGGCTGCACGGTGCAGCCGGTCGACGGTGACGGGAAGGGCCGCTCGCCGGTGCACATCGAGCTGCCGGGCAGCGGCGGCCCGGCGGCCACGGCACCCGCCGCTCCCGTGACCCCCACGGCTCCCAGGGCCCCCGCAGCTCCCACGGCCCCCACGGCCCCCACGCGGCGGAGCAGCGACCCGCCGCCCCCGGTCGTGCCCGCCCCCGTGCTCTGGGGACCCGGCGCCACCGGCCGGGACGTCCGCGAGGTCCAGGCCCGGCTGCGCCAGATCGGCTGGCTGTACGACGGGCCGACCGGCGCCTACGACGAGTTGACGGAGAAGACGGTCCGCGGCTTCCAGCGCAAGCGCGGACTGCCGGTGACGGGCCGGACGGACACGGTCACCTGGGAACGGCTGCGCGGCATGACCCGCGAGCCGGGCCACTGGGACCTGTACCTGATGGGCGGCCAGCCCGCCGCCGCACCCGACCCGCGCTGCCTGACCGGCCGGGTGCTGTGCGTCAGCAAGGAGAGCCGGACGCTGCGCTGGATGATCGACGGCCGGACCGTGTCGACGATGGCGGTCCGCTTCGGCTCCCGGGGCACCCCGACCCGGGAGGGCGTGTTCTCGGTCTACTGGAAGTCCCGCAACCACTGGTCGACGCTGTACGACTCGTCCATGCCGTACGCGATGTTCTTCAGCGGCGGCCAGGCCGTGCACTACTCCTCCGACTTCGCGGCCCGCGGCTACGCCGGTGCCTCGCACGGGTGCGTCAACGTCCGGGACGAGGCGGCGATCAAGCAGCTGTACGCGGAGGTCCGCGACGGCGACAAGGTCGTCGTGTACCGCTGAGGCGAAGTGAGGGGGGCGCGGACGGGACCGGGGGAACGAGTCCCGTCCGCGCGGGTGCACGAGCCGCGGGTACGGGGGGAACCCCGGCTCTGTGCGGAAGCCGATGACCAGTCGGCTCACTTCCTACTGCGTCGGGGCGTCCGAAAGTGTCACACCGGCGCCGTGACGGCGTCCGTGACCTGGGCGGACTCCCGGCCCGAGCCCGTCGCCGGGTGCGCGACGGGGTCCGGACGGGACGCGGACCGCCGGGCGTCCGCGCGGTGGCCGAAGCGGCCGTCGCCCGCCCGGTCGCCCCGGTTCTTCCTCCGGTCGGCCCCGTCCGTGTCGCAGTCCTCGCCGGGGCCGGGGCGAGTTCCGGTGTCGTTGCCGGTGTCGTTGCCGGTGTCGGTGTCGTCGCCGATCAGGACGTTGGCGTTCCGCGTCGGCCGGGGGTCCCCGCCGTGCGCGCGGTCGTCCCTGTCCTCGTCGTCGCCGTCGTCGCCCTTCCCGGTCTTCTCCCCGACGCCGTCCTCGACGCCGTTCCCGACGCCGTCCCCGATGTCCGCCTTCTCCCCGGGCTTCTCCCCGGAGCCCGCGAGGAGCTTCGCGCAGTAGGCCCGGACCCGGGCGGACCCCCCGGCCGCCTCCGTCAGGGCCCGTCGGCGGGTGCGGTCGAGCTGCTGGCCCGTGCGCAGGTCGCGGCAGGACCCGGCGAGGCCCTCGCGCACCGCGGTGCCGTCGTCCGCCGGGTCGTCGGCGCCGGACGACCCGAGGTCCGTGTCCGTACCCGCGTCCCCGCCCGTACCCGTGCCGGGGTCCTGCCCCGTGGCGGCGCCGTCCTCCCGCGCCGAGGGATCCTCCCCGGTCGGGGCGGTGGCGGAGCCGTCGGTGTCCTCGCGCCGCGGGACGTCGGGCGGGGAGGGCGACATCAGCGGGCGGTCGGGGGTGACCGCGGCGGAGGCGGAGGAGGCGGGCTCGGGGTCGCCGCCGAACGGGACCAGCGCTCCGGTTCCGGCCGCCACCGCGACCCCGCCGACCGCGCCGACGGCCAGCATCGCGGCCAGGCCCAGCCGCAGCGGGCGGGGCCGGCGCGCGCGCCGGGCGTCGCTGTCCCGGCCGCCGATGCGCACCAGCGGGACGCCGGACGTGTCCCGGCCGCCGGTCGGGGCCGGCGCTCCCGCCGCACCCGCCCGTTCGGCGTGCGCGGCGCGGAAGGCGGCCAGCGCGGCGGCCTCGCCGGGGAGTTCCTCGCCGGCCGGCGGGGCAGAGGCGGCCAGCGTGGCGAGGGAGGCGGCGAGCCGTTCGGCACGTGCCCGGGCCGGCGGGTCGCCGGTCGGCGGGTCTCCGCGCAGCACCCGCTCCGCTGTTTCGCGGTCCAGCCACCCGCCCTGCTTGTCGGCCATCACATGTCCTTCTGCGTCCGCGCGCCGCTTTGCGTCACAGTCGCGGACGTCACCGCACGGCCGCGCGGTTCTCGCTGCGTCGGCAGCGCGCGGAGCCCGGCGTCCGATTCCGGATCGTCGCCGAGCAGTTCGGCCAGCCGCTTCAGGCCGCGGTGCGCGGCGGTACGGACGGCCCCCGGGCGTTTGCCCAGCGTCTTCGCGGCCGTCTTGGCGTCCAGGCCCACCACGACCCGCAGGACGACGGCCTCGGCCTGGTCCTGGGGCAGCGCGGCGATCAGGGAGAGGGTGGTGCCGGTGGTGAGCGCCTCGATGGCCTCGCCGGCGGTGTCCGACGGGGCGGCCCGGCCGGTCAGCTCCGTCTCGTCGCCGCCGATCAGGGGGCGGCGCCCGCGCATCCGGACGTGGTCCAGGGCGCGGTTGCGGGCGATCGTGGCGGCCCAGCCGCGGAACCGGTCCGCGTCGCCGGCGAACCGGTGCAGGTCGCGGGCTATCTGCAGCCACGCCTCGGAGGCCACGTCCTCGGCGTCGGATTCGCCGACGAGTGTGCGGACGTAGCCGAGCAGCCGTGGGTGCACCGCGCGGTACACGGTCCGGAACGCGGTCTCGTCCCCGTCCTGTGCCGCGTGTACGGCGGCGGTCAGCTCCGCGTCGTCCCCCAGCACCGCGCGCGCCTCTCTTTGCGCCTGACTCTCCGTGGGTGGTTGCGGTGGTCCACCGCAGCTCGGGACGGGGGCACCGCCCTCCGCACTCCGGCGCGAAAGGCACGTTACGTCGTGGAACCGGTCCCCGTCCATGCCCGGAGGACAGGCCGTACAAGACGCAACTAAGCCGTGACACGCGGGGTGTGACACAAATCGCGGGCCCGGCGCAGTAGGAAGTACGGGCCGCCGCGCGGCCCGTGCCGCGCGACGGCCGGGGCCTCTCCTGTGGGGGGTGGCGGCTCCGGCCGTCTGCGCGGTGCCGGCCGTCTCCTCGGAGACCTGCCGGAGGGAAGCCGCGGATCAGGCGGCCAGTTCCTTGCGGATGCGGTCCAGCATGAAGGACGACGACTCCCGGGCCCGTTCCTCCCAGGCGAAGACGCAGGCCGTCGCGACGCCGTCGAAGCGCAGGTCGCGCAGGGTGGTGAAGAAGGCGTCCCAGTCGACCTCGCCCTGGCCGATGTCCAGGTGCTGGTGGATGCGGGCCGGTGTGCCGGGCGGGTTGAGGATGTAGCGGAGCGCGGAGGAGCCCTTGTGGTCGAAGGTGTCGGCGATGTGCACGTGCTGGAGCTTGTCGCCGGCGTACCGCATCATCGCCGCGACGTCCGTCCTCGGGTCGGCGCCGGAGAGGTGGAAGGAGTGGGGGGCGCAGTACAGGTAGTTCACCCAGGGCTTGTTCACGGCGCGGACGAGGTCGACGGCGGGGGCGTTCTCCTCACAGAAGTCGTCCGGGTGCGCCTCCAGGTTGAGGGCGATGCCCTCGCGTTCGAAGACGGGGAGCAGCTCCTCCATCGAGCGCCAGAACGCGGCCTCGCTCTCGGCGGCGCGGTCCGGGCGGCCGTTGAACTCGCTGTTCATCAGCGGGCAGCCGAGGTCGGCCGTGATCTGGATCATCCGCTTCCAGTAGCGGACGGCGGCCTGCCGTTCGGTCTCGTCGGGCGAGGACCACTTGTACAGCGGCAGTACGGAGGAGAGCCGTACGCCGTGGGTGCGCAGCGCGGTCCTCAGCTCCGTCACGCGGTCGTCGTCGGCGCGCGGGTGCAGGAAGAACGGCATGAAGTCGTCGCGCGGCGACAGCTCGATGTACTCGTAGCCGAGTTCGGCGACCGTGCGGACCATGTCGTGCAGGGGCAGGGCCCGGAACATGTACGGGTCGATGGCGATCTTCACGCGGTGCCTCCGTAGAAGACGGGCCGGGGCTTGAGGGCGGTGGCGACGACCTGGCCCGTGTTCAGGGCTTCCACGGTCGCGGCGGTGATGGCGGTGGCTGCGTAGCCGTCCCACGCGGAGGGGCCGGTGGGCTCCTCGCCCGCGGCGACGCCCGCGATCCACTCGCGGAACTCGGTGTCGAAGGCGTCCTCGAAGCGGCCCGTCCAGTCGGTGAGGACCTGGGTGCTGTGCGACCCGGCGGTGCGCACCCCGGCCGCGGCCGGGTCGGGCAGCCGTACCAGGCCCTCCTCCCCCACGGCCTCGCACTGGATGTCGTAGCCGTACTGGCAGTTGACGAAGACCTCCAGGTCGACGCGGACGCCCTTGGCGGTCTCGAAGAGCATGATCTGCGGGTCCTTGAGGTGCGGGAACCGCTTGCTGGTGGAGCGCGGGGTGACGACCTGCGCGGAGACGATCTCGTCGTCCAGCAGCCAGCGCAGTACGTCGATCTCGTGGACGGCGGTGTCCAGCGCTGCCATGTCGGAGGTGTAGGTCTCCGGGACGGTCGGGTTGCGGTGGGCGCAGTGCACGACGAGCGGGGCGCCGATCCGGCCGGCGTCGATGACCTGCTTGAGCTGCCGGTAGCCACGGTCGTAGCGGCGCATGAAGCCGACCTGGACCAGGCGGCGGCCGTGCGCGGTCTCGGCCTCGGTGATCCGCAGACAGTCCTCGGCCGTGGTCGCCAGCGGCTTCTCGCAGAAGACCGGCTTGCCTGCGGCGACGGTGTTCAGCACGTGCTCGGCGTGGGTGGGTCCCCAGGAGGTGACCAGTACGGCGTCGACGTCGTCGGACGCGATGAGCGCGGCCCCGTCCGGGTGGACCCGGGCGCCGGTCCGGGCCGCGGCCTCGGCGGCCCGGGCGGCGTCGATGTCGGTGACCGCGGTGACCCTGGCGCCGGTGACGACGTCGGTGAGGCGGCGTATGTGTTCCTGGCCGATCCAGCCGGCCCCGATGACCCCTACGCGCACAGTCATGGGGTGTCCTGCCTTTCTACGGTTCCCGGGCAGGCGGCGGCCCGGGGGCGGGAGGTGGGGAACGCGCGGCGGCGCGTGGGTTCAGGAGAAGCGGGCCCGCAGTTCCTTCTCCAGGGTTTCGAGGCTGCGGCCCCGGGTCTCGGGCACGTACTTGTGCACGAAGGCGATGGCGGCGACGCCGAGCGCCACGAAGAGGAAGAACGTGGCGGAGATGCCGATGCCGGCCACCAGCGAGGGGAAGACCAGCCCGATGAGGAAGTTGGTCAGCCACAGCACGACGGCGGCCACGCCCATGCCGAAGGCCCGCATCCGCATCGGGAAGATCTCGGAGAGGGTCAGCCAGGTCACCGGGGAGATGGCGCCCTGCTGGAAGGCGAGGAAGGTGACCGTCATGGCGAGCACGGCCAGCGCCCGGCCGGTGCCCTCGGGCAGCACCAGCGAGAAGACGCCGATCAGGAGCAGCGCGCCGGTGGTGCCGATCTGGCCGGTCAGCAGCATGGGGCGGCGGTCGACCCGCCCCAGCAGCCAGATGCCGGCGAAGGTGGCGGCCACGGAGATGACGCCGTTGGCGATGTTCGCCGTCAGGGCGCTGTCCGCGGCGAAGCCCGCGTCGGTGAGGATCCGGGTGCCGTAGTACATGATCGTGTTGACGCCGGTGACCTGCTGGACGACCGCGATGCCGAAGCCGACCAGCATCAGCTTGCGCACCCACGGGGTGGCCCGCATGTCCTGCCAGCCGCCGAGCCTCTCCTGCTCGTCCTTGGCGGACAGGGCGGTGACCTCGCTCAGCTCGGCCTCGGCGCGCTGGTGGGAGCGGACCTGCCGGAGCACGTCGAGGGCGTCGTCCAGGCGCCCCTTGGAGGCCAGCCAGCGCGGGCTCTCCGGCATCACCAGCATGCCGAACCAGAGCACCACGGCCGGGAGGGTGGCGACCACCAGCATCCAGCGCCACACCCCGCCGGACTCGCCGCCCACCCGGGCGATGACCGCGTTGCAGGTGAAGGCGAGCAACTGCCCGCTGACGATCATGAGTTCGTTGCGGGTGACCAGGGCGCCGCGCCGTTCGGCGGGCGACACCTCGGCGAGGTAGATCGGCACGGTGACGGAGGCGCCGCCGACCGCGAGGCCGAGCACGAACCGGGCCACGACCATGACCTCGGTGGTCGGCGCGAGGGTGCAGCCGAGCGCGCCGATGAAGAACAGCACGGCGAGCAGCAGGATGCCGCGCCGCCGGCCCCGGGTGTCGGAGATCCGGCCGCCGGTGACCGCCCCGAGGGCGGCGCCGAGCAGCAGGGAGCTGGTCACCATGCCCTCGGTGACCGGGGTGAGACCGAGGTCCTCGGTCATGTAGGGCAGGGCGCCGTTGATGACGCCGGTGTCGTAGCCGAAGAGCAGGCCGCCGAAGGTGGCGACGAGCGTGATGAGGCGGAGTCTGCGCCGCACGGCGGGCGGCGCGTCGTCGACCGGTGCGGTGGGGGCCGGCTCGGTGGGGGCCGTGGCCGCGTCGTCCCTGACGTCCATGGCCGCCTCCTACCGGGTGTGGTGCGGGCGTCGGGTTCCGGTGAGGCCGCAGCCGGCCAGGTGCTCACGGGTGCGTACGGCGATGGGCAGCGGCACCTCGGGAGCGCACGGGTACAGGTCCTGCTCGACGATGACGAACAGCTCGGCGTCGAGGCGGGCCAGCTCGGCGACGACGGCCGCCGGTTCGGGTACGCCGGCGGGCGGCGACACGCACACCCCGCGCTTGACGGCCTCGCCGAAGGACAGGTTCTCGGCGGCGACCTCGGCGAGGACGGCCGGGTCCATCTGCTTGATGTGGACGTAGCCGACGCGCTCGCCGAAGCGGCGGATCAGGTCGAGGTTGTCGCCGCCGCCGTAAGCGACGTGACCGGTGTCCAGGCAGAGGTTGGTGTAGCGGCCGTCCGACTCGTTGAGCAGCCGCTCGATCTCCGGCTGGGTCTGGATGTGGCTGTCGGCGTGCGGGTGCAGGACGAGGCGTACGTCGTACTCCTCCAGCAGCAGCTTCCCCAGCCGGTCGGCGGCCCGGCCGAAGCCCGCCCACTGCTCGGGGGTCAGCTCGGGCGACTCGGTGAAGGCACCGGTCTTCTCGTCCCGGTACATGGGCGGGATCAGCACGAGGTGGTGGGCGCCGGCCGCGGCGGTGAGCTCGGCGACCTGGCGGACGTGGGCGAGCATCTCGTCCCATGCCTCGGGGCGGTGCAGGGCTCCGAAGGCGGTGCCGCCGGAGACCTTCAGGCCCCGCGCGGCCAGTTCGCGGGCGAGGACGGCCGGGTCGGTGGGGAGGTAGCCGTAGGGGCCCAGTTCGAGCCACTCGTAGCCGGCCTGCGCCAGCTCGTCGAGGAAGCGGGTGTAGGGGACCTGCTGTTCGTCGTCGGGGAACCAGATGCCCCAGGAGTCGGGTGCGGAACCGAGGCACAGGTTGCCCGCGACGGTCCGGAGCGGGGATGGCGCCGTTGCCATGGTGAGTCCTTAGGGGTGCTCAGGAGGTGGGGAAGGTGAAGCCGGCGGCGACGTGCTGCTCGGTGTGCGGCCAGCGGGTGGTGACGACCTTGGGGCGGGTGTAGAAGCGGATGCCCTCGGGGCCGTGGATCGGGGAGTCGCCGATCAGGGAGTCCTTCCAGCCGCCGAAGGAGTAGTACGACATCGGCACCGGAACCGGGACGTTCACGCCGATCATGCCGACCTTGACGCCGCGCTGGAAGCGGCGGGCCGCCTCGCCGGAGGCGGTGAAGACGGCGGTGCCGTTGCCGTACGGGTTGGCGTTGATCAGGTCGATGGCGTCGTCGAGGGTGTCGACGCGGACGACGGCGAGGACCGGGCCGAACAGTTCCTGCCGGTAGGCGTCCATGGCGGTGGTGACGTGGTCGAGGAGGGAGGGGCCGGTGAAGAAGCCGTCCGCGCACTCGGGGTGGTCCTCGACCTTCAGGCCGCGGCCGTCGACGACGACGGTGGCGCCCTGCGCCGGGGCCTCGGCGACCGCCCGCTCGACGCGGTCCCGGGCGGCGGCGGTGACCAGCGGGCCCATCTCGGTGCCGGGCGCGTCGCCGGGGCCGACCTTCACCTCGCGGGCCTTGCGTTCCAGGATGGCGACCAGGGCGTCGGCGGCCGGT
Organism: Streptomyces sp. ISL-12; assembly: GCF_018614415.1. Classification (GTDB taxonomy): domain Bacteria; phylum Actinomycetota; class Actinomycetes; order Streptomycetales; family Streptomycetaceae; genus Streptomyces. The sequence continues at coordinate 82,451 of NZ_JAGGOO010000071.1, forward strand.
CCGACGGCGACGGCGACGGACAGGGCCATGCAGCGCTCGCCCGCCGAACCGTAGGCGCCGGCGGTGATGTGATCGGCGGCGAACTCCAGGTCGGCGTCGGGCAGCACGACCGCGTGGTTCTTGGCGCCGCCGAGGGCCTGGACGCGCTTGCCGGCGGCGGTGGCGCGTTCGTGGACGTACTGGGCGATCGGCGTGGACCCGACGAAGGAGACGGCCTCGACGCCGGGGTGGTCGAGGAGCGCGTCGACGGCCGTCTTGTCGCCGTGCACGACGTTGAACACGCCGTCGGGCAGGCCGGCCCTCCGGTACAGCTCGGCGACGAAGTTGGCGGCCGACGGGTCGCGCTCGCTGGGCTTGAGGACGAAGGTGTTGCCGGTGGCGATGGCGATCGGGTGCATCCACAGCGGCACCATCGCGGGGAAGTTGAACGGGGTGATGCCCGCGACGACGCCCAGCGGCTGGCGGAAGCTGTGCACGTCGACGCCGCGGGAGACCTGGTCGGAGAAGTCGCCCTTGAGGACGTCGCCGAGGCCGCAGGCGAACTCCACGACCTCCCGGCCCCGGGCGATCTCGCCGCGGGCGTCGCCGACGGTCTTGCCGTGCTCGGCGGAGATGATCCGGGCCAGTTCCTCCTCGTGCTCGACGAGGAGCTGCCGGAAGGCGAACAGAACCTGGGTGCGCTGGGACAGCGACGACTCGGACCAGGTGGTGAAGGCGGTACGGGCCGCGGTGACGGCGGCGTCCACGTCGGCGGCGCCGGCCAGCACCACACGGGCCTGCTCACGGCCGGTGGCCGGGTTGTACACGGGGGCGGTGGTCCGCCCGGTGCCCTCGGCGGGGGCGCCGGCGATCCAGTGCGGGATGGTGGTCACGTGAGGGTTCCTTGTCGCGGAGGGGTACAGAGGGCTACAGGTAGGGGCGCTGGTCGCGCTTGTGGGCGGCGTACGTCGCGTACGCCTCGCGGGTGGAGTCGAGCGCGGAGGTCTGGCTGACGGGCACGTCCCACCAGCCGTGCGCGGGCGGGTTGGGGCCGTACAGGTCGGTCTCGACGTGCACGACGGTGGTGCGGTCGGCGGCCTTGGCCTTCTCCATCGCCGCCCGGAACTCCCCGACGGTGGCGGCGCGCAGCACGTCGGCGCCGAGGGAGGCCGCGTTGGCGGCGAGGTCGACCGGCAGCACGTCCCCGTCGAGCTGGCCCGAATCGCCGTCCCGGTAGCGGTACTTGGTGCCGAACCGCTGGGAGCCGAGGGACTCGGAGAGCGCGCCGATGGAGGCGAAGCCGTGGTTCTGGACGAGGACGACGATGACCTTGAGTCCCTCGGAGACCATGGTGACGATCTCCTGCGCCATCATCAGGTACGAGCCGTCGCCCACCAGGACCACGACCTCCCGCGAGGGGTCGGCCATCTTGGCACCGACACCGGCGGCGACCTCGTAGCCCATGCAGGAGTACGCGTACTCCACGTGGTACGCCTTCGGATCGCGGGCCCGCCACAGCTGCTGGAGGTCGCCGGGCATCGACCCGGCGGCGTTGATCACCACGGCACGGTCGTCGAGGACGTCGTTGAGCGCGCCGAGGATCTGGGTCTGCGCCGGCAGGTCACCCGTGGCCCGGTCCGGGGCGAAGCACTCCTCCTCGATCTCGCGGGTACGGGCGATCAGCCCGGCCACTCGCTGCCGGTGCTCGTCCGGCACCCGCCAGCCGTCCAGGGCGCGGGCGAGGGCCTCGATGCCGAGCCGGGCGTCGGCGACCACCGGTTCGGCCGCGTGCTTGACGGCGTCCAGACGGGCCACGTTCAGGTTGACGAAGGTGACGTCCGGGTCGCCGAAGACGGTGTGGCTGGCGGTGGTGAAGTCCGAGTACCGGGTGCCGATGCCGAGGACGACGTCGGCCTCCTTCGCCAGTTCGTTGGCGGCGTACGCGCCGGTCGAGCCGATGCCGCCGACCGCGCACGGGTGGTCCCAGGGCACCGCGCCCTTGCCCGCGTGGGTGTCGGCGACCGGGATGCCGGTGGCCTCGGCGAAGGCCCGCAGCCGTGCCTCGGCGCCGGAGTACACCACGCCCCCGCCCGCCACGATCAGCGGCCTGCGGGCGCCCCGCAGCAGCTCCGCCGCCCGCTCCACCGCCGCCGTCTCCGGCACCGGCCGGCCCACGTGCCACACCCGGCGCCGGAAGAACTCGACCGGCCAGTCGTACGCCTCGGCCTGCACGTCCTGCGGCAGCGCGAGGGTCACGGCACCGGTCTCCACCGGGTCGGTCAGCACCCGCATCGCGGCCGGCGCGGCCGGGATCAGCTGCTCGGGCCGGGTGATCCGGTCGAAGTACTTCGACACGGTCCGGAAGGCGTCGTTGACGGTGACGTCCCCGCCCCGGGTGTCCTCCAGCTGCTGGAGCACCGGGTCGGCGGCACGGGTGGCGAACATGTCGGACGGCAGCAGCAGCACCGGCAGCCGGTTGGTGGTCGCCAGCGCCGCGCCCGTGATCATGTTGGTCGAGCCGGGGCCGGTCGACGCCGTGCAGGCGAAGGCGGCGAGCCGGTCGCGCATCTTGGCGTAGGCGACGGCCGCGTGCACCATGCCCTGCTCGTTGCGGGCCAGGTAGTAGGGGAGGTCGGCCTCCCCGGTGGCGGCGGCCTGGAGCAGCGCCTGCCCGACCCCGGCCACGTTGCCGTGCCCGAAGATGCCCCAGGCGCCGGGGATCAGGCGCTGCTCGCGTCCGTCGCGCTCGCTGTACTGGTTCGCCAGGAAGCGCACCAGTGCCTGGGCGGTGGTCAGTCGTACGGTCGGCCGGCTCACGCGGGTGCCTCCCAGGTGGAGCGCACCCAGGAGTGCGCCGGGTCGTCGCGGATCAGCCAGGCCCGTTCGGTGCCGGGGCCGGCCATGACGTTGAGGTAGTAGAGGTCGTGGCCGGGGGCCGCGATCGAGGGACCGTGCCAGCCGTGCGGGATCAGCACGGTGTCACCGGAGCGGACCTCGGCGAGCACGTCGAGGGGCCGGTCGGGGGTGCCGTAGACCCGCTGGTAGGCGAAGCCCTGGGGGCCGCCGGCGATCTGGAACCAGTAGATCTCCTCCAGCTCGGACTCCTCGCCGGGCCGCTCCTCGTCGTGCTTGTGCGGCGGGTACGAGGACCAGTTGCCGCCCGGGGTGAGCACCTCGCAGACCAGCAGCCGGTCGGCGTCGAAGGTGCCCGGCAGGCAGTAGTTGACGACGCGGCGGGCGCAGTTCCCGGCGCCGCGCGCCTCGACGGGCACCGCTTCCCGGGGGCCGTAGCGGGCGGGCAGGACCCGGTCGGTGCGGGCCGAGGGCAGGGCGAAGGTGCCGCCGGCGGCACTGGTGAGGACGGCCTCCGTGCCGCGCGGCAGGTAGGCGAAGTCGGTGACGGCGTCGAACACGCCGGTGCGTCCGGCCAGTTCGAAGACCTCTCCGTCGACGGCGACCGTGCAGGAGCCGGTCAGCGGCAGCACCAGGAACTCGGCGTCGGCGGTGGCGAGGGTGTGCCCGGTGCCGGGGGCGAGGGTGAGGACCCGCAGTCCGGAGAAGCCCCAGCCCGCGGCGTCGGGGGTGACCACGAGGTCGTAGGGGCCGTCGGCGGTGCTCCCGGCGGGCAGGTGGTGGCCGGCGGTGTCGGGGTGGCGCACGCCGGACCGGGTGCCGGTGGTGTTCACAGCAGGCTCACCGCCCGGTCCACGGCGCCGGCGACATCGCCGTCCGAGGGGTAGAGCAGGGAGCGGCCGACGGTCAGCCCCTGTGCGGTGGGCTGTTTGAGGGCCTTGCCCCAGGAGGCGAACGCGGCCTCGGGGTCCTTGACCTCGCCGCCGAGCAGGACGGCCGGCAGGGTCGAGGAGGCGAGCACCCGCTCCATGTCCGGGACGACCGGCAGCTTCAGCCAGGTGTAGGCGCTGCGCCGCCCGAGGCCGGAGGCGATGGTGACCGACTTGATCACGGCCTCCGTGGAGAGGTCGTTGCGGACCCGGCCGTCCTGCCAGGAGGACAGGAACGGCTCGACCATGGCGATCAGCCGGCGGTCGTTGAGGGCGTCGACGGCGCGGGCGGTGTTCTCCAGGGCCGAGGGCGTCGCCGGGTCGTCCAGGGCGATACGGGTGAGCATCTTGCCGCCGTCGAAGCCCATCGCGGCGATGGTCTCGGCGTCGTACCCGGTGAAGCGGTCGTCGATCTCGAAGACCGAACCGGCCAGCCCCGCTCGGTTCATGGAGCCGAAGACGCTCTTGCCGTCCAGGACGCCGAGCAGCAGCAGGTCCTCCAGGATGTCGGCGGTCGCCAGCACCCCGGTGACCCCCGGGCGTTCCAGGGCGACGCACATCCGGTCCAGCAGTTCGAAGCGGTCGGCCATCGCGGAGGGGTCGGCGCCCACCGCGTTGGCGCCGCGCGCCGGATGGTCGGCGGCGATGATCATGACCTTGCCGTGCTCGCCGAACGGCGTGGCCGCCCGTACCCGCCGGGCCGCCGCGGCGGCGATCGCCCCCGGGTCCTTGACCCGGGTGTCCACGATCCGGCTCACCTTCTCAGACAGCACTGTTCACCTCACGCAGCTTCTCGTCGACCTCGGACTCGGTGGGCATGGCCTCGGAACAGGCGAGCCGGCCCGCGACCAGCGCGCCCGCGGCGTTGGCGAAGGAGACCGTGCGCCGCACGTCCCACCCGGCCAGCAGCCCGTGGCAGAGCGCGCCGCCGAACGCGTCCCCGGCGCCCAGCCCGTTGACCACGTCGACCGGCACGGGCGGGATCTCGGCGACGGCGCCGCCGCGCTCCATCGCGAGCACGCCGTCGGGTCCCTGTTTCACCACGGCCAGTTCCACCCCGGCGCCGATCAGCGCCTTCGCGGCGGCGTACGGGTCCCGCTCGCCCGTCGCCACCTCGCACTCCTCGCGGTTGCCGACGGCCACGGTGGTGTGGGCGAGGGCCTCGCGGTAGTGGGCGCGGGCCTCGGCGGGGTCGGTCCAGAACATCGGGCGCCAGTCCAGGTCGAAGACCGTCACGCCGGCCTTGGCGCGGTGGGCGAGCGCGGCCAGGGTGGCGGAGCGGGAGGGTTCCTCGCTCAGTCCGGTGCCGGTCATCCACAGGACGCGGGCGTCGCGGACGGCCGCCGGGTCGAGTTCGTCCGGCCGGATGTCCAGGTCGGGGGCCTTGGGCTGCCGGTAGAAGTACAGCGGGAAGTCGTCCGGCGGGAAGATCTCGCAGAACGTGACGGGGGTCGGCGCGATGTCCGAGGTGCCCACGAAGCGGGTGTCCACGCCGTAGCCGTCGAGCGCCGTGCGCACGAAGTCACCGAACGGGTCCCGGCCCGTCTTGGTGATCACTGCCGCGCGGCGTCCATGACGGGCGGCGGCCACGGCGACGTTGGTGGGACTGCCGCCCAGGTACTTGCCGAACGTGGTGACCTCCGGCAGTCCCACGCCGGTCTGGAGCGGATACACATCCACTCCGCAACGGCCCATGGTCAGCACATCGAACGGCATCGCTGGTGGTCCCTTCGGTCCGGGGATTCCGGTGTCGGCAGGTTCGGCAGGGGTGTTCGGCGGGGTTTTCGGCAGGGAGGCCAGGGGTGTCCGCCGGGACACGGCGGGTCGTACTGCCGCGCTCTACTAGCGCGCTCTAGTGCGAGTAAGATGTCCCCCGATCAAATGTCCTGTCAATAGGTTGTCGCCGCGAAGTTTCGTGAACGTTGCGACGAGGAGCGTGAACTCACCGGTGGACGGAACGGGCAAGCGTCGCCCCACGATGGCCGATGTAGCCGAGAAGGCGGGCGTGTCGAGGGCCCTGGTCTCGATCGTCTTCCGCAACCAGCCGGGGGCCGGGGAGGAGACCCGGCAGCGGGTCCTGCGGGTGGCGGACGAGATCGGCTACCACCCCGACCACGCGGCCCGGCTCCTCGCCCGCAGCCGCAGCCGGACGCTCGGCGTCATGTTCACCGCCCACCAGTCCTTCCACGCCGACCTCGTGGAGGGCATCTACGCCGAGGCCGAACGCCTCGGCTACGACGTGCTGCTCTCCGCCACCGCGCCGAGCCGGGACGCCTCCCGGGCCGTGGAGGCCCTGCTCGCGCACCGCTGCGAGGCGGTCATCCTGCTCGGCGCCGACGCGGGCGCCGCCGATCTCGACGCGCTCGGCCGCCGTACCGTCGCCGTCTCCGTCGGCCGCCGCCTCCCCGGCGCCCACCTCGACAGCGTCCACACCGCCGACGCCAAGGGCGTCCGCCAGGCCATGGACCACCTCGTCGGACTCGGTCACCGGCGGATCGTGCACGTCGACGGCGGCCGGGGCCCGGGCTCGGCCGAACGGCGGCGCGCCTACCGGGCCGCGATGCGCCGGCACGGTCTCGCCGACGAGGCGCGCGTCCTGTCCGGCGACCACACGGAGCAGTCGGGGGTGGCGGCCGGCGCCCTGCTGGTCGCGGAGCGCGCGGACGGCCGCCCGCTGCCGACGGCCGTCCTCGCCGGCAACGACCGGTGCGCGATGGGCCTGATGATGTCCCTCAGCCGCGCCGGCGTGTCCGTCCCGCACGACCTGTCCGTCGTCGGCTACGACGACAGCCACCTCTCCCACCTGATGCCGGTCGGCCTGACGACGGTCCGCCAGGACGCGGCGCTGATGGCCGCGCACGCGGTCCGGTACGCCGTCGAACGCCTCGACGACACCGCCCTGCGCCCACGGGAGGCGGTCATCGACCCGAAACTGGTGATACGGGACACCACGGCCCCGGCGCCCGACCGTCCCTGACCCCTGATCAGGTCCCCGTGCCGTCGCCGCTCTCCCCGGCCCCCGCGCGCGGGGCGACGCCGAGCAGCGCCTCCAGCCGGCCGGGGCCGGAGAGGGTTCCCGGCGCCGTGCCCGTGCCTCCACGGTCATCAGCGTCCGGCTTCCCCGACGTCACAGGCGTGGGCGTGCCGTGCGGATCACGGGGAGGTCGTCGCCTCCCGGCACAGCAGCCGCAGCGAGCCGTCGCCGGCGTAGCAGCGGCGGGCCTCGTCGATCGGGTCCCACAGGCGGCCGTCCGGGGTGCGCACCCAGTGGTCGCCGCCGCCCGCCCACCACTCGCCGCCGGTCTCGCGGACGATCACCTCACCGGCGTAGGCGCCGAAGCCGCGCAGCACGGTCTCCACCGCCGCGTACGGCGCCTCCTCGCGGCGGATGCCCTCGATCATCCGGTCGACGCTCCACAGGCTCCGCGCCGAGTAGTCGAGGCGCAGCCGGGCGCCCTCGCGCAGGGCCGTCACCGCGTCCGCCGCCCACCGCACCGGCCGGGCGGCGGCGGAGGGCCTGGCCCCCGGTGCCGCCGTCGCTGTCGTACTGATCCAAGTCGTCACACCGGCAGCAGCGTCGCCCGGTGGCCTTTCGTCACGCGGATCGGGGCGGCTGCCCGCAATCGACGCAGGACCGTCACATCTCGGCCCCGACGGTCACGAACGCACCACGCCCAGCCGGTCCAGGAGGCGGAAGAACAGGTCCTCGGCGTTCCCGGCCGGCGGCTCGGCCGTCAGTACGCCGAGCAGGTCGCCGGGGCGGACCGGGTGCCCGGCCTCGGCGGCCCAGGTGACGGCCCGCGCGGCGGCGTCCGGCGGTTCCAGGAAGTAGTCCTCCAGGGTCAGGCCGTTCTGCTCGGCGCCCAGGTACCCGGCCATCGCCTCCCGCCCCAGGCAGGTCGTCCACGCCCCGCTCTCGGGTGCCGCCGCCTCCACGACCACGCAGGCGCCGTCCATCACGTATCCGAACAGCGCGGGCGCGCCGGTCTGCGCGGCCAGGTCGTTCATGTTGCCGACGCCCGACTCGCCCGGGTACTCCCACACCTGCCAGCCGCCCGGCGCGGACGCGCGCAGACTCATGCCGTCCTCGGCGCCGGGCAGCGCGTCCAGTGCGGCGAGCGGCCGCTCGGCGCGGCCCACGACGAGATACCCCCAGTAGCCCATGTCCGGCTCCCCCGTGTTCCGTTGGCTCGTCCACAGACCACCACAGTCCAGGGGAGTTCGCAGCAACTCCCGGGCAATTCCCGCATCGTTCCGGTCCGGAACGGCGCGGGAATCGCCACAGACGCGCGGGCGTACGCGGGTCAGTCCAGTCGGCCGGACAGCTCGCGGAACTCCGTCCAGGACAGTTCCGGATCGTCCGGGTCCCAGAGTTTCTGGACGGTCGCCGCCAGCGGCAGCCGGATGCCGGCCGCGACCTGGTCCTCGGTCTGGGCGCTCGGGTAGTCGCCCCAGACGGCGAAGCTGCCGCCGAGGATCTGATCGTCGTACTTGGCGTCGACCGGCTCGGTGCCGCGGATCACGCGCGGGGTCCACTGCTCGTAGATCCGCTCGCCGGTCGGGTAGACGAAGGTCTGCGGCTGGCCGAGCACGTAGTAGAGGAACTCGTCGTTGTAGTTGATGACCTCACGGCCCTCGGCGAGGTACTCGGCGGGCCGGCGGGCGCCGATCTCCTTGCCGGTCCAGTAGGCGACCAGGATGTCGTCGGCAGCCGCGGGGTCGCTGTCCTTGAAGAAGCCGTCGTTCCAGGCGCGCGGGGTGCGGTCGTTCTTCTGGACGGTGGCGGCCCGGTCGTTGAGCCAGCCCGCGGTGAGGTCCTCGACGGTGGCGCCTGAGCCGTACTTCTCGCGGGCCGCGGCGGCGAGCTGCGGGTAGGACGCCTCCGGGTCGGAGACGGTCAGCGCCTGGTACTCGTCGCCGCCCAGGTGCCACTGGCCGCCGGGGAAGACGTCGGAGTACTCGTCGATCAGGTCGTCGACGATCTCGGCGGCCCCGGGCTTGGAAATGTCGATCGCGCCCTTGGTCGCCGTGCCCTGCGCGTTGCGCAGCTGGAGGTCGGGGTGGGCCTCGATGACGGCGCCGAGGTGGCCGGGCGAGTCGATCTCGGGGACGACGGTGATGTGCCGCTCCTCGGCCAGCGCGACGATCTCCTTGACCTGCGCCTTGGTGAGGTGGTCGGCCGAGACGATCTCCGGGTGCGAGGAGGACTCGATACGGAAGCCCTGGTCGTCGGAGAAGTGCAGCCCCAGCTCGTTGTACTTCAGGTCGCCCAGCTCCCGTATCCGGTCCTTGATCCAGTCGGCCGAGTAGTGCTTGCGGGCGATGTCCAGCATGAACCCGCGCCGCTCCTTGGCCGGCTCGTCCCGCACGACCCCCTCGGGCGCCGCGCCGTCCCCCTGGACCGCCTGCTTCAGGGTCCGGGTGCCGTAGAAGACGCCGCTCTCGCCGGGCGCGCTGACGGTGACCTGCCCGTCGCGCACGGTCATGGTGTACGACTCGCTCCCGGCGCCGCCCGCGTCCGCGGTCTCCAGCCGCAGGTCCCCGGACTTCTCGTCGTCCTTCTCGCCCGCGTACGTCAGCCCCAGCTCGCTCGCTATGAGCCTGCCCTCGTCGGCGAGGGCGGCGTCGGAGACGACGACCCGGTGGTCGTCGGCGGGCTTCCAGCCCGGTCCGCGCGCCGGGGTGTGGTCGCGTACGGCGGGTATGGTGCGGGGTTCGCCGGACAGGGCGTAGGACCGGGTCGGCGACGGGCTGTCCGAGGGCGAGGCCGCGGAGAGCCCTTCGGCGGAGCGGCCCGCCGACCCCGAAGACCCCCCGTCGCAGGCCCACAGCCCCGCGCCGAGCGCGACGACCGCCGTACCGGCGGCCACCGCCCGCCGCCCCACCTTCTGCCTCGCCGGTATACGGCGTCCGTGCTGACTCACGGCGTCAACCTACGGCCGGTACCGACAGGAAACGTCCAGCACTCGTTCTGAAACTCTCCCGTTCGGGTGAAATTCAGGCATCGCTCGGACATGTCATGCCCTCACTCGCTAACGTGACGCCACACAACTCACACAAGCCCCTGCCGACACACACGTGACGCACAAGGACCCACGCTGCCTGCGCACCGTCTTCCAGATGTCCCCGGCCGGGTGGCCATACCCGTACCGGCCCAAACCCGTACCACTCCGACCCCCCTGCATTTCTTCAACACCGCGAGCCCCGAGGACACCGTCAGCACCCTCCTCACCTGCCTGCACAGCACCCCCTGGGCCCACCGCATCGCCGCCCACCGCCCCTACCCCGACCTCCCCGCCCTGCTGGCGGCGGCCGACGAGGCGTCGTACGACCTGAGCGCCGAGGACCTGACGGAAGCCCTGGCGGCGGAATCCCTGCCCACCCTCCCCGAGGGCACCTACGCGGCGGCCGGCACGGCCCTGCGGGCGGCCCACGCCGCCTACGAGTCCCGATTCGGACACGCGTTCGTCATCTGTCTCGACGGGATCCCGGAGGACGAACGCCTGAACCACGTCCTGACCGCCGTCCGGTCACGATTGGCGAACGATCCCGAGGACGAACGGGTGATCGCGGCGGAGGAACTCCGGCGCCTGGCAGGCGAACGACTGAGGCGCATCCTCAGGGGCGCGACCAGTCCCTGACGGCCAGTACCCGGCAAACAAGACAAGTCGCCCGCCCCGCAACCACCGTCGGTACTCCGTTGCGTGCAACTTTGATCACACCGGTAGGCCCGCTGTAAGAACGACAGCGAGCGCTGGCTACGATGCTGGGGGCCGGTGGACCGTACCCGGCCGGGCCCACCGACAGAGAAGCCGGCGCGGCCCCAACCCCCGCTCCCGGAGGAAACTTCCGTGCCGGCTGGAACGCTGTACCGCGGCCGGGAAGGAATGTGGTCCTGGGTGGCTCACCGAGTCACCGGCGTCCTCATCTTCTTCTTCCTGTTCGTACACGTGCTGGACACCGCTCTCGTGCGTGTCTCCCCCGAGGCCTACGACAAGGTCGTGGCCACGTACAAGTCGCCGATCGTCGCGCTGCTGGAGTACGGCCTCGTCGCCGCCATCCTCTTCCACGCGCTCAACGGTCTGCGCGTCATCGCCGTCGACTTCTGGGTCAAGGGCGCTCGCTACCAGAAGCAGATGCTCTGGTCCGTCGTCGCCGTGTGGCTGGTGCTGATGATCGGGGCCCTGTACCCCGTCCTCGGCCACGCCGCTCGTGAACTGTTCGGGAGCTGACGCAGATGTCCACGACTGAAACCGCCTCCGGGGTCGGCCCCGTCGAGGGTTCCTCCGTCTACACGGTCGACAACCCCGCGCCGCTCATCGAGCCCCCGCGCAAGCGCACCAAGAAGTCCCCGAAGTCCACCCGGGGCAACTTCGAGATGTACGGCTGGCTGTTCATGCGGCTGTCCGGCGTGGTGCTGGTCGTCCTGGTCCTCGGCCACCTGCTGATCCAGCTGGTCCTCGACGGCGGCGTCTCCAAGATCGGCTTCGCCTTCGTGGCGGGCCGCTGGGCGTCCCCGTTCTGGCAGGTCTGGGACCTGCTGATGCTGTGGCTGGCGATGCTGCACGGCGCCAACGGCCTGCGCACGGTCATCAACGACTACGCCGAGCGCCCGAACACGCGCCTGTGGCTCAAGGGCCTGCTCTACACCGCCACGGTGTTCACCATCCTGCTGGGCACGCTGGTGATCTTCACCTTCGACCCGAACATCCGCTAGGCACGGGGCTGCGAATCATGAAGGTACACAAGTACGACACCGTCATCGTCGGCGCCGGTGGCGCCGGTATGCGGGCCGCCATCGAGGCGACCAAGCGCAGCCGCACGGCCGTCCTGACGAAGCTCTACCCCACCCGCTCCCACACTGGCGCCGCGCAGGGCGGCATGGCCGCCGCGCTCGCCAACGTGGAGGAGGACAACTGGGAGTGGCACACCTTCGACACGGTCAAGGGAGGTGACTACCTGGTCGACCAGGACGCCGCCGAGATCCTGGCGAAGGAGGCCATCGACTCCGTCCTCGACCTGGAGAAGATGGGCCTGCCGTTCAACCGGACGCCGAACGGGACCATCGACCAGCGCCGCTTCGGCGGTCACTCCCGCAACCACGGCGAGGCCCCGGTCCGCCGGTCCTGCTACGCCGCGGACCGCACCGGTCACATGATCCTCCAGACGCTGTACCAGAACTGCGTCAAGGAGGGCGTGGAGTTCTTCAACGAGTTCTACGTCCTGGACCAGATCATGACCGAGGTGGACGGCGTCAAGAAGTCCGCCGGTGTGGTCGCCTACGAGCTGGCCACCGGCGAGATCCACGTCTTCCACGCCAAGTCCGTGATCTACGCGTCCGGCGGCACCGGCAAGTTCTTCAAGGTGACGTCCAACGCGCACACCCTCACCGGTGACGGCCAGGCGGCCTGCTACCGGCGCGGGCTGCCGCTGGAGGACATGGAGTTCTTCCAGTTCCACCCGACCGGCATCTGGCGCATGGGCATCCTGCTCACCGAGGGTGCCCGCGGTGAGGGCGGCATCCTGCGCAACAAGGACGGCGAGCGCTTCATGGAGAAGTACGCGCCCGTCATGAAGGACCTCGCCTCGCGCGACGTCGTCTCCCGCTCCATCTACACGGAGATCCGCGAGGGCCGCGGCTGCGGTCCCGAGGGCGACCACGTCTACCTGGACCTCACCCACCTCCCGCCGGAGCAGCTCGACGCCAAGCTGCCCGACATCACCGAGTTCGCCCGTACGTACCTCGGTATCGAGCCGTACACGGACCCGATCCCGATCCAGCCCACCGCGCACTACGCGATGGGCGGCATCCCGACCAACGTCGAGGGTGAGGTCCTGGCGGACAACACCACCGTCGTTCCGGGTCTGTACGCGGCCGGCGAGGTCGCCTGCGTGTCGGTGCACGGCGCCAACCGCCTGGGCACCAACTCGCTGCTCGACATCAACGTCTTCGGCAAGCGGGCCGGCATCGCGGCGGCGGAGTACGCGCACTCGGCGGACTTCGTCGAGCTGCCGGACTCCCCCGAGTCCCTGGTCGTCGAGCAGATCGAGCGGCTGCGCACCTCCACCGGCAACGAGCGGGTCTCGGAGCTGCGCCGCGAGCTGCAGGAGACCATGGACGCCAACGTCATGGTGTTCCGCACCGAGCAGACGATCAAGACGGCGGTCGAGAAGATCGGCGAGCTGCGCGCCCGCTACAAGAACGTCTCGATCCAGGACAAGGGCAAGCGGTTCAACACCGACCTCCTTGAGGCCGTCGAGCTGGGCAACCTGCTCGACCTGGCCGAGGTCATGGCCGTCTCCGCGCTGGCCCGCAAGGAGTCGCGCGGCGGTCACTACCGCGAGGACTACCCCAACCGCGACGACGTGAACTTCATGCGCCACACCATGGCGTACCGCGAGGTCGGCGACGACGGCACCGAGTCCATCCGTCTCGACTACAAGCCGGTCGTCCAGACCCGCTACCAGCCGATGGAGCGTAAGTACTGATGGCTACCCCTGTTCTGGACAAGGCGGACGCGGCCGGAGCCCCCGAGCCCGGTTTCGCCGACTCCCCCTACATCACCGTCACGGTCCGCGTCCGCCGGTTCAACCCGGAGGTCTCGGCCGAGGCGACCTGGGAAGACTTCCAGCTGGAGATGGACCCCAAGGAGCGCGTCCTGGACGCCCTCCACAAGATCAAGTGGGAACTGGACGGCACGCTCACCTTCCGCCGCTCCTGCGCCCACGGCATCTGCGGGTCCGACGCGATGCGGATCAACGGCAAGAACCGCCTCGCCTGCAAGACGCTGATCAAGGACATCAGCCCCGAGAAGCCGATCACGGTCGAGCCCATCAAGGGCCTGACGGTCCTCAAGGACCTGGTCGTCGACATGGAGCCGTTCTTCCAGGCGTACCGGGACGTGATGCCCTTCCTGATCACGAAGGACACCAACGAGCCGACGCGCGAGCGCCTGCAGTCCGCCGAGGACCGCGAGCGGTTCGACGACACGACCAAGTGCATCCTGTGCGCCGCCTGCACGTCGTCCTGCCCGGTCTTCTGGAACGACGGCCAGTACTTCGGCCCGGCCGCCATCGTCAACGCCCACCGCTTCATCTTCGACTCGCGTGACGAGGCCGGCGAGCAGCGGCTGGAGATCCTCAACGACCGCGACGGCGTCTGGCGCTGCCGCACGACCTTCAACTGCACGGACGCCTGCCCGCGCGGCATCGAGGTCACCAAGGCCATCGCGGAGGTGAAGCGAGCGCTGATCACGCGCCGCTTCTGAGCGACGACCGCTGCCTGGGCCCCGTTTCCGCTGGAGACGGGGCCCTTTGGCGTGTGCCACGCGTTCGGGTGAACGGCGCTCACCCTGCCTCCAGGGTGTCCCCCTGCCTACGATGATGCCCTCGACACCAGCCCACGGGAGGCATGTGATGACCGCAGCACACGTTGAGCGGCCGCACTGCGACCGACCGCTCATCGACGCGGCCAACCGGCTCATGGAGCACAACCCGGGCTATCGCGTCGAGATCATCGGAGGCATCCTCGTCGTGACTCCCCCGCCAGACATCGCGCATTCCCGGGCGCTCAACGCACTCACCGGGCCTTTCGTGGCCGCAGGTCTGGGTGGCGGTGAAACCGAGGTGCACCAGGGCATCGGGGTCTGGTTGCCCGACGGCCCCGAGGACTTCGCCATCCCCGATCTGTCCATCGTCGACGCCGACGCCGACGAGCATCTCGTCGAGAACAACTGTTACGACCCTGCCGTTTTCCGTCTGGTTCTGGAAGTCACGTCGAGCAATTACCAGAACGACCTGCGCGCCAAGGTCACCGCCTACGCCATCGCCAGGATCCCGGTCTATGTGATCGTCAACCGCAGGCACAACCGCCTCCACGTACTCACTGAACCCGTCGCCGACGAATACGACCAGCACCAGGTGTTCGCCCCCGGTCAGTCGGTCACCCTCCCCGCCTCCCTGGGCGCCGAGGTCACCCTCGACGTCGGCGAGATCCTTGCCGCCGGACGGGCGAAGAGCGCGCCCGGGCAGGGCTGACAATCAGCCTCCCCGGCTGATCATCGACCTACCCTGACGCCATGTCAGATGACGAGTCGTACGAGCTGCTCGGGTTCGACAACGTGCTGCTGCCGGTCGGGGATCTCGGCGAGGCGGTGGAGTTCTACGAGCGGGCCGGGTTCGAGGTCGGGTTCCGGTTCGACGAGGGCGGGATCGCGCTGCTGAAGGCCGGCAAGGAGACGCCCGGGATCCTGCTGCGCCACGAGGACGGGTTCGGGCACCGGCCGCCGCCCTGGCCGTCCCCCCGGGTCTGGCTGGAGGTGCCGGACGCCAAGGCCGCCGCGCGGGCACTGACGGACGCCGGGGTCGAGCCGTACGACGGGCCCTTCTCCAGCGCCACCGGATGGACGGTCGAGTTCGCCGACCCCTGGGGCAACGTGGTCGGGCTGACCGACTACCGCAAGCGGCCCCAGCTCGCCCGCCGCGCGTGACGCGGGCCACCCACCCCTTGAGTTGAACACGTTCAAAAGCAGGTCTAGAGTCTCTCCTGTCAGCGTTTTGAACGCGTTCAAGAAGGGGTGGGGCATGGACCGCACCGTCATCGCCTACGTCATCTACCTGGCCGTCAGCATCGGGCTGACCATCTGGGTGGCCCGTACGCTCAGCCGCAACGGGCGGGTCTTCCTCGCCGACGTACTGCACGGCAACGAGAAGCTCGCCGACGCGGTCAACCACCTCCTGGTGGTCGGCTTCTACCTCGTCAACCTCGGCTTCGTCGCCCTCTACCTCAGCGGCGACGAGACCATCACCGACACCCGTGGCATCTTCGAGGCCCTGTCGACCAAGCTCGGCGTGGTGCTGCTGGTCCTCGGCGTGATGCACCTGGGCAACGTGTACGTGCTCAACCGCATCCGGCGGCGCGGGGTGATGGAGCGGGAGCAGACGCCGCCCGTGCCGCCGCAGGGCTGGGTGGCTCCGACGGTCGGGCACTGAGCCGGTGCCGGCCGAGACGGCCGCCGTACCCGTACGGCGGCTCACCGTCCTCTACGACGCCGAGTGCGCCCTGTGCGCCTTCGTACGGGACTGGCTGACGCGCCAGCCGCACCTGGTGGAGCTGGAGCCGGTCCCCGCCGGGTCCGCCGAGGCCCGCCGCCGGTTCCCCGGCCTGGACCACGCCGCCACCCTCGACGAGATCACCGTCGTCGGGGACGCCGGGCAGGTCTACCGGGGTGCCGCCGCCTGGATCGTCGTGCTGTGGGCACTGCGCGAGCACCGGCCGCTCGCCCACCGGCTCAGCACCCTCTCGGGGGCGAAGCTGGCCAAGGGCGCGGTGCTGGCCGCCGCCAAGTGGCGGGGCGCCCGGTGGGGCGGCCAGGCGTACCGCCGGGCCGACGGCTGGACGTACCATCCGAGCGCCGGCTGGACGTACACCGCGCCGGGCTGTGCCGACGGCTCCTGCCGCACTGGCTAGGCTCTGGACGTGCCCGCGAAGAACGACGGCCCCGGTGACGGAGCCCACCTCAGCAAGTCCGAGCAGACCCGCGCCCTGATCCTGGAGACGGCGATGCGGCTGTTCCAGGAGCGGGGGTACGACAAGACCACCATGCGGGCCATCGCCCAGGAGGCCGGGGTCTCCGTCGGCAACGCCTACTACTACTTCGCCGGCAAGGAACACCTCATCCAGGGCTTCTACGACCGGATCGCCACCGAGCACCAGGCGGCGGTCCGGGACGTGCTGGCGCGGGAGACCGACCTGGAGGCCCGGCTGGCGGGCGTGCTGAAGGTGTGGCTGGACATCGCGACGCCGTACCACGAGTTCGCGGTCCAGTTCTTCAAGAACGCCGCCGACCCGGACAGCCCGCTCAGCCCGTTCTCCCCGGAGTCGGAGCACGCGCGCGTGGAGGCCATCAGCGTCCACCGGGCGGTGCTGGCCGGGACGAAGACCAAGGTGCCGGAGGAGCTGCGGGACATCCTGCCGGAGCTGATGTGGCTGTCGCAGATGGGACTCGTCCTGTACTGGATCTTCGACCGGACCGAGGGCCGCGAGCGCAGCTACCGGCTGGCCGAGCGCGGCGCCCGGCTGACCGCGCGGGGCGTCGTGCTGGCCCGGTTCCGGGTGCTGCGCCCGCTGGTGCGCGAGGTGCACGAGCTGTTCACGGACTTCCTGCCGGGCATGACGGCGGCGCTGCCCGATCCCGGCAGGAAGAGGCAGCGCCCGTCGGACGGGGTCAGTTGACCGCGTCGACCTCGTGCCCGGCCAGCTCCACGTCGTGCGTGAGCGGGCCGTCGGCCACGGTGACGTGCGCGGCCCGGGAGCCGTACCCGGGGGCGGTCGTCGCCAGCAGGTAGGTGCCCGGCGCGGGGACGGCGAGGATGTACGAGCCGTCGGCGAGGGCCGTGACGTGGTCGAGCCGCCGGCCGCCGGACGACAGCAGGGTGACGGACGCGCCCTCGACGGGGCCGCCGTCGGCGGTGCGGACGAAGCCGTGCACGACCGAGGCGGGTCCCTCCGGAGCCGCCGGCTCCTCGGCCGGCTCCACGGCCAGGTGCGGCAGCCGCTTGTCCAGGCCCTTCGGCAGCCACCAGTTGGACCGGCCCAGCAGGTACATCGCCGCCGGGACCAGCGCCGTACGCAGGATGAAGGCGTCCAGCGCGACCGCCGCCGCCAGGCCGATGCCCGCCATCGCGCCCTCCGTGTCGCCGCTGAGCACGAACGCGGCGAACACGCTGACCATGATCAGGGCGGCGGAGTTGATGACCCGGCTGGTCTCGGCGAGGCCGACCCGCACCGCGCGGGCGTTGTCCTTGGTGTGCACCCACTCCTCATGCATCCGGCTCACCAGGAAGACCTGGTAGTCCATCGACAGGCCGAACAGCAGCGACAGCATGATGACCGGCAGGAAGGAGGTGATCGGCCCCTCCGCGCCGAAGCCGAGGGCCTCCGAGCCCCAGCCCCACTGGAAGACCGCCACCAGCACGCCGAACGACGCGGCGGCGGCCACCAGGTTCATCACGGCGGCCGTCAGCGGCACCACCAGGGACCGGAACGCGACCAGGAGCAGCAGGAAGCCCAGCGCGATGATGGTGGCGACGAAGTACGGCAGCCGGTCCCCGGTGACGGTCGCGAAGTCCTTGAAGACGGCCGTCACCCCGCCGACGTGCGCGTCCACGCCCGCCTGGGGGATCACGTCGTCGCGCAGCCGGTCGATCAGCTGGTCCGTCTCCACGGACTGCGGTGAGGTCGTCGGCACCACCTGGATGACGGAGATCCCGTTCGCGGGCGGTACGGCGGCCACCTGGGCGACGCCCTCGGTGGACTCGATCGCCCGGACCAGGCCGGTGGGGGCATCGCCTTCCACGACCACCTGGAGCGGGCCGTTGAAGCCCGGGCCGAAGCCCTCGGCGAGCAGGTCGTACGCCTGCCGGGTGGTGGTGGACTCCGGCAGGTTGCCCTGGTCGCTGGCGCCGAGCCGCAGCGAGAAGACGGGGATGGCGAGCACCGCCATCACCACGACGGCCACCGCGGCGGTACCGCGCGGGCGCCGCTGCACGAACGCCGCCCAGCGCGCCGCGAGACCGGCCGACTCCTTCGGCTCCGGTCCCGTCGCGGCCAGCCGCCGCCGCTGCCGCCGGCTGAGCACCCGCATGCCGAGCACGCCGAGCAGCGCGGGCAGCAGGGTGACGGCCGCGAGCACGCTGAGGACGACGGTCAGCGAGGTGGCGACGACCACGCCGTTCAGGAAGTCCATGTTCATCACCAGCATCCCGGCGAGCGCGATGCACACCGTGCCGCCCGCGAACAGCACCGCCCGTCCGGAGGTGTTGAGGGCGGTCACGGCCGCCTCCTCCGGTTCCATGCCGCGCAGGATGCCGCGCCGGTGCCGGGTGACGATGAACAGGGCGTAGTCGATGCCGACGCCGAGGCCGATGAGCGTGGCCAGCAGCGGGGCCACCTCGGGCACGTCGGTGACGTGGCTGAGCAGGGTCGTGGACATCAGGCCGCTCGCCACACCGGCGATCGCGGTGACCAGCGGCAGCAGCATCGCGAACAGCGACCCGAAGGTCAGGAACAGGACGATGGCCGCCGCCCCGATGCCGACC
Organism: Streptomyces sp. ISL-12; assembly: GCF_018614415.1. GTDB lineage: Bacteria > Actinomycetota > Actinomycetes > Streptomycetales > Streptomycetaceae > Streptomyces. The sequence continues at coordinate 101,311 of NZ_JAGGOO010000071.1, forward strand.
AGTTCGGCGGTGCCCATCGGCAGCTCCTGGGTGCGGGCGATGGCCTGCCCGCCCAGCTCCACCGTCAGCCCGGCGCGTTCGGCGTCCTGCGCCGTGTCCACGACGTCCTCGATCACCGCCAGTTCCACGGAGTTGGCCTGCTCGGTGAAGGTGACCTGGGCGTACGCGATCGTCCCGTCCCGGCTCACCTGGGCCGCGCCGTCGGCGCCGTAGGGGCTGCTGACCGCGCCGACCCCCTCCATCCGCCCGATCTGCTCCAGTGCGGGTTCGATCCGGGACCGTACGGAGGCGTCCCGCACCGAGCCCTCGTCGACCTTCCACACCACCGTGTCGGTGTCGCCGGAACTCTCCGGGAACGCCTTCTCCATCAGGTCGAAGGCCTCGCTGGAGTCCGTGTCCGGCAGCGAGAAGACGTTCGAGTAGCTCGTCCCCGCGGCCGAACCCCCCGCCACGAGCCCGAACACCGCCCCCGCCCACAACACCAGGACCACCAGCCGGTGCCGGTAGCACCATCGCGCCAATGCCGTCACGCCCAAACTCCTTCATTCCAGGAAAAGTCGGTCGGTCCCCCCAGGTCCTGCGCCTCAGAATCGGGGGCGCGGCGCGGGCGTGGACACCGGCTGGGCCCGACTCTCAAGGAACTCCAAAGCGGGAACCGCCCCCGCCGCCGGTGCCCGCGCCGATACTGGGGGCATGACGACGGGTCCCGGCACCGTGCTGGTGGTGGAGGACGAACCGAGCATCGCGGACGTCCTCGCCATCGCCCTGCGCTTCCACGGCTTCGAGGTGATGTGCGCGGCCACCGTCCGCGACGCCCTCGCGCTCGCCGGGACCACCCGGCCGGACGCGGCACTGCTCGACGTGATGCTGCCCGACGGCGACGGCCGCGCGCTCGGCAAGGAACTGCGCTCCCGGCACCCCGAGTTGGCGCTCGTCTTCCTCACCGCCCGCGACGCGCCCGCCGAGATCGTCGGCGCGCTCGGCTTCGGCGACGACTACATCACCAAGCCGTTCAACATCGACGAGGTGGTCGCCCGCGTCCAGGCGGTGCTGCGCCGGGTCCGCCCCGCCGACGTACTGCCCGAACGGCCCCCGCTCACCTACGGCGACCTGGAGCTGGACGAGACGACGTACACGGCCCGGCGCGGCGACCGCTCGGTCGAGCTGACCCCGACCGAGTACGCGCTCTTGCGCTTCCTGGTGCGCAACGGCGGCCGGATCGTGCCCAAGGACCAACTGCTGCGCCACGTCTGGCAGTACGAGCACGCGCCGTCCGAGTCGACCGTCGTGGAGACCTACGTCAGCTACCTGCGGCGCAAGCTGGACGCGCTGGGACCGCCGCTGATCACCACGCGGCGGGGCGTCGGATACGGGCTCGCGTGAGGGCCCTGCGGCGCGTCCTGTTCCGGCGCGGGCGGGGCATCCCCTCGCTGCGCGCCAAGCTGGCGGTGGCGAACATGGCACTGCTGGCCGTCGGCGTCGTCGTGGCGACCGCGGTCAGCCTGGTGGGCATGCGGCACTACCTGATCGACCAGATCGACGCCGAGCTGCTCCGTACCCGCCAGTCGCTGGGCACCGCGCCGCTCACCATGGAGCAGCTCGACGCGCTGGGCGCGGTGACGCTGGTCCGGGACCGGTTCCTGAACGGCGACGCGGGCGACCGGGCACCGGACAGCCTCGTCGCCGCCACCGACCGCCGGGGCCGGGCGCTCGCCCTCGCCGGGTACGAGCCGACCGACGGCCAGCGGGCCCTGGCCGCCGCGGTGGCCGACCCGGCGCCGCTGGCGGACGACCCCGAGCCGCACGACGTCACCGTGCGCGACACCGCCTACCGGGTCACCGCGACCCGGCTCTCCGACGGGACGTTCGTCCTGGTCGCCGCCTCCACCGACGCCCTGCACACCGGCGTCGCCAAGGCCCTCCGGCTCGACCTGGGCGTCGGCACGCTGCTGCTGGCGACGCTGGCCTGGCTGACGATGATGAGCGTGCGGCGCCGGATGCGGCCCCTGGAGGACATGGTGGAGACCTCGTCGGCGATCGCCGAGGGCGACCTGACCCGGCGGGTGCCCTCCAGCCGGGAGGCCACCGCGGAGGTGGAGCAACTGCGGCTCGCGCTGAACTCCATGCTGCACCAGGTGGAGTCGGCGTACCGCACGCGCGAGCGCAGCACGGCCCAGCTGCGCCGCTTCGTCGCCGACGCCTCGCACGAACTGCGCACCCCGCTGGCCGCGATACGCGGCTACCTCCAGCTCTACGACAAGGGCATGCTGCGCGAGCCGGCCGAGCGGAAGCGGGCCTGGGAGCGGGTGCTGGCGGAGGCCGACCGGATGGGGCGGCTGGTGGACGAGCTGCTCACCCTCGCCCGCCTCGACCAGCGCCCCGAGCTGCGGCTGCGCCCGGTCGACGTCGGCCGGCTGCTGCGGGACGCGGCCGAGGACCTGCGCGTCCAGCAGCCCGAGCGGCCGGTCACCGTGGACGCCGAGGGGGCGCTGACGGTGTGCGCCGACGAGTCGGGGCTGCGGCAGGTGGTCGGCAACCTGGTGGCGAACGTACGGGTGCACACCCCGGCGGACGTGCCGGTACGGCTCGCCGCGGAGCGTGTCGACGGGGTCGTGCGGCTGTCGGTCGAGGACAAGGGGCCGGGGCTGACGGCGGAGGACGCGGCCCGGGTCTTCGACCGGTTCTTCCGGGCGGGCGGCGGCGCGGGCAGCGGCCTGGGGCTGGCGATCGTGCAGGGCGCGGTGCACGCCCACGGCGGGGAGGTGGACGTGCGGACCGCGCCGGGCGAGGGGCTCGCGGTGACGGTGGTGCTGCCCGACCGGGCGGGGGCGGGGGCGGGGTGAGGGCGCCGACCCCGGCGAAGGGAACGGGCCCGGTCCGAGCACACCCAC
>NZ_JAGGOO010000072.1 GCF_018614415.1 Streptomyces sp. ISL-12
CCAAACGACAGGCCCTAGCGCTCCGCCAGCGCCCGCTCGCCCGCGGTGCGCATGGCGGCCAGCGGGGCCGGGCCGCGCCCCGTCATCTGCTCCACCTGCAGCACCGCCTGGTGCACCAGCAGGTCGAGGCCGCTGACGACGGCGCCGCCGTGGGCCGACCAGCGGGCGGCCAGCGCGGTGGGCCAGGGCTCGTAGAGCACGTCGAACAGGGTCGTGGGCATTTCCGGCACGGCGGCGGCCAGCGCGTCGGTGGTGCCGGCCGGGGTGGTGGCGACGACCAGCGGGGCGCGCAGTGCCTCCTCGGCCCGCGCCCAGTCCACGACGCGCACGTCGACGTCGAGCCGCTCGGCCCACTCGCGCATCTCGGCGGCCCGGGCCTCGCTGCGCACGTAGACGGCGACCTCACCGGTGCAGATGCGGGCCAGCGCGGCCAGCGCGGAGGAGGCGGTGGCACCGGCGCCCAGGATCGCGGCGGACTCCACCTTCTCGACGCCGTGCTCGCGCAGGGCGGCGACCATGCCGGGGATGTCGGTGTTGTCGCCGGTGCGGCGGCCGTCCTCGGTGAAGACGACGGTGTTCACCGCGTCCACGGAGGCCGCCGTGTCGCTGACCTCGTCGAGCAGCGGGATCACCGCCCGCTTCAGCGGCATGGTCAGCGACAGCCCGGCCCATTCGGACCCCAGCTTCTCGACGAAGCCCGGCAGGGCCGCCTCGTCCACCTCGAAACGGTCGTACGTCCATCCCTCCAGGCCCAGCGCGGCGTACGCGGCGCGGTGCAGCACCGGGGAGAGGGAGTGGGCGATCGGGGAGCCGAGGACGGCGGCCCGGCGGCCGTCAGTCGCCGGTACTGGCATTGAACTTGTCCTTCAGTTTCTCGAACTCGGCATTGGTCTTGGCGAACTCCGTGTTGCTCACGCCGTCGGTGGCAACGAAGTAGATCCAGCCGTCGTCCGTGGGTTTGAGCGCGGCCTCCAGCGCCTCGGCACCCGGATTGCCGATGGGACCGGGGGGCAGACCCTTGTGGTAGTAGGTGTTGTACGGGTCCGGGTTGCTGTTGATCTCGGACTCGCTGATGTGGATCTCGCTCTGACCCATCAGGTAGTTGAAGGTCGAGTCGAACTGGAGCTTCTGGTTGGTCTCGTAGTTGGTGGGCTCGAGGCGGTTGTAGATGACCTCGGCCATCTTGCGGAAGTCCTCGTGGGTCTTGCCCTCGGCCTGCACCAGGCTGGCGACCGTCACGAGCTGCCAGGGCCCGTCGAGCCCCAGCTGCTTCGACTTCTTCTCGAAGCCGAGCTCCTCGTACTTGTCGGTGGCCCGCGCCACCATCTCCTTGAGCACCGCCTCGGGCTTCTGCCCCTTGGCCACCGAGTAGCTGGACGGGTAGAGGAAGCCCTCCAGCGGGTCCTTGACGTCGGCGTGGTTCATCGCCCAGTCGGGCAGGCCGAGGTCCTTCCACTTGGACTTGGCGACCTTGGCGGTGGTGCCCTTGTCAACTTCGAGGCGTTCGTCGATGAGCTCGTAGACGGCGGCGCTGCGCTTGCCCTCGGCGATGATCAGCGTGTTGCGGCTCTCGGGGCTGAGCATCAGCTTCACGGCGCTCTCGGCGGACATCTCCTTCTGCAGCGTGTAGACGCCGTCCTGGATGCCCTTGGCGTTCGGGTTGCTCTGCAGCGCCGCGACGAACGCGTCGACGCTCTTGACCACGCCCTTGCGCTTCAGCTCCTGGCCGATGGTCGAGCCGCCCGCCCCCTTGGGGACGGTGATGGTCACCTGGGTGCCGTTGCCGTCGCCGGCGTAGTCCGGGGCCGCGCCGAAACGATCCTGGTAGAACTGGTAGCCGAAATAGCCGACTCCCGCCACGCCGCCGCCCAGCACCAGGCAGACCACGAGGCACGCACAACCGTTCCGCCGCTTCTTCGGCTTGCCCCCGCGGTTCCTGCGGTCACCGCGGCCGGGAGCGTCGTCGTCGGCGCCGTCGTCCCCGTCGCCGCCCGCGAAGAAGGCGTGTTCGCCCTGGTCGGGCCCCGGGTCCCAGTCGGTCTTCTCCGGCTCCGGCTCGGTGCGCCGCCGGCTCGGCGGCTCGGGGGGCGGATACGCCTCCGGGGTGCCGTAGTGGTCGGGCTGGTCCGTGCCGTAGGAGGCGGCCGCCTGCTGAGCGTACGGGTCGGCGGGATCGGCCGGGTACACGGGCTGCTGCTGTCCGGCGGGCCAGCCCTCGGTGCCGTACTGCTGCTGGTCCTGTTGCTGCCGCGCCGGGTACTGCTGCCCGCCGTACTGCGGGTCGTGCTGCTGGCCGTACTGCTGCTGACCCTGCCCGCCGTCGTACTGCTGTCCGCCGTGCGGGTACTGCTGCTGGGCCTGGCCGTACCCGGCCTGGCCTCCGCCGTCGCCCCAGTCACTGTGCTGCTGATGCTGCGGTTGGTGCTGCGGCTGGCCGCCGTCGAAGGGCTGCTGTCCCGCGTGGGCCTGCTGCCCTCCCCACCCGCCGTCCCCGTACAACGGGTCCTCCGGGTGCCACGGTTCGGAGCCCTGGCCCCGGCCATACTCAGTCATGGATCCCCTAGAGCCGCGAGGCGGCGGTCACGCGGCTTCACGGACCGCTTACCGTTCCGCCTCTCTCTGTGCGGAGGCTGTTCGAAGACCGCCGCATCGCGCGGAACGTTACCGTACAGCGATCAGATGACCACTTCGACGCCCTCGCCAGGAGGATTACCTGACACCCGTTCGGATTCAAGCGCCTGCTGAAGGATGATCACAGCGGCGGCCTGGTCGATGACCGAACGGCCCTTCTTGGAATTCACCCCGGAGGCGCGCAGGCCCTGGCTCGCCGTCACGGTCGTCATCCGCTCGTCGACGAGCCGGACCGGAACGGGGGCGATGCCCTCGGCCAGTTCCTGGGCGAAACGGCGGACCTTGGCCGCCGCCGGGCCCTCGCCCCCCTTGAGGGAGCGGGGCAGGCCGGCGACGACCTCGATCGGCTCGTACTCCTCGACCAGCGCGCGCAGACGGCGGTGGGCCGCCGGGAGGTCCCGGCCCGGGACCGTCTCGACGGGGGTGGCGAGGATCCCGTCGGGGTCGCACGAAGCGACCCCGATCCGGGCGTCCCCGACGTCGATGGCGAGCCGACGTCCTCTGCGCATTACTTGGCCGTCTCCGCGACCAGGCGCTCCACGGCGGCCACGGCGTCACCGATGGCGGCCGGGTTCTGCCCGCCGCCCTGGGCGACGTCCGGCTTGCCGCCACCGCCGCCGCCGAGGGTCTTGGCGGCGGTCCGGACCAGGTCACCGGCCTTGAGGCCGCGGTCGCGGGCGGCGTCGTTGGTGGCGATGACGGTGAGGGGCTTGCCGTTCACCGTCGTGAACAGGGCGACCACGGCGGCCCGGCCGCCCTGGATACGGCCGCGCACGTCGAGGACCAGCTTGCGCAGGTCGTCGGCGGTGGTGCCGTCCGGGACCTGGCCGGTGACCAGGGCGACGCCCCGTACGTCCGTGGCGGACTCGGCGAGACCGGCGGCGGCCTGGAGGACCTTCTCGGCGCGGAACTTCTCGATCTCCTTCTCGGCGTCCTTCAGCTTGCCGAGCATGGCGGAGACCTTCTCCGGGAGCTCCTCCGGCCGGCCCTTGATCAGCTCCTGGAGCTGGGCGACGACCGTGTGCTCACGCGCGAGGAAGTTGTAGGCGTCGACGCCCACCAGGGCCTCGATGCGGCGCACGCCGGAGCCGATGGACGACTCGCCCAGCAGCTTCACCAGGCCGAGCTGAGCGGTGTTGTGCACGTGGGTGCCGCCGCACAGCTCCTTGGAGAAGTCACCGATGGTGACGACGCGCACCCGCTCGCCGTACTTCTCGCCGAACTCGGCGATGGCGCCCTGCTTCTTGGCCTCGTCGATGCCCATGACGTCGGCCCGCACGTCCAGGTCGCGGGCGAGCACCTCGTTGATCTTCTGCTCGACGTCGGTCATCACGGCCGTCGGCACGGCGGACGGCGAACCGAAGTCGAAGCGGAAGCGGCCGGGCTGGTTCTCGGAACCGGCCTGGGCGGCCGTCGGGCCGAGGGCGTCGCGCAGCGCCTGGTGGGTGAGGTGGGTGGCCGAGTGGGCGCGGGCGATGGCCTTGCGGCGCCGGTCGTCGATGGCGGCGTGGGCCTTGGCGCCGACGGTGATCTCACCGACCTGGACGACGCCCTTGTGGACGTAGACGCCGGGGACCGGCTTCTGGCAGTCGCGGACCTCGATGACGGCACCGGAGTCGGTCCTGATCCGGCCGGTGTCGCCGATCTGGCCGCCGCCCTCGGCGTAGAAGGGCGTGCGGTCCAGGACGATCTCGACCTCGTCGCCCTCGGTGGCGGCCGGCGAGGAGACGCCGTCGACCAGGATGCCGACGACGGTGGACTCGCCCTCGGTGTCGGTGTAGCCGATGAAGTCGGTCTGTCCGGCGCGGTCGGCGATCTCCCGGTAGGCGCCCAGGTCGGCGTGGCCGGTCTTCTTGGCCTGGGCGTCGGCCTTGGCGCGCTCCCGCTGCTCCTTCATCAGGCGCCGGAAGCCGTCCTCGTCCACGGACAGGCCCTGCTCGGCGGCCATCTCCAGGGTGAGGTCGATCGGGAAGCCCCAGGTGTCGTGGAGCAGGAACGCCTTGTCGCCGGAGAGGACCGAGCCGCCGGCGGCCTTGGTGTCGGCGACGGCGGTGTCGAGGATGTTGGTGCCGGCCTTCAGCGTCTTGAGGAAGGCGTTCTCCTCGGCCACGGCGACCTTCTCGATCCGCTCGCGGTCGGTGATCAGCTCGGGGTACTGCTGCCCCATCATCTCGATCACCGTGTCGATCAGGTCCTTGACGACCGGGCCGGTGGCGCCGAGCAGGCGCATGTTGCGGATGGCGCGGCGCATGATGCGGCGCAGCACGTAGCCGCGGCCCTCGTTGCCCGGGGTGACGCCGTCGCCGATGAGCATCACGGAGGTGCGCATGTGGTCGGTGACCACGCGCAGGGAGACGTCCGATTCGTGGGCGTCGCCGTAGGAGACACCGGTCAGGTCGGTGGCCTTCTTGATGACGGCCATGGAGGTGTCGATCTCGTACATGTTCTGCACGCCCTGCAGAATCATGGCGAGCCGCTCCAGGCCGAGCCCGGTGTCGATGTTCTTGCTCGGCAGCTCCCCGAGGATCTCGAAGTCCTCCTTGGAGGTGCCCTCGCCCCGCTCGTACTGCATGAAGACGAGGTTCCAGATCTCCACGTACCGCTCGTCGTTGACGGCGGGGCCGCCCTCGACGCCGAACTCGGGGCCGCGGTCGTAGTTGATCTCGGAGCAGGGGCCGCAGGGGCCGGGGACGCCCATGGACCAGTAGTTGTCCTTCTTGCCGAGGCGCTGGATGCGCTCGGAGGGGACACCGACGACGTCGTGCCAGATGCGCTCGGCCTCGTCGTCGTCCTGGTAGACGGTGATCCACAGGCGCTCGGGGTCGAGGCCGTAGCCACCCTTGTCCTGGGGGCTGGTGAGCAGCTCCCAGGCGTACTTGATGGCGCCTTCCTTGAAGTAGTCGCCGAAGGAGAAGTTGCCGCACATCTGGAAGAACGTGCCGTGCCGGGTGGTCTTGCCGACCTCTTCGATGTCCGGCGTGCGCACGCACTTCTGCACGCTGGTGGCGCGGTCGAACGGCGGCTTGACCTCACCGAGGAAGTACGGCTTGAAGGGCACCATGCCGGCCGGGACCAGCAGCAGAGTCGGGTCGTCCGCGATGAGCGACGCCGAAGGGACGACGGTGTGCCCGCGCTCCTCGAAGAAGCTCAGCCAGCGGCGGCGGATCTCGGCCGACTCCATCAGTGGTCCTCATTCCGGTTGTACGAGTACGTCGTCCTGTCGATGTACTTCGAAGTGGGCATCGGGTCGTTGCGGTTCTCGATGGCGGCGTACCGCCGGGGTGCCGGGAGCTCCCGGTCGACGGGGGCGTCGAGACCGAGCGCGTCGCCCAGTTCGGCCTCCCGCTGGGCCATGTTGTCGCGGACCTCGAGCGCGAAGTCCACGGCGCGGTCCTTGAGCCGGCCGCCGGCCTCGATCGCCTTGTTCGCCGCGGTCACGGCGAGGTTCTCGGGGGTGAGCTGCTTCAGCTTCCGGTTGACCTTGGTGGTGGCCCACACTCCGGCGGCGACGCCGGTGGTGAACCAGAACGTACGGCGGAACATCGCTGGGTCAGTCCTTCTTCCGCTTGGCCCGCCGCGTCGCCGGGACGGTACGGCCCACGACGACGGTGCGCCTGGCTGTCTTGGCCGGCACGTCCTCCTTGCGGCCGCCCATCGCCCGGCGCACGCCGTAGCCGAAGGCCGCGACCTTGACCAGGGGGCCGCCGAAGGTGGAGGCGACGGTGGTGGAGAGCGCCGAGGCGTTGGAGGTGACCTCCTGGACGTCGGAGGCGATCGCGTCGACCCGTTCGATCTGGGTCTGCGCCGAGCGCACCGCCGTGGAGGCGTCGGCCAGCAGCGGGACGGCCTGGTCGGTCACGTCCGCCACGAGCTTGGTGGTCGCCTTGAGCGTCTGGGCCAGCCTCACCAGTGCGACGGCGAGGAAGGAGACCAGGATCGCCCAGAACACGGCCACCAGGATCCCGGCCACCTCGCCACCGGACACTGTGTGCACCCGCTCCCTGAAACGTGCCAGAACTTCGCGTACGTCGACTTCACGTCCGTCATGACCATCGAGACCATCGAGAACACGAAAAGTCGTGCACCGAGCCTATCGCGCCGGGGATGGGGGTCCGTACCGGATTACCGTCCGCGTGCGGCGCGGGCGTGCGAGACGTTTGTACGCAGTGCGCACGCTTCAGTACGCTGCGTTCTCTATGCGTGATCAACGGCATGACGGAACGTTCCCGGCCGGGAATCTGCCGCTGGAACTGGACGCCTTCGTCGGACGCGCGGCGGAACTCTCCGAGCTGGACGACGCGCTGCGCGGCGCGCGGCTGGTGACGGTCACCGGGGTGGGCGGCGTCGGCAAGTCGCGGCTGGCGGAGCGGGCCGCCGCGCGGTCGGCACCGCGGGACGGGGTCTGGCGGGTGGAGCTTGCGCCCGTGCGCGACCCGGAGTTCGTGGACTACGCGGTGGTGGAGGCGCTCGGCCTGACCGACCACACCACCAGGACGCCCCGCGAGACCCTGCTCGCCCACCTCGCCGACCGCGAGGTCCTGCTGCTGCTCGACGGAATCGAGCACCTGGTGGACGCGTGTGCCCGGCTGGTGACGGAGCTGCTGGGCCGGGCCCCCGGGCTGCGGGTGCTGGCGGTGGGGCGCCGACCGCTGGCCGTCTCCGGCGAGCGGCTCTTCCCGCTGGCGCCGCTGACCGGGGAGGAGGCGGTGTCCCTGCTGACGGTGCGCGCCGCCCAGCAGGGGGTGGAGATCGGGGGCGGGGACGGCGCCGAGGTGCGGGAGCTGTGCCGGCGGCTGGACGGCATCCCGCTGGCGATCGAGCTGGCCGCGGGGCGGCTGGGCGTGCTGACGCCGGAGCAGGTGCTCGGCCGGCTGGACGACCGGTTCCGGCTGCTGGCCGGGGAGAACCGGACGGCGCTGCCCCGGCACCGGGCGCTGCGCACGGCGATCGGCTGGAGCCATGAGCTGTGCACGCCCGGGGAGCGGCTGCTGTGGGCGCGTCTTTCGGTGTTCGCGGGGCGGTTCGACCTGGAGGCCGCGGAGTACGTGTGCGGCGGCGACGGCCTGCCCGCCGACGAGGTGCTGGACGTGCTCTCCGCGCTGCTCGCCCAGTCCGTGCTGACCCGCGAGGAGACACCGGCCGGGGTGCGCTACCGGATGCTCGGCACGGTGCGGGCGTACGGCGCCGAGTGGCTGGAGGCGACGGGCGACGCGGCGCGGCTGCGGCGCCGGCACCGCGACTGGTACGTGGGGCTGGCGACCTGGTGCGAGCTGGAGTGGTTCTCGCCGCGCCAGTCGGAGGTCGCCGCGCGTATCGAGGCCGAGCTGCCGAATCTGCGGGTCGCCCTGGACCACTGCCTGTCCGATCCGGACGGGGCGCACCTGGGCCAGTACCTGGCGGGCTCCCTGTGGTTCCACTGGGCGGGCTGCGGGCGGCTGGCGGAGGGGCGGCACTGGCTGGAGCAGGCGGTGCGGCTGGACGCGGAGCGGACCGCGCACGAGCAGTCCCGGCTCAAGGCCCTGTGGGTGCTGGCGTACGTGGCGATCCTGCAGGGCGACACGGTGTGCGCGCGGGCGACGCTCGAGGAGTGCCATCGGGAGGCGGAGCGGGCCGGCAATGCGACGGCGCTGGCGTACGCGGTGCACCGCTCGGGCTGTCTGGCGCTGATCACCGATGACGTGGCGGGCGCCGAGACGCTGCTGCGCTCCGCGCTGGCGCGGTACCGGGAGACCGGCGAGCTGAACAGCAATGTGCTGATGGCCCAGGTGGAGCTGGCGATGGCGCGGGCCTTCCAGGGCGATCTGGCGGACGCGGTGCGGCTGTGCGAGGACGTGCGCCGGGTGTGCGACGACCACGGCGAGCGCTGGGCCCGCGCCTACGCGCTGTACGTGCTGGCGTACGCGGCCTGGAGCGACGGCGATCCGGGCAGGGCCCGGCGGCTGCTGACCGTCTGCCTGGGCGACGCCCACGGCTTCCGTGACCTGCTGGGTGCGGTGCTGTCACTGGAACTGCTGGCCCTGGTCACGGTGACGGAGGGCGACGCGGCGGAGGCGGCGGTGCTCCAGGGGGCGGCGGGGCGGATGTGGCTCGCGGTGGGCCTGCAGCTGTTCGGCTCGGCGCACTACAACGCGCCGCGCGAGCTGTGCGAGGCGGCGGCCCGCGACCGGCTGGGGGACGAGGCGTACGAGGAGTGCCTGCGGCGGGGAGCGCGGCTGGGCCGGGAGGAGGCGGTGGCCCGTGCGCTGCGGCGGTCCGAGGAGCCGGCGGCGCTGCCGGGGCCGCGTCGTCCCGCGCGGCCGACGAGGACGCCGGGGACATGACGAGGCCCGCCGTCCCGCCCGCCCACGGGGGCGGGGAGACGACGGGCCCGGGTACCGCGGCCGGCTGGGATCAGCGGGCGTAGTACTCGACGACGAGCTGCTCGTCGCAGATCACCGGGATCTCCTTGCGGTTCGGCTCGCGGTCCAGGCGGAACGCCAGGGCCTTGAGGTTCACCTGGAGGTAACGCGGGGTCTCGCCGTCGGGGGCGAAGCCACCCTCACGCGCGACCTGGAACAGCGTCTTCTCCTTGGAGCGGTCGCGGACCTGCACGACGTCGTCGGGGCGGACGCGGAAGGACGGCTTGTCGACCTTCTGGCCGTTGACCGCGATGTGGCCGTGGACGACCATCTGGCGGGCCTGGTAGATCGTGCGGGCGATGCCCGAGCGCAGGACCAGCGCGTCGAGGCGGCGCTCCAGCTCCACGATCAGGGCCTCACCGGTCTTGCCCTGGACCTTGGAGGCACGCTCGTAGGCGCGGACGAGCTGACGCTCGGACACGTCGTACTGGGCACGCAGACGCTGCTTCTCCAGCAGACGGACCTTGTAGTCCGAGTTCTGCTTGCGGCCGCGGCCGTGCTCACCCGGCGGGTAGGGGCGGGCCTCGAAGTACTTGACGGCCTTCGGCGTCAGCGCGATGCCGAGGGCACGCGACTTCTTGACCTTGGGGCGGGACTGGTTCGCCACTGTCTCTCATTTCCTAGTGTTCGGCTTGCCAGGGTTGAGGGAGGTCGCATCCGCAGCCGGGGAAACCCGCCGGGTCCGCGTGGGACCTGTCGGGCAGCCGCTCCCTGGTCTGGGCACATACGTGCAGCACGCGAGTGGCCCACCGACCGGTCCCGTCCTGCGACGAGGGGTGGTGGGCTGCCCGCGACACCTTCGACGGTGCGCGACGCTCCTGGAACCCGCTGGGGTTCCGGCCGGTTGTCCCGCTCTGACGGCACGGGACTCGGCACTCCGATCGAGTTTACAGGGTGCTCAGGGCCTCTTTCGACCGAGGTGCTTCCTGGTCCACTCCACGGCGTCCGCGTACCGCGCCTCGCCGCCGTGCCGGGTCGGGGTGTAGTACTCGCGGTCCTTCAGGGCGTCGGGGGCGTACTGCTGGGCGGCGATGCCCTCCGGCAGGTCGTGCGGGTAGACGTACCCCTGCCCGTGGCCGAGCTTGCCCGCGCCCTGGTAGTGGCTGTCGCGCAGATGGGCCGGGACGGTCCCGGCGTGCCCCTTGCGTACGTCGTCCAGGGCGGCGCCGATGGCGGTGGTCGCGGCGTTGGACTTGGGTGCCAGGGCGAGGGCGATGGTGGCGTGGCTGAGGGTGAGGGCGGCCTCGGGGAAGCCGATCATGGCGACGGCCTGGGCCGCGGCGACCGCGATCGGCAGCGCGTTCGGGTCGGCGAGGCCGATGTCCTCGCTGGCGGAGATCATCAGGCGGCGGGCGATGAAGCGGGGGTCCTCGCCGGCCTCGATCATGCGGGCCAGGTAGTGCAGGGCGGCGTCGACGTCGGAGCCGCGGATGGACTTGATCAGGGCGCTGGCGACATCGTAGTGCTGGTCGCCGTCGCGGTCGTACTTGACCGCCGCCCGGTCGACGGTCTCCTCCAGCGTGGCCAGGGTGATCTCCGGCTCGCCCTTGTCGAGCGCGGCCCCGGCGGCGGCCTCCAGGGCGGTCAGGGCGCGGCGGGCGTCGCCGCCGGCGATGCGCAGCAGGTGGTCCTCGGTGTCCTCGGGGAGGGTGACGGCGCCCTTGAGGCCCCGGTCGTCGGTGAGGGCGCGGCGGAGCAGACCGCGGACGTCGTCGTCGGTGAGGGGTTCGAGGGTCAGCAGGAGGGAGCGGGAGAGCAGGGGGGAGATCACCGAGAAGTACGGGTTCTCGGTGGTCGCGGCGATCAGCGTCACCCAGCGGTTCTCGACGGCGGGCAGCAGGGAGTCCTGCTGGGCCTTGCTGAAGCGGTGGATCTCGTCCAGGAAGAGGACGGTCTCCTTGCCGTACCCGCCGACCGCGCGCCGGGCGCCGTCGATGACCGCGCGGACCTCCTTGACGCCCGCGGTGATCGCCGACAGTTCCACGAACCGCTTGTTGGTGGCCTTGGAGACGACGTACGCCAGGGTCGTCTTGCCGGTGCCGGGCGGGCCCCAGAGGATCACCGAGGAGGGGCCGGCGGGGCCGGCGGCGCCCTCGCCCACCAGGCGGCGCAGCGGGGAGCCGGGCTTCAGCAGGTGCTGCTGGCCCACGACCTCGTCGAGGGTGCGCGGGCGCATCCGGACGGCCAGGGGGCTGCCGGAGGGGTCTTTCTCCTGGCGTTCTTCTGCGGCGGCGGTGAACAGATCGGGCTCCACGCTCGAAACCCTAAATGACCGCACTGACAACGCGACGGGCGCCGTCGGCCGGGCCCGTGGGTCCGGTCGGCGACGCCCGGGGGGGCGGTGCGGGTCAGCTGGTCCAGAAGTCCCACCAGCGGGTCAGGATCAGCATGCCGATGATGCCGATGTGCAGGACCGGCAGCACCCAGGTGAACTCGCCGAAGAAGCCGCGCAGCCAGTTCGGCGCGGGCAGGAAGCCCTTGCGCACGTTGAACGAGGTCACGTACCAGAACATGACGATCGTGGCGACCCAGGCCAGCGAGCACCACAGGCACAGCGCGTTGATCCGGTACAGGGACTGGAACTGCAGCCAGGTGCAGAAGCCCACGCCGAACAGGGTGCCCGCGTTGAAGGTGAGCCAGTACCAGCGCGGGAAGCGGGCCCGCGCGAGCAGGCTCATGCCGACGCAGATCACGATGCCGTAGCAGACCAGGCCGAGCATCGGGTTGGGGAAGCCGAAGGCGGACGCCTGGTCGCTCTCCATGACGCTGCCGCAGGAGACGACGGGGTTCAGGCTGCACCCGGGGACGAAGGTGGTGCCGGCGACCTTGGCTTCGAGCAGCTTGAACTTGTCGATCGTGATGACCCACGCGGCGAGCAGTCCGGCGGCGCCGGTGATCACCAGCATCACGGCGAACGCGCGGCTGCCGCCCACCGCACCCGGCGCGACGGCACCGGCTCCGGACGCGGGCTCGGGGTCCGTGGAGACGTCTCTGACTGTCGTCTTGCTCATCACGCCGATTCCGTCACTTGAGGTCTCATCTTCTTCGGGCACGGTCATTGTGCCGCACGCACGCGCGTGTCCACCGTTCGGTGGACATAAGGAACGACGCTCGGTCCTCCCCGAGGGCGCGGTTCCGGACAACGCTTGAACCATGAGCGCACAGGCGAACGAACCGGTCGCGCGGGCCGGAGCAGGACGGCGGAGATCCTCCAGGGCAACCGGTCCGGGGAGGGCGGCGAGGTCCGGGTGCCGGGCGCGGACCCGGCGCACGCCGCGCGCGCGTGGCGATCCCGGGCCGGGGTCGTCCGGCAGGACGAATCGGCACCCACGGAGTTGACGGTACGCGCAACGGTCCGGCACTGCGCCCGGTACCGCCCCGGCCGCGTGGCCGCGCGGAGGTCATCGGTCCGGTCGGTCCAAAGACCCTGGGCCTCTCGTTCGGACCACGCCGCGGACGCGGGGTCCGGCACGCGCATCCGCGCTGATGAGGCGCCGCGGATTTCCCCCGCGTGATCCGCACGACAGGCCCTGTGCGGGCAGCCGGCTCAAGGGGCTCTCCGGGCGGCCCCCGGCCCGCGCTGCGGCAGCCGCACGCGGCACGGGCTGCCGGATCAGTGACCGTGCCGCACGCGCGCGGCGGGCTCAGCCGAGCCGGGACTCCAGCTCCGCCACGATCTCGTTGACGCCGATCGCGGTCTGCTCGCCGGACTCCATGTCCTTGAGCTGGACGACGCCCTCGGCGAGGTCGCGTTCGCCGGCCACGATCGTGTAGCGGGCGCCGCTGCGGTTGGCGTTCTTCATGGCGCCCTTGAGGCCCTTGCCGCCGTAGGCGAAGTCGGCGGCGACGCCGTTCTTGCGCAACTCGGTGACCTTGGCGAACAGGACGCGGCGGGCCTCCTCGCCGAGCGGCACGGCGAAGACGGAGGTGGTGGCGGGGAGGTCCAGCTCGACGCCCTCGGCCTCAAGGGCCAGGACCGTGCGGTCGACGCCGAGGGCCCAGCCGACGGACGGCAGCGCGGGGCCGCCGATCATCTCGGAGAGGCCGTCGTAGCGGCCGCCGCCGCCCACCGCGGACTGGGAACCGAGCCCGTCGTGGACGAACTCGAAGGTGGTGCGCGTGTAGTAGTCCAGGCCGCGCACCAGCTTCGGGTCGTCCTCGAAGACGACGCCCGCCGCCGTGATCAGCTCGCGGACCTCCTCGTGGTACGCCTTGCAGGCGTCGCAGAGGTAGTCGCGCAGCAGCGGAGCGTCCCCGAGCTGCTTCTGCACCGACTCGCGCTTGTCGTCCAGGACGCGCAGCGGGTTGATGTCGGCGCGGCGCAGGGTGTCCTCGTCCAGGTCCAGGCCGCGCAGGAACTCCTGGAGGGCGGCCCGGTAGACGGGACGGCACTCCTTGTCGCCCAGCGAGTTGAGCAGGATACGGAACTGGCTCAGGCCCAGCGAGCGGTACGCCTGGTCGGCCAGGATGATCAGCTCGGCGTCGAGCGCCGGGTCCTCCGCGCCGATCGCCTCGGCGCCGACCTGCGAGAAGTGACGGTAACGGCCCTTCTGGGGGCGCTCGTAGCGGTAGTACGAGCCGGAGTACCAGAGCTTGACGGGGAGGTTGCCCGTCTTGTGCAGGCTGGCCTCCAGCGTCGCGCGCAGCACGGAAGCCGTGCCCTCGGGGCGCAGGGCGAGCCGGTCGCCGCCCTTGGTCTCGAAGGCGTACATCTCCTTGGTGACGATGTCGGTGGACTCGCCGACACCGCGCGCGAACAGCTCGACGCTCTCGAAGCCGGGCGTCTCGATGTAGCCGTAGCCGGAGTCACGCAGCGGGGCCGCGATCGCCTCGCGGACGGCCAGGTACTTCGCGGAGTCGGGCGGCAGCAGGTCGTACGTGCCCTTGGGGGCCTTGAAGGTGCTCACGGAAGGTCTCTCGTCACATTCCTCGTCGGGAAGCCTCGGGGGCTTCCTGGCCGGAAGCCGCCTGCCGCAGATACGGGTTGGCGGCGCGCTCCTGGCCGATGGTCGTCTGGGGGCCGTGTCCGGACAGCACCACGGTCGTGTCGTCGAGCGGCAGGACCACGCGGGTCAGGGACTCGAGCATGTCGTCCATGGAGCCGCCGGGCAGGTCGGTGCGTCCGATGGAGCCGGCGAACAGCAGGTCGCCCGAGAACAGCACCGGCGGGATGTCCGCCGCCTCGGGCAGGCCGAAGGTCACCGACCCCTTGGTATGGCCCGGCGCGTGCGCCACGGTCAGCTCCAGGCCCGCCAGCTCCAGCTTCGCGCCGTCGGCCAGCTCCCGTACGTCGTCCGGCTCCCCCACGCTCAGCTCGCCCATCAGCGGCATCCCGATGGACCGGCCGAGGCCCTTCTCGGGGTCGCTCATCATGTAGCGGTCCGCCGGGTGGATCCACGCGGGTACGTCGTTCGCTCCGCACACCGGGACGACCGAGGCCACGTGGTCGATGTGGCCGTGCGTGAGGACGACGGCGACCGGCTTGAGCCGGTGCTTCTTCAGCGCCTCCTCGACTCCCTGGGCGGCCTGGTGGCCGGGGTCGATGATCACGCACTCCTCACCGGCGGCCGGGGCGACGAGGTAGCAGTTCGTCCCCCAGGCCCCGGCGGGGAACCCGGCAATGAGCACGATCGTCCTTCGTTGTGTCGATACGGGTGGCTTGTGAACGGGCTGCGCCCGTGGTCAGAGCCTACCGGCGGTGCCGATTCCTCAGCGAACCCATATACGGTACGGGGCTAACGCAGGCGGTCGGCCCACGGGCACGCACGCGTACCGGTCGGCACACGAAGACGCATAGGAGACAACCCGGTGGTCAGCCAGGAACAGCGGCGGCGTCAGCTCGCCCGGGAGAAGTTCTTGCGGCAGCAGCAGCGGCGCACCGCCGCGCGACGCAAGGCGCGGGTGCGGAACTCGGTGATCGCGTCGGTGCTCGGCGTGGTGCTGGTGGGCAGCCTCGCGCTGTACACGACCGGCACGCTCAAGGGCGACGACGACAAGGAGAACGCGAGCGCCGAGGCGTCGCCCAGCGCGTCGGCGTCCAAGGCCGCCGACCCGTGCGACAAGGCGGCGGCGGGCAAGGCCTCGACGAAGACCTGGAAGAAGGAGCCGGCGATGTCCATCGACAAGTCGGCGGACTACACCATGACGCTGGACACGACGTGCGGCGAGATAGACATCGCCCTGAAGACGTCGGCGGCGCCGCACACGGTGAACTCGTTCGACTTCCTCGCCGGGAAGGGCTTCTTCGACCACTCCACGTGCCACCGGCTCACCACCAGCGGCATCTACGTGCTCCAGTGCGGCGACCCGACCGGGCAGGGCACCGGCGGTCCCGGCTACACGATCCCGGACGAGAACCTGAAGGACAAAAGCCTGAAGGACAACATCTACCCGGCGGGCACGGTGGCGATGGCCAACACCGGGCAGGCGGACTCCGGCGGCAGCCAGTTCTTCCTGGTGTACCAGGACAGTGAGCTGCCGCCCAGCTACACGCCGTTCGGCACGATCTCGGACGCCGGCATGAAGGTGCTCAAGAAGATCGCCGCCGCGGGCGAGAGCACCGGCGCCGGTGACGGAGTACCGAACGCGACGGTCGTGATCGACAAGGCGACCGTCGCGAAATCCTGACTGTCAACTGCGGAATTTCGGTCGTGCGGGATGCGGACAGGCCCCCCGCCGGTCGCCTATGTTGGCGGTGACGAAACTGTGGACGATGCCCGGGGGCGGGAAAGCCCTCCGCGGGCATCATGTGGAGGAGGCGCTGTGAGCAGCGACCCGTGGGGCCGCGTCGACGAGACGGGGACCGTGTACGTGCGTACGGCCGACGGCGAGCAGGTGGTCGGTTCCTGGCAGGCCGGCTCGCCCGATGAGGCGCTGGCCTACTTCGAGCGCAAGTACGAGGGCCTGGTGGTCGAGATCGGCCTCCTCGAGAAGCGGGTGCGGACCACCGACCTGTCGTCGAAGGACGCCCAGGCCGCGATCCAGCACCTGCGCGAGCAGGTCGACGCGCACCACGCGGTGGGCGACCTGGACGCGCTCAGGAAGCGGCTGGACCAGCTCGTGGAGCTGGTGGACAAGCGGCGCGAGGAGCGCAAGGCGCAGCGGGCCAAGCAGTCCGACGAGGCCCGCCGGGCCAAGGAGGAGCTGGTCACCGAGGCCGAGCAGCTCGCCCAGTCCGACCAGTGGCGGGCCGCAGGTGAGCGGTTGCGGGCGCTGGTGGACACCTGGAAGGGCCTGCCCCGGCTGGACCGCAAGTCCGACGACGAGCTGTGGCACCGCTTCTCGCACGCCCGGTCGGCGTTCTCCAAGCGGCGCAAGCAGCACTTCGCGCAGCTCGACGCGCAGCGCGAGGAGGCCCGCCGGGTCAAGGAGCGGCTGGTCGGCGAGGCCGAGGCGCTGTCGGGTTCGACGGACTGGGGTCCGACGGCCGCCCGCTACCGCGAGCTGATGACCGAGTGGAAGGCGGCGGGCCGCGCCCAGCGCGAGCACGAGGACGAGTTGTGGAACCGCTTCCGCGGCGCCCAGGACGTCTTCTTCGCCGCGCGCAGCTCGGTCTTCGCCGAGCGGGACGCGGAGCAGTCCGAGAACCTCAAGCTCAAGGAGGAGCTGGCCGAGGAGGCCGAGAAGCTCCTGCCGATCACGGATCTGAAGGCGGCCCGCGCCGCGTTCCGTGCGGTCAACGAGCGCTGGGAGGCCATCGGGCACGTGCCGCGCGACGCCCGGCCGAAGGTCGAGGGCCGGATGCACGCGGTCGAGCGGGCGCTCCAGGAGGCCGAGGAGACCGAGTGGCGCCGTACCAACCCGGAGGCACGCGCGCGTGCCGAGGGGCTGACCGGCCAGCTCCAGGCCGCCGTGGACAAGCTCCACCAGCAGATCGAGCAGGCCCGCGCGCAGGGCAACAACGCCCGCGCGGACAAGCTCCAGCGTGAGCTGGAGGGCCGCCAGGCGCTGCTGGACCAGGCCCTGAAGGGGCTTCAGGAGTTCGGCGGCTGACACCCGTACACGAGAGGGGCTCCCGTACACGCCGTACGGGAGCCCCTCTCGTGTGTCCTCCGTGTCTACGACGGCCTGCGCGCCGATGTCACCCGGTACACGTCGTAGACGCCCTCGACGCCCCGTACGGCCTTCAGGACGTGCCCGAGGTGCTTGGGGTCGCCCATCTCGAAGGTGAAGCGGGAGGTGGCGACGCGGTCACGGGAGGTCTGGACTGCGGCGGAGAGGATGTTGACGTGCTGGTCGGACAGGACGCGGGTGACGTCCGACAGCAGCCGGGAGCGGTCGAGGGCCTCGACCTGGATGGCGACCAGGAAGACCGAGGACTGGGTGGGCGCCCACTCGACCTCCAGGATGCGCTCGGGCTCGCGGGAGAGCGAGTCCACGTTGACGCAGTCGCTGCGGTGCACGGAGACGCCGCTGCCGCGGGTGACGAAGCCGATGATCGGGTCGCCGGGCACGGGGGTGCAGCAGCGGGCCAGCTTGACCCAGACGTCGTCGACGCCCTTGACCACGACGCCCGGATCGGCGTTGCTGCGCCGCTTGCGGCCACGGCCCCGCGACGGCACCGCCTCGTCGATCTCCTCGCTGGCCGCCTCCTCGCCGCCGAGGGCCTGGACGAGCTTCTGCACGATGTTCTGCGCGGAGACATGGCCCTCGCCGATCGCCGCGTACAGCGCGGAGATGTCGGAGTAGCGCATCTCGTGCGCGAGGGTGACCAGGGAGTCGCCGGTCAGGATGCGCTGGATGGGGAGGTTCTGCTTGCGCATGGCGCGGACGATGGCGTCCTTGCCCTGCTCGATGGCCTCGTCGCG
Organism: Streptomyces sp. ISL-12; assembly: GCF_018614415.1. Lineage (GTDB taxonomy): Bacteria > Actinomycetota > Actinomycetes > Streptomycetales > Streptomycetaceae > Streptomyces. The sequence goes on from NZ_JAGGOO010000072.1 coordinate 17,837, forward strand.
GCGCTCCTTGGAGAACCAGGCGCGGATCTTGTTGCGGGCCCGCGGTGACTTGACGAAGCCCAGCCAGTCGCGGGACGGTCCGGCGCCGGGTGCCTTGGAGGTGAAGACCTCCACCAGGTCGCCGTTGTCCAGGGTGGACTCCAGCGGGACCAGGCGCCCGTTGACCCGTGCTCCTATGGTGCGGTGGCCGACCTCGGTGTGGACGGCGTAGGAGAAGTCGACGGGGGTGGCACCGGCCGGGAGCGCTATGACGTCGCCCTTGGGGGTGAAGACGAAGACCTCGTTGCGGGAGAGGTCGAAGCGCAGGGACTCCAGGAACTCGCCGGGGTCCTCGGTCTCCTTCTGCCAGTCCAGGAGCTGGCGCAGCCACGCCATGTCGTTGAGGTGGTCGTCCTTGCCGGTGGTCCGGGGCGCGTCGGAGCGCACCTTGGAGGCGCCGGCCACGGCCTCCTGCTTGTACTTCCAGTGCGCGGCGATGCCGTACTCGGCGCGACGGTGCATGTCGAACGTGCGGATCTGCAGTTCGACGGGCTTGCCGCTGGGCCCGATGACCGTCGTGTGCAGCGACTGGTACATGTTGAACTTGGGCATCGCGATGTAGTCCTTGAACCGCCCCGGAACCGGGTTCCAGCGGGCGTGGACCGTGCCCAGCGCCGCGTAGCAGTCGCGGACGGTGTCCACCAGGACGCGGATGCCGACCAGGTCGTAGATCTCCGCGAAGTCCCGGCCGCGGACGATCATCTTCTGGTAGACGCTGTAGTAGTGCTTGGGGCGGCCGGTGACGGTCGCCTTGATGCGGGCGGCGCGCAGGTCCTGCTGGACCTCGTCGGTGACGACGGCGAGGTACTCGTCGCGCTTGGGGGCGCGCTCGGCGACCAGGCGGACGATCTCGTCGTACATCTTGGGGTAGAGGATCGCGAAGGCGAGGTCCTCCAGCTCCCACTTGATGGTGTTCATGCCCAGGCGGTGGGCGAGCGGCGCGTAGATCTCCAGGGTCTCGCGCGCCTTCTTCTCCTGCTTCTCCCGCTTGAGGTAGCGCATGGTGCGCATGTTGTGCAGGCGGTCGGCGAGCTTGATGACCAGGACGCGGGGGTCCTTGGCCATGGCGACGACCATCTTGCGCACGGTCTCGGCCTGCGCGGCCTCGCCGAACTTGACCTTGTCCAGCTTGGTGACGCCGTCGACGAGGAGGGCGACGACGTCGCCGAAGTCGCGGCGCAGGTCGTCCAGGCCGTACTCGGTGTCCTCGACGGTGTCGTGCAGCAGCCCCGCCATCAGCGTGGCCGGGTCCATGCCCAGCTCGGCGAGGATGGTGGTGACGGCGAGCGGGTGCGTGATGTACGGGTCGCCGCTCTTGCGCTTCTGACCGCGGTGCCAGCGCTCGGCGACCTGGTAGGCGCGCTCGATCTGGCGCAAAGTCGCCGTTTCGATCTTGGGATCGTTGCCGCGGACTATGCGCAGCAGGGGCTCCAGGACCGGGTTGTACGGGTTGGCGCGCTGAACGCCGAGGCGGGCCAGCCGGGCGCGGACGCGGTTGGAGGAGCCGGTGCGGGCGGGCTGGGCCGCGGGGGCGCGCACCACAGGCGCGTTCTGCGGGCGCTCGGGAGGGACCGGCTTGGGACGTGCCTGCTGGTCCGCGGTCTTGTCGACGGGCGCGGACTGGGTGTGCTGGAGCGTCCCGCGGCTGTCGTTCTTCGCGTGCGGGGTGCTGGGCGCGGGCTTGGCCGCGGGCGCCGAGGCGGACTCGGGCTTGGCGGCTGTCAGTGGCTGGGCCTCGTCTGGCAAGAGGACTCCTCGTGCGCGATCCGGGTCCCCCGGTCAGGCTCCGGAAACCCCATGGTAGCCATCCCGGGTCCCGGGATGACCCGCAGGCCGCTGTGAGGCCCGTCTACGGGAGGAACGCGTGGGGCGGGCGCCGGATTCCTCCGGGCCCGCCCTTTCCGTGTCCGGCCGGTGTCCTGGCGGCCGCGCCGGGGTTATCCGACGGTGAGCAGCGCGTGCAGCGGGGCGCCGTCCAGCTCCGGCTCCAGACGGGCACGCCCGTCCAGGAAGCCCAGCTCCATCAGGACGGCCACGCCCGCGGTGCGCGCGCCGGCCCGGCGGATCAGCTGGAGCGACGCCTGTGCGGTGCCGCCGGTGGCCAGGACGTCGTCGACGACCAGGACGCGGTCGTCGGGGCCGAGGTCCTCGGCGTGGATCTCGATCTCGGCCGAGCCGTACTCCAGGTCGTACGCCTGGCCGAGGGTGGCTCCGGGGAGCTTGCCGGCCTTGCGTACGGGGATGAAGCCGAGGCCGGCGCGGACGGCGACCGGGGCACCGAGGATGAAGCCCCGGGCCTCCAGACCGACGATCTTGGTGGCGCCGGTGTCCTTGGCGATCCCGGCCAGGGCGTCGGTGAGGGCGCCGAACGCCTCCGGGTCGGCGAGCAGCGGGGTGATGTCCTTGAAGACCACGCCCGGCTCCGGGTAGTCCGCCACGTCCCGGATGCGGCTGAGCAGCAGCTCCTGGATGTCGGTCATCGGCGCTTCCCGGAGGGTCGGCCGCGGCCCCGGGTGCGGGACGCGGGCTGGTTGCGGGGGCCGACGACGGCGGGGGCGGCGTCCTCGGGGTCGTCGTCGTACGGCCCGTCCGCGTGGGCGTCGGTGTCCTCGACGGACTCGCCCTTCGAGGCGGCCTGGGCGCGCTTGGCCAGGACGCGCTTCTTGAGCGCCTTCATCTGCGGCTCGCGCTCCTTGAGGTCGGCGACGAGCGGCGTGGCGATGAAGATCGAGGAGTACGCGCCGGCCGCGAGGCCGACGAACAGCGACAGCGAGATGTCGTTGAGCATGCCGGCACCGAGCACACCGCCGCCGATGAAGAGCAGGCCCGCCACCGGCAGCAGCGCCACGACCGTGGTGTTGACGGAGCGGACCAGGGTGCTGTTGATCGACCGGTTGGCGATCTCGGCGTAGGTCCAGCGGTTCTGCTTGGTGATGTCCTTCGTCTGTTCCTTGAGGCTGTCGAAGACGACCACCGTGTCGTACAGCGAGTAGCCGAGGATGGTCAGCAGACCGATCACCGTGCCCGGCGTGACCTCGAAGCCGACGAGGGCGTAGATGCCGACGGTGATGGTGATGTCGTGGATCAGGGCGACGAAGGCGGCGAGCGCCATCCGCCACTCGAAGGCGATCGCCAGGTAGATCACCACCAGGACCAGGAAGATCCCCAGGCCCTGCCACGCCTTGTTGGCGATCTGGTCACCCCAGCTGGGACCGACCAGTTCGGCGTTGATCTGCTCGGCGTCGACCCTCAGGTCCTCGGAGAGTTCCTTCTTGATCTGGTCCGACGTGCCGGTGTCGATGCCGGCGATCTGGATGCGCAGGCTGCCGTCGCCGAGCTTCTGGACGATCGCGTCGTGGCCGGAGGCCGTCTCCGCGTGCTCCTCGGCCTGGGAGACCGAGACGCTGGTGTTCTTCGGTGTGGTGAAGACCGCGCCGCCCTGGAACTCGATGCCCATGTGCAGGCCGCGCACCGCCAGGCCGACGATGGCCGTGATGGTGATCAGGATCGAGATGCCGTACCAGAGCTTGCGGTTCTTGACGAAGTCGTAGCCGACCTCGCCGTGGTGCAGCTTGGCGCCGAGCTCGCCGAGTTTCGACATCGCTCACGCCTCCTTCGGGTCGACAGGGCCGGCGGGACGGGGGTGGCGCGTGCGGCGGATCGGCGGCTTCGCGCCGAGGCTCTTCGGGTCGAGCCCGGACCACTTGTGGCCGCTCGCGAAGAACGTGCGGCGGGCCATGAGCGTCAGCAGCGGCTTGGTGAAGAGGAACACGACCACCACGTCGAGCAGGGTGGTCAGACCCAGTGTGAACGCGAAGCCCTGGACCTTGCCGACGGAGACGATGAAGAGGACCGCGGCGGCGAGGAACGACACGAAGTCGGAGACCAGGATGGTGCGCCGGGCGCGCGGCCAGCCGCGCTCGACCGCGGGGCGCAGCGAGCGGCCCTCGCGGATCTCGTCCCGGACCCGTTCGAAGTAGACGATGAACGAGTCCGCCGTGATGCCGATGGCGACGATGGCGCCGCAGACGGCCGGCAGGTTCAGCGCGAAGCCGATGGTCGGGCCGAGCAGCGACATGATGACGTACGTCAGGATCGCGGAGACCAGCAGCGAGAGCAGGGCGATGAACGACAGGCCCCGGTAGTAGAACAGCAGGTAGAGCACGACCAGGGCGAGGCCGATGGCGCCGGCGATCAGGCCGGCCTCCAGCTGGTCACCGCCGAGCGCGGCGGTGACGGTGGTGACGCTGTCCTCCTTGAAGCTCAGCGGGAGGGCGCCGTAGGAGAGCATGTTGGCGAGGTTCTGCGCCTCCTCCTGCGTGAAGCTGCCGGAGATCTCGGCGTTGCCGCCGGTCAGCGCCTGGCTGACGTACGGGTCGGAGACGACCTCGTTGTCCAGGACGATCGCGAACTGGTTCTGCGGCGACTGGTTCTGCGCCAGCTTGCCGGTGATGCTCGCGAACTTCTTGGCGCCGCCGTCGGTGAAGTCCATCGTGACGGTCCAGCCGGCGGCGGTCTGCGTGTTGAAGACGGCCGAGGCCTTGTCGACGTCCGTGCCGTCGACCTCGGCGGGGCCGAGGATGTACTTCTGCCACTGGCCCTGCGCGTTCTGGCCGCAGGCCACCATGGACTCGTCGTCCTTGGCGCCGTCGCCGGCCTTGGCGCGCTGCGCCTCGTCGGTGCAGTCGAGCTTGGTGTACGCGGCCTGCAGCGCGCTGTCGTCCGCGGAGGCGGACTCCGACGCGGAGGCGCCGGCGCTCGGGGACGCGGAGTCGGAGGCGGCGGCGCTCGCGGAGTCGGTCGCCGACGGGGTGGCGTCGGCCTTCAGGGCGTCGGTGAGGGCGCGGCCCTGGGAGGTGGCGGACGCCGAGGCGCTGTCGGAGGGCGAGGCGCTCTCGTCGCCGTCGGTGGCCTTCTCCGCGGCGCTCCCGGAGGCGTCGGGCGACGCGGAGGCGCTCCCGGAGGCGCTCGCCGAGGGGCTGGCCGAGGCGGCCACGCCGGAGACCTCGGTGGCGAGGACCGGGCGGAAGTAGAGCTTGGCGGTGGTACCGACCTGCTTCCGGGCGTCCTCGGAGTTCGTCCCCTTGGGAATGTTGACGATGATGTTCCGGTCGCCCTGGGTCTGTACCTCGGCCTCGGAGACACCCAGACCATTGACACGGCGTTCCATGATCTCGACCGCGGTGTCCATGTTGGTCTTGTTGATCGCGGATTCCTGGCCGGGCTCCGATTCGGCCCGGAGCGTGATGCTCGTGCCGCCGGCCAGGTCGATACCGAGACGCGGAGTGGTGTGCCCGGAGGCGAACATCCCTCCGGTGAGCGCCACGATGGCGATCAGGATCAGGGCCAGCGAGCGCCCCGGCTTGCTCTGGGCGCTCGCGTTCCGGCCCTTTTTAGGTGCTGCCACCTTCTCGTACTCCCTCTCGGGCCGCCTCGCGCGTCGGTGCGCCGACGGCCATGACATGGTGTCGGGATCCCGCGGGAACCGCGCATGTCCAAGGGCACGCGGGCACGGCCCGCGCGCCCCGGGGCACGGTTACTTCGCCTCGGAGTCGCCCTCGGACTTCTTCAGCGGCTCGTCCGTCTTCGCCTCGGCGGGCGCGGCGTCCGCGGCGGGCTCGTCCTTCTTGCCCAGCTCGACCTTGTCGTCGGGGGCGTCGGAGGCGGCGGCGGAGTCGTCGGACCCGGTGAGGGAGGAGGCGTCGTCCGGGACGAGGTCCTCGTCGGACTTCAGGTCGTGCTCGATGCCGTGGACGATGCGGTTGTACTCGTCGTCGCTCAGGACGGCACCGATGGCGTTCTTCGCGAAGAGCAGTTCGACGCCCGGACCGGCGTCGAGGAGGACCGTGTCCTCGCTGACCTCCTTGACCGTGCCGTACATGCCCCCGATGGTGCGGACACCGGAGCCGGGCTGCATCTGGTTCCGCATGTCGGCGGCCTGCTGCTGCTTCTTCTTCGCCGACCGGGTCATCAGGAACATGGCCCCGATGAGCACGATGAACGGGAGGAGGGTCATGAGACTCACGGGTCGGTACTTCCTTCACACGACCGCGCTGTGAGCGGCCTGATGGTTGGGGGTGTCGTACGCAGCCGACAAGGGCGGCATCGGCGGAGTCTAAGCGAGTCCGCGCGCAGGGAACAACGCACAGGATGGCACCGGGGTTCCCTCTCGGGCCAATGCCCTCGCCGTCGCGGCTCCCTCACGCCTCTCTCACTCCTCTCCCGGCCCCCTCCCGGCCCCCTCCCGGACCCTTCCCGGGCCCCTCTCATGCCCCGAACAGGTCCCCTTGTCCGTTTCCCGCGGCCGCCGAGCCGGGCGGGGTGAGACCGAGGTGCGCCCAGGCGGCGGGGGTGCCGATCCGGCCACGCGGCGTACGGGCTAGCAGGCCCTCGCGGACCAGGAACGGCTCGGCGACCTCCTCGACCGTCTCGCGCTCCTCCCCCACCGCCACCGCCAGCGTCGACAGCCCGACCGGACCGCCGCCGAACAGCTTCAGCAGGGCCTCCAGGACGGCCCGGTCGAGGCGGTCCAGACCGCGGGCGTCCACCTCGTAGACCGCCAGGGCCGCCGCCGCGATGTCACGGGTGATCACGCCGTCCGCCTTGACCTGGGCGTAGTCGCGGACCCGGCGCAGCAGGCGGTTGGCGATACGGGGGGTGCCGCGGGAGCGGCCGGCGATCTCGGCGGCGCCGTCGGTGTCGATCTCGACGTCGAGGAGGCCGGCCGAGCGGTGGATCACGCGTCGCAGTTCGGCCGGCTCGTAGAACTCCATGTGGGCGGTGAAGCCGAAGCGGTCGCGCAGCGGGGGCGGCAGCAGGCCGGCCCGGGTGGTGGCGCCGACCAGGGTGAAGGGGGGCAGCTCCAGGGGGATGGCGGTGGCGCCGGGGCCCTTGCCGACGATGACGTCGACGCGGAAGTCCTCCATCGCCATGTAGAGCATCTCCTCGGCGGGCCGGGACATGCGGTGGATCTCGTCGAGGAAGAGGACCTCGCCCTCCTGGAGGGAGGAGAGGATCGCGGCGAGGTCGCCCGCGTGCTGGATGGCGGGTCCGGAGGTGATCCGGATCGGGGCCTCCATCTCGGCCGCGATGATCATCGACAGAGTGGTCTTGCCGAGGCCCGGGGCGCCGGAGAGCAGCACGTGGTCGGCGGTGGCGCCGCGCGCGCGGGCGGCGCGCAGGACGAGGTCGAGCTGCTCGCGGACCTTCTCCTGGCCGATGAACTCGTCCAGGTCCTTGGGGCGCAGGGCGGCCTCGACGGCCTGGTCCTCGCGGTCGGCGGCCGGGCCCACCAGCCGCTCGGCGGCGGCGCCGGTGTCGCCGGCGGCGGTGTCGTCGTCCCAGTTCATGAGTGGTCTGCCTCGGTTCTCGCTACGGTCGCTACGGCTGGGGGGACAGCCGGCGGGGCGGCTGTCCGGGCGGCTATCGGGCGCGGTTCAGCGTCTGCAGGGCCGCCTTGAGCAACGCGCCCACCTGGGGCGTACCGCCCGCCGCTTCCGCCTGCGGGGTGACGGCGGTCACGGCCTCGTCGGCCTCGCGGGTGGCGTACCCGAGGCCGATGAGGGCGGCGTGCAGCTGGTCGCGCCAGCCGGTGGAGACCAGGGCGCCGACGGCGGGGGCGCCGACCGGCTCGCCGAGGCGGTCCTTCAGCTCCAGGAGCAGCTTCTGGGCGCCCTTCTTGCCGATGCCGGGGACGGCCGTCAGCGCCTTCTCGTCGCCGGTGGAGACGGCCCGGCGCAGGGCGTCGGGGCTGTGCACGGCCAGCATGGCCTGGGCGAGGCGGGGGCCGACGCCGCTGGCGGTCTGGAGCAGTTCGAAGACCTGGCGCTCGTCGTCGTCGGCGAAGCCGTACAGGGTGAGGGAGTCCTCGCGGACCACCAGGGAGGTGGCGAGCTTGGCCGGTTTCCCGACGCGCAGCGTGGAGAGCGTGTTCGGCGTGCACTGGACGGCCATGCCGACGCCGCCGACCTCGACCACCGCGGCGCCGGGGGCGAGGGCGGCGACCGTGCCGCTGACGAAGGCGATCATGCGGGGTGGCCTTTCGGTACGGAGCGGGTGTGCAGGGCGACGGCCTGCTGGAGCCGGTTCTGGGCGGGAGCGCGCCAGATGTGGCAGATGGCGAGGGCGAGGGCGTCGGCGGCGTCGGCCGGCCTGGGCGGGGCGGCGAGCCGCAGCAGCCGGGTCACCATGGCGCCGACCTGCGCCTTGTCGGCGCGTCCGGAGCCGGTGACGGCGGCCTTGACCTCGCTGGGCGTGTGCAGGGCGACGGGGATGCCACGCCGGGAGGCGCACAGGATGGCGACGGCGCTGGCCTGGGCGGTGCCCATCACCGTGCGCACGTTGTGCTGGCTGAAAACGCGCTCCACCGCGACGTACTCCGGGCGGTGCTCGTCGAGCCACTGCTCGATGCCCTGCTCGACGGCGACGAGGCGGTGGCCGAGGTCGGCGTCGGCCGGGGTGCGCACGACCCCGACGCCGATCATGGTCAGCGGGCGGCCCGCGACTCCCTCGACCACGCCGACCCCGCAGCGGGTCAGTCCCGGGTCGACTCCCAGTACGCGCACGCCGCTCCCTCCCCTCGATCACCTGTTTGTGCAGGCTATCGGGTGCCACTGACAGAGCGACGGGCCGACGGGGTGTGTCCCGCCGGCCCGCTCAAGCCCGTGCGCGCGTTACGCGTCGACCTTCTCCATGACCTCGTCGCTGACGTCGAAGTTGGCGAAGACGTTCTGCACGTCGTCGCTGTCCTCCAGGGCGTCGATCAGCTTGAAGATCTTGCGCGCGCCCTCCTCGTCCAGCTCGACCTGCATGGTCGGGACGAAGTTGGCGTCCGCCGACTCGTAGTCGATGCCGGCGTCCTGGAGGGCGGTGCGGACCGCGACCAGGTCGGTGGCCTCGCTGATCACCTCGAAGGTCTCGCCGAGGTCGTTGACCTCCTCGGCGCCCGCGTCCAGGACGGCGCCGAGGACGTCGTCCTCGGTCAGCTCGCCCTTGGGGACGATCACGACGCCCTTGCGGTTGAACAGGTACGACACCGAACCCGGGTCGGCCATGTTGCCGCCGTTGCGGGTCATGGCGACGCGCACGTCGGAGGCGGCGCGGTTGCGGTTGTCGGTCAGGCACTCGATGAGCACCGCGACGCCGTTCGGCCCGTAGCCCTCGTACATGATCGTCTCGTAGTCGGCGCCACCGGCTTCGAGACCGGCGCCGCGCTTGACCGCGGAGTCGATGTTCTTGTTCGGGACCGACTGCTTCTTCGCCTTCTGGATGGCGTCGTACAGCGTCGGGTTGCCGTCGACGTCGGCACCGCCCATGCGGGCCGCGACCTCGATGTTCTTGATCAGCTTCGCGAAGAGCTTGCCACGCTTGGCATCGATGACGGCCTTCTTGTGCTTCGTCGTGGCCCATTTAGAGTGGCCGGACATCTGCCTGTCTCCTTCGCGTAACCCATCTACTGAACGAACCCCAGAGATCCTACAAGGCATCCACCGCGCCCCGGGCGCGCACCATGTCGGTGAACAGGCGGTGCACGCGGTGGTCCCCGGTCAGCTCCGGGTGGAACGAGGTGGCCAGCGCGTTGCCCTGGCGGACCGCGACGATGTGGCCGTCGTGCTCGGCCAGCACCTCGGCCGATGCGCCGACGGACTCCACCCAGGGCGCGCGGATGAAGACGCCCTCCACAGGATCGCCGTCGACGCCCTGGATGTCGACCGCCGCCTCGAAGGACTCGTTCTGCCGGCCGAAGGCGTTGCGGCGCACGATCATGTCGATGCCGCCGATGGTCTCCTGCCCGGAGCGCGGGTCGAGGATCTTGTCGGCGAGCAGGATCATGCCGGCGCAGGTGCCGTAGACGGGCAGGCCGTCCCGCACGCGCGCGCGGAGGGGTTCCATCACCCCGAAGAGGACGGCCAGTTTGGAGATGGTGGTGGACTCGCCGCCGGGCAGGACCAGGCCGTCGACCTCGGCGAGTTCGTCGGGGCGCCGGACGGGCCTGGCCTCCGCGCCGGCCGCGGCCAGGGCGGCGAGGTGCTCCCGTACGTCGCCCTGGAGGGCCAGGACGCCGATGACAGGTGTCTCGCTCACAGTGCTCACCAGCCGCGGTTGGCGTACCGCTCGGCCTCGGGGAGGGTGTCGCAGTTGATGCCGACCATGGCCTCGCCGAGGTTGCGGGACGCGTCCGCGATGACCTTGGGGTCGTCGTAGAAGGTGGTCGCCTTGACGATGGCGGCGGCGCGCTTGGCCGGGTCGCCGGACTTGAAGATGCCGGAGCCGACGAAGACGCCCTCGGCGCCGAGCTGGCGCATCAGGGCGGCGTCGGCCGGGGTGGCCACACCGCCGGCGGAGAACAGCACCACCGGGAGCTTGCCCAGCTCGGCGACCTCCTTGACCAGCTCGTAGGGGGCGCGCAGCTCCTTGGCGGCGGCGTACAGCTCGTGGTTGTCACAGCCGCGCAGCCGGGCGATCTCGTTCTTGATCTGGCGCAGGTGGCGCACCGCCTCGACGACGTTGCCGGTGCCGGCCTCGCCCTTGGAGCGGATCATCGCGGCGCCCTCGGCGATGCGGCGCAGCGCCTCGCCGAGGTTGGTGGCGCCGCAGACGAAGGGGGTGGTGAACGCCCACTTGTCGGAGTGGTTGACCTCGTCGGCCGGGGTGAGGACCTCGGACTCGTCGATGTAGTCGACGCCGAGGGACTGCAGGACCTGGGCCTCGACGAAGTGGCCGATGCGGGACTTGGCCATCACGGGGATGGAGACGGCGCCGATGATGCCCTCGATCATGTCCGGGTCGGACATGCGGGCCACGCCGCCGTCCTTGCGGATGTCGGCCGGGACGCGCTCCAGGGCCATGACCGCGACGGCACCCGCGTCCTCGGCGATCTTCGCCTGCTCCGGGGTGACGACGTCCATGATCACGCCGCCCTTGAGCTGCTCGGCCATGCCGCGCTTCACGCGCGCGGTGCCGGTCTCGGGAGCCTGGTTCTCGGAGTGGGTGCTGGACACGGAAGACCTCGCTGAAGAGATGAAGGGTTTCTGCAGCACTGAGGAAACGTGAACGGAGCAGGCCACAGCAAGGGCCAATGGGAAGACGGTGGATCGTTTTCCGGCGATTCCGGTCAGGCCGCCCGGTCGACCAGGGCCGTCGGCGGCTCGTCGTCCATCTCGAAGGCCAGCGGGAACGGGGCGTGGCCGGCCAGCCGGAACCAGCGGACCTTGCGGTGCTCGCGCAGCCGGCGGGCGGCGCCCACGGCGTCGTTGTGGAAGCGGCGGGCCATGGGGACGCGGCGCACCGCCTCGGTCAGCTCACCGGCCGCCTCCTCGCCGCCGGGGGCCTCGCGCAGGGCCGCCACCTGGTGCGCGTCCCCGAACACCGCCCGCAGCGCCTGGCTCAGCTCGCTCTCGGCGACCTCCCGCTGCTCCTCCTCGCTCTGCCGGGCGGCGTGCGCCGCCTCGTACAGGACGATCGAGGCGGCCGGGTCCAGGACACCGGCAGTGGCCAGTTCCTGCGCGACGGAGGCCCGGCGCAGCAACTGGGCGTCGAGCGCGGCGCGGGCGGCGTCGATCCGGGCGTGCAGACGGTCGAGGCGGCCCGCCGTCCAGCTCAGGTAGAGGCCGATCGCCACGAGGGCCACGGCGATCCAGATCAGGGTTGCGGTCACGCTGCGCTAACTTACCTGGCGCCGTGTCGGCCTGAACGGCCTCGTCCTCGAACGCCGGACGGGCTGGAGAGCCGGACTCGGCCGTGCGGCGCCGTAGGCTCCCCTCCCGCTCAATCGCGGGCGAGCCCGAACCGTGCCCGCAGGCCCGTCGCCCGCTCGTCCGCCGCCACCGCCGCCGCGCCCGCCGTCACCGTCTCGTAGACGGACATGATGTCCGCGCCGACCGTCGACCAGTCGAAGCGCCGCACGTGCGCGCTGCCCCGCGCCCGCAGTTCCGCCAGTCGCGCCGGGTCCTCCAGGAGCCGTACGGCCGTGGCGGCCAGCGCCCCGGCGTCCTCGTTGGGGAACAGCTCACCGGCGGCTCCCCGGTCCAGGACCTGGGCGAAGGCGTCGAGGTCGGAGGCGAGCACGGGAGCGCCCGCGGACATCGCCTCGACCAGGATGATCCCGAAGCTCTCGCCGCCGGTGTTGGGGGCCACGTACAGGTCGACGCTGCGCAGGAAGCGGGCCTTGTCCTCGTCGCTGACCATGCCGAGGAACTCCACCCGGTCGCGCAGCCCGGCGGGCAGGGAGGCGACCGCCTCCTCCTCGTCACCGCGGCCGGCGATCAGCAGCCGGGTCCCCGGACGGGCGGCGAGGATCTTCGGCAGGGCCTTCATCAGCACCGGCAGGCCCTTGCGGGGCTCGTCGATGCGGCCGATGAAGCCGATGGTGCCGCCCTGCCACTCGGGCCGGGGCTCGGCCTTGGCGAAGAAGTCGACGTCGACGCCGTTGGGGATGACGACCGCGTCGCCGCCCAGGTGCTCGACGAGAGTGCGGCGGGCGTACTCGCTCACCGCGATCCGGGCGCTGATCTTCTCCAGGGCCGCCTGGAGGATGGAGTACGCGGCGATCATCGCGCGGGAGCGCGGGTTGGACGTGTGGAACGTGGCCACGATCGGGCCCTGCGCCGCCCAGCAGGCCAGCAGGCCCAACGACGGCGAGGTCGGCTCGTGGATGTGGATGACGTCGAACGCGCCGTCGTGCAGCCAGCGCCGTACCCGCGCGGCGCTCAGGAACCCGAAGTTCAGCCGGGCCACCGAACCGTTGTACGGCACCGGCACCGCGCGGCCCGCGGAGACCACGTACGGCGGCAGCGGGGTGTCGTCGTCGGCCGGGGCCAGGACGGACACCTCGTGGCCGAGCCGGATGAAGTACTCGGCGAGGTCGCGGATGTGGAACTGGACGCCGCCCGGCACGTCCCAGGAGTACGGGCAGACGATACCGATCCTCATGAGGTCCCCTTCGCGGGCCCCAGGTCGGCGAGCCACAAGCGCTGCAGCATGTGCCAGTCCTCCGGATGCTCGGCGATCCCCGTGGCGAAGGCGTCGGCCAGCGCCTGTGTCATGACGGACGCCTTCTCGCGCCGGCTGCCTGACTCGGGTACCCCGACGGGCGGATGGACCCGGCCCCGCATGACGGGCGAGTCGTCGTACCAGAGGGTCACGGGCAGCAGGGCCGCGCCGGTCTGCTGGGCGAGCAGCGCCGGGCCGCCCGGCATCCGGGCCGGCTCGCCGAAGAACTCGACCTCGACGCCGGAGGCGGACAGGTCCCGGTCGGCGACCAGGCAGACCAGGCCGCCGGCCCGCAGCCGCCGGGCCAGCGTGCCGAACGCCGCGCCGCCGGTGTGCGGCAGGACCTCCATGCCGAGGCCCTCGCGGTAGGCGACGAAGCGGTCGTAGAGGGTCTCCGGCTTCAGGCGCTCGGCGACCGTGGTGAAGGGAATGCCCAGCTCGGTGGTGAGCCAGGCGCCGGCCAGGTCCCAGTTGGCCAGGTGCGGCAGGGCGACGACCGCGCCCTTGCCCGCGTCCATGGCCTCGGTCAGGTGGTGCAGGTCCTTGACGGTGACGCCGGCCGCGATCCGATCGCGGCTCCAGGCGGGCAGCCGGAAGGACTCCATCCAGTACCGCAGGTACGAGCGCATCCCCGCGCGGGAGAGCGCCGCGAGCCGTTCGGGGCTCGCGCCGGGCACCACGCGCGCGTAGTTGCGCTCCAGCCGCAGCACGCCCTGGCCGCGCCGCTTCCAGGTGAGGTCCGCGACGGTGCGGCCGAGCCGTGCCGCGACGGGCTCGGGGAGCTTCTTCACGGTGCTCCAGCCGGCGCCGTACAGCGCGTCGGTCAGCCGCTCCTGGGCGCTCACTTGGCCGCCTCGCTCCCCCGCGCCTCGCGCGCGGCCGCGGCCTCCGCCTCGGCGGACTCCCGGCGGACCGTGACGACCCGCTGGATCAGCGTGACGAGGCTGCCGACGGCGACGATCCACAGGGCGACGGGCAGCAGGTACTGGATGCCGGGCACGCCGAACGCGTGCAGGCCCGCCAGACCGGCCGCGACCAGGGAGATGACGAGCCGCTCGGCGCGCTCCACCAGTCCGTTGACGGCGACCGGCAGGCCGATCGACTCGCCGCGCGCCTTGGTGTACGACACCACCTGGCCGCTGGCCAGGCAGAAGATCGAGACGGCGCACAGGACGTTGTCGTCGCCGCTGCCCGCGTACCAGAGCGCGAAGCCGCCGAAGATCGCCCCGTCGGCGACCCGGTCGAGGGTCGAGTCCAGGAAGGCGCCCCAGCGGCTGGAGCGGCCGAGCTGGCGGGCCATGTTCCCGTCGACCAGGTCGGAGAAGACGAAGAGGGTGATCACCACCGTGCCCCAGAAGAACTCGCCCCTGGGGTAGAAGACCAGCGCCCCCGCGACCACACCCGCGGTCCCGATGAGCGTGACCGTGTCCGGGCTGACCCCCCGGCGGATGAGAAACGCGGCGAACGGTGTGAGGACACGCGTGAAGAATGCACGCGCGTACTTGTTCAGCATGGCCTTCCCGACGGTCGGTGTCGCCGCGCGGCCCCTGCTGGCCGCCGGCTGGCCCATCGTAGCCACGCGCGCGCGTGGGCGACGGACGGGCACCCGGACCGCCGGCCGGGCCGGGCGCGCGACGGGTCCGGGTCCTTCGTATGGACGCGGCGTGACGGGAGTGGAAAGCTCGAAGAACCGCGGGCGTCGCCGGAGCCGCTCGCACGCGGCCGACGCGTGTCCGCGCCCACAGTGACCTCACCGTGCACGGGAGGCAGGGTTATGGGCGACAAGGCACACACACATACCGGAGCCGCCGGCAGGGCACAGGCGGCCGACCATCCCGCGTCCGTACGGAATGTGGTGCTGGTCGGCCACTCCGGATCGGGCAAGACGACTCTGGTGGAGGCCCTCGCGCTGACCGCGGGGGCGCTGAACCGGGCGGGCCGCGTCGAGGACGGCGGCTGCGTCTCCGACTACGACGAGATCGAGCACCGGCAGCAGCGCTCCGTACAGCTCTCGCTCGTCCCCGTCACCTGGGACGGCATCAAGATCAACCTCCTCGACACCCCCGGGTACGCCGACTTCGTCGGTGAGCTGAGGGCCGGTCTGCGGGCGGCGGACGCGGCCCTCTTCATCGTCTCGGCCTCGGACGGCGTGGACGGCTCGACGCGCATGGTGTGGGAGGAGTGCGCGGCCGTCGGCATGCCGCGCGCCATCGTGGTCACGCACCTGGAGGCCGCGCGGGCCGGCTTCGAGGAGATGACCCGGATCTGCGCCGAGGCGTTCGGGGCCGACGACCCCGACGCCGTACTGCCGCTCTACCTGCCGCTGCACGGACCGCGGCACCCCGACGGACACGCGCCCGTGACCGGTCTGATCGGCCTGCTGACGCAGAAGCTGTTCGACTACTCGACCGGCGAGCGCAAGGAGTCCGAGCCGGGCGAGGACCAGCTGCCGCTGATCGAGGAGGCCCGCGACCGGCTGATCGAGGGGGTCATCGCGGAGAGCGAGGACGAGACCCTCATGGACCGCTACCTGGGCGGCGAACCGGTCGACGTCAAGACGCTGATCCAGGACCTGGAGCGGGCCGTGGCGCGCGGGGTGTTCTTCCCCGTCCTGGCCGCCGCCCCCGCCGCCGAGGGCGCCCGGCAGGGCCTGGGCACGGTGGAACTGCTGGAGCTGATCACTCGCGGCTTCCCGACGCCGCTGGAGCGCGAGGCACCCCGGGTGACCACCCCCGACGGCCGGCCCCGCGCGCTGCGGCCGTGCGATCCCGGCGAGTCACTGGTCGCGGAGGTCGTCAAGACGTCCTCCGACCCGTACGTCGGCCGGATCTCCCTGGTCAGGGTGTTCTCCGGCACCCTGCGCGCCGACCAGACGGTGCACGTCTCCGGGCACGGGCTGGCCGACCGCGGGCACGAGGACCATGACGTCGACGAGCGCATCGGCGCCCTGTCGACGCCCTTCGGCAAGCAGCAGCGTCCGGTCTCCCACGTCATCGCGGGCGATCTGGCGTGCGTGGCGAAGCTGGCCCGCGCGGAGACCGGCGACACGCTGTCCGCGAAGGACGACCCGCTGCTGATGGAACCGTGGCAGATGCCCGACCCGCTGCTGCCGCTCGCCATCCAGGCGCACAGCAAACCCGACGAGGACAAGCTCTCCCAGGGGCTGGCCCGCCTGGTCGCCGAGGACCCGACGATGCGCCTGGAGCAGAACCAGGACACCCACCAGGTGGTCCTGTGGTGCCTGGGCGAGGCGCACGCGGACGTCGCCCTGGAGCGGCTGCGCGGCCGGTACGGCGTCCAGGTCGACGTCGTACCGCACCGGGTGGCGCTGCGGGAGACGTTCGGCTCGAAGGCGGCCGGGCGCGGGCGGCACGTCAAGCAGTCCGGCGGGCACGGGCAGTACGCCATCTGCGAGATCGAGATCGAGCCGCTGCCGGGCGGCTCGGGCATCGAGTTCGTCGACAAGGTGGTCGGCGGCGCGGTGCCCCGGCAGTTCGTCCCGTCCGTCGAGAAGGGTGTGCGCGCGCAGGCCGCCAAGGGCGTCGCCGCGGGCCATCCGCTGATCGACGTGCGGGTCACGCTGGTGGACGGCAAGGCGCACTCGGTGGACTCCTCCGACGCCGCCTTCCAGACGGCCGGCGCGCTGGCGCTGCGGGAGGCCGCCACCGACGCCAGGATCCATCTGCTGGAACCGGTGGCCGAGGTCGGTGTGCTGGTCGGCGACGACTACGTGGGCGCGGTGATGAGCGACCTGTCCGGGCGGCGCGGCCGGGTGCTCGGCACCGAGCAGACGGCGGGCGGACGCACCCTCGTACGCGCCGAGGTGCCGGAGATCGAGATCGGCCGGTACGCGGTGGACCTGCGCTCCCTCTCGCACGGCACGGCCCGTTTCGACCGCCGCTACGCACGGCACGAGCCGATGCCGCCGCAGGTCGCGGCGCGGGTCGGGGAAGCGGCGCGCGGCGGCGGCTGACCGGCGCCGGGCGCACTCCGGCGGTCCGCGCGCCCCGTGCCGCGCTCCAGGTCGGCGGGCGGCTCGCACCGTCCGCCGACGGGCACCCGCGCCGGGAGATACGCTGATGACCTGATCAACAGGTGTGCGGAGCACGGAAGTCGGGAAAGCCGCTTGAGCGAGAGCGGCTTCGATCTGGGGGCGGGAATGACCGACGGCGGTTACGCGGACTTCTTCGGGCCTCAGGTGCCCCGGGCGGGAGACGCGAGCCAGACGGCCACGCTGGCGCTGGCGTCGGCGGCCTACCGGGACAGCCCTGTGGAGGACATCAAGAAGGCCGACAACGAGTGGCACCAGACGGCCGTCAACGCGGGCCGTTCCTGGGCCACGATCTTCAAGCCCAACCTGGGCGAGGCGTTCGCCCAGGCGGTGGTCGGCCGCATGCTGGGCAGCGGGCGCAAGCCCCTCATCCAGTCCTTCGGCACCGAGCCGCAGGTCGTCGTCGAGCACTGTCTGGCGGCCAACCGCATCCGCAAGGAGCGCGACCGGAAGCTGACCGCCGTCATGGCGGTGTGCGGGCTGCTCTTCCTGCCCGGTCTGCTGGTCTGGCTGCTCGTCTTCCAGATCCGCAGCACGGTCGCCAAGTCGGAGAACAAGCAGGCCGGCGCCCTCGGCACCGCCGTGCTCGTCGCGGTGGGCGCGCTGGCCGTGCTCTTCGTCCTCAAGATGCCGTTCGGCGGTTTCTGGGGCTGGTACGGGCGGCTGGCGGCCGTGATGCCGGTGGTCGGCTGGTTCTGGGCCAAGCGGGTCTGCGAGAACACGGCGAAGGACCTCAGGGAGCGCTGGGGCAGCCTGGTCAAGGGCGCCAGCGTCGCCGCCAAAATCCCGGAGGCGGTGCCCAGCAACCCCAACGAGACCGCCGCCGAGCAGCTGCGCCAGTCGCTGGCCAGGCTGGGCGCCGAGCAGCAGTCCAACTCGGTCTTCTACGCCGGTCCCAAGGGCATCCTCGGCATGGGCACCCGCTGGGGCAGCTGGCAGCTGGCCGAGGAGCTGGTCCCGGCGGACCCGTCCCGGGAGATCCACCCGTTCCGCAGCTGGGACGTCATACGGTCCATCCACGACCAGCTCAGCCAGCTGGAGCGCGGTCCGCTGAACACCAACGGCTTCACCAAGCCGTCGGTCCGGCACTGGATCGTCACGCCGATCGCGGAGGGCGCGGGGGCGGTGTCCCGTCCGGAGGGCGCGGACGTCGAGGCGTACCAGGTCAAGCCGCACGCCATCCAGGAGATCTGCAACAACCAGCAGTTCGGCGCCGGCGACCGGCACTACCTGGGCGTGCAGTGGACCCTGTGGGACGGGCAGCTGATCATCACCATGATGATCACGGTGACGGTGCTGCACTCGACGCTGCGGATCGAGGTCACCGGCCACGCCCTGGGCCCGGTGAACGGCCTGTTCATGGGCGGGCCCTCGGCCCCCTCCAAGACGGTCACCAAGTCGTTCAAGCCGTGGGAGACCCGCAAGGTGATGCTCCCGCTGGTCAACACCCAGGAAGTGGTACGGCTGGCCGTCCGCGCCCCGTTGACCTTCTACACGCCGGCGCTGAACTGGCTGGGCGGCACGATCTCGCTGCCCGAGCCGTTCGGCCTGCGGCACGCCTGGGCCGACCAGCCCTGGCGGCACCGCTTCATGGCCGACGACGCGCTGCGGGCGGCGACGCCGGTGCTGCGGGTGGTGCACCGGGCGGCGATCAAGGTGCTGGAGGAGAACGGCGTGAACACCGAGAAGTTCGGCGCGCGGTCGGCGTTCCTCAGCGGGGCGGTGCAGGACCCGACGCCGGGGAAGGCCGACACGTACAACGCGTAGGCCCTGGTCCGACGCGGAGGCATGGTCCGGCGGCTACGCCGTCGGCCAGGCCTCCGCCAGCATCTTGCGGGTGTCGCCCAGCAGCTGCGGCAGCACCTTGGTGTGGCCGACCACCGGCATGAAGTTGGTGTCGCCGCCCCAGCGGGGCACGACGTGCTGGTGGAGGTGGGCGGCGATGCCCGCGCCGGCCACCGAGCCCTGGTTCATGCCGATGTTGAAGCCGTGGGCGCCGGAGGCGGTGCGCAGGGCCGTCATCGCCTGCTTGGTCAGCTCGGCCAGCTCGGCGGTCTCCTCGCCCGTCAGCTCGGTGTAGTCGGCGACGTGCCGGTAGGGCACGGCCATGAGGTGGCCGCCGGTGTAGGGGTAGAGGTTGAGCACCGCGTAGACCAGCTCACCGCGCCGGACGACGAGGCCGTCCTCGTCCGATTTCGCCGGGATCGAGCAGAAGGGACAGCCGTCGTCGGCGCCCGGGCCGCTCGGCTTGTTCTCGCCCTGGATGTAGGCCATCCGGTGGGGCGTCCACAGGCGCTGGAACGCGTCCTGCGTCCCCACTCCCAACTGCTGCTCCGGCTCACTCGTCATGCGTGCAGCATATGGCGTCCGCCCGGGGCGACGGGAAAGGCCCCCGGTTCCCCGGGGGCCTCGCCGTCGGCCGGTCGGCCGGTCAGACCTGCGTGCGCTCCTCGACGACCTTGGCGATCTTCGCGATGGCGTCCTCGACGGGGATGCCGTTCTCCTGGGAGCCGTCGCGGTAGCGGAAGGAGACGGCGCCGGCCGCCATGTCCTCGTCGCCCGCGATGACCATGAACGGCACCTTCTGCTTCTGGGCGTTGCGGATCTTCTTCTGCATGCGGTCGGAGGAGGCGTCGACCTCGACGCGCAGCCCCGCCGCCCGCGCCTGCTCCGCGAACTCCTGGAGGTAGGGCACGTGCGCGTCGCCGATCGGGATGCCCAGCGCCTGGACGGGGGCCAGCCAGGCCGGGAAGGCGCCGGCGTAGTGCTCGAGGAGGACGCCGAAGAACCGCTCGATGGAGCCGAACAGCGCCCGGTGCAGCATGACCGGCTGCTGGCGGGAGCCGTCCGCGGCGGTGTACTCCAGGCCGAACCGCTTGGGCTGGTTGAAGTCGACCTGGAGGGTCGACATCTGCCAGGAGCGGCCGATCGCGTCCTTGGCCTGCACCGAGATCTTCGGCCCGTAGTACGCGGCGCCGCCCGGGTCGGGGACCAGCGGGAGGTTCTGCTTCTCGGCGGCCTGGCGCAGCGCCTCGGTGGCCTCCTCCCAGTCCTCGTCCGAGCCGATGAACTTGTCGGAGTCGTCACGGGTGGACAGCTCCAGCTCGAACTCGGTCAGCCCGTAGTCCCGCAGCAGGTCGAGCACGAAGGTCAGGAGCGTGTCCAGCTCCTGGGGCATCTGCTCCTTGGTGCAGTAGATGTGCGAGTCGTCCTGGGTGAAGCCGCGCGAGCGGGTCAGGCCGTGCACGACGCCCGACTTCTCGTACCGGTACACGGTCCCGAACTCGAAGAGGCGCAGGGGCAGTTCACGGTAGGAACGGCCGCGCGACTTGAAGATCAGGTTGTGCATCGGGCAGTTCATCGCCTTGAGGCGGTAGTTCTGCTCGTCGAACTGGATGGGCGGGAACATGCCCTCCGCGTAGTGCGGCAGGTGCCCGGAGATCTCGAAGAGGTGCTCCTTCGAGATGTGCGGGGTGTTCACGAACTCGTACCCGGAGACCTCGTGCCGGCGGCGCGAGTAGTCCTCCATGACCTTGCGGATCACACCGCCCTTGGGGTGGAAGACCGCGAGGCCGGGGCCCAGCTCGTCGGGGAAGGAGAACAGGTCCAGCTCGGCGCCGAGCTTGCGGTGGTCGCGCTTCTCGGCCTCGGCGAGGAAGTCCAGGTGCGCCTTCAGCTCGTCCTTGGACGGCCAGGCGGTGCCGTAGATCCGCTGGAGCTGCGGGTTCTTCTCGCTGCCGCGCCAGTAGGCGGCGGCGGAGCGCATCAGCTTGAAGGCCGGGATGTTCCGCGTGGTCGGCAGGTGCGGGCCGCGGCACAGGTCCTTCCAGCACAGCTCGCCGGTCTTGGCGTCGAGATTGTCGTAGATGGTCAGCTCACCGCCGCCCACCTCCGCGTCGGCGCCGTCGGCGGCCTGCGCGGCGTTGCCCTTGAGGCCGATCAGCTCCAGCTTGTACGGCTCGTCGGCCAGCTCCTCGCGGGCGGCGTCGTCGCTGGTGACGCGGCGGGAGAAGCGCTGGCCACGCTTCTGGATCTCCTGCATCTTCTTCTCGACGCGCTTGAGGTCCTCCGGGGTGAAGGGCTCCTTGACGTCGAAGTCGTAGTAGAAGCCGTCCCGGATGGGCGGGCCGATGCCCAGCTTCGCCTCGGGGAACAGCTCCTGCACCGCCTGCGCCATGACGTGCGCGGTGGAGTGGCGCAGGATGTTGAGGCCGTCCTCGGAGGAGATCTCGACGCCCTCGACGGTCTCGCCGTCCCGCAGCTCGTACGCGAGGTCCTTCAGCTCGCCGTCCACGCGGGCGGCGACGATCGAGCGCTCGCCGGGGAAGAGGTCGGCGGCCGTGGTGCCCGTCGTCACCACGCGTTCTTCCCGCTCGGAATCGCGTTGGATGATCACACGGACGTCTGACACCGGTCTCTCCTGACTGAAGTGGGTCGCGGCGCCATACCGGAGCGCACGCATGAGGGCGATCGTACCGACCCGTCCCCTCCGCAGGCGAAACAGATACCCGGCTCACTCCCCGGCACAGGCATCCTCGAAGAAGTCGAGGTCCTCCTGGAGCGCCTTGAGCATCCGGTCCCGGTCGGCGTCGTCCACCCGCACGGGCACGACCCCGCCCGCGCCGCTGAGCCGGCGGAAGCCGCCCCGGCTCTCCAGCCGGCCGTCCACCCGCACCGGCAGTCCGACGAGATGGGCGTGGCCGGCGATGCGGTACGCGTCCTCGTCGAGGGCGACCCGGACGTGCGGGACGTCGGCGCCGGACAGCACCCGCAGCCGTACGGTGCCCGCGCCGCGCGGTCCCGACCTGCGCATCCGGACGACGGTGCCGGTGAGGCGCACCGGTACGGAGGGTTCGGCGCGCAGATAGCGGGCGCCGGCCTCGCGCAGGACGGGCAGGTCGCCGGGCGAGAACCCGACGGGCTCGGCGGGGGCGGCGCGGCCCTCGGGGGCTCCGGTGGCCGGGGCCCAGTCGACGGCGATCCGGGCGCCCTCGGTGCCCTGGACGAGGGCGACGAGCGCCTCGGTGAGTTCATGGCTGACGCCGGCCTCGACGGCGGTGTCGAAGGCGTCCAGGCCGCCGGTGGCCCGCTGGTAGTCGACGGCCTCGCGGGCCGCGTGGAGGGCCTGGTGGAGGCGGACGGCGAGGGCGCGGCCGGTGGCGACGGGCAGGTACGCGGTGAGGCGGTGGCCGCCCGGGGCGGGCCCGACCAGGACGTCGGCCAGGGTCCCGGCGGCGGCGCGGCGGTGCCGGGCGCCGTAGTAGCCGGCCCGCGCGTGGGTGGCGAGCGCTCCGGCGAGCAGCATGCGGCGGGCGGCGGTGCGCAGCTGTTCCGCCGCGGTCCACGCGGTGGCCTCGCCGGGTCCGGCCGGTGCCTCCCGCCACCAGTGGATCTCGTCGCTGGGCACGGCGAGGCCGAGCAGCACCTCGCGGGCGGACGGGGTGCCGGCGCGGGTGAGGGCCAGCAGAGCCTCGGCCAGCAGGTCGTCGCTGTCGGGGAAGGCCCGGCTCTCGGGCACCAGCAGGCTGGTGGCGGCGCCGGCCGGGCCGGGCGGGGTCCAGCGGCCGTAGCGTCCGGGGGCACCGCCGCGACGCTGCCAGCCGTGCCGGCGCAGCAGGGCGGCGAGTACGGCCGGGTCGACGTCGGCCGGGGCGGGCGGCGGGCCGTCCCAGGAACCGGCGGGGTGCGGGCGTACCGGCCGCAGCGGCCGGCCGGCGGGGCGGTGCGTCATGGTTTCCCTCCCGTCCCGACCCGCGTCATGATCTCGCACAGCGCCCGGTCGTCGAAGACCCGTGCGGTCGGCACCCGCACGGTGGTGCGGTGCCGGCCGGTGACGGGATGTCCGGCCAGGTTGATCCAGTAGCAGCAGTGTCTGAGGTCGAGGCGGTCGTGGCCGGCCCGCAGCCACTGGTCCTGGGAGCGGGGGACGATCATCACGACCAGGATCTTGTGGACCGAGACCGGGGTACGGGCGAGCTTCGCCAGGTGCGCGTTGTCGAGCGTGAAGGAGAAGGAGCGGCCCGGCGGGTCCGGCGGGATCTGGTACGTCGCCTTGAGCTGCACCTTGATGGTGACCTCGTCGTCGACGGTGTGCCCGGGGGCGCTGTGGCTGACGTGCCAGTCGATGCCGTTGTCGGGGAACGGCTGGGACAGTGAGCAGCCGGCCGCCGCGGCGACCGCGTGCAGATAGCCGACCTGGAGTGTCTCCATGCAGGCGGTGACGGCGAGGGACCCGCGGACGGGCGCCGTGCGCTCGGGCAGCAGCCCGCCCCGTTCGGGCTGCGCTACGGCCATGAGCGGGCAGCCTTCCAGAACTGGTGTGTTCGCGCTGCGGGTCGCTGAACTGCGAGGACCCACACTTCTGTTGTGTCCTTCCGGCGTACGGCGCAAACAGCCCGGGTATCACCCGAGCGGGCAGTGGACGGGATGTCAACTGCCGAGGGTGATCGAGGGGTTGTGGTGGTATGACGGGCTGGTACGAAGGACCCCTGGCCGCGTTCGACACGGAGACCACGGGTGTCGACGTCGAGACCGATCGGATCGTGGCGGCCGCCGTCGTCGTCCAGGACGCCCCGGGCCTCCGGCCGCGGGTCAGCCGCTGGCTGGTCAACCCGGGCGTTCCGGTGCCCGAGGCGGCGACCGCGGTGCACGGGCTGACGGAGGAGCATCTGCGGCGCAACGGCCGCTGGCCGGCGCCGGTGATGTACGAGGTGGCGGAGGCGCTGGTGGAGCAGGCCCGGGCGGGGCGGCCGCTGGTGGTGATGAACGCGCCGTTCGACCTGACGCTCCTCGACCGGGAGTTGCGGCGCCATCGCGCCTCGTCGCTGGGGCGCTGGCTGGAGCGGACGCCGCTGCACGTCCTCGATCCGCGGGTGCTCGACAAACACCTGGACCGCTACCGCAAGGGCCGCCGCACCCTCACCGCCCTGTGCGCGCACTACGGCGTCCCGCTGGAGGGGGCGCACGACGCGGCGGCCGACGCGCAGGCGGCGCTGGAGGTGGTACGGGCGGTGGGGCGCCGGTTCGCGGGGCGGCTGGAGCGTCTCTCCCCCGCCGAGCTGCACACCCTGCAGGCGGTGTGGCACGCGGCACAGGCCCGGGGGCTGCAGGCGTGGTTCGCGGCCAGTGGCACGGAGGAGGCGGTGGACCCGGCGTGGCCGCTGCGTCCGGACCTGCCGGCGGCGGCCTGAGGGCACGGGTACGGGCAGCGAAAAACCGGCCCGCCGTGCGGCGGGCCGGTCTTCCCGGTGGGCGATACTGGGTTCGAACCAGTGACCTCTTCGGTGTGAACGAAGCGCTCTCCCACTGAGCTAATCGCCCGGGAACGCACTGAACAATACAGGTCCCGGCACGCTTCCTTCAAACCGCTGCCAGGTGGGCGGCCAGTCCGCGCCGCCCGGCCCGCATCATCAGCGTGTGGTTGGCGCGGAAGAAGGCCCTCCCGGGGACGGCGAGCCGGCGCAGCAGCGGCTTGCGGACGTCGACCTCCTGGTCGTAGCGGACCAGGGTGCCGGTCCCCTCGGGGGTGACCGTCCAGCGTGCCCAGCCCTCGATGTCGCCGCGGAGCGCGACCTCCAGCACGCCGGCCTCCGGGTCTCGCCGCCCCTCCCGCAGGACCTGGGTGAGGTCGTACGGGAGGAGCGAGCGGACGCGGAGGGTGCCGCTGGTGCCGTCGAGGCGGGTGACCTCGCGGACCTGCGGCCACCAGCGGGGGTAGTCCTCGATCCGCTCCAGGGCGCGGTACACGGCCGGGGCGGGCGCGGGCAGCGCCCACAGGCTGCGGAAGCGGTAATGGTTCCAGTCCACGTCCGCAGCCTGCCCGCGCGGGAGCGGGTTACGGCATCCGGTCTCCCAGCAGGGCGAGGTTCTCGATGGCGGCGAGGCCGTAGAGGGCGGTGTCGTTGGTGGCGACCCAGGCCGCCTCGCTGCCGGGCACCAGCGCCATCGGGCCGCTGACCTTCTCCGTCGTCCAGGGGGACGATTCCTTGTAGCCGTCGGAGTTGTAGAACTTCTCCCACGCGCGCGTGGCGAGCTTTTCGTCCCCGGTCTGTACGGCGGCGTAGGCGTCGAGGCGGGAGTGGCCCTGGAAGAGGATCAGGGAGCCGAAGTGGGAGCCGTAGCGGGCGGCCTGTTCGGTCTTGGAGGCGTTGAAGTAGCGGCAGTAGTCGTAGTACGCCTCGTTGAACTCCGGTATGTCGACGAGGTCGATGAGTTCCGCGCACAGTTCGTTGAGGCCGAAGACGGCGGACAGGTGCGAGACGCCGACCACCGGCTGCTCGGCCACGGCGAACTCGCCGGTGTCGAGGTCGTACAGGCCGCTGCCCTGGACGAAGCCGTTGGGCTGGGCGGCGATGCCCTTCATGGTGGACAGCACCCGGGCCTTGGCCTTCTCCCACTTGGGGCCCTTGCGTTCCCACTCGGTCAGCCAGGCCGACACCAGGCCGCTCCAGTCGGTGCCGAAGCCGATCGACAGGGCGTGCCGGTCTGGGGTGTATGGGTCGGTGCGGACCTTGCGGTTGGGGTCGAGGACGAGGAACGTCTCGTCGGAGTCGACGTTGGCGTGCATGAGGTCGCCGACGCGTTCGTCGGCGGTGAGGAAGTAGTAGAAGCGGCGGTAGGTGGTGTTGGCGATGCGCTGCTGCTTGGCGCTGTCGGCGTAGTGCTGGACGCCGTGCCGGGTGCCGAGGCCCGCCCACTTGCCCAGGTGGTAGACGTCGACCTCGCCGGTGTGCCGGGTCATCGCCTCGGCGAAGCGGAAGATGTCGGCCCGGCCGCTTCGGAGGTACGCGTACCAGAGCCACAGGTCGGGCGAGAGTTCGGAGTTGTCCCAGGCGTAGCCGCCGACGTCGTACCGCCACTGGTGCCGGACGGTGTCGTAGGTGTGCATGATGTCGCCGTAGTCCCAGAAGCCGTACCAGCGGCGCTGCTCCACCTGGTCCTTGTAGTAGGTGAAGAGGAAGTCGAGGTGGTCCTCGATCTTGGCCTTGGCCGGGGTGGAGCGGTCGGGCTCGGCGTACAGGCCCTTGCCGAAGACGCCCGCCTTGATGAGCTGGGCCGGCGGGGCGGCGAGCTGCGGCAGCACGCGGACGGCCTCGACCTGCTCGGCGAGCGTCTCGGGGGTGGGGGTGGCGGCGTTGGCCCAGAAGAGGAGTTCCGAGGTGCGGGCGATGCCGTAGGGGGTGCCGAACTCGGGCTCGTAGTCCTCGTAGGTGATGTTGAGGCCTTCGAGCTGCTCGGCGTAGGTGTCCTGGCCCATGCCGTCGTGGTAGAAGCGCAGGTCCATGGGCTGGGCCTCGGGTGACCAGAGCCAGAGGGTGACCTCGGCCTCGTCGGTCTGCGCGTCGCGGATGTCGAGCTGGGCGGGGTACTTCTCCCAGAAGTCGCGCAGGCCGAAGGAGAGCCCGCCGCTCACCCCGCCGACGTAGCCGAAACCGGAGGCCCGCCGACCACCGCCGGCGCCGATCCAGCCGTGGCCCTTCTTGGTGCGCTTGCGCAGGGTGAAGCCGTCGGCGGAGAGCTGGGAGAGGGTGTAGTCGCCCCAGTCGGGGATGTACTGGAGCCGGGTGGTGACCCGCTGGTCCCAGGTGGCGGGGTCGGGCAGCTTCTCCCCCGCGTACTGCGCGGCCTGTACGGCGGCTCCCGGGTCGCGGCGCAGTCCGGTGATGCCCTTGACGGCTTCGCGCAGCAGGCCGGTGCCCTCGCCGCCGATGCGGATGTGACGGTCGTAGGACGCGTCGCGCATCGGCACGGTGAAGCGGACGCCGAGGCCCCGGATGAAGTCGCCGGACGCCTTTCCGGGCTCCTGGGTGCCGTCGAAGGTGATGGTGTGCACCATGCGGAAGGAGTCGGCGCCCGCGTAGAAGTAGAGGCGGAGGGAGAAGGGGAGCCAGCTGCGGCCGCCCTTGCGGTGCTTGCCGTCGATGCGGACGACGGCGCGGACCGGGCCCTCCTGCTCGACCTCCACGTCCGAGATCGCGCCGTCGAAGCGCTCGTACTTGACCGTGCCCTGGTCGCCGTCCTCGATCTCGGGCTGGCGCAGCAGGACGAGGCGGCCGTTCTTGGCGATCTCGGTGGAGCCCCGGGTGACGGACTTGACGAGGGTGGAGCCGTCGGTGCCGATCCGTGCGGTGATGACGCCGGTCGATATGTCGATCCCTCCGCCGCGCCGGGTGACGGTGACCTTCTCCTCGGGGGCGGCCGGGGTGCCCGTGGTGAGGGTGAGCTTGCCGGAGCCCGAACCGACCGCGTGTGCCGTCCACTTCAGGGAGCCGTCCGGCCAGTACGCCAAGGGCCAGGACTGGGTGGGTACGGCCTTGCCGTCGGCGTCGGTGACGGCGAAGGTCTGGTCGGGCTGGTGGGTGCCCTTGGGCCAGGGGACGCCGACGGTGGAGCCGGGGGCGGCGCCCAGGCCGCCGTCCTCCAGCCAGTCGAGGGTGACGGGGGCGTCGTCGGCGGTGTCGGCGGCGGGCGCGGCCTGGGCCTCGCGGGTGCCCAGGGCCCAGCTGAACTGGGCGGCGGCTCCGGCGACGGCGGCGGCCTTGAGGAGGGATCTGCGGGGGATGGGAGACATGGCTCTTCCTTCCTTGCGGGTGCGAGGGGCATGTCAAGGGCATGACAGACAGAGGCGCGGCCCACGGAGGCGCCGCTCCCCTGGGGGAGGTTCAGCTACGGCCGTACCGGGTCTCCACGGCGACGGCCGCCGCCGCGACGGCCCCGAGGACCGGGACCGCCAGCGGCGCGACCAACAGCGCGGAACCGGCGACGACCGCCAGTCCGCAGACGATCAGCAGGGAGCCGGCGGGGTCGCGCAGGGTCCGGCGCCCGGCCGCGGCGAGCAGCGCGCGCCAGGACGCGCCGGGCGTCCACACCGCCGCCGCGCGCAGCCCCGCCACCACCAGGGCGAGCAGCGCCAGCAGGCCGACCGCCCCGGCGAACGGGCCGCCGGGCAGCCCGGCCCGCGCGGCCTGGACGTCCACCCAGACCGCGCCCGCCGCCGCCCACCCGGCGAGTCCCACGGCCCACCCGCGGCGGACGGCCGCCCGGAAGTCGGCGGTGAACTCCCGTCGGCCGCCGCCCTCGTGGGCGGTCCGGCGGCGCAGGTGCCGGGCGCCGGCGGCGAAGGCCGCGGGGTAGGTGACGACGCCGAGACAGGCCACGGCGATCCACACCCCGGTGAGCATGCACTCGGCGAAGACGGCGAAGCGTTCACCGCCGAACACCGGCTCCTTGCGCGCCTTCACACGTGTCCCAGCCATACCGGCCGCCTCACTTCAGTCCCGAGGTCGCCATGCCGTCGATGAGATAGCGCTGGAAGGCCATGAAGAAGGCGACGACCGGGACCAGCGCGACCAGCGACATCGCGATCATGCTGCCGTAGTTGGAGATGCCCTCCTGGTCGCGGAACATCATCAGCCCGAGCGAGACGGTGTACTTGGAGGGGGTGTTGAGGTAGATCAACGGCCCCATGAAGTCGTTCCAGGCGTTGATGAAGGTGAAGATGGCGCTGGTGATGAGGGCGGGGCGGCACAGCGGCAGCACGATGGACCAGTAGGTCCTGAGGTGCCCGCAGCCGTCGAGCTTGGCGGCCTCGTCCAGCTCGCGCGGCAGCCCGCGCATGAACTGCACCATCAGGAAGACGAAGAACGCCTCCACGGCCAGGAACTTGCCGGCCACCAGCGGCACGAGGGTGTCGACGAGTTCCAGCTTGCGGAACATCACGTACTGCGGGATGAGCAGCACGTGGTACGGCAGCAGCAGCGTGCCGATCATCAGGGTGAACAGCAGGTTCCGCCCGGCGAACCGGATCTTGGTGAAGGCGTAGGCCGTCAGCGAGCTGGACAGCACGACACCGACCACGGCGAGCACCGCGTACGTCAGCGAGTTGACGAAGAAGCTGCTGATGGAGATGCCGGAGATGCCGTCGGCCAGTCCGGAGAAGTTGGCCCAGACCGGCTCGGTGGGCAGCAGGTCGAGACTGGCGATGATGTCCTTGCTCGGCTTGAACGCCGCGCCGACGACCCAGATCACGGGGTACAGGACGACCGCGAGGACGACGAGCGCGCCCACGTGCCAGGCGATCGATCCGGTGCGCCGCCGGTCGCCCGCGGTGCGCGCGGCGGGGGTGGTGGCGGTGGTCACTTGGCGGCCTCCTCGTAGTGCACCCACTTCTTCTGCGACCAGAACAGCACCGCCGTCACCAGCGCCACCGCGACCACCAGGGTCCAGGCCATCGCGGAGGCGAAGCCCATCTGGGCCTCCTTGAAGCCCTTCTGGTAGAGGTAGCAGGTGTAGACGAGGGTGGCGTCGGCCGGTCCGCACCGGGTGTCGGAGACGACGTAGGCGGAACCGAACACCTGGAACGCGTGAATGGACTCCAGCAGTACGTTGAAGAACAGCACCGGGGAGATCATCGGCAGCGTGATGTTCCAGAACCGCCGCAGCGGCCCGGCCCCGTCCACCTCGGCCGCCTCGTACAGCTCCCGGGGGACCTGCTTGAGGCCGGCCAGGAAGATGACCATCGGCGCGCCGAACTGCCAGATGCTCAGCGCCACCAGGGCGTAGAGGACGTAGTCGGGGTTGCCGATCCAGCCCCCGACGTCCAGACCGAAGATCTTCTGACCCCGGTCCACGATCGCGTCGTCCGAGAACAGCGCCCGCCACACGAAGCCCACCGAGACGCTGGCGCCGATGAGCGAGGGCATGTAGAACGCGGCCCGGTACAGCCCCTGTCCGCGCCGCTTCTGCGCGAGCAGCATCGCGACGCCGAGCGCCAGCAGCAGTTTCAGCGGGGTGGCCACGACGACGTACTTCAGGGTGACCTCGACCGACTTCTGCCAGCGCGGGTCCTGGAACATCGTGGTGAAGTTGTCCAGCCCCACCCACTGCGGCGGCGTGAACAGGTTGTAGCTGGTGAACGCGTAGTACAGCGACGCGATCATCGGCCCCGCCGTGAGCAGCACGAATCCGGCGAGCCACGGCGACATGAAGAGGTAGCCGGCGAGGTTCTCGCGGCGCCGCCCGCGCCGCCCGGCCGCGGGAGCGGCGGACCGCTTCCCGGCCGGGGGTGCGGGCGCTTCCTTGACGAGCGTCATGGTCGTACGTCCCCTCAGCCCGCGAAAGCGGCCTTGGCCTCGTTGAACAGCGTCTTGGCGGCGTCGGCCGGCTTGGCCTTGCCCTGGGCGACCTCACCGCCGATGCGCAGGAACGCCGCCTCGATGACATCGGAGCCGGACGGGTGCGGGGTGATCTTCCCGAGCAGCCCGGCGGCGGCGACCTCCTCCTCGTACGCCTTGACGCCCTTGTTGTTGTCGTCGGTGGGGGTGAACGCCTCGTACTGCTCGCTGGTGGCGAGAATGCCCCGGTCGTAGCCCATGATCTTGCCGACCTCGGGGTCGTGGACCATGAAGTCGATGAACTGGGCGACTTCCTTGGGGTGCTCGGTGCCGGTGAAGGCGCTGAGCATGAGCGAACCGAGGTACTGGCCGGTGTCCTTGCCGTTCGTGGTCGGGATCGGCGCGAGCCCGTAGTCCGACTCGCCCTCGCCCTCGTAGCGGATGGAGAAGTTGTCCCAGGTGAACTCACCCGCGGCGAGCCCCGCCGAGAGGCCCGACTTGGGCTTGACCTGCTCGATCTTCTTCGGGTCGGCGACGAGCCCGGACCGTACGCGCTTGTAGCCGTCCTCCCACCACTGCGTCAGGTCGTCCTCGGTGAAGCCGAGGCCGCTCTCGGTGTAGAAGGCCTTGCCGTTCTGGCGCAGATACAGGTCGTAGAGGTACATGATGCTGAAGTAGCCGGTGTCACCGGCGATCTTCAGCTTGTCCTGGATCGTCTGGAGCGCGTCGAAGTACTCGTCCCAGGTCCAGCCCAGCTTCGGCTCCAGGCCCGCCTTCTTGAAGGCCTTGAGGTCGATGACGAGGGCCATGGTGTTGGCGCCGACGGGTATGCCGACCTGCTTGTCGTCGACCTGACCGACGGTCAGGACATTGTTGCGGAAGTTCTCCAGGCTGAGATGTCCCGCGTCGGCCTGTGTCTTGAGGTCCATCAGGACACCGCGCTTGTCGTACTTGCGCAGGAAGGTGACGGAATTCTGGAAAACGTCCGGCGGATTTCCACCGGAGGCCTGCGTCTGGAACTTCTCCCAGAACGCCTCGTAGTCCGTGAATTCCGGCTTGATCTTGATCTTCGGGTACTTCTTCTCGAAGAGGGCGATCGTCTTCTTGATGGCGATGGCCCGCGGCTCGCCGCCCCACCAGGCATAACGGATCGTCACCGTGCCATCGCCCGAGCCGCTGCCGCCCCCGCACGCGGTGGCCGTCGCGGCCAGCCCCGCGACGGCCAGCGAGGCCCCCGTCGCCTTGAGGACCGTCCGCCTTCCGACCCGCCCCTCGACATTCCCGCCCTGCTGCATATGAGCCTCCCCGCGACGTTGCGTTCGCCCCATGAATCGTTTCAAGTAAGCGCTTGCTGGCACAAGGTACGGAGGGCCCAGGGGCGCGTCAATGATTCGGACAGGAATTGATGTGCGGTGGCGGCCGGGCCGCGACACCCCGGCCGCCACCGCGACGGCGCGCGTCGGCCGAGAAAACCCAGGTCCGCGTCGCGCGGTCGACGGACCGAACGGCGCCGGACCGGGCCGGTCGGCCGCACGGCAAGGTCACGGTTGGATGAAGGCCGGCCAAGCCGTTGCGTGGCCGCCACAACGACGAAGCGGCCCGGCTCACGATCGTGAGCCGGGCCGCCTGATGATCCCGGTGGGCGATACTGGGTTCGAACCAGTGACCTCTTCGGTGTGAACGAAGCGCTCTCCCACTGAGCTAATCGCCCGGGTGCGGAAAGAACATTACCGCATGTCAGGGGGTGCCCGTGACCAGCCACCCGCTCGCACAGAGGCCCCGAAACGCCCCGGGGCCCCGCTCGGCTCAGCTCACTGGTCCTCGATCTTCCACGGCATCACCAGGCCGAACTTCCACAGATAGAAGCCGGCGATCGCCCCGATGATCACCAGGCCGATCACCGTGAGAATGATGTTGCGCCGCCGCACCTTGGGGTCGAGTGCCCGCTGCGCAGCCTCGGTCACTTTCCGCTTGGTCCAGCGCAGCACCAGTTGGGCCCAGACGAACTCGGTGGCCCAGATCGCCATGCCCCCGAAGATCACCACCCAGCCGGGTCCGGGCAGCGGCAGCATGATGACGCCGGCCACCACGACCGCGAGACCGACGACGAAGACCCCGACCTGCCAGCTCATGTGCAGCACGCGGCGCGCCTTGACGAATTCCGGCGCCCGCGACCCGAGGCTTCGCTCGTCCTCCGCCTTGTCCGCCTTCGTCCCGTCCGCCATCACGGCCACCTCGACCGGCTCGCTACGCCCCGTGTTCATACGGCCAAACCCTACCGGAGCGAAACGAGTCACCGGAATGGACGCAGCCTGCCCGCGATTCCTCGGCCGGAAGGGGTACGTAAAGGCACGCAAAACACTCAGAGGGGTTTACAACGGCACCGTAGGTGGCATGTCGATTTCGCCGACGTGCGAATCCCCGAGCGCACACTGAGCGAAAGGCCCTGGCGCTTATGAACACCACGGTCAGCTGCGAGCTGCACCTGCGCCTCGTTGTGTCGAGCGAGTCCTCCCTGCCTGTCCCCGCAGGCCTGCGGTACGACACGGCCGATCCCTACGCCGTGCACGCCACCTTCCACACCGGAGCCGAGGAGACCGTCGAGTGGGTGTTCGCCCGTGATCTCCTCGCCGAGGGGCTGCACCGCCCCACCGGCACCGGCGACGTCCGTGTCTGGCCGTCGCGCAGTCACGGTCAGGGCGTCGTGTGCATCGCCCTGAGCTCTCCGGAGGGCGAGGCCCTGCTCGAAGCCCCGGCGCGGGCTCTGGAGTCCTTCCTGAAGCGCACAGACGCCGCCGTGCCGCCCGGCACGGAACACCGGCACTTCGACCTCGATCAGGAACTCTCGCACATCCTGGCGGAAAGCTAGGGCGAGACCCCCGAACCGCCCGGCGCCGTCGACTCGGGGTGACGGACCGGGCCGGGACAGCCGTATACGGCACACACACCGGCGTCGCCGCCGCGGACCACCGCGGGGTGGCGCCGGTGTGCGTACTCCTGCGGGAACCACGGCCGGGCCGCCACCGTTGTACGGGCACGAGAGACGGCGGGCACGACACAGACGTGCACGGAACGGACGGCCGCGGAGCGGGCGGGCACGGAGCGGGCACGAGAGGCGGCATCGGGGCCGTACGGCCGACCGCGGATGCCACTACCATCGGCCAGCATCCGCGGGCGCCCGCCCGTCCCCAGGCCAGGGAGCGAAACGTGCTGATCACCCACGACACCCGGTGCGCCCTCGACACCGTGGTGGATCTGGTGAACACCGCACCGGAGGACGAGTCGTCGCCGGACGGGCTGCCGGATGTCGCCGCCCTCACGGATTTCGTGCGGAACCACAAGATCAGCGATGTCGGCGTGCTCTCGGAGTTCGACCTCTCGGCGGTGCGCAAGGTGCGCGGCCGGTTCGCCTCCGCCTTCGCGGCCTCCGACACCCGCGCCACCGCCGGCCTGATCAACGAACTGGTCGCCGCCGCGGGCACCACCCCCCGGCTCACCGACCACGACGGCTACGACTGGCACGTCCACTACTTCGCTCCCGGTGCCTCCGTCGCCGATCATCTGGCGGCCGACTGCGGGATGGCCCTGGCCTTCTTCGTGGTCGCCGGGGAGCGGGAGCGGCTGCGGCGCTGCGAGGCGCCCGACTGCCGGCGTGCCTTCGTCGACCTGTCGCGCAACCGCTCACGGCGGTACTGCGACAGCCGGACCTGCGGCAACCGGCTGCACGTGGCGGCCTACCGGGCGCGGCGCAAGGAAGCGGCGGGCTGAGCCGGCCCGGGGGCTCCCCAGGGCGGCCCGAAGGCTTCCCCCGGACACGGTCCCGACGCGCCCCCGGCGGGTGGCGCCGGGGAACGCGGGTACGGCTCACAGCAACAGCAGGTCGTGCAGCGAAGCCATGAGCAGCAGGAACCCGATCACCGCAAGGAAGATCATCAGCGGTGGCTGGGAAAGGGCGAAGAGGCATCCGCGTGGCTCTTGGGGCCGGGAGGCGGTATCGCTCTCTGTGGTGTCCAGCTGTGTCGTGTCCAGCATCTCGCGGCGATGATGACGCAGTTCGGAGCCCGACGCGATCAACACGCCCGCAAGGCACCGGTGTTCGCCGGAATACATGATCTTCGCTTCGAGTTGTGATCATTTCCGGACGTTTCGCCAGCTCACTGTGT
The DNA here is from genome assembly GCF_018614415.1 of Streptomyces sp. ISL-12. GTDB lineage: Bacteria > Actinomycetota > Actinomycetes > Streptomycetales > Streptomycetaceae > Streptomyces. The sequence goes on from NZ_JAGGOO010000072.1 coordinate 52,192, forward strand.
CGTTTCAGAGAAACGGGGCCGTTTCGGCGGAACGAGCGGCGAGGGGCGAGGGGCGAGCGGGGCGGTGAACCCCGACGGTGGGCGGACGGTCTCAGATGCCGTGCTTCTTCAGGATGGCCTCGATGTCGCTGAAGTCGTCCTCCGACCGGGGCTTGCCCGCAGGGCGGGCCGGCGCCGGACGCGGGGCGGAACCGGCGCCCAGTGAGGGCGCCGAGGCTCCCGGGGCCACGGCGCCCTGCCGGGCGGCTGCCCGGGCGGCCTCCTTGCGCTCCTTGCGGGTGGGGCGGGTGCCGCCGCGGCGGCGCTCCACGACGCGCGTGACCATGAACAGCAGCCACGCCAGGCCCAGCACGGCGAAGCCCGCCCAGGCCATCGGGCTGAAGGCGGTGTCGGCGAGCCACTCGACGACGCCGGTCATCACCAGGCCGACGGGTATCAGCGAGTAGGCGGCGACGCGGACCGCCGCCAGGAAGCGCCTGCGGTACGCGGTGATCGCCGCGATGCCCAGGCCGGCCGCGGACACGGCGGAACAGACGGTCTCGGCAATCATCCGGTCCTCCAGGGCTCGGGCGCCGTCGGGCAGGCACTTTCGTCCCTTCCATCCTGCACCGTCCCCACCCGGTGCGGCCATGCTCCGGCCCGACATCAGGGACATCTCCGGGTCGCCTCGGGGGCGCCTCCTCCTCAGGTCCCTGGGCCCGGTGCTCGCCGGTGCGGGCGGGATGGGGAGGTCGGGAGCGGGGCTGGGACACTGGTCGCATGAGCGACTCCTCCCCCGCCGTCCCCGCCACGCCCGTCCTCGACGTCTGGTGTGAGCTCCAGTGCCCGGACTGCCGGACCTCCCTGCACGACCTGCACGCCCTGCGCGCCCGCTACGGGGACCGCCTGGAGCTGCGGCTGCGGCACTTCCCGCTGGAGAAGCACAAGCACGCCTTCGCCGCCGCGCAGGCCGCCGAGGAGGCCGCCGTGCAGGGGCAGGGCTGGGCGTACGTCGAAGCGGTGCTCGGCCGGCTGGACGAGCTGGACCGCCGGGGGGAGGCCCTCCTGGTCGACGTGGCCCGGGAGCTCGGCCTGGACGCCGAGGAGTTCGACACCGCCCTGATCGACGGCCGGCACATCCTGGTCGTCGACGCCGACCAGGCCGAAGGCAAGGCGATCGGCGTGACCGGGACCCCGACGTACGTCATCGACGGCGAGCGGCTCGACGGCGGCAAGAGCCAGGAGGGGCTCCGCGCCCGCGTCGAGGAGATCGCGGACCGGCTGCTGGGCTGACGCCGGTCCCCTCGCCCGCGCCTACAGCAACGGCTTGTAGAAGGTGTACCGGGTCGTCTCGTAGCCTAGCGACTCGTACAGCCGTTCGGCCGGGGTGTTGCCGGCGAACACGTTGAGGCCGAGCAGCCGGCGTCCGGCGGTGATCGTCTGCGTCTCCGCGAGGAGCAGCAGCGACCGGCCGTGCCCCCGGCCCCGGTGGGCGGCGTCGGCCTCGACGTCGTAGACGTACGCGGACTCGGGGCGCAGCGCCAGCCACAGCGTGCCGACCCGCTCGCCCTCGTGTTCCAGCACGCTGAACAGCATGTCCTCGGTCTCGGGCCCCCGCGGCAGCAGCGTCTCGTGGTCGTGCCGGGATCTGGCGTACGCCACGTCCTCGGGTATGCCCCGCTCGATCCAGGTCCGCGCGTACTGCTCGGACTCGTGGGCCCACCAGGCGTCGAACTCCGCCCGGGTCATCGGCCGCGGACGGCTGCCCGCCGGCAGGGCGGGCGGGGTGTCCCCGAGCCGCTTCTCCATGCCGCGGTTGCGCGGCAGGTAGCCGAGCGACTCGACGAGCCGCAGGGCCGCCCCGGCGTCCGCGGGGACGGTGACGGTGAGCTGTCCGCAGCCCCAGCCGCGCGCCACCTCCTCCGCCGCGAGCGCGGCCACCGTGGCCCGGCCGCGCCGGCGGTCGGCCTCGTCGACGCGCAGGTCGTGGATGACGGCGACCGCGTCGCCGAAGGCGGGAGAGGTGCCGAGGTGGACCGCGCCGACGGGGCGGCTGTTCACGCACACCTGGTAGTAGCGTGAACGCGTTCCGTCGGCGGCGCGCTGAAGCGGCTCGGTCGGCCGCAGGGTGGTGGTCATCAGGGGTGTTCTACCCCGCGCGACCGCCTGGGAGCAGCCGGTTTTGACGGTCGGTCCGTGCCGGTCAGGGGTCGAGGTCGGCGCCGGACCGTTCCGCGAAGATCCGCATCGCCTTGGCCGTCACCGGCCCCGGGGCGCCCGGCAGTTCCCGGCCGTCGACCCGGTGCACGGCCTGGACGTCGCGCAGCGTGGAGGTCAGGAAGATCTCGTCGGCGCGTTCCAGGACGTCCAGCGGAAGGTCCGACTCCACGGCGCCGGTCCACTCGACGGCCAGGGCGCGGGTGATGCCCGCGAGACAGCCGGAGGCGACCGGCGGGGTGTGGATCTCCCCGTCGAGGACGACGAAGACGTTCGACCCGGTGCCCTCGCACAGCCGCCCCACCGTGTTGGCGAACAGCGCCTCGGAGGCGCCCTGTTCACGGGCGCGGGCGAGGGCGACGACGTTCTCGGCGTACGAGGTGGTCTTCAGGCCGGTGAGCGCGCCGCGCTCGTTGCGCGTCCAGGGGACGGTGATCACGGCCGTGGAGTCGGGACGGCGGGCGGTGGCGCCGAGGGCGACCAGCAGGGTGGGGCCGTGCTCGCCGCGGTCGGAACCGAGCGGGCCGTGTCCTCCGGTGCAGGTGATCCGCAGCCGGCCGAGCGGCATGGGGTTGGCCTCCAGTACGGCGGCGCAGGCGCGGCGCACCTCGTCGAGGTCGGGCTCCGGCAGGCCGAGGCCCCTTGCCGAGCGGGCCAGCCGGTCCAGGTGCCGGGTCAGCGCGAAGGGGCGCCCGTCCACCGCCTTCACGGTCTCGAAGACGCCGTCGCCCACGGTCAGTCCGTGGTCGAAGGCGGAGACCCGGGCGGACTCCGCGTCCCGCAGCCCGCCGTCCAGCCAGATCTTCATGTTCCCGGCCCCTCCCCGATCGCTTCGTACCTCCCCGACGCTACCGCGAGCAGCCGGGACGCCTTCAGCTCGGTCTCCCGCCACTCCCGCTCCGGGTCCGAGCCCCAGGTGATCCCGGCTCCGGTGCCGAACTTCAGCAGGCCCTCGGCCCGGTCGATCCAGAAGGTCCGGATGCCGACGGCCAGCTCGCCGGTGCCCCGGTCGGCGTCGACCCAGCCGACGCCCCCGCAGTACGGGCCGCGGGGCGCGGTCTCCAGCGCCTCGATGATCCTGAGGGCGCTCGCCTTGGGCGCGCCGGTGACCGAGCCGGGCGGGAAGGTGGCGGTGAGCAGCTCCGGCCAGCCGGCGCCGGTCCGCAGTTCGCCCCGTACGGTCGACACGAGGTGCACCAGCCCCGGGTGCTTCTCCACCGCGCACAGGTCGGGCACGGTCACGCTGCCGGTCGCGCAGACCCGCCCGAGGTCGTTGCGGACCAGGTCCACGATCATCACGTTCTCGGCGTGGTCCTTCTCCAGCAGGTCCGCCTCGGTGCGGCCGGTGCCCTTGATCGGCCCCGACTCCACCGTCCGTCCCGCGCGGCGCAGGAACAGTTCGGGAGAGGCGGTGGCCACCTCCACCCCGTGCCCGGGAAGCCGGAGGGTTCCCGCGTAGGGCGCCGGGTTCCCGCGGGCCAGCAGCGCGGTGAGGGCGTCCACGTCGGCGTCGGGCGGGACGGGCGCGGACAGGACGCGGCAGAGGTTGGCCTGGTAGACCTCGCCGGCCGCGATGTGCGCGCGGATGCGTCGTACGGCGCTCGTGTACGCGTGGTGATCCAGCGAGGACGCCCAGTCGCCGACGGCGGGTCCGCGCCACCGTCCCGGCCGGGGCGCGGGCACCGGCGCTTCGCGGACCTCCGCGAAACGGGCGCAGGTCAGGCGGCCCTCGAAGTCCGCGCAGACCGCCCAGAACCCGCTGGACTCCAGTGCGGCGAGATCGGTCGTGACGTCGAGGAGACCGGTGGCGATCCGGTCGCCGAAACGGGCCAGGGGCGGAAGATCGGACACATGGCCGAGTCTAGGCGGGGTGACCGCGAGGTGACCCGAACGTGTCCTTCCGCCCACCCTGACCAGGCAAGCGAGCGGGGGCAGCGCAGCACGCTGCGCAAACGCGTTTTTGTACTGGCTCCGGAATCCGCTAGAGTTCAACACGTCGCCGGGACGCGCAAGCGGACCGAAACGACAGGCGGACGTAGCTCAGTTGGTAGAGCGCAACCTTGCCAAGGTTGAGGTCGCGAGTTCGAGCCTCGTCGTCCGCTCGCAGGAACAGGGGTTCCACAAGATCCCCTACACTCCTGGTGGAGTGGCCGAGAGGCGAGGCAACGGCCTGCAAAGCCGTCTACACGGGTTCAAATCCCGTCTCCACCTCCAAGGACGATTAGCTCAGCGGGAGAGCGCTTCCCTGACACGGAAGAGGTCACTGGTTCAATCCCAGTATCGTCCACTGGTCCGCACGGACCTTGATCCGCTAGGATCCCCGCGCGATTAGCTCAGCGGGAGAGCGCTTCCCTGACACGGAAGAGGTCACTGGTTCAATCCCAGTATCGCGCACGCAGTACTCGCAGTACTCCCGGACGATTAGCTCAGCGGGAGAGCGCTTCCCTGACACGGAAGAGGTCACTGGTTCAATCCCAGTATCGTCCACCACTTGAAGCCCCCGGCCGTCTCTACGGCCGGGGGTTTCGTCGTCCGTCGTCTGCCGGCTGTCAGCTGGAGAACAGCATGTGGCCGAAGCCCTTGTTGCGGTGGTGGCCGTGGTGGTGGCCGTGGCCTCCGTGCGGCGCGCCCCAGGCGGGGGCCGGGGCGGCGGGGTAGGCCTGCGGGGCGGGCGGGGGCGGCGGGGCCGGCTGGGACCACTGGGCCTCCAGGCGGGTCAGCGACTCCAGCTCGCCGTAGTCGAGAAAGATCCCGCGGCAGCCGCTGCACTGCTCGATCTGGACGCCGTTGCGGTTGTACGTGTGCATCGGTGCGTGGCACTTCGGACACTGCATGGTCGGCTCAACTCCTCGCCGGTAGGTCCTGCTTCGTGTTTCGCCAGGACAGACTCTGTCCGGCTGCGGTCGGTTGCACCCTACTCGGCGTGACTGTCCCTCAACTCCCGGGGACGCGCGCGGGAACGGCGGCCATGCGCGCGCAGGCGTCGACCAGGGCCCGCTCCACGTCGTCCAGCTGCCGGTCCGCCAGGGCCGCCTTGGCCAGGGCGCGGGCGGCGGTCTGGGCGGTGAGGGCGCGGGCCGGGACGTCCAGGGCCGGCCAGGGGTCGCCGTCCGGCGGGACGGCCGGGCCGCCGGCGGCGCGGTAGGCGGCCAGGAAGCGGGTCCACTCGTCGGACGTCAGCACCCCGCAGGCGTACCAGGCGGCCGGGCGGGCCAGGTCCCAGGACGGTACGCCCCGGCCGAGGTCGTCGACGTCTATCAGCAGCCACGGGCCGTCGGGCGCGGGGTGCCGGACGAGCTGGCCGAGGTGGAAGTCGCCGTGGCACGGCGTGCTGGTGTCCGGCATGGGGCCCGCGCCGCGCGCCCAGGCGGGCAGCGCGGTCCAGGCGCGCAGGACGGGGGCGGTGCCGGGGTGGTGGGGCGCGGTCTCCCGCAGGCGGGCGAGGGCGGCGGCGGTTTTGGCCGGACCGCGCATCAGCGGGAGGGCGGCGGGGGCGGGGGCCCGGTGGAGGCGGGCGAGGAGCGCGCCGGCCGCCTCCCAGGGGGCGGCGTCGGGGTCCTCCGGGTCCACGGGTGTGCCGTACGGCCAGCAGGTCACCAGCCGTCCGTACAGGTCGGCGGGGGCCGGGGCGAGCGGGGGCAGGAGGATGCCGGGGAGGCGGGCGGCGAGAGCGAGACGGTGGGCCAGCGCCCCGGGGTCGGTGTCCGGGGCGTGCGCCTTGGCGACGACGTCCCCGTGCCGGACGACGGTCCCGTCCGGCCGGTCGGCCAGCGTGGCGGCGCCGCAGGAGCGGCAGGCCGGGGTACGGGAATGGGCCGCGGCCCGGACCCGGGCGGTCAGGGCGGGGAGCAGGGGGGCCGTCGTCACGGGGTGAGCGTACGGGGGTGGGTCTGGAGCGGGACGGCCGAGGTAGGCGCCACGCCGTCGTCACGGGGTGCGTACGGGGTGGGTCCGGCGGGGGGGCGGCTCCGGCCTGGGACGCCCGCCTGAGGTGCGGGGGGCCGACGGTGCGCTGTGCCCGTCCTGTTCCGGCCCTGACCGAGGTTTGCGGGCAGGGCAATGCCGGCGCAGCTCCCCAGCTGCGCCGGCATCTGTGCCGTCCGCCGCACCCCCGTCCCCACGGGGTTTCATGGATGGATGTCCCCGCCCGGACCGCTCTTCCGGGCCTGGGGTCGCCGCTCAGCGCCCCAGCATCACACCCACGGACGACGCCTGTGTGGCCACCGTCTCCCACCCGTCGAAGACGAGGAGGAGCAGGGCCGCCAGGGGAAGGGCCATGAGCGTCGCCACCAGTGGATGGCGACGGCCCTGGCGACGGGTGCGGAACGGGGCGGCGTACGCCCCGCGCTCCAGCGTGCGGACCAGCGTCCGCGGTGCCGTCTGGGCCATGGTCCCTCTCCTGACCTGTTCCGTTGTTGCCTGGCAGCGGCGGGCGTCTGACCTCGGGGGACGAGTGCTGCACCCGCCGCTTGACCTCAAATCTAGGCGTCCGGCCCCCGGCACACGTCATGCCCTCGTACCGATTGCCGGGCCTCCCGGAGGATGAGCCCCCACCTGGGGCGTACTCCCGTGGGTGGAGACGACGGCCGGGGTCTCGGGGTCATCCCCGAGGGGGCACACGGCCCCTCACCCGGTCTGTCCCGCTTTCTCCGAGCTGTCCTCCCGGGGCACCGGCTGTTCGACCAGGGCCAGCACCCGGTTGGCCATGAACCGCGCCGTGCGCACCACCGAGCCGTTGCGCGTGACTTCGCTCACCTCCACCACCCCTCGGCGCACCGCCGTCTCCACCCGGCGCCCCGCCCGGCTCGCCACCACCTCGTACGTCCGTGTCGTGTCGCCCGCGTCCACGACTATCTCCACACGATCACCTTTCATGGAGTCAATCCCCCTTCCCCTGCGGCCTGTTGAGACCCCGGCCGGCACCGAATCCGGCCAGTTCGCCCCTTTCCTGACCACCCTTCGATTCTCCCACCCGGCACTGACAATCGATCGGCCCCGGAGGGCGCGGCCTCTGCGCGCGGGCGGCTGTGGAAACGTAAGCTGTGGCTCGTCACAGGGACCGGGCAGCGGGGATGAACATGGCGATGATGCGCCTGAGGCGCGAGGACCCGCGCGTCGTCGGCTCGTTCAGGCTTCACAGGCGGCTCGGCGCGGGTGGAATGGGCGTGGTCTACCTGGGCTCCGACAAGAAGGGGCAGCGGGTCGCGCTGAAGGTCATCCGGCCGGATCTGGCGGAGGACCAGGAGTTCCGTTCGCGGTTCGCCCGTGAGGTCTCGGCGGCCCGGCGGATCAGGGGCGGGTGCACCGCGCGGCTGGTCGCCGCCGACCTGGACGCGGACCGGCCGTGGTTCGCCACGCAGTACGTGCCCGGCCCGTCGCTGCACGACAAGGTCGCCGACGAGGGGCCGCTGGGCGCGGCCGATGTCGCCGCCGTGGGGGCCGCGCTCTCCGAAGGGCTGGTCGCGGTGCACGAGGCGGGGGTCGTGCACCGGGATCTGAAGCCCTCCAACATCCTGCTCTCCCCCAAGGGTCCCCGGATCATCGACTTCGGCATCGCCTGGGCGACGGGTGCCTCCACGCTCACGCACGTCGGCACGGCGGTCGGCTCCCCCGGGTTCCTCGCCCCCGAGCAGGTCCGCGGCGCGGCGGTCACCCCGGCGACGGACGTGTTCTCGCTCGGCGCGACCCTGGCGTACGCCTCGATGGGCGACTCGCCCTTCGGGCACGGCAGTTCGGAAGTGATGCTGTACCGCGTGGTGCACGAGGAGGCGCAGCTGCACGGCGTGCCGGACGCGCTGGCCCCGCTGGTGCGGGCGTGTCTGGCGAAGGACCCCGAGGAGCGGCCCAGCACCCTGCAACTGTCGCTGCGGCTCAAGGAGATCGCCGCCCGCGAGGCCCAGGGCCTGCCGGACGTACGGCCGCCCGCTCCGCGCGCGGGAGAGGCGGACCGGCCCACGGGTCAGCTCGCCGACACCTACCCGGAGCGTGAGCGGCGGCGTCCGCAGGGGCCGGGCCCCTCGGGCACTCCCGTGCCCCGGGGCACGGGCGGGACGCGGAACACGGTCGGGTCCCGTGGGTCTGGCGGTACACGCGGGTCTGGCGGGACCCGCGGGTCCGGGCCGGCGCGGGGGGTGACGCCGTCACGCGGCGGTTCCGCCCGGGACGGCAGCCCGTCGCGCGGGGGCACGCCCGCGCGGGGCGGCACGCCGGCTCCCCGGTCGGGTGGCGGTACGGGTTCCCGGTCGGGTGCGCGGCCCACGCCGGCCTCCCGCAACACCCGGCCCGGCAGCGGTGACGGAAGCCGTCCCGCGCCGCGCAGCGGGGCCGGCCGGAACGGGCCGCGCACCACGGGGACCGGGCTGCGGCCCGCCAACCCCCGGCTGCTGCGCCAGCGGCTGTTCGTGTTCGTCGTGGTGACGCTGCTGGTGGCGCTGGCCATCGCGGCGGCACAGGGCTGCCAGGGGCCGTCACGCGGACTCGGCGACGACCGGCCCGGCGGCGGCGTACGGGCGCAGCAGGTGCGGACGGACGTACCGGATCAGGCCGGGCGCGGCCCGGTGACGTAGCAGATCGGGCCGGGCGCGGCCCGGTGACGTAGCAGGATCAGGCCGGACGCGATCCGGCGGCGTGGCAGGATCAGGCCGGACGCGATCCGGCGGCGTGGCAGGATCAGGCCGGGCGCGGTCGGGTGGCGTAGAAGGCCACGGCGGAGGCGGCGGCCACGTTGAGGGAGTCGACTCCGGCGTCCATCGGGATGCGGACGTGTTCGTCGGCGGCGGCGAGCGCCTCGGGGGTGAGGCCGTCGCCTTCGGTGCCGAAGAGCAGGGCGAGCCGGTCGTGGTCGCGGGCGGCGAGTTCGTCGAGGGTGACCGCGCGCTCGCTCAGGCAGAACGCGGCGACGGTGAACCCGGCGGAGCGCAGGGCCTCGATGTCGTGCGGCCAGGAGTCCAGGCGGGTCCACGGGACCTGGAAGACGTTGCCCATCGAGACCTTGACGGACCTGCGGTAGAGCGGGTCGGCGCAGCGCGGGGTGAGCAGGACCGCGTCGACGCCGAGGGCGGCGGCGTTGCGGAAGGCGGCGCCCACGTTGGCGTGGTCGACGATGTCCTCGAAGACGGCGACGCGGCGGGCGCCGGGCAGCAGGTCGGCGGGGGCGGGCAGCGGTCTGCGGGCCATCGAGGCGAGGGCGCCGCGGTGCACGTGATAGCCGGTGACCTGCTCGGCGACGGCCGGGGAGACCACGTAGACCGGGGCGGTGGCCTCCTCGATGACGTCGCGCATGACGTCGACCCACTTCTCCGAGAGGAGCATGGAGCGCATCTCGTAACCCGCGTCCCCGGCCCGGCGGACGACCTTCTCGCCCTCGGCGATGAACAGGCCCTCGGCGGGTTCGCGGCGGCGGCGCAGGGCGACGTCGGTCAGGTCGGTGTAGTCGTGCAGGCGGGGGTCGTCGGGGTCGGTGACGAGGACGGGTTCGGCCACGTCACGCCCTTTCGTGCGGGCCGACGCCGACGACCGGGCCGATGACGATGACCGCGGGCGGGCGGACCTCCTCGGCGACGACCGTCTCCGCGACGGTCGCGAGGGTGGCGTCGACCCGGCGCTGGGCCGCGGTGGTGCCCTCCTGGACCAGGGCGACCGGGGTGTCGGGGGACTTGCCGTGCGCGACGAGGGTCTCGGCGATCTTGCCGATCTTGTCGACGCCCATGAGGACGACGAGGGTGCCGGTGAGCTTGGCCAGGGACGGCCAGTCGACCAGCGAGCGCTCGTCGTCGGGGGCCACATGGCCGCTGACCACGGTGAACTCGTGGGCGACGCCGCGGTGGGTGACCGGGATGCCGGCCGCGCCCGGCACGGAGATGGAGCTGGAGATGCCCGGGACGACGGTGCACGGGATGCCGGCCTCGGCGAGCGCCTGGAGCTCCTCCATGCCCCGTCCGAAGACGTACGGGTCGCCGCCCTTGAGGCGGACGACGGCCTTGCCCTGCTTGGCGTGGTCGATCAGGGCGTTGTTGATGGCCTCCTGGGCCATGAACCGGCCGTACGGGATCTTCGCCGCGTCGATCACCTCGACGTGCGGCGGCAGTTCGGCGAGCAGGTCGCGGGGGCCGAGGCGGTCGGCGATGACGACGTCGGCCTCGGCGAGCAGGCGGCGCCCCCGGACGGTGATCAGGTCGGGGTCGCCGGGGCCGCCGCCGACCAGGGCGACGCCCGGGGTGCGGGTGCGGTGGTGCGGGGCGACCAGGGTGCCGTCGCGCAGGCCCTCGACGACCGCGTCACGGATGGCGGCGGTACGGCGAGGGTCGCGGCCCTGGGCGCTGGTGGTGAGGACGGCGACCGTCACGCCCTCGCTGTGGCCGGTCGCCGGGGTCCAGGCGGTGGCCCGGTCGGCGTCGTCGGAGCGCACGCACCAGACGCGGTGCCGTTCGGCCTCGGCGGAGGCGGCGGCGTTGGCCTCCGGGTCGCTGGTGGCGATCAGGGCGTACCAGGCGTCGGCGAGGTCGCCGTCCGCGTACGGGCGCCGCGCCCAGGTGATCTCGCCGGTGTCGGCCATCGCCTCGACCGACGGGGTGGCCTCCGGGGAGACGAGGAGGACGTCCGCGCCCGCCGCGACGAGGGCCGGGAGGCGGCGCTGGGCGACCTGCCCGCCGCCGAGGACGACCACGCGGCGGCCGGTCAGGCGGAGGCCTACGGGGTAGGCGGGGTGTTCGGCCATGAGGGTGCGGCTCCTCGTCCTGGCGGGGTCCTGGCCCGGACCCTGGCGGAGGTCCTGGCAGGAGGGTGCGTGCGGTGGGCGCTGCGGCGCTGGAGCTGCCCTGACGTGCGATTTTACGCAGTCGGCCGGGGTGGCGGCGAGTGACCGCCGCCACCCCGGCCGTGCGCCGGGCTACTTCTCGGTGACGCCCGCCGAGTCGAACGTCGCGACCTCGTGCATGGCCCGGGCCGTGCTCTGCACCATCGGCAGGGCCAGCAGCGCGCCGGTGCCCTCGCCGAGGCGGAGGTCGAGGTCGACCAGGGGACGCAGGCCCAGCTTGTTGAGCGCGGCGACGTGGCCGGGCTCGGCGCTGCGGTGGCCGGCGATGCAGGCGGCCAGTACCTCGGGGGCGATGGCGCGGGCGACGAGGGCCGCGGCGCCGGCGCTGACGCCGTCCAGGATGACCGGCGTACGCAGCGAGGCGCCGCCGAGCAGCAGGCCGACCATGGCGGCGTGCTCCAGGCCGCCGACCGCCGCGAGCACGCCGACCGGGTCGGCCGGGTCTGGCTGGTGGACCTCCAGGGCGCGGCGGACCACCTCGGTCTTGCGGGCGAGGGTCTCGTCGTTGATGCCGGTGCCGCGGCCGGTGACCTCGGCCGGGTCGGCGCCGGTGAAGACGGAGATCAGCGCGGCGGACGCGGTGGTGTTGGCGATACCCATCTCACCGGTGAGCAGCGCCTTGTTGCCGGCGGCGACCAGGTCGCGGGCGGTCTCGATGCCGACCTCGATGGCCTGCTTGGCCTCCTCGCGGGTCATCGCGGGGCCGGTGGTCATGTCGGACGTACCGGGGCGGATCTTGCGGGGCAGCAGGCCGGGCGTGGCGGGCAGGTCGGCGGCGACACCGACGTCCACGACGCACACCTCGGCGCCGACCTGGGTGGCGAAGGCGTTGCAGACGGCTCCCCCGCCGAGGAAGTTGGCCACCATCTGTGCGGTGACCTCCTGCGGCCAGGGGGTGACGCCCTGGGCGTGCACCCCGTGGTCGCCCGCGAAGACCGCGACGGCGGCGGGCTCCGGGATCGGCGGCGGGCACTGCCGGGACAGGCCCGAGAGCTGGGCGGAGATGATCTCCAGCATGCCGAGCGCGCCGGCCGGCTTGGTCATCCGCTTCTGCCGCTCCCACGCCTCGCCGAGCGCCTTCGCGTCCAGCGGGCGGATCTGGGCGACGGTCTCGGCCAGCAGGTCGTGCGGCTCCTCGCCGGGCAGGGCGCGACGGCCGTACGTCTCCTCGTGCACGACCCAGGACAGCGGGCGGCGCTTGGACCAGCCGGCCTGCATCAGCTCGGGCTCGTCCGGGAACTCGTCGACGTAGCCGACGCACAGGTAGGCGACGACGTCGAGGTGTTCGGGCAGGCCGAGGGCGCGGACCATCTCGCGCTCGTCGAAGAAGCTGACCCAGCCGACGCCGAGGCCCTCGGCGCGGGCGGCGAGCCAGAAGTTCTCGACGGCGAGCGCGGAGGAGTACGGCGCCATCTGCGGCTGGGTGTGCCGACCGAGGGTGTGGCGCCCGCCGCGCGTCGAGTCGGCGGTGACGACGATGTTGACCGGGGTGTCGAGGATGGCCTCGACCTTCAGTTCCTTGAACTGCTTCGCCCGGCCCTTGGGGAGCGACTTGGCGTACGCCTCGCGCTGGCGCATCGCCAGTTCGTGCATCGCGCGCCGGGTCTCGGCGGAGCGGATGACGACGAAGTCCCAGGGCTGCGAGTGGCCGACGGACGGAGCGGTGTGGGCCGCCTCCAGGACGCGGAGCAGCACCTCGTGCGGGATGGGGTCGCTGCGGAAGCCGTTGCGGATGTCCCGGCGTTCGCGCATGACCTTCAGCACGGCCTCGCGCTCGGCGTCGTCGTAGGCGGGTGCGGCCGGTCCGGTGGGCTGTCGTACCGCTTCTGCCACGGGGGCCGTGCTCACTGCCTGTGCGTCTTCCTGGTCTTCTTGTTCGGCGGCCCGGGTGTCCAGGTCGTCCGCGTGCTGTACGGGGTCGGGCGCGGCCGGCGCCGGGTCGCCCTCGCGGGGGGCGGGCACCATGACGGCGGGGTCGGGGGCCGGGTCCGCGGTCGGTGCGGCGGGTTGCGGCGGTGCCGGGACCTGGCCGTCGGCTTCCTGCTCCGTCTCGGTGGCGGGCGGCGGGCCGGCGGGGGCCGCCTCGGGTCCGGGCACGGCCGACTGGGGTCCCTGGGCGGGCTGCGGGGCCGTGGCCGCCG
>NZ_JAGGOO010000073.1 GCF_018614415.1 Streptomyces sp. ISL-12
GGCGGGGGGCGTGTTGGGGGGTGCGGCAAGGGGGGGGGGGGGGCCGCCGCGCGGGGGGGGGGCGGGGGGGGGCCCCCGGGGGAAACGGGGGGGCCGCCCCCCCCCGGACGGGGGTGCCGCCCTCCCCCCGGGGGCCGCGGGGGGGGGGGGGGGCCCGGCGTAGGGGTGGGTGCGTAGGGCTGGGTGCGTAGGGCTGGGTGCGTAGGGCTGGGTGCGTAGGGCTGGGTGCCCTGCGTGTCACCTCCGCCAGGGGGCTCCGCCCCCTGGCCCCCGGCCTGTGCCCGCCCACCGCCCGACTCGGTCCGCCGAGAGGTCCCTCGACACGCCACGGATGCCGCGCACCGAACCGGCCCGCCCGCAGGGCCCCTCTACGCGCACCCGGCTCGGCCCGCCCGAAGGACCCCTCCACGTGTGCCCCGCTCGGTGCGCCGAGAGGTTGCCCGAGGACCTCAGGGGCGGGGCAGATGCCGTTCTGCGAAGTCGAGTTCCAGTCGCAGCTGCTTGATGCGTTCGTCGACCACCAACGAACCGTGCCCCGCGTCGTAGCGGTAGACCTCGTGGACGGCTCCCCTGGCCTCCAGGCGCTTGACGTAGTTCTCGACCTGGCGGATCGGGCAGCGGGGGTCGTTGACGCCCGCCGAGATGTAGACCGGGGCCTTCACGTCGTCGACGTACGTCAGGGGGGAGGACGCCGCGAAGCGCTCGGGGACCTCCTCCGGGGTGCCGCCCAGCAGCGTGCGGTCGAGGGCCTTCAGCGCCTCCATCTCGTCGTGGTACGCGGTGACGTAGTCGGCGACCGGGACCGCCGCGATGCCCAGGGCCCAGGCGTCCGGCTGGGTGCCGATGCCGAGCAGGGTGAGGTAGCCGCCCCAGGAACCGCCGGTGAGGATCAGCCGGGCGGGGTCGGCGAGACCGGAGGTGACCGCCCACTCGCGGACCGCGGCGATGTCCTCCAGCTCGATGAGGCCGACCCGGTGCTTCAGGGCGTCGGTCCAGGCACGGCCGTAACCGGTGGAGCCCCGGTAGTTGACCCGGACCACCGCGTAGCCGTGGTCGACCCAGGCCGCCGGGCCCGCGGCGAAGGAATCGCTGTCGTGGTAGGTCGGGCCGCCGTGGATGTCGAAGACCGTCGGCAGCGGCCCGGTCACGCCCGCCGGCTTCTGGACCAGGGCGTGGATGCGCCCGCCGGGGCCCTCCACCCACACGTCCTCCACCGGCACCGAGCCCGGCGACTTCATGCCCGGGGGGTCGAGGACGACGCGCCCGGACGTCGACCGCACCGCCGGCGGCTCGGCGGCCGACGACCACAGGTACTCCACGCTGCCGTCGGGGCGGGCCGTCGCCCCCGAGACCATGCCGGCCGGGGTGGGGATCTCGATCAGCTCGCGCGCCGCCAGGTCGTAGCGGAACATCTCGCTGCGGGCCTCGAAGCTGTGCACGATCAGCAGGCCCGAGCCGTCGGGGAACCACTCGGCGCTCACGTCGCCCGGCAGCTCCAGCGCGAGGTCGGTCTCCTCGCCCGTCGCCACGTCCCAGACCAGCGGCTCCCAGCGGCCCCGCCGCTGGTGCCCGATGAGCAGGCGGGTGTCTCCGTCGACGGGGGCGAAGCCCAGCACCTCCAGGCCCAGCTCCCGCGTGCCGCCCTCGGTGTCGTCCAGCTCCGCGACCTTGGTGCCGTCGGGGCGCAGCACGCGCAGCGCCGAGTGCATCGCGTCGCCGTGCTCGGTGTGCTCGACGGCGATCAGCGAACCGTCGTGGGAGAGGTCGCCGACGCCCGCGGATTCGCGGTGGCGGTAGATCTCCACGGGGCCGTCGTCACCGCGCGCCAGGTGGATCGTCGTACCGTCCTCGTCCGTGGAGCGGCCGATCACCGCCGTACGGCCGTCGCGGCCGAGGGCGAGGCCCGCCGGGTAGGAGGGGTCGAGGCCCGGCACCGCCAGTTCGTCCGCGCCGCCCGCGAAGGGCTGGCGGCGCCAGACGCCGAACTCGTCGCCGTCCTTGTCGTCGAACCACCAGATCCACGCGCCGTCCGGCGAGAGCACCCCGTCCGTCGTGCCGTTGGGACGGTCGGTGGCCTGCCGCTGCTCGCCGGTCGACCGGTCCCAGGCGTACAGCTCGTACGTCCCCGTCACGTTCGACACGAACAGGGAGCGGTCCGGCGCGTCCTCCGCCCAGTCCGGCAGGGACACCCTCGGCGCCCGGAACCGCTTCTCCCAGTCGGGCATGGACCCGTTGCTCTCACTCATGGCCCCATACTGCCCGGCCGGGCGGCCTTCCCGCAGATCCGGCCCCCAGCCTGTGGAAAACTCCGACCCCGCGGCCGTTGCGCGCATCCGAACCCGTACCGTTGAGGGCGTGTACCGGTTCCTGCTGACGCCCCGCTGGTGGGGGATCAACGTCTTCGTCGTGCTCGCGATCCCCTTCTGCGTCTTCATGGGCTCCTGGCAGCTGAGCCGGTTCGAGGACCGGGTCGACGACCACCACACCGCGGACCGGCTGGCCGAGGCGGCCCAGACCCAGGCCGCCCGCCCGCTGGCCGACCTGCTGCCGGTGGACAAGGCGACCGTCAACCACCAGACCACCGTCACCGGCCGCTACGCCGACCAGCTCCTCGTCCCCGACCGCACCCTGGACGACCGCGAGGGCTACTACGTCCTGACGATGCTGCGCACCGACGACGGCCGGGCGCTGCCCGTCGTACGCGGCTGGCTGCCCGGCGAGGCGGACCCGGCGAAGGCCCCGGCCCCGCCCACCGGCGAGGTCACCGTCACCGGCGCGCTCCAGGCGTCCGAGACGCCGGGCGACAACGGCGTCAGCGCCCGCGGCGGCCTCCCCGACGGCCAGACCGCCGCGATCAGCGCGGCCTCGCTGGTGAACCTCGTGCCGTACGACGTGTACGACGCGTACGTCACCCTCAACGAGGGCGACTCGGGGATGCGGGCCGTGCCGCTCAGCGAGACGCAGGACTCCGGCCTGGACCTGAAGGCGTTCCAGAACCTCGGCTACACCGCCGAGTGGTTCGCGTTCGTGGGTTTCGTGGTCTTCATGTGGTTCCGGCTGCTGCGCCGCGAGGTGGAGCTGGCCCGGGACGCGGAGCTGGGGCTGGCCCCGGTGGACGAGTCCGCGGCGGACGGGTCCGCGGCGGACGGACCGGGATCCGGCGAGCAGCACAAGCAGCCCGCGGGGAACCTCTAAGACCCCGCCAGCACGCCCGTCCAGTACACCGTCCCCGCGCAGGCGTTGGCCACCGTCGCCGTCGCCGCGCCCGCACCCGTCTCCGTCGTGTACGTCACGGCCACGCTGCCGTCGGCCGGGGCGTCCACCGCGATCAGCTGGGGCGTGGTGCCGGTGGTGGTGCTCGCGTTGTCGGTGGTGCCGGTGCCGGTGGTCTCGGTGGGCGACGGGTCCGGTGAGGGGTCCCCGGTGCCGCCGTCCGTGCCCCCGCCGGTGGGGCACGTCTCCGAGGGCACCCAGGCGAACCGCACCTCGTACGCCCCGCCCGGCTCCAGCAGCAGCTGCCCGGCCTCCAGGGACGGGTCCGGCAGCCCGGTCGCCGGGTCCCCGGCCGCGTGCCGCGCGGTGCCGATCCTGGTGGGGTCCGCCGCGCCCTGGGCGGTCACGCTCACCGAGCCGGGGCCGCCGACGGTGCAGCCGGCCGAGGAGACGTTGCTGACCCGGAAGGAGCCGTAGACCACGCCGGTCGAGTCGGGTGCGGCGCTGGAGCCCACGGCGGCACCCAGCTGGTCCGCCGTACAGGCGGCCGTGGTGGTGCCGCTGCTGGTCGAGGGGTCGGCGCCGGTGGCCGCTCCACCGCCGGCGGCGGTCTCCTTGTCCTTGTCCTTCTCCTTCTGCCCGGCCTCCCCCTTGTCCTTGCCCTTCTCGGGGGAGCCGACGGTGGCGCTCTGCCCGCCGGCCGGGTCCTTTCCCTGGCCGGCGCCGCCCTGCGCCTGGGAGGCGTGGCCGGCCACGGACGGGTCGGCGCCCGGACCGGTGGAGTTGGAGACGTGGACCAGGGCGGGGACGGCGGTGCCGATGAAGAGGGCGGCGGCGGCCATGCCCACGGCGGCCTGCCGCTTGCGAGCGCGTCGGGCGGGGACCGCGCGGCGCAGCTGCTCCAGGGCGCCCTCGCGGGGTTCCACCTCCTGGACGGCCTGGTGGAGCAATCGGCGCAGGGCCAGCTCGTCCGGCGCGAGCCCGTCGCCGGCCTCCGCCCCAGCCCTTTCCGCGGGCTCCGCTCCGGCCTCGGTCCCGTCCCCGGGCGCAGGTTCCTGCCCGTTGTCGAGTTCGTAGGGGCCGTGGTTCACAGTTCCGTTCCCAGCGTGCGAGTGGTTCCGCTCTTGTCCGTCCGGTCCGTGCGACGCACCGGTGCCGTCACTCATGCCGGCTCCCCCATGGCCAGCCTGAGGGCGGCGATGCCACGCGAACCGTACGCCTTGACCGAGCCCAGCGATATACCGAGCGTCTCGGCCACCTGCGCCTCGGTCATGTCGGCGAAGTACCTGAGGACCAGGACCTCGCGCTGACGGCGCTGGAGGCCCTTCATCGCCTTGATCAGGGAGTCGCGCTCCAGCTGGTCGTAGGCGCCCTCTTCCGCGCTCGCCATGTCGGGCATCGGCTTCGACAGCAGCTTCAGGCCGATGATCCGGCGGCGCAGGGCCGACCGGGACAGGTTGACGACCGTCTGCCGCAGGTACGCCAGCGTCTTCTGGGGGTCACGGACCCGCTTGCGCGCCGAGTGCACGCGGATGAACGCCTCCTGTACGACGTCCTCGCAGGAGGCGGTGTCGTCGAGCAGGAGCGCGGCCAGGCCGAGCAGCGACCGGTAGTGGGTGCGGTACGTCTCGGTGAGGTGGTCGACGGTGGTGCCCGCCGCCGCGACGTCCTCGGCACCATCTCGCTGCGCCGGCAGGGGTGCGGGCTGGGCTGCGGGCATGGGGGCGATCACCGGCATGCCGCCGGCCGCGCGAGCACGCGCGAGCCGACGGGTCGGCCGGAGGGCCGTGCCGCGTGCCGCCGCTGGGGGCACCCCCTGCTCGAAGAGCTTGGGGGACAAGTCGAGTACCTCTGCCACGCCAGTTGGACACGCGTCGCCCCATGAGGGTTGTACGCGCCGAGCGCCTTGTTCACCTCGTTCGCTCTCGCGTCCGGCTGTGCCCCCGCTGGTGCCTCGTTCGCCGTCATGCGTCCCGCTCTTCCCCTATGTGCCCTACGGCATGGACGTCCCCACGTCCGCGCCTCGGCGCCCCCGCGCCCCGGATGGGGTGACCGCAAAGACGCTCCCCGCCGTCCGCGTGGTTGCGGACGGCGGGGAGGAAATCCTCTGACGGCACCCGGTCATTGATCAATAGATCCGGACCAACGACCGGATCACATCGCTAACACAGATCCTACAAACGTTTCACGTGAAACCGGCTGGTAATTTCTCGCCCCCGCCGGGGGCTTCTCACGCCTGCTCGGCGGCGACCAGCTCCGCGATCTGCGCGGTGTTCAACGCCGCGCCCTTGCGCAAGTTGTCTCCGCACACGAAGAGTTCGAGCGCGGTGGGATCGTCCAGCGCCCGGCGCACCCTGCCCACCCAGGTCGGATCCGTGCCGACCGCGTCGGCGGGCGTGGGGAACTCACCGGCGGCGGGGTTGTCGAAGAGGACGACACCCGGCGCGGTGGCCAGGATCTCGCGGGCCCGGCCGACGGTGACCTCACCCTCGAAGCGGGCGTGCACGGTCAGGGAGTGCGTGGTGACCACGGGCACCCGTACGCACGTCACCGCCACGGGCAGCTGCGGCAGCCCGAGGATCTTGCGGGACTCGTCCCGCACCTTCATCTCCTCCGAGGACCAGCCGTCCTCCCGCGCCGACCCGGCCCACGGTACGACGTTCAGCGCGACCGGCTCGGGGAACGGACCGGTGTCGTCGCCGACGGCCCGCCGCAGGTCACCGGGGTTGGTCCCCAGTTCCGTACCGGCCACCAGGGAGAGCTGACGGCGCAGCGTCTCGACGCCGTCCCGCCCTGCCCCGCTCACCGCCTGGTACGAGGAGACCACCAGCTCGCGCAGACCGAACTCGGCGTGCAGCGCGCCCAGCGCCACGATCATGGACAGCGTCGTGCAGTTCGGGTTGGCGATGATGCCGCGCGGGCGCATCCGCACCGCGTGCGCGTTGACCTCCGGCACCACCAGCGGCACGTCCGGGTCCATCCGGAAGGCGCTCGAATTGTCGATCACGACCACGCCCTTGGCCGCGGCGATCGGCGCCCACTGCTCGGCGACCTCGTCGGGTACGTCGAACATGGCGACGTCGACCCCGTCGAAGGCGTCCTCGGTGAGCGCGACGACCTCGGTCTCCTCCCCGCGCACGGCCAGCTTGCGGCCGGCCGAGCGGGGGGAGGCGAGCAGGCGGATCTCGCCCCAGATGTCCGCGTGCTGGGACAGGATCTGGAGCATGACCGACCCCACGACGCCGGTGGCGCCGACGACGGCGAGCGTCGGCTTCCCGGCCCGTGGGGACGGATCGGTCCGTGGGGACCGTTCGGTCCGTGGGGACCGTTCGGTTTCGGCCATCAGCGGCCGGTGCCTCCGTAGACCACGGCCTCGTCGCTCTCGGAGTCCAGGCCGAAGGCGGTGTGCACGGCGCGCACGGCGTCGTTGACGTCGTCCTTGCGGGTGACGACCGAGATGCGGATCTCGGAGGTCGAGATCAGCTCGATGTTCACCCCGGCGTCGCTGAGCGCCTTGAAGAAGTCGGCGGTCACGCCCGGGTTGGTCTTCATCCCGGCCCCGACCAGCGAGATCTTGCCGATCTGGTCGTCGTAGCGCAGCGACTCGAAGCCGATGCCGGAGCGGTTGTTCTCCAGGGCGTCGATGGCCTTGCGGCCCTCGGTCGCCGGGAGGGTGAAGGAGATGTCCGTCAGGCCGGTGGAGGCGGCGGACACGTTCTGCACGATCATGTCGATGTTGATCTGGGCGTCGGCGATCGTGCGGAAGATCGTGGCCGCCTCGCCCGGCTTGTCGGGCACGCCGACGACCGTGATCTTGGCCTCGGAGGTGTCGTGCGCGACACCGGAGATCATGGCCTGCTCCACCTGCTGTTCCCCTTGCTTGATCGGCTCGCTGCTGACCCAGGTGCCCTGGAGCCCGCTGAAACTGGACCGGACGTGGATCGGGATGTCGTACCGGCGGGCGTACTCGACGCACCGGTGGAGCAGCACCTTCGAACCGTTGGCGGCCAGCTCCAGCATGTCCTCGAAGGAGATCCAGTCGATCTTCTTCGCCTTGCTCACCACGCGCGGGTCGGCGGTGAACACGCCGTCGACGTCGGTGTAGATCTCGCAGACGTCGGCGTCGAGCGCGGCGGCCAGCGCCACGGCGGTGGTGTCGGAACCGCCGCGCCCCAGCGTGGTGATGTCCTTGCTGTCCTGGCTGACGCCCTGGAAGCCGGCCACGATGGCGATGTTGCCCTCGTCCACCGAGGTCTTGATGCGACCCGGCGTGACGTCGATGATCCGGGCTTTGTTGTGGACCGAGTCGGTGATGACACCTGCCTGGCTGCCGGTGAACGACTGGGCCTCGTGGCCCAGGTTTTTGATCGCCATCGCCAGCAGGGCCATGGAGATCCGCTCTCCGGCGGTCAGCAGCATGTCGAGCTCACGCCCGGCAGGCATCGGGGAAACCTGCTCGGCGAGATCGATCAGCTCGTCCGTCGTGTCGCCCATCGCGGAAACGACGGCGACCACCTGGTTGCCGTTCTTCTTCGCTTCCACGATCCGCTTGGCGACGCGCTTGATGCCTTCGGCATCGGCTACGGAGGAGCCTCCGTACTTCTGCACGACAAGGCCCACGTGCGCTCCTCGCTCAATCCGTCTCTTTCCGCACGTACGTGTATGTACTGCGGTCGGCTCAGTCTAACGAGCGTCCGGTTTTGGCCCCTGCGATATCGCATGGTGAGACCTGCCGTCCGCCCGGTCGTCCAGGCAGGCTCATGCCCAGGGTTGCGGCGAGCCACTCGGAACGTGCCGTGGGTCACACGTTCACAAGCGGAAGGGTCCAGTCGGCCGGCTCCTTGAGGGGTTCGGTGTCGAGGGGGATGCCGACGGGCTCGGGGATCCCGGCGGTGGCTCCGCACGGCCGTTGCGCTGGTACAGCGGGCCCACGGCGACCGCGCCCTACGTGTGTCCTGTCCGGCTGCGGGACGCGCTGCGATGATCGGCCGATGGACGACGTGCTGCTGGCCGGGATCGTACTGCTCGGGGCGTCCGTGCAGTGGCTGACGGGGATGGGGTTCGCGCTGGTCGCCGTACCCGCCCTGGTGCTGCTGCTCGGGCCGGCGGACGGGGTCGTCCTCGCCAACTGCGCGTCAGGGGTGATCTGCCTGATCGGACTGGCGGAGGGGTGGCGGCGGGTACGGGTGGGGGCGATGGTGCCGTTGTGCGTCGCGTCGGCGTGCACCGTGCCGGTGGGGGCCTGGCTGACCGGGCACCTGCCCGAACCGGCCCTCCTGATCATCATGGGCGCGCTGGTGACGGTCGCCGTACTGCTCGTCATGGGCGGCGCCCGCGTCCACGCCCTGCGCGGCACCAGGGGCGCGGTCGCGGCGGGGGCGATGGGCGGCGTCATGAACTCGGCCGCCGGGGTCGGGGGTCCGCCGATGTCCCTGTACGCGGTCAACGCGGGCTGGACGGCACGGGAGTTCGTGCCGAACGCCTTCTTCTACGGCGTCGTCGTCAACGTCTTCTCCGTCGCGGCCCACGGCACGCCGGGGCTCGACGGCGCGCAGTGGACGTGGGTCGCGGGCGCCCTGGCCGTGGGCATGCTGATCGGCCGGGCGCTCGCCGGGCGGCTGTCGGAGCGGCGGGCGCGGTGGCTGGTGCTCGGGCTGGCACTGGCGGGCGGGGTGACGACCGTGGCGAAGGGGATGTGGGGAGCTACTTGACCGGGCGCAGGCCCAGCGGGCCCGCGATCTCCTCCACCATGACCCGGCCGGCCTCCGCCTCCAGGGCCTCGTCGCCGAGGTCCTGGTCGGTGTCGAGGCCGTCGAGGGCGGCCAGGGGCTGGTTGAGGCGGACGTGGGCGACGACCGACTGGAGGGCGCGCAGGGTCGCCGACGCGGTGGAGCCCCAGTTGGAGAAGTAGGAGAACTGCCACCACCACAGGGCCTCCGTGGTGCGGCCGGCGCGGTAGTGGACCATGCCGTGGCGCAGGTCGGTGATGACGTCGGTCAGGTCGTCCGAGATGCGGGCCGGGACGGGGGCCTTGCGGGGCTCGTAGGGGTCGAAGACCTCGGAGTAGACGTCGACGGGCTCCAGGAGGCGGGCGAGGTTCTCGCGGAGTTCGTCCACGTCCAGCTCCGGGCCCGGGTCGGGCTCGTAGCGCTCGTCCGGGACGATGTCCTCGTGGGCGCCCAGGCGTCCGCCGGCCAGCAGGAGCTGGGAGACCTCCAGGAGGAGGAAGGGGACGGCGGAGGCCGGTTCGTCGCCCTTGGCGACCTCCGTGACGGCGACCAGGAAGCTCTCCACCTGGTCGGCGATCTGGACCGCGAAGTCGTCCGGGTTCTGGTCGGTCGCGTGCAGCGTGGCGTCAGACATCTAGGAGTCGTCTCCCCTCGAAGGCGCGGCCGAGGGTCACCTCGTCCGCGTATTCCAGGTCGCCGCCCACCGGGAGGCCGCTGGCCAGGCGGGTGACCTTGAGGCCCATGGGCTTGATCATGCGGGCGAGGTACGTCGCCGTGGCCTCGCCTTCCAGATTCGGGTCCGTGGCCAGGATCAGCTCCGTGACCGTACCGTCGGCCAACCGCGCGAGAAGTTCCCGTATACGCAGGTCGTCGGGGCCCACGCCGTCGATCGGGCTGATCGCGCCGCCGAGCACGTGGTACCGGCCGCGGAACTCACGCGTGCGCTCGATGGCCACGACGTCCTTCGGTTCCTCGACCACGCAGATGACGGCGGGGTCGCGGCGGGTGTCGCGGCAGATGTTGCAGTACTCCTCCTGCGCGACGTTGCCGCAGGTCGCGCAGAAGCGGACCTTCGCCTTGACCTCCATCAGGGCGTGCGCGAGACGCCGTACGTCGGTCGGTTCCGCCTGGAGGATGTGGAAGGCGATCCGCTGCGCGCTCTTGGGACCGACGCCGGGCAGCCGCCCCAGTTCGTCGATGAGGTCCTGGACCACGCCTTCGTACAACGGACTGCCGTCCTTCCTGGGGTTCCTTCAGTACGTACGGTAAGGGGCCGGGGGCCGTCTTAGAAAGGCAGACCCGGGATGCCGCTGCCCCCGCCGCCGAGACCCTGGGCCAGCGGACCGAGCTTCTGCTGCTGAAGCGTCTGGGCGTTCTCGTTGGCGGCCTGGACCGCGGCGACGACCAGGTCGGCGAGGGTCTCGGTGTCCTCCGGGTCCACCGCCTCGGGGTCGATCACGAGGCCGCGCAGCTCGCCCGAGCCGGTGACGGTGGCCTTCACCAGGCCGCCGCCGGCCTGGCCGTCGACCTCGGTCCGCGCCAGTTCCTCCTGGGCCTTGGCCAGGTCCTGCTGCATCTTCTGGGCCTGCTGGAGCAGCTGCTGCATGTTGGGCTGGCCACCACCGGGGATCACGATCAGCTCCTGTCGTCGCTGCGGTTTTCGCTGTGCGTTTCGTTGCGCGGTTTCGTTGCGCGGTTTCGCTGTGGGCTTTTCCGTTTGGCACGAGCCTACGTGGTCCGGGCGGCCCTCGCCCCAGCACTCTTTCGAGTGAGAGGCAGTGACCCCTGTCCCTGATCAGCGACCTCTTCCGGGCGGAAAAGCGGTGATACCGGGGCTTTCGCCACCCATCGGGGGGTAGGAAGGGTCCGGCGCGTCGGAGTCGTCACGCAGAGTGCTTGTTCGAACAGTGACGTTTGATCAGTGGGGAGTGCCGGGTGGGTCAAGGTGAACCGGGTGACCTGACGGGACGGGCCTTTCCGCTCGGCGACTGGGGGCGGCCGGCCGAGCGTCTGGACGAGCTGTACCGGTGGGTGGAGCGGGGGGCGCTGGAGACGGCGGCGTGGTACCTCGCGGACCGGACGTGGAAGCGGCGGGGGGCGCGGGTGCTGCGCGGCGGGGCGGCGGCGGGGGCGGTCGCGGGGGCGGCGCTGCCGTTGCTGGACATGACGGGGGTGGTGGGCGGGGTCGCGCCCTGGGGGTATCTGGCGCTGCTGCTCGGGGTGGCGTGTGTGGCAGCGGACCGGTACTTCGGGGTGACGTCCGGCTGGATGCGGGACGTGGCCACGGCGCAGGCGGTGCAGCGGCGGCTCCAGGTGCTGCAGTTCGACTGGGCGTCGGAGAGCGTACGGGAGGTGCTCGGTCCCGCCGAGGGGACGGCCGGGGAGGCGGCGGAGCGGTGTCTGCTGGTGCTGCGGCGGTTCTCCGAGGACGTGACGGAGCTGGTGCGGGCGGAGACGGCGGACTGGATGGTGGAGTTCCGGACGGGGTCGGCGCCGTTGGGCATCCAGGCGGGCGGGGTCGCGGGGGGACGGGCCGCGGAGGGGGCGGTGGTGCCGGGGCGGCTCGGGGCGCCGCCGGGCGGCACCCGGCCGAACATGCCCCGGCAGCGGCCGCCGGAGGCGCGGTGAGGGGCAGCGGGGCCTAGGGCCTGTCGTTTGGATCACGCCGCAGACGCGGGGTCTGGCACGCGCATCTGCGGCGTTGTCGTCACTCGCCGACGCTCCGCGTCGACTCCCTCCTCCGCCTTGCAGCTGCACGCACCAGACCCCGCTCACCGGCATGGACAAGTCCCGCCGATGTCCTGCGTCCTGATCCAAACGACAGGCCCTAGAAGCGACGGGACCGCGACACGCCCCCACCACAATGGACCCCATGACTACCCCCACCGTCGGCTTCGACCTCGACATGACCCTGATCGACTCCCGCCCCGGCATCCACGCCTGCTACCTGGTA
>NZ_JAGGOO010000074.1 GCF_018614415.1 Streptomyces sp. ISL-12
GGCTCGGGCTCGGGCTCGGGCTGGGGCTCGGGCTCGGGCTGGGGCTCGGGGTCGCGGTCGGGGACATGGGGGCCTCGCTGTTCTGTCCGTCGGTCGTACGCGCATGCTGCCGCACCCCCGGTCGCGGCGGGCGACAGGGGGTGCGGCAGAGCGGTCCCGGACGGGTCAGGCGGAGACCGTCTCGCCCGGCAGGGACAGGTCGAGGTCGACCGGGTGGCCGGTGCCGGTGTGGGTCGCCGAGTGGGCGAGCGGGCCGTGCCCCGCGGCGCGGGCGGCCAGGACGTACGGGCCCGGGGCGGGCACGGGCAGCGCGTAGCCGCCGTCGGGCGCGGAGAGGGCCGCGCCCGCCTGCCGTCCGTGCCGGTCGATCAGCGTGACCTTGGCACGGGCGACGGGCGTGCCGTCGGCGGCCAGGACACGGCCGCGGAAGCCGCGCAGCACCTCTCCGGCCAGTACTTCCTCGGCGCGGGCCAGGTTGGCGTCCTCCTCGCTGCTCGCGCGCAGCTGGGTGTGGGCGGAGGGGCGGCGCCGGGGGAGGAAGAACGCGAAGACCAGGCCGGCGGCGACCGCGGCCGTCGCGATCAGGAACGAGACGCGGAAGCCGTGCATCGTCGGGACGGCGACGCCCCCGACGTCGTCGGCGGTGTTGGCCAGCACCATGCCGATGACGGCGCTGGACACCGACGTACCGATGGACCGCATCAGGGTGTTGAGGCCGTTGGCCGCGCCCGTCTCCGAGGCCGGGACCGCGCCGATGATCAGCGCGGGCAGCGAGGAGTAGGCGAGGCCGATACCGGCGCCGAGCAGCACCGAGGTGACGACCGTCTGCCAGGCGGCGCTCATCAGGCCGAGGCCGCCGCCGTAGCCGACCGCGATGACCAGCAGGCCGACGATGAGGGTGGTGCGGGGGCCGTAGCGGGCGGAGAGACGGGCGTAGACCGGGGCCGTGAACATCATCGTCAGGCCGAGCGGCGCCACGCACAGGCCGGCGACGACCATCGACTGGCCGAGGCCGTAGCCGGTGGCGGCGGGCAGCTGGAGGAGCTGGGGGAGGACCAGGGAGACGACGTAGAAGGAGACGCCGACCATGATCGAGGCCAGGTTGGTGAGCAGGACCTCGCGGCGTGCGGTGGTGCGCAGGTCCACGAGGGGGGCCTTGACGCGCAGTTCCATCAGGCCCCACAGCAGCAGGACGACGACGGCGGCGGTGAACAGGCCGAGGGTGGTGGGCGACGACCAGCCCCAGTCGCTGCCCTTGGTGATGGGCAGGAGGAAGAGCACCAGGCCGGCGGAGAGGCCGAGGGCGCCGGGGAGGTCGAAGGTGCCCTTGGCGCGCAGCGGGGACTCCGGTACGACGGCCAGGGTCAGGGCGATGGAGAGGATGCCGAGGCCGGCGGCGCCGTAGAACAGGGCGTGCCAGTCGGCGTGCTGCGCGACGAGGGCGGCGGCGGGCAGGGCGAGGCCGCCGCCGACGCCGATCGAGGAGCTCATCAGCGCCATCGCCGAGCCGAGCCGTTCGCGCGGCAGCATGTCGCGCATCAGGCCGATGCCGAGGGGTATCGCGCCCATCGCGAAGCCCTGGAGCGTACGGCCGACGATCATCGGGAGCAGGGCGTCGGTGAACGCGCTGACCAGCGCGCCGACCACCATCACGGCCAGGCTGAGGATCAGCATGCGCCGCTTGCCGTAGAGGTCGCCGAGGCGGCCCATGATCGGCGTGGCGACGGCTCCGGACAGGAGCGTGGAGGTCAGCACCCAGGTGGCGTTGCTGGGCGTGGTCTCCAGGAGTCGGGGCAGGTCCTTGATGACCGGGACGAGCAGGGTCTGCATCACCGCGACGACGATGCCCGCGAAGGCGAGGACCGGGACGGTGGCCCCGGTCGCTCGCCCGGTGGGTTCGTCGGTCGTCGTGTGGCTCATTGCGTGCGGTCCTCCGGGACGGGTGTGAGCGGATGCGTGCGAGGACGTACGCGCAGGGGCGGCGTACGGGATGTGTGTATGCCCAACCTGGTTTGCCGAAGCACCTATTCCGTTGCTTCGAGTCCCTAAGTAATTCTTGACCTGCTCTTTAGATCCAGCCTTGGTGGCGGGCCTCGCGGAGGGCTTCCGCGCGGTTGCGGGTGCCGGTCTTGCCGATGGCGGCGGAGAGGTAGTTGCGGACCGTGGACTCGGACAGGTGCAGGGCGGCGGCGATGTCGGCGACGGTGGCGCCGTCCGCGGAGGCGGTGAGGACGTCGCACTCACGGGGGGTGAGCGGGCTCGGACCGGCGCTGAGCGCGGCGGCGGCCAGGGCCGGGTCGATGACGGTCTCGCCGGCGAGGACGCGGCGGATGGTGCCGGCGAGTTCCTCGACGGGGCCGTCCTTGACGAGGAAACCGGCGGCGCCGGCCTCCATCGCGCGCCGGAGGTAGCCGGGCCGGCCGAAGGTCGTGAGGATCAGCACCCGGCAGTCCGGGGCCCGCTCGCTCAGCTCGGCGGCGGCGTCGAGGCCGCTGCGGCCCGGCAGCTCGATGTCCAGGAGGGCGACGTGGGGGCGGTGCGCGAGAACGGCCTCGACGATCGCGTCGCCGGTGGCCACCTGCGCGACGACCTCGATGTCCTCCTCCATGCCGAGCAGCAGCGCGAGCGCGCCGCGCATCATGCCCTGGTCCTCGGCGAGGAGGACGCGCGCCG
The DNA here is from genome assembly GCF_018614415.1 of Streptomyces sp. ISL-12. Lineage (GTDB taxonomy): Bacteria > Actinomycetota > Actinomycetes > Streptomycetales > Streptomycetaceae > Streptomyces. Next base: position 2,674 of record NZ_JAGGOO010000074.1, read on the forward strand.
GTGCCGGTCCGTACGCAGCCTGCGGCGTCTCGTCCATGGGCCCAGAGTACGGGCGCCGTCGCGGGCCGGAGCGGGGGCGAGCCGCGTCCCGCGCCCGGCCGGAGGCGGGGCGAATCCCCTCCCGCGCCCGGCCGGAGGCGGTCCGTTCCGGGGCGGGGACGGCGACCCGGCCGCCCTCCGAGGAACGGCGGGCCGCCCCCGCCCGGCCGGAGGCGGTCCGTTCCGGGGCGGGGACGGCGACCCGGCCGCCCTCCGAGGAACGGCGGGCCGCCCTGCTCACCTCCCCGTGCCCCCCGCCGCCGCCGAGACCGCGCCGGCCGCGTCCCCCACCGGCAGCTCCGCCCGCACCTCGAACCCGCCCCGCCCCGTCACCCCGGCCGTCAGCACCCCGCCCGCCGCGGCGAGGCGTTCCGCCAGACCGGTCAGGCCGGTGCCGGGGGTGCCGGGGGTGCCGGGGGTGCCGGGGGCGCCGGTCAGGCTCATGCCCGGGCCGCCGGGGCCGCCGGTAAAGCCCATGCCCGGACCGCCCGGACCGCCTGGCACGCCGGGGACACCGGCCAGGCCCGTCCCCGGCCCACCGGGAACACCGGGGGCGTCGGCCGTCCCCGTCCCCGGCCCGTCGTCCGTGACGGTCAGCCGGACCCGCCCCGCACCGCCGAGCAGCGTGATCTCGCAGCGGCTCGCCCCGCTGTGCCGTACGACGTTCGTCACCGCCTCCCGTACCACCCACCCGAGCAGTGCCTCGGTCCCCGGCGGCAGTGGCGGGCCCGAGCGGCGCACCACCGGTTCCACGTCGGCGGCGCGCAGCGCGGAGCGGGCCCGGTCCAGCTCCGTACCGAGGCTGCCCTCGCGGTAGCCCGTCACCGCCTCCCGGATCTCGGTGAGCGCCTGCCGGCCCACCGCCTCGATGTCGGTCACCTGGGTGACGGCCGCCGCGGGGTCACGGGCGGACAGCCGGCGGGCGGCCTCCGCCTTCACCACGATCACCGACAGGGTGTGGCCCAGCAGATCGTGCAGGTCGCGGGAGAAACGCAGCCGCTCCTCGGCCACCGCGCGCCGGGCCAGTTCCTCGCGGGCGGCCCGCAGTTCCCGTACCGCGTCGGACAGGCCCAGGATCGCCGCCGTCACCATCGTCGACAGCAGCGTGCCGTACGCGATGTTCAGGCCGTTCCAGCCGTCCTTGACGCCCGTGACCACCCCCGCCAGGGCCGCCAGGGCCCAGCCCCATCGGGCCAGCCGCCGCCCGCGCAGGGCCGCGCCCGCCGCCAGGCCCAGCAGCGGGAAGAACAGCGCCCAGGTGCCGCCGTAGGCGAGCGTCAGGGCGCAGGTCAGCAGGCCCATCAGGAGCAGGGCCGACCGCGTCGACGGCGCCCGGCGCCTGGTCCGGTCGAAGGAGCGGAAGGTGACGTAGACGTACAGCGAGTTGAAGGCGAGCAGGCCCGCGCCGGCGAGGACGGGGTCGGACGTGTCGTCCTGGAAGAGGTTGGCGAGCGAGCCCAGGCCCATCAGCAGCCAGGGGAGCAGGGCGAAGCCGGTGGGCGGCGGGCCCGGCGTCCCCTCCCGGCCGCGCGGCTCGCGCGCCAGGTCCCAGGCGTCCAGTCGGCAGGAGATCCCGCGCAGCGCTCGTGGCCGAGTCATGGTCCTTGTCTTCCCCTTCCGGCCTCATGTCTCCGGTCCGGTCCGGTCCGGTCCTGTCCGGTCTGTCGGGCCCGATTCTGGTCGCGGGGCGGCAGGGCGCGGCAGAGACGCCCGTACGGCTTCCGGCGGGACGAATGTCCTGGTTCCCTCGGAGCAGCCAGTGCCCCGACCGCCGTCAGGAGAACCGTGCCCATCGACGCAGCCGCCGCCCTCGCCGCCGCACCCCGTACCGGAGAGATCACCTGGGACCACAAGGACGTCCAGCTCTACCACCTCGGCATCGGCGCCGGTGTCCCCGCCACCGACCCCCGCGAGCTGCGCTACGTCCTGGAGTCCCGGCTGCACGTCCTGCCGAGCTTCGCCACCGTCGCCGGCGCGGGCGCGCCCGGTGTGACGGCCGGGCTGGACCGGCCCGGCGTCGACGTCGACCTGGCGCACGTCCTGCACGGCGGCCAGCGGGTCCGGACGGCGCGGCCCCTGCCGGTGCGCGGCACGGCGGCCGTGACCTCCCGGATCACCGCCGTGTACGACAAGGGCAAGGCGGCGGTGCTGGTCCTGCGGACCGAGGCGGCGGACGCCGACGGGCCGCTGTGGACCGACGACGCCGAGATCTACGTACGGGGAGCGGGCGGGTGGGGCGGGGAGCGCGGGCCTTCGGGGCGGGCCGAGGTGCCGGGCGGGGAGCCCGACGCGGTCGTGGAGCGGCGGGTGAGGGAGGAGCAGGCGCTGCTCTACCGACTCAGCGGCGACTGGAACCCGCTGCACGCCGATCCCGCGTTCGCGGCGCGCGCCGGGTTCGGGCGGCCGGTCCTGCACGGGCTGTGCACCTACGGCATCACGCTCAAGGCGGTCGTCGACACGCTGCTCGACGGGGATGTGACCCGGGTACGGGACTACCGGACGCGGTTCGCCGGGGTGGTGTACCCGGGGGAGACGCTGCGGGCGCGGATGTGGCGGGATCGGGCGGGCGCGGGCGCGGGCGCGGGCGCGGGCGCGGGAACGGGAACGGGAACGGGGACGGGGACGGGGACGGGAACGGGAACGGGAACGGGAACGGGGACGGTGGTGCGGGTGGCGGTGGATGTCGCGGGGCGCCGGGACGCGGCCCCGGTGCTGACCGGGGCCGTCACCGTCACCGATGCCGTCGGCTCCCGTGCCGTGCCGTGCCGTGCCGTGCCGTGACGTGCCGTGACACGCGTCGGCCCCGCCCGTCATGGTGACCGGGCGGGGCCGACGCGTACGTCGTGTCAGGCGGCGGCCGTCCCGCTCTGCTCGGCCGGCTTGCGATGACGGCCCTGCGGGGCCGTCTCGCCGTCCTGCACGGAGACCGGACCGCGGTGCCGGCCGTGGCCGGAGTCGGTCGTCGTCCGAACGTCGGCACCGTCGGCCCGCATCGGCTGGTTCGTGCTGGCGTCGTTCATCGGAAGGAATTCACCCCGTCAACATGATCTTTCTAACAGCCGAAGGAGTGTAACCGGCACGCCTCGGGGGCGAATCCAGACGGCCGCGCCAACCGGCACTACTTTGTTACAAGCCGCGCCAGCGGGGCCTCCTGGAGCGGAACCGGACGGGGCGAGACCTCCGCCGCCGGGGGCTCCGGGGCCGGCTCGGGTTCCGGGTCCGGATCTCCCGGCACGGCCAGCGCGGCCACGGCGCAGGGCAGTTCCGCCGTGGCGTACGGCAGCCGGAGCAGGCCGTCGGCGGACCACCAGCCCGCGCCGGCCAGCCAGCCGCGCGGCGCGGGCAACTGGTGCAGTTGCCGCCGGTCGGGCCGCCACATCCCGACCCAGCTGCCCGTCGGGCCGTCCACCCGCAGCGCCACCGCGCACCGCTCCGGCGTCAGCATCTGGCCGGGCTGGATCGCGAACGGCGTCAGGGCGCGGTCCGGCAGCCGCAGGCACCGCGGGAACCGCACCGGCAGCGTGCTGCCCAGCACCCCCCAGCCCAGCCGGGCCCGCCCGGGGGAGGGCGCGTCGGAGCGGATCAGCAGCAGCCCGCTGTCCGGGTCGGCCAGCAGCAGCCGGTCGTCGCTGCCGGCGGCGATCTGGAGCAGGGGCGAGACCTCACCGCCCCGCTCCAGGTCCACGACGACCGTCTTGACGACCGGCCCGGCGGGCCCGGCCTCCTCCCGGTCGAGCGCGAGTATCCGGGCCGTACGGTCCAGCCACACCCCGCCCGAGCAGCGGCCCGGCACCTCGGCCAGGTGCTCAGGGCCGAAGGCGCCGCCGGCCACCAGCCACACGGACGCCGACCGCGGGCCGACTTCCAGGGCGTACGCCGTCTCGCCGTCCGGCGCCGGCGGCAGCAGCCGCAGCCGGGTCCCGTCGTCCGGGCACTCCACGCCGCCCATCGGCAGCTCACCGGTGCCGGGCCCCTGGGTCGGGTACAGCAGCGTGAAGACGTGCCGGCCGCCCGCCCGGCGGTGGATCAGCACCCGTCCGTCGCCCATCGGCTGCACCTCGGTGCCCGGCTCCTCCGGCTGGTCGCCGGGCAGCGGCACCGCGTACGGCTCGGGACCGTCCAGCGTCCAGCGCTCCGGGTAACGGGCCCCGTCACGGCCGGCCAGCCGGGCCGCGTACGCCGCGTCCACGGTGAGGGAACAGCCCGCCCGCGGTGTCCCGTCGCTTCCCTGGTCCGCCGAAGGCTCGATAGCACAGGCTGTCATCGTTCGGTCACCTCCGGCGACGAAGCTAGTTTCGTACGCACGGACGTGGTCCCGACGACCGTCCGCTTCACACAAACGGATGGAAGCGAAACGGTTCGCCTGAGGATCGAGCGGCGGATGTGCTGGTCCCGGCCGGGTCGCGGGCGGGCGGGGAACGGGGCGGCGGTGGCGGTACTGCGCCGCGAAACAGGCAGGTAGCCTTGGGTCCGTGCCCCGTCTGTCAGAAGTCATCGCCGCGCTGGAGAACCTGTGGCCCGCCGAGCGGGCCGAGTCCTGGGACGCGGTCGGCACCGTCACGGGGGAGCCCGGCCAGGACGTCCAGCGGGTCCTGTTCGCCGTCGACCCCGTCCAGGAGATCGTCGACGAGGCGGTGGACCTCGGCGCCGACCTGCTGGTCACCCACCACCCCCTGTACCTGCGGGGCACGACCACGGTCGCCGCCTCCACCTTCAAGGGCCGCGTGGTGCACACGCTCATCAAGCACGACATCGCGCTGCACGTCGCCCACACCAACGCCGACACCGCCGACCCGGGCGTCTCGGACGCGCTGGCCGGCGCCCTGGACCTGCGGGTCACGGGGCCGCTGGTGCCGGACGCCACCGACCCCGCCGGGCGCCGCGGCCTCGGCCGGATCTGCGCCCTGGACCACCCGCTGACCGTCCGCGAGCTGGCCGCCCGAGCCGCCGCCCGGATGCCCGCAACCGCGCAGGGCATCCGCGTCGCCGGCGCCCCCGAGGCCCTGGTCCGCACGGTCGCCGTCAGCGGCGGCTCCGGCGACAGCCTCTTCGAGCACGTACGGGCGGCCGGTGTCGACGCCTTCCTCACCGCGGACCTGCGCCACCACCCGGCGTCCGAGGCCGTGGCGCAGGGCCCCCTCGCGCTGCTGGACGCCGCGCACTGGGCCACCGAGTGGCCCTGGTGCGAACTGGCCGCGAGCCAGCTCGACGAGATCTCCGACCGGCACGGATGGGACCTGCGCGTCCACGTCTCGAAGACGGTCACCGACCCCTGGACCAGCCACTCCCCTTCACCTGGAGCCCCCAACTGAACGCCGCGCCCGCCGACCAGATCCGACTCCTCGACGTCCAGGCCCTCGACGTCCGCCTCCAGCAGCTCGCGCACAAGCGCCGGTCGCTGCCCGAGCACGCCGAGCTGGAGTCGCTGAGCAAGGACGCCACCCAGCTGCGCGACCTGCTCGTCGCCGCGCAGACCGAGGAGAGCGACTGCGCCCGCGAGCAGACCAAGGCCGAGCAGGACGTGGACCAGGTGCGCCAGCGCGCCGCCCGCGACCAGCAGCGCCTGGACTCCGGTGCCGTCACCTCCCCGAAGGACCTGGAGAACCTCCAGCGCGAGATCGCCTCCCTCGCCAAGCGCCAGGGCGACCTGGAGGACGTGGTCCTGGAGGTGATGGAGCGCCGCGAGTCCGCCCAGCAGCGGGTCGCCGAGCTGACCGAGCGGGTCGCCTCCGTGCAGGCGAAGATCGACGACGCGACCGGACGCCGGGACGCCGCCTTCGAGGAGATCGACGGCGAGGCCGCCTCGGTGACCAAGGAGCGCGAGGTCGTCGCCGGTTCCGTCCCCGCCGACCTGCTCAAGCTCTACGACAAGCTCCGCGAGCAGCAGGGCGGCATCGGCGCGGCCAAGCTCTACCAGCGCACCTGCCAGGGCTGCCGCCAGGAGCTGGCGATCACCGACATCAACGAGATCCGCGCGGCGGCCCCCGACACGGTGGTGCGGTGCGAGAACTGCCGTCGCATTCTCGTCCGTACGTCCGACTCGGGACTGTAGGTCTTCTGAGGGTGGTGGCTGTGCGGGAGTTCGTCGTCGAGGCCGACGGGGGATCGCGGGGCAACCCCGGTCCCGCCGGGTACGGCGCGGTGGTGCGGGACGCGGCCACGGGGGAGACCCTGGTGGAGGCCGCCGAGTACCTGGGCGTCGCCACCAACAACGTCGCCGAGTACCGGGGCCTGCTGGCCGGCCTGCGCGCCGCGCACGGGCTGGACCCGCGGGCCACGGTGCGCGTGCGGATGGACTCCAAGCTCGTCGTCGAGCAGATGTCGGGCCGCTGGAAGATCAAGCACCCCGCCATGAAGCCGCTCGCCACCGAGGCGCGGTCCGTCTTCCCGCCGGACCGGGTGACGTACGAGTGGATCCCGCGCGCGAGCAACAAGCACGCCGACCGGCTGGCCAACGAGGCGATGGACGCGGGGGCGCGCGGCGAGCGGTGGTCGCCGTCGGCGTCGACGGCGGAGCTGGACGGTGACGGTGGCGGTAGCGGAGGCGGAGGGACGGCCGCCGATGTGGGCGGAGGCGGAGGGGCGGCCGTAGACGCGGGCGGTGTCGGTGGTACGGCCGTAGACGCGGGCGGTGTCGGTGGTGCGGCCGCCGATGTGGGTGGTATCGGTGGCACGGCAGCCGATGTGGGTGCCGCGCGGACCGTCGCCACCCCCGGCTGGGGACCCCCCGACATGGGCGCCCCCGCCACCTTCGTCCTCCTGCGCCACGGCGAGACCCCCCTCACCCCGCAGAAGCGTTTCTCGGGCAGCGGCGGCAGCGACCCCTCCCTCTCGGACGCCGGCCGCGAGCAGGCCGAGAAGGCCGCCGCCGCCCTCGCCCGGCGCGGCACCGTCCAGGCGGTCGTCACCTCCCCGCTGGCCCGCACCCGGCAGACCGCCGAGATCGTCGCCGCCCGCCTGGGCCTCGACGTGAGCGTGGAGGAGGGCCTGCGCGAGACCGACTTCGGGGCCTGGGAGGGCCTCACCTTCGCCGAGGTCCGCGAACGCTGGCCCGACGACCTGAACGCCTGGCTCACCTCCCCGGAAGCCGAACCCACCGGCGGCGGCGAGTCCTTCGCGGCGACCGGCGCCCGGATCGCCGCCACCCGCGACAAACTGGTCGCGGCGCACGCCGGCCGCACGGTCCTCCTGGTCTCCCACGTGACGCCGATCAAGACGTTCGTCCAACTCGCCCTGGGCGCCCCCACCGAGTCCCTGTTCCGCATGGAACTGTCGGCGGCCTCCCTGTCTGCGGTGGCCTACTACGCCGACGGCGGCGCCAGTGTCCGGCTCTTCAACGAGACGTCACACCTGCGCTGAGCCGAGCTCTGCCGCCTCCCGCGCCAGCGCCTCGACCCGCCCCCAGTCCCGCCCGGCGACCGCGTCCTTCGGCAGCATCCAGCTCCCGCCCACACAACCGACGTTGGGCAGGGCGAGGTACTCGGGCGCGGAGGCCGGGGTGATCCCGCCCGTCGGGCAGAACCGCGCCTGCGGCAGCGGGGCGGAGAGCGCCTTGAGGTAGGCGGTGCCGCCCGCCGCCTCGGCCGGGAAGAACTTCATCTCCCGCACCCCGCGCTCCAGCAGCGCCACCACCTCCGACGTGGTCGACACCCCCGGCAGGAACGGCACGCCCGACGCCCGCATGGCCTCCAGCAGCGACTCCGTCCACCCCGGACTGACCAGGAACCGCGCCCCGGCCGCCACGACCTCCTCGACCTGCGCGGCCGTGATGACGGTCCCCGCGCCGACCACCGCGTCCGGCACCTGCTCGGCGATCGCCCGGATCGCGTCGACGGCGGCGGGCGTCCGCAAGGTGACCTCGATCGCGGGCAGCCCACCGGCCACCAGCGCCCGCGCCAGCGGTACGGCGTCGGCGGCGTCGTCGACGACCACCACGGGGACGACGGGCGCGAGGTCGAGCACGGAGACGGCGGCGGACGCGGAGGGGGAGGGCAGCGCAGAGGTCATGCCCTCATCCTCTCCGCGAGGCGCACTACACGCAAAGCTCATTGCGTATACTGCAACGCACGTGCCCTCAGTGCACCTCGTCCACCAGCACATCCAGCGCCCAGGCCCGCCCCGCCCTCGCGGGCGCCTGGGCCTCCACCACGTACCCAAGGTCCCGCAGCGCCTCCACCAGCTCCGCCGGACTCCCGGGCGCGGCCCCCTCGGTCAGCAGGCTCCGCACGATCCGCCCCTTGGTCGCCTTGTTGAAGTGGCTGACCACCTTGCGGGTGGGCGCGTGCAGCACCCGTACCGTCGCCGTCCGCTCCGCGACCTCACCCTTCGGCTTCCAGGCCGCCGCGTACGCCGCCGACCGCAGGTCCAGCACCAGCCCGTCCCCGGCCGCCTCCGGCAGGACCTCGGCCATCGGAGCACGCCAGTGCCCGGCCAGCGCCCCGAGTCCCGGCAGCTTCACCCCCATCGAGCACCGGTAGGAGGGAATCCGGTCGCCGACCCCGACCGCACCCCACAACCCCGAGAAGACCAGCAGCTCCCGCCCGGCCCGCCGCTTCGCGGCCTGGTCGAGGGAGCCCAGGTCCAGCGCGTCGTACAGCACCCCGGTGTAGACCTCCCCGGCGGGCCGGGCCCCGGCCGTCCGCAGCCCGGCGTTCTTGCCGACCTCGCCCCGCAGCCCCTCGCTCAGCCCGAGCACCTCCCGGGCCTTCTCCTTGTCCGCCGCGCACAGCTCGACCAGCTCGTCGAGCACGGCCGCCCGCGCCTCGGCGAGCCCCGGCAACGACAGCGACTCCGGCTTCAGCGGGGCACCCCGCCCGGACGGCGCCTTCCCCTCGGACGGCGGCAGCAGGACAAGCACACGTACTCCTTCGATCGAGCTCCCGCCAGGGTACGACCCGCCCGGCCCGGCCTGGCCGGTCGTTTGGATCACGCCGCGGACGCGGGGTCCGGCACGCGCTCCCCCACTGCCTGAACGGCGTGGGGGGACCCCCATCGCGTTGCCGCCCTCCTGCGCCTTGCAGCCGCACGCACCAGACCCCGCTCACCGGCATGGACACGTCCCGCCGATGTCCTGCGTCCTGATCCGAACGACAGGCCCTAAGCGTCCGCTCGCGCCTCCTCGACCGCCCGTACGAACCCGGCGGCGTCGTCGGCATGGCAGCGCACGACGCGTACCTCGCTGCGCTGCCCGAGGAAGCCGACGTGGACGACGGGCCGCTCCAGGAGCAGCGTGACCGAGGTCTGCGACCCCACGGCCAGGTCCAGCTCGCCGTCGGCCGGCGCGTGCGTCATGCGCAGCTCCCGCCGCACCGAGCCGATCAGCTCCAGCGGAATCCGCAGGTCGGCGTGGAGGGCCCGGCGGACGCGCAGGACGCCGGCGTCGGGATCGAGGACGTGCGGACGGACCACGGAGGCGGCGTGCAGCCCGACGACGAACAGGACGGTGTACACGTCCAGGACGAGCACCACGTGGTGCGCCGCGGGCCAGTCCCGGAGCAGGACGGACATCCCCACGGCCTCCACCACGCACACGAACGCGACCCCGAACGCCATGGCCCCCTGGCCCCGCGTGTACCCGAAGACCCGTGCCGCGGCCGTCGCCCCGTGAGTCCGCCGCGCCACCCACAGGCCGAGGCTCGCCAGCAGCCGCAGCTCGTGCCGGACCAGAGCGCGAGCCACCCTCATGACCACCGCCCCCGCGAGGCGATCCACAGCGCCAGCTGGACCGCGCGCGCCTGCGCGGGCGCGAAGTCCGCGTAGAGGGCACGCAGGAATCCGTGCCCGGTGTCGAGGACGTCCCCCTCCTCCGGCACCATCTCCGCGGGTATGCAGTCCGCCAGCGCCCGGCCCGCCTCCGCCACCCGGGGATCGTCGGGCTCGGCCTCCGCCACCTCGTCGAGCAGGGCGTACGCCCGGTGGGCCCGTGCCACCGCCTCCGGCGACCCCAGCGCCCCGCGCAGCACGCTCACCATCCGCTCCCGCTCCTCCGGCGGGGCCACCGTCTCCAGCAGCGCGAGCACCTCCCGGTCCAGGGCGGCCATGGGAGAGCCGGACAGGGGCGGGGTGGCGGCGAACAGCGCGGCCAGCTCCGGTGAGACCGGCCCTTCGGCGGGCAGCTCCCCGCCGTCCAGCAGCCCTCGCAGCCGCGCCCGCCGCTCCCGGATCGCCGCCTCCTGCCGCGCCAGGTCGGCGTCCAGCTCCTGAAGCACCTCGGTGAGTTCCTTCCCGGCGTCGTCGGCGAGCACGTCCCGCACCTCGGCGAGCCCCAGCCCCAGCTCGGTCAGCCGCCGGACCCGGGCCAGCACGACGGCGTGCCGGAGCGTGTACGTCCGGTACCCGTTGGCCAGCCGCTCGGGTTCGGGCAACAGGCCCTGGTGGTGGTAGTGCCGTACGGTCCGCGTGGTGACGCCGACGGCGTCGGCGAGTTCTCCGATCCGCATGGGATCAGTAGAAACGTTGACCTTGCGGCAAGGTCAAGGGGGCGGCGGATGTGTCACGATCGAGGGAACGGCTACCGATCCCGTCGACAGGTGATCTTCCGATGTCCCACTCTGGCGAGCGACCGAAGGAGGGGCGTGACATGACCGCCATGGCCCACGAGCCGCTCACGCAGGCGGACGTCCTGCTGGAGGGGTTCCTCGCCCTCGACACTCCGGAAGGCTTCCGGGCCGAGCTGATCGAGGGAGAGATCGTTGTGACACCGCCGCCGGACGGGGATCACGAGGATTACATCAATCTGATCGTCAAGCAGGTGATCAGGAAGTCTCGGACCGACATGGATTTCTCGGGCAACAAGGGCTTGAAGCTGGAGAGCGGAGGCGCCTGCCCCAAGGACCACGTGATCCCGGACGGCACGTTCGCCCCGACCCGCCTGAGGCTCTACCGGGGTGCCGAAGCCTGGATGCCCTGTGACGGCGTCGCCATGGTCCTGGAAGTCACCTCCACCAAGCCCCAGGCCGACCGCGAGGCCAAGCGCCGCTGCTACGCCCGTGGCGGCATCCCTCTCTACCTCCTCGTCGACCGGGAGACCTCGGCGGTCACGCTGTTCAGTGATCCGGAGCGGGACGACTACCGGGACCACCACACGCGCCCCCTCGGCAAGCCCCTCTCCCTCCCCGCCCCCTTCGCCTTCGACCTCGACACCGCGGACTTCCTCTGACGCCGGGCCCGGTACCATGGTCCACACGGCAGACGAGCCGGGCGGACGGCCGCGTGGAGTCCCTTACGGGGCTCCCCGAGGAACGTCCGGGCTCCACAGGGCAGGGTGATGGCTAACGGCCACCCGGGGTGACCCGCGGGACAGTGCCACAGAAAGCAGACCGCCCAGCGCTCAGGCGCTGGGTAAGGGTGAAACGGTGGTGTAAGAGACCACCAGTGCCCAGGGCGACCTGGGCAGCTAGGTAAACCCCACCCGGAGCAAGGTCAAGAAGGGGGCACCCCGGTGCCCCTGCGCGGATGTTCGAGGGCGGCCCGCCCGAGTCCGCGGGTAGACCGCTGGAGGCCGGCGGCAACGCCGGTCCTAGATGGATGGCCGTCACCGAGGGGTCCGCGAGGCCCCTTCGGGACAGAACCCGGCGTACAGCCCGACTCGTCTGCCGCCCCTCCCTCGCGGCCCCCGCCGAGCGCGGTCGTCCTGCTCGATCGGCGGGTGCGTCGTCACAGGTAGCGGCGAATGGGCTGGACAGCGTATTCGCGGGTGCGTTGCAGGAGGTCGCGTCTCCTCCAGCGGCTGGGCCGCATCAGTCGGCTCGCCGCCGTGTCGGCGTCGAAGTGAGCGTCGAGGGTCGCGGTGAACTCCTCGTCCAGGACGGCGAGCATGACTTCCTCGTCGTGGGCCAGGGAGCGCCGGTTGAAGTTGGTCGAGCCGACGAGAGCCGCCGTGCGGTCCACGGTGATGACCTTGGTGTGCAACATCGTCGGCTGGTACTGGTGCACCTTCACTCCGCAGGCGAGCAGGTCCTCGTAGAAGTGCTGTCCGGCCAGCTGGCAGACCCGCTTGTCGGTGTGCGGGCCGGGCAGCAGGATCTCCACCTCGACGCCGCGCCGCGCGGCGGCGCACAGCAGCCCGATGAAGTAGGCGTCCGGGGAGAAGTAGGCGGTGGCCAGCCGGAACCGCTCCTCGGCCGACTCGATCATCACCCGGATCAGGGTCTGCATGTCCTGCCAGCCGAAACTGGCCGAACCGCGCACCACCTGCACCACCGCGTCGCCCTGCGGGCGGTGGCCGGAGAACCGGTCGCGGTCGTCGAAGAGCTCGTCGTGGCACTCGGCCCAGTTCTGCGCGAACGCCGCCGCGATGCCGTCCACGGCCGGCCCGCGCACCCGCACATGGGTGTCCCGCCACTCGCCGGGACCACGGGCGTCACCGCACCACTCCTCGGCGATGCCGACGCCGCCGGTGAAGGCGGTCTGCTCGTCCACGACCAGCACCTTGCGGTGGCAACGGTGATTCTGCTTGAGGGGCGACAGGTACAGCGGCTTGCGGAACCAGGCCACCTGCACGCCCGACCGGCGCATCTCCTCCAGCAGATCCTTGTCGATCAGCCGGCTGCCGAAGCCGTCCAGCAGCAGTCGCACCCTGACCCCGTCCCGGGCCCGATCCGCCAGTGCGTGCGCGAACTCGCGGGCTATGGCGCCCTTCCAGTACACGAAGGTCATCATGTCCACCGTGTGCTCGGCGGACCGGATGGCGTCGAGCATGGCGGGGAAGATCTCGTCGCCGTTGCGCAGGGCGACCAGGGCGTTCCCTTCGGTGGCCGCGATGCCGATCAGACGCTCCAGCCGGCGCCGTATCCGCACGGCCCGCTCACCGGCGGCCTCGCCGCCCCGGGTGCCGTCCGCGGTACCCGGTATCTGCTGGGTGCTGGTCATTCTTCGCCTTCCGGGCCGGGAGAGGTCAGTCGTTGGCGGCGGCCACCAGCTCGCGCACGTTCTCTACGCCGCCGCAGCCGGATTCCAGATACCGCGCGCGTGCCTTCAGGAACTTCTGCCCCAGTGCGGCGCGGCGGTCCTCGCCGACGTTCTCCCGGGCATCGTTGAGGAGGGTGCGTTCTTCCTCGTCCGCGTGGTGGTTGACCGCCGTGACCAGCTCTTCGAGCTTTTCGTCCCATGCGTCGGAGGCGGTGTCCTCCACCTCCAGCAGGGCCAGCAGCGCTTCATTGGCTTCGTGGTGCTCATGGACGCTGTGGTCGACGTCCTCGCCGTCGACGTTCTTGTACCGCCGCAGCGCCGGATAGACCTCGTCCTCCTCGGCCGAGGCATGTGCGATGAGCAGATCCGCGAACTCCGCCAGGGCGGCGGCACGGTCCGCTTCGACATTCCGCATGACGCGGAAGAGGTCCTCCATACGGCGGTGGTCCCGCAGGATGAGCTCGACGACATCGGTGGACGACACAGGGACTCCCTGACTTCGTGTGACGGTGATACGAAGTCGCGGATACCCGGGTTCCCGCGAACGAGACGTACCGGCTGGTGAGCGTGAGTCAGCGGGACTCGGTCGTGGGGGCGGACGGACAGAAGCAGACCGTGACGGCCTTGCCGTGGGGGCAGGGGCGTGCTTCCCAGTCGTCGGCCAGGGCGTCGACGAGGAACATGCCGCGCCCGCCGAGGCGGTCGCGGCTGGGCTCGCGGGGGGTGGGCAGGGCGGCGTCGTCGTCGTGCACGGTGATGTGCAGGCACCGGCCGTCCCAGGTCATCACGAGGCGGGCCGCGGAGTGGGCGTGGAGGTGGGCGTTGGTGACCAGTTCGGAGACGGTCAGCAGCACGTCGTCCACCGTATGCGAGCGGTGGTGCGTCCAACCGAGGCTCTCCAGGTGCTCGCGCGCCCAGTCGCGTGCTGCCTTCGGGCCGGTACTCATCGGGAGGGAGCGCGCCCAGCCCACCGCCCGCACTGACGACTCGTCCACTGTGGTTCCTCTCTGTCCGGGGTCCGGGGTCCGGGGTCAGAACGGCATACGGCCGCGGGCCCGCCGGCCCGCCGACCCGCTGCGGCCGACAGCCCTGGAACTGCTGCGGAAGGGCTTGCTGAGCGCACGGCCGAGGACGCCGGGAGCCTTACCACCGGTCCGTGACCCGACGTTGAGCGTGCGCTGGGTGCCGCGCTGCGGGTGGTGGGACAGGCGCGGTAGGAGGAAGGCGAGAACGGCGAGAACGACACACACGGCGACTATGCCGACGATCATCATGACGGAACTCCTCGCTCTGAGACGTGACTTCCGCGTGCCCTGGGGGCGCGGAGCCATGCCGTGGAACGGGGTGGTACCGGACGTGAGGGGAGGGCGGACGCCGTCGTGCGACCATCAGCGCCACTACGGCGTGCGCTGTCGTGGTCAGGCCGGCTGGCCGAGGGGCCGGATGGTCAGGGTGTTGAGGTCGACGCCCGCCGGTTGGTCGAGGGCGAAGCGGACGGCCTCGGCGATGGGCTGGGGAGACAGGGCGAAGGGGGGAACGCTGACGCCTTCCCAGAAGGGTGTGTCGATCATGCCGGGGTTGACGACCGTGACACCGATGCCGCGGGTCGTGGCGAGCAGGCGCAGGTTCTCGGCGAGTCCGGTGGTGGCCCACTTGGTGGCCGAGTAGAGATTGCCGGGAGAGTTCTTCAGCCCGGCGACGCTGCCGATGAGCACCAGCCGTCCGCCCGTGGCCTCCAGGTGGGGCAGGGTGGCATGGGCCAGCAGGGCGGGGCCGAGGACGTTGGTGAGAACCATCGGCGCCCACGACGTCGGGTCGCCGGCCCCGATGGAGTCGCCGGACATGAATCCGGCGTTGGCCACCGCCGCGTCGAGGGCACCGAAGTGCTCCACGGTGCGGGTGACGGCCGACGCGGTGGCCTCCCAGTCCGCCGCGTCCGCGACCAGGCCCAGCAGCCGGCCGGGGTGGCCGGCCTCGTCGAGGAAGGTCTTCAGCTTGTTCTCGTCGCGGCCGGTGACCGCCACGCGGTGGCCGCGGTCGAGGAGCAGCCGGGCGGTGTGGGCGCCGATACCGCTGGTCGCGCCGGTGATCAGTACGGTCTTGCTGGACATGGTCGGGCTCCTGAGGTGGATGGGGGGCGGCGGCCCGTGCTGAGCGCCGCTCAAGCGGTTCGCCGACCTCATGGAACCGGCGCCGTCAGAGGCGGACAAGGCCGTGTTCATGGGGGGTATAAACACAACCCCTCTACCGGCGGGACCCTGGGTAACCTGGACGAATGGAACCTCCGCCCGAGAGTCGCACCGGTGATCCCGTCGACAACCGCTCGGACATCCGCGGCTTCCTCACGAGCCGACGTGCCAAGCTCTCCCCGGAGCGGGTCGGACTGCCCACCGGCCGGCGCCGACGGGTTCCCGGACTGCGGCGCGAGGAGGTCGCGGCCCTCGCCGGCGTGAGCACCGAGTGGTACACACGCCTGGAGAAGGGCCACATCAGCGGCGTCTCCGAGGACGTACTGGAAGCGGTCGCGCGGGCGTTGCTCCTCGATGAGGACGAGCGCACCTACCTGCTCGATCTGGCCAGAGCGGCCCGCCCCGCCCGCCGCGGGTCGCGCCGCCGCAAGGACGTCAAGATCCCGCCGTCCGTCCAGTGGATGGTGGACTCCATGACCATGGCCCCCGCCTTCGTACGCACCGGCCGTCTGGACATCGTCGCGAGCAACGCGCTGTGCAGGGCCCTGTATTCGCCGATGTTCGACAGCGCAACCACCGGCGAGCGGGGCTGCCCCAACTTCCCCCGTTACTTCTTCCTCGACCCCGGCTCCCGCGACTTCTTCGTCGACTGGGAGGAAGGCGCGAGGGCCACGGTCGCGGTGCTCCGCGCCGAAGCCGGACGTGAACCTCACGACCGGGCCCTGCGTGAGCTCGTCGGTGAACTGTCCACGCTCAGCCCCGACTTCCGCACCATGTGGGCCAGTCACGACGTACGGATCCGCCACGAAGGCGTCAAGCGGCTGGATCATCCCGAAGTCGGCCGTCTGGAGATGACCTTCCGCTCCCTGAACCTGCCCCTGCCGCAACGGGCCGTACACGACCTGATCATCTACACGGCCGAGCCGGGCACCCCCTGGGAGGACCGCCTCAAACTGCTCGCCAGTTGGGCAGCACCGCAGACCTCACCCACGGAGCCGACCCGCCCGCCCCACTGACCTCACGCCATGTCCACCTCCGCCGGCCGGGCCGGCAGGATGAGGTCCAGCGCGGCCGGCCAGGTCCTTCGCCGACCTCACCGGTGATCACTGCTGCGGCAAGTCCGAGAACGCGCCTGGTCATGGCCCCTCTTCACGAGTGGCACTGACGTGTCAGTACTCCGGGCCCAGGACCGTAAATGACGTGCGTCCGTTCGACATCCTGGGCTACGTTCTCCCTGTTCGAAGGGGGACCCAAGTGGCGAAGCTGAACCAGATCATCGCCGTCGAGAAGGGCGTCAAGAGCAAGTCGCTCCAGGACGTCACCGCCGCGCACCAGAAGGTGCTCAAACCCGCGCTGCTCGCCGGGATCTCGCGTACGTACCAGCCGAAGGACGAGGAGGGCGAGCAGTTGCCGCCCGAGTCCACGCGGGTGCAGGTGCAGGCGGAGGACGTGCTGCGGGAGACGGCCGCGTCGCTGACCCGGCTGTTCGACGTGACCGCGACCAAGGACTGGGCCAACTGCACCGCCCGCGCCGATGTCACGGTCGACGGGCGGACGATCGTCGCGGACGTCCCGGTCAGCTATCTGCTCTTCCTGGAGAAGCAGCTCAGCGACCTGCACGCCTTCGTCAAGAAGCTGCCCACCCTCGACGCCGCCGAGTCCTGGGCCCTCGACCCGTCCACCGACTGGTGGAAGACGGAGCCGGTGCGCACCATCCGTACCAAGAAGGTGCCCCGCAACCACGTCAAGGCGGAGGCCACCGAGAAGCACCCGGCGCAGGTCGAGGTGTACTACGAGGACGTGCCGATCGGGTACTGGACGACCGTGAAGTTCTCGGGCGCGCTTCCCGCGCGGCGGGTCAACGAGCTGGCCGAGCGGATCGAGAAGCTCCAGCAGGCGGTGAAGTTCGCCCGCGAGGAGGCCAACGGCGCCGAGGTCACCGACCAGCGGGTCGGGGACGCGGTGTTCGGTTACCTCTTCGGGTGAGACCGCCCGCCCCTCATCTCCCCCGCGTGCGAGCGCGGGGGTGCGCAAGCTGAAACTGAACGTTCAGCCTGAAGTGGCGTGTGGCCCTACCGGGCCCGCGCCGTCAATCTCAGACTCTCGCTCCAGTCTCAGCATCGCCGCCGATCGCCGGGTCGACGGAGCCGGACGAACGCCGTCGGATGGGAGTTCGAATCTCTCCTGCACCGCTTCGTGGTGCGGTAGTTCAAAGGAAGAACACGACGGCCTGACGACTGATCCGGTCTCCGCACTGAAACCGGCGTGCGCATCAGGTGGCAGCCCCAGGGGCCCGGGAGCAGGCTACGCTCCCGGGTCCCGCCACGTTCCCCCATGGATCACCGGGTGTTATGGATCACCGGGTGTTGTGCGGTCGCGCCGCCACCCGTTCCAGATGTCCCGCGAAGACCTGCCGGGCCTCCGGTGTCAGGGTACGCAGTGCCACCAGGGCCGTGATGGCGACGTCGCACAGCTCCGCCTCGACGTCGTCCCAGGTGTGGGTGACGCCCTTGCGGGGGTTCTGGCCGGTCACGCCGATCACCGCCTCGGCGACCTCGCCGACCTCCTCGGAGAGTTTCAGCAGGCGCAGCAGCAGGCCCTCCCGGCCGGCTCGCTCGGGCTGGTCGGTCTCCAGCCGGCGCCACAGGTCGTCGATGACGGAGAAGAGGTCGGTGCGCTCGTCGGTCATGCGGAGCAGCCTGCCAGGTCACCTCAGTCGAACAACGGTTCCTGCTCGCCCTCCGCCGCCCGCCGCATCCGCCGGTTGCGCCCGCCGATCACCACCGCCGTCGCCGCGGCCGTCACCGCGAAGGCCACCGGCACCATCCAGTTCCGGTTCACGGCGTGCCCGAGGGCGGCGTCGAGGGAGAGGCGGCCGGGGCCGGTGACCGCGAGACCGGTCGCCGTCAGGCCCAGCGAGGCGGCGTACTCGTAGCCGCCGCCCTGGGCGAAGAAGCCGTTCGGGGCGTGCACCGCCGCCGCGCCCGCCATCGCGCCGGCCGCCGCCGCACCGGCCGCCGGGGTGGCCAGGCCCATCGCCAGCAGCAGCCCGCCGCCCGCCTCCGCCAGCCCCGCCATCGTCGCGCTCCGCTTCCCGGGAACGTAGCCCATGGCCTCCATGGCCTGGCCGGTCCCCTCGATCCCGCCGCCCCCGAACCAGCCGAGCAGCTTCTGCGCGCCGTGCGCGGCCAGCACCCCGCCGGTCCCCAGCCGGAGCAACAGCAGGCCGACGTCACGCCGGTCGTAACAGCAGGTCATGGTGGACTCCTTAGTCGAGCGGCAGCACCCCCCGGGTCTCCTGCTCCCCCCAGGTCTCCTGCTTCCACCGTCGCACCCCGCGTGCCCGGCGGGCCCGCCCCCGGGCGCCGTTCGGGTGGCGGGGGGCCACGGGCGGTGTGAGGCTGGCCGCCATGACGATCCAGACGACGCGACTGAGCGACCCGGCCGTCCGTGCCTTCGTCGCCGCGGTGAACGCCCATGACCGCGAGGCCTTCCTCGCGCTGCTCGCGCCCGACGCCACGATGTCCGACGACGGGGCCGACCGGGACCTCGACGACTGGATCGACCGGGAGATCTTCTCCTCCCACGGTCGTCTGGAGGTCGACAACGAGTCCCGGGACGGCCGGGCCCTCGTCGCCCGCCACCGCAACGACACCTGGGGCGAGATGCGCACCCGGTGGGCGTTCACCGTGGACGACGACGGGAAGATCACCCGCTTCGAGACCGGGCAGGCGTAACGGCGAGGACCGCGGGCGGGGGTTGCCTTCGGGTGCGCTTCAACTCCTAGCGTCCCGTCCATGGAGAAGATCTACGGACACAGCGACAGGGTGCTCGGCTTCGGGTGCTGGGCGATCGCCGGGGAGTGGTGGGACACCGCCGGGCAGCCGCTCGGCTGGGGGAAGACCGACGACGAGGAGTCCGTACGGGCGATCCACCGCGCCCTCGACCTCGGCGTCACCTTCTTCGACACGGCGGACGTCTACGGGGCCGGGCACAGCGAACGGCTGCTGGGCCGCGCCCTCGGCCGGCGCCGCGCGGACGTGGCCGTCGCCACCAAGTGGGGCAACCTCTTCGACGAGCGGACCCGCACCCTCACCGGCGCCGACCCCACACCCGAGTACGCCCGCCGCGCGCTGACCGCGTCCCTCGCCCGGCTCGGCACCGACCACGTCGACCTCTACCAGCTCCACCTCGGCGACGTCGCACCGCACCGCGCCGCCGAACTGCGCGACCTCTGCGAGGAGTTCGTCAAGGAAGGGCTCGTGCGGGCGTACGGCTGGTCCACCGACGACCCGCAGCGGGCCGCCGTGTTCGCGGCCGGGGCGCACTGCGCGGCCGTGCAGTACCGGGCCAACGTGCTCCAGGACGCCCCCGAGATGCACGCCCTGTGCGAGACGGCGGACCTCGCGGGGATCATCCGCAGCCCCCTGGCCATGGGGCTGCTCACCGGCAAGCACGGGGACGGCCGGGCCCCGGCGGCGGGGGACATCCGCAGCGCCCCGCCCGCCTGGCTGCCGGGGTTCGGCGACGGCGGCGGTGCCGATCCCGCGTGGCTGGCCCGGGTCGAGGCGCTCCGGGAGGTGCTCACCAGCGGCGGCCGTACGCTCACCCAGGGCGCCCTGGCCTGGCTGTGGGCCCGCAGCCCGCGCACCGTCCCCATCCCCGGGTTCCGGTCGGTCGCGCAGGCCGAGGAGAACGCGGGCGCGATGGCGAAGGGACCGCTGGGCGAGGCGGAGATGGCCGAGGCCGAGCGGATCCTGGGGCGCTGACGCCCGGAAGCCGGGGGCATGTGGCAGCCGTTCCGCGTACCGGCGCGTACCTCGCGCGAGCCTGCGCGGGGTCCACCCCCTGCCGGTACCGCGGAACGGCTGCTCCCCCCTCGGGATGGTCCGTCGGCGCCACATGCCCACCGGCGCTCCGATTGTGGAGCTTCGGTGAAGGAGAGTTGAGCATAAGGCGGCTACGGGCCGCAATGCTGCGGACTTCACGACTCCGCTTGTGTAGATCCGCTCGGCCGGGACGGTCGTGACGGCCGTCCCGGCGCGTTCACGCGAGCGTGGCCACCGGCTCCTCGCCCGGGTAGCGCACACCCACGCGGTCCCGGATCGCGTCGAGCGTCCGCATCACCGCCAGGGTGCCGTCCAGCGGGAGCAGCGGGGACTCGGTCTCCCCGGCCCGCAGGGCGCGCATCACCTCCCGGGCCTCGTGCGCGAGACTGGCCCGCGGGCCGTCCGCCGGGTCGGCCGTGAACTCCTCGGGGTCGCGGCCGTCCCGGTGCAGCACGAAGCGGCTGGGGAAGAAGAAGCCGTCCGGTACGTCGATGCGGCCCGTCGAGCCGGTGATCGAGGCGGAGTTGGCCGTACCGCCGACGATGGAGCAGTGCAGCGCGCCCAGGGCGCCGTTGTCCCAGGAGAGCAGCGCGCCCGTCTGGAGGTCGACGCCCTCCTCCGAGAGTGTCGCGCTCGCCGTCACCCGCGACGGCTCCCCGAGCAGCAACTGGGCGAAGGAGACCGGGTAGACGCCGAGGTCGAGCAGCGCGCCGCCGCCCTGCGCCGGGTCACGCAGCCGGTGGGCGGGCGGGAAGGGGCCCGCCAGCCCGAAGTCCGCCTGGACCGTGCGCACCTCGCCGATCGCGCCGTCGTCGACCAGCGCCTTCAACCGCCGGACCAGCGGGTTGCAGTACATCCACATCGCCTCCATCAGGAAGGCGCCGCGCTCCCGGGCGAGGGCGACCAGTTCCGCCGCCTCCCGCGCGTTCAGCGTGAACGGCTTCTCGCACAGCACGCCCCGGCCCGCCTCCAGGCAGAGGCCGGCCGCCGCGCGGTGCGACGAGTGCGGGGTGGCGACGTACACCACGTCGACGTCCTCGTCGTGCGCCAGCGCCTCCCAGCCGCCGTACGCCCGCGCGATCCCGAACCGCTCCGCGAACGCCTTCGCCGACGCCTCGGTCCGCGACGCCACCGCCACGATCTCCGCGTCCGGCAGATCGACCAGGTCCGCCGTGAACCTCGCCGCCATTCCGCCGGTCGCCAGAATTCCCCAGCGCACCTTCTGTTCGGCCACCCGTGCCCACCCTCACCGAATTTGTCGTACAAGCTGATCGTTCGAGCTGAGAGCATAGGCGGCGGATCCGTCGAAGAGGGAGGGGGCGCATGGCCGACCAAGGGGTGTCCGCGTCGCACACAACACCGCCGCACATACCGCCGCACCCAGCACCGGGGACGTCACCGGGCACGTCACCGGGGACGTCACCGGACACGCCACCGCCGCCGCGCGCGGTCGGCCGTACCGGCCTGCTCGTCATACTCGTCCTCGGCGGTCTGACCGCGACGCCGTCGCTGGCCCTGGACATGTACCTCCCGGCCCTCCCGGAGGTCACCGACACCCTGCACGCGTCCGCCGCGACCGTGCAGCTCACCCTGACCGCCTGCCTGGCCGGCATGGCGCTGGGCCAGTTGGTCATCGGCCCGCTCAGCGACCGGCTGGGCCGCCGCCGCCCGCTGCTGGCCGGCCTCGCCGTCTACGTCCTCGCCACCGCCCTGTGCGCCCTGGCGCCCACCCTCGAACTCCTCGTCGCCTTCCGGCTGGCGCAGGGACTCGCGGGCGCCGCCGGCATCGTCATCGCCCGGGCCGTCGTCCGCGACCTGTACGACGGCGTCGCCATGGCCCGGTTCTTCTCCACCCTCATGCTCGTCTCCGGGGTGGCGCCGATCGCCGCGCCGCTGATCGGCGGCCAGGTGCTGCGGTTCACCGACTGGCGGGGCGTGTTCGCCGTGCTCGCCGTCGTCGGGGTGGTGCTCGGCGCCGTCGTCTGGACCAGGCTGCCGGAGACCCTGCCGGCCGCCGAGCGGCACGGCGGCGGGATCGGCGAGGCCCTGCGGTCGATGCGGGGCCACCTCGCCGACCGGGTGTTCACCGGGTACGTGCTCGCGGGCGGCTTCGCCTTCGCCGCGCTGTTCGCCTACGTCTCCGCCTCCCCGTTCGTCGTCCAGGAGATCTACGGGGCATCCCCGCAGACCTTCAGCCTGCTGTTCGGCCTCAACTCGGTCGGCCTCGTCGTCGTCGGCCAGATCAACGGCAAGGTGCTCGTCGGCCGGGTCCCCCTGGAGCGGGTGCTGGCCATCGGCCTCACCGTCGTCATCGCCGCCGCGACCGCGCTGCTGCTGATGTCCCTCGGCGCCTTCGGCGACGTGGGACTGGCGCCGGTCGCCGCCACCCTGTTCGTGCTGATGTCCGCGATGGGCATCGCCATGCCCAACACCCAGGCGCTGGCCCTGATGCGGGTGAAGAGGGCCGCCGGGTCGGCCTCCGCGCTGCTCGGTACGTCCACCTTCCTGATCGGCGCGCTCGCCTCCCCGCTGGTCGGCGTCGCCGGGGAGGACACCGCCGTCCCGATGGCCGTCGTCCAACTGGCCGCGGCCCTGGTGGCACTGGCCTGCTTCATGGGAATGTGCCGTCCCTGGAAGGCCGGAACGGCACGCGCGGGAGCGGAGGGGGAAGGAAGCTGAGCGCACCGAGGCTGCGCAGCGACGCGCCGGAACGGGCCGGACTCGACCCGGGCCTGCCGCGTCGGCTGGTCCAGCGGGTCCGGGACCTCACCGCCGGGGAACCCCCCTGGGCGGCCGGGGCCGTCGTGGCCGTCGGCCGCGGACCCGTGCTCGCCGTCGAGGAGGCGGCGGGCTGGGCCGTGCGGTACGCGGCGTACGACGCCCGCGGCGGTACGGGCGTGGAGCTGCCGGCCTCCTCCCGGGTGCCGGTGACCCCCGGCACCCCGTTCGATCTGGCCTCCCTCACCAAGCTGTTCACGGCGGTCGCCGCCGTCCAGCAGATCGAGCGGGGCACGCTCGGCATCGACGCCGAGGTCGGCGCGTACCTGCCGGACTTCCGCGCCGCCGCCGTACACCGCCTCACCGTGCGGCACCTGCTCACCCACACCTCCGGGCTGCGGCCCGAGCTGCCGCTCCACGACTGCGCCGACGGCGCGGAACGGCTCGCGAGGCTCCGTGCCGAGGCACCGGCCGGGCCGGTCGGGACGTACCGCTACTCCGATGTGAACATGCTGCTGCTCCAGCAGATCCTGGAACGGATCACCGGCCGCGCGCTGGACGTCCTGGTCCACGACGGCATCACCCGGCCGCTGGGCATGACGGCCACCCGCTTCGGGCCGTGCCCGGGGGCGGCGGCGACGGAGGACCAGCGGCGGCCCTGGGCCAAGGCGGACCGGGGGATGCTGCGGGGGGTCGTGCACGACGAGAACGCCTGGGCGCTGGGCGGGGTGGCCGGTCACGCCGGGCTGTTCTCGACCGCCCGGGACCTGTCGGTGTTCTGCCGGGCGCTGCTGTCCGGCGGCTCCTACGGCCCGGCCCGCATCCTCGGCCCCGGCTTCACGGAGCTGCTGCTCGCCCCGCCGGGCCTGGGCTTCGCCCTCGACCAGCCGTGGTTCATGGGGGAACTGGCGGGGCGCGGGGCGGCCGGCCACACCGGCTTCACCGGCACGAGCCTGGTCATCGACCGGGCGACGGACACCTTCGTGGTGCTCCTCGCCAACACGGTCCACCCCTGCCGGCGCCCGCCGGACAGCCGCCCCCGGGCGGCGGTGGCGACGGAGGTGGCGCGTGCGGTACGGGATCGGTGAGCGGATGGGCCGTTCCTGTCATCCGGCCGCTCGCTTGAGCGGATGGATGACAGGTGGGCGGTGACTGTTGGCCTTCTGCCGTCGTCAGTCGGGTGGTGCCTGTGGGAGGCGGCGGCGACGGGGCCGGTGAGCGGCAGGGCTGCCCCTGCCATCAGCCCGCTCGTATGAGCGGATGGGGGACAGGTGGGCGGCGACTGCTCACCTTTAGAATCGCTGGGTGAACGCCCCCGCACCGCCCGCCGACACCCTGCGCACCGCCCTCGCCGGGCTGCTCGACGGGCTGCCGCCGCGACAGGCCGCCCAGGCCGTGGAGCGGCTGATCGCCAACTACCGGGGCGCCACCCCGACCGACGCGCCGATCCTGCGGGACCGTGCCGACGTGGTCGCCTACGCCGCCTACCGGATGCCCGCCACCTTCGAGGCGGTCCGCTCGGCGCTGGCCGCGTTCGCGGCGGCCGTGCCCGGCTGGGCGCCCGCCT
This sequence comes from Streptomyces sp. ISL-12, assembly GCF_018614415.1. Taxonomy (GTDB): domain Bacteria; phylum Actinomycetota; class Actinomycetes; order Streptomycetales; family Streptomycetaceae; genus Streptomyces. The sequence goes on from NZ_JAGGOO010000074.1 coordinate 26,925, forward strand.
CCCACACCGACGTCGGCGGCGGCACCGGCGCGGCGACCTGGGCCGTCGGCGCCACCTGGGACGGGGAGCGGGCCTCGACCGTGCTCGACTGGGCCGAGCCCGCCCTCGCCCTCGGCCGGGAGATCGCCGCCGCCGAGCCGGCCCTGGCCGCCGTACGCTGGCAGCGCTCGCGGATCGGAGCGGCGCTCACCCTGGACCCCACCGACCTCGTCACCGTCTCCTACGTCCTCAACGAGCTGACCGCCCCCGACCGCGCCGCCCTCGTCGACGCCGCCGCCGGCGCCGCGCGGGCCGTCGTGATCGTCGAACCGGGCACACCCGACGGCTACGCCCGGGTGATCGAGGCCCGCGACCGGCTCGTCACCGCCGGCTTCCACGTCGCCGCCCCCTGCCCGCACAGCGCCGCCTGCCCCATCGCCCCCGGCACCGACTGGTGCCACTTCTCGGCCCGGGTCAGCCGCTCCTCCCTGCACCGCCAGGTCAAGGGCGGCTCCCTCGCCTACGAGGACGAGAAGTTCGCCTACGTCGCCGCCGCCCGCCCGCCGGTGCCGGTCACCCCCGCCCACTCCCGTGTGGTCCGCCGCCCGCAGATCCGCAAGGGACAGGTCCTGCTCGATCTGTGCGAGCGGGAACCGGCGCTGCGCCGCACCACGGTCACCAAACGCCACGGCGACCTGTACCGGGCGGCCCGCGACACGGACTGGGGCGACCCCTGGCCGCCCGCGTGACGAGACGCACCGTCTTGCCGTCCTGGTAGATTCGTCCCATGCCCGCTCCCAGACGCCGCAGTGAGAAGTCCCGCAGGGCCATCTACGACGCCGCCCTCGCCCTCGTCGGCGAGGTCGGCTACCCGAGAACGACCATCGAGGGCATCGCCGCCCGCGCCGGCGTCGGCAAGCAGACCATCTACCGCTGGTGGTCCTCCAAGGCGGACGTCCTGCTGGAGGCGTTCCTCGACCTCGGCGAGCGGCAGGCCGCGGAGGCGGCGGAGGCGGCGGAGGCCGGGCGGGAGCAGGAGGCGGGGCGGGAACCGGAAGCGGACCCGGCCTCGTACGGCATACCGGACACCGGCGATCTCGCCGCCGACCTCAAGGCCGTGCTGCGGGCCACCGTCGACGAACTGCGGGACCCGAGGTTCGCCACCCCGGCCCGCGCCCTGGCCGCCGAGGGCGTCGTCGACGAGGAACTGGGCCGGACCTTCGTCGCCAAGCTGCTGGAGCCCTCGCTCCAGCTCTACGTCGACCGGCTGCGCGCCGCGCAGCGGGCGGGCGACGTCCGCCCGGAGATCGACCCGCGCATCGCCCTGGAGCTCTTCGTCTCCCCGCTGGCCCAGCGCTGGCTCCAGCGCACGGCACCGTTCTCCTACGAGTACACCGACACCCTCGTCGACTACGCCCTGCACGGTCTCGCTCCGCGCTGAACGGTCTCGCCCAGCGGCCGCCGGACATCGCTGACCTGGGAACCATGTCCCTTCCCGGTCCCGGCGCGCACAATGGTGGGACCATAGGGCATGCTGATGCGCACGACGGCGAGGCGAGGGGATAGATGAGCGCGGAGTTCGGCGGCCGTAGCGGCCTACAGGGCAGGCTCTCCCACTGGTTGCGCGGACGCCGCCCGAAACAGGCCGCCGACGAGGGCGGCCGGGAGACCCTGCTGCTCGCCGCCGCCGCGGCCGGACTGCCGCTCGCGCCCGCCGCGCACCCGGCCGGCTACCGCTGCTCGTGCGACCGCGTCGGCTGTCCCACCCCCGCCCGCCACCCCGTCTCGTTCGCCTGGCAGACCCAGTCCACGACCGACCGCGCGCAGATCGAGCGCTGGGCCCGCCACCAGCCGCAGGCCAACTTCATCACCGCCACCGGCATGGTCCACGACGTCCTCGACGTCCCCCTCCAGGCCGGCCGCGAGGCGCTGGAGCGGCTGCTCGCCACCGGGGTCGAGGTCGGCCCGGTCGCCGAGAGCGACGACGGCCGCATGCTCTTCTTCACCCTCACCCGCGGTACCCCCGAGGACGAGGACGAGTGGTGGCCGTGCGAACTGGACTGCCACCCCGACACCACGGACGAGCACCCGGGCCTGCGCTGGCACTGCCGCGGCTCCTACGTCCTCGTACCGCCCGCCCGGCTGCCCGGTGACCACGGCGTGCACTGGGTGCGGGGCCCGGAGCACCCGCTGCCGGACCCGCTCACCCTGCTGGAGGCGCTCACCGACGCGTGCGCCCGGCACGCCGGCACCGACGCCGACCAGGCGGGCACCGCCTGGCCCCTGCGCCACTGACCCCCGCGACCGGCCCGAGTGCCCCGCGTCACTCGCCCTTCGCCGAGGTCAGTCCCTGGACCCGCCCCAGGATCGACACCTCGTCCTCGGCGGAGTCACCCGCCGGGTCGAAGGCGACCTCGTTGGAGACGAACTCCATCGTCAGCGCCTGCTTGATCTCGCCGTCGGTCAGCGCGAGCACGTCCTTGTTGGGCGTGGGCACCGAGGCGCCCCGCGCGGCGGTCTGCTTCTCGTAGTGCCGGGTGGTGAAGAACACCAGCGCGCCGCCGTCCTCCGTGCGCAGCGCCAGCGGGGCGTAGTCGCCGTCGGTCAGCGGTTTGTCGATGTACTGCGTGGCCAGCCCCGGCCGGCTCGCCTGTGTGTCGCGCTGCGCCCGCCAGGCGCTGGTGTGCGCGCCGGGGGCGAAGCCGTCCCCGCCGTCCTGGAGGTAGTCCGTGTAGCTCTTGCTCAACTTGGCGGGACTGACGGCCAGTTGCGCGGAGTTCGTGGACACGGCCTCCGCCCAGCCGTCCTTGTCGGTCTTGAACTCGGGCACGTCGTCGGGGGCGACGAGCGTCAGATACGCCACCTGCCAGGTCTCGTCCAGGCCGTCCCGGGTGAACACCAGCAGCCAGCGCACGTCCCCGCCCTTGTTGCCGCGGGCGTCGGCGAGGAACCAGCGCGGCCAGCCCGCCTTCTTCGGGATCGTGTAGGTGACGTCGGTCAGCTTCAACGGGCTGTACGACGGGTTGCCGTCGGGGTTGTTGGACCTGCCGGCCTTCAGCCGGGCCGCGTCGATGTCGGCGAGGGCCCCGGTGGTGTGATCGGCGTCCAGGGAACCGTCGTACGCCTTGTCCGCCTTGTTGTACGCGGCGGTGAACTCCGCCAGTGCCTCGGCGGCCTCCGCGCGGGTGGCTCCGGGCAGCACCTCGCGCTCGCCGTGCACCACCACGCACCCGCTCGCCGTCAACGACAAAGCGATCACGGCGGCCCCTGTCAGGACGCTCCGGTCAAGCCTGCTCATCAGGTTCCTTCACCTTCCCCTTCCCGGAGGCGAACCCTACCGGTGCCCGGCGCCGCGCGGACGCCGGGACCGGATACCGGGTCGGGCGGCGCTCACGGGTCGCGGCGCGGGGTGACCAGGACGGCGCCGGTGCGCGGGTGGGGGAGTACCTCCACGGGCTGGTCGTAGACCTCCGACAGCAGGTCGGCGCGGAACACCTCGCCCGGCGTCCCGTCGGCCGCGACCCGGCCGGCCCGCAGCACCGCCGCCCGGTCCGCGTAGGCCGCCGCCAGGCCCAGGTCGTGCAGGACGACGACGACCGCGTCCCCGGCCCGCGCCCGTTCCCGGCACAGCCGCAGCACCAGTTCCTGGTGGCGCAGGTCCAGGGCGGCGGTCGGTTCGTCGAGCAGCAGCACCGGGGCGCGCTGGGCGAGGACCCGGGCCAGGGCGACGCGGGCGCGTTCGCCGCCGCTCAGCGCGGAGAACGGCCGCCCGGCGAAGGCGCTCACCTCGGTACGGGCCATCGCCTCGGCCACCACCGTGTCGTCCTCGTCCGCCGACGGCGTACCGGCGTACGGGGCGCGGCCCATCCGGACCACCTCCTCGACCGCGAACGGGAAGGACAGCGCGGCGGACTGGGGCAGTACGGCCCGGCGCAGGGCCAGTTCGGCCGGGGACCAGTCGGCCACGGGGCGGCCGTGGACGCGGACGGTCCCGCCGGCCGCCGGGAGGTCGGCGGCCAGGGCGCCCAACAGGGTGGACTTCCCCGCCCCGTTGGGGCCGACGAGCGCGAGGACCTGGCCGGCCCGGACGGTGACGTCGACGCCGTCCAGGACCGGCCGGCCGCCGAGCCGGACGCGTACGTCCTCGGCCTCGGCCAGGATCTCGCCGGGCGCGGCCGGGGCGGGCGGCGCCGGCCGGGGCGGTACGAGCCGCGGCAGCCTCATGCCCAGCCTCCCTGTCCGCGCCGGGTGCGGCGCAGCAGCCAGAAGAAGAACGGACTGCCCAGCAGCGCCGTCAGCACCCCGAGGGGCAGTTCGGCGGGCTGGGCGACGGTCCGGGCGGCCAGGTCGGCCGCGAGCAGGACGAGCGCGCCGAGCAGGGCGCTGCCCGGGATCAGGAACCGGTGGCCGGGCCCGGCCACCATCCGCAGCAGGTGCGGGACGACCAGGCCGACGAAGCCGATGACACCGGAGACGCTCACCGCCGCCGCCGTCAGCAGCGCGATGACCAGGATCAGGACGATCCGCAGCCGCTCCACGTCCACGCCCAGGTGCCGGGCGGGGCGTTCGCCGAGGGCGAGGAGGTCCAGGCGGCGGGCGTACAGCGGGGCCAGCCCCAGGCCGATCGCCGCGCACGGCAGCACGGCGAGGACCTTCGGCCAGGTCGCCTGGGCGAGCGAGCCGAGCTGCCAGAAGGTGATCTGGTTGACGGCGGCGGTGTCCGCGAAGAACAGGAACAGGCCGATCAGCGCGCCCGCGAAGGCGTTCACCGCGATGCCGGTGAGGATCAGCGTCACCACTTCCGTCCGGCCCCCGGAGCGCGCCATGACGTACACCACCAGGACCGTGACGAGCCCGGCGGCGAACGCGAAGACGGAGACGGTCCAGGTGCCGAGGAAGCCCAGCCCGAAGGCGATCGCGGCGACCGCGCCGACCGCCGCGCCCGAGGAGACGCCGATGACGCCCGGTTCGGCCAGCGGATTGCCGAACACGCCCTGCATCAGCGCGCCCGCGCAGCCCAGCGAGGCGCCGACCAGCAGCGCGAGCACGATCCGCGGGAACCGTACGTTCCACAGCACCGACTCCGCGACCCGGTCCAGCGCGGCGCCGCCGAGCCCGACGCGGTGCAGGGCCGAGCCGACCACGTCACCGACGGGCACCGGATAGGCGCCGGTCCCGGCCGCGACCGGGACCAGGAGCAGCAGCGCGGCGGCCAGGCCGGCGGTCAGCAGCCAGGCGGTGGAACGCCGGCCGCGCGGCGGGGCGGGGGCGGCGGGCGGACGCCCGACGGGTCTGTCGTCCACGGTGTCCACGGTGGTCATCAACACAGATTAGGTGAGGCTAACCTCTGTTCGCCACTGAAGTCCCGGGCGGCCGCCGGTGTTTCAATGCTCCCGTGACTGACTACGACGTGCTGCGCGTCTTCTGCGCGGCGAACGGCGGCTACGGCAACGAACTCGGCGTCGTCCGGGACGGTTCCGTGCTGCCGGAGCGGGCGGAGCGCCAGGCATTCGCCGCCAAACTCGGTTTCAGCGAGACCGTGTTCGTCGACGACCCCGAGCGCGGCGTCATCGACATCTACACCCCGACCCTGCGCCTGCCCTTCGCCGGCCATCCCTGCGTCGGCACGTCCTGGCTGCTCGACGTGCCCGAGCTCGTCACCCCGGCCGGGGTGGTGGGCGCCCGGCAGGACGGGGAGTTCAGCTGGATCGAGGCGCGCGCCCAGTGGGCCCCGCCGCGCACCCTGCGCCAGTACGCCACCCCGGCCGAGGTCGACGACCTGCCGGTGCCGCCGAAGGGGGAGCGAAGCGAGATGGGGGTCCCCCCGGACGAAGTCTGGGGGAGGATCTACGCCTGGGCGTGGGAGGACGAGGCGGCCGGGCGGATCCGGGCCCGGGGCTTCCCCGGCCGGGACGACGGCATCGACGAGGACGAGGCGACGGGCGCGGCGGCCCTGCTGCTCACCGACCGGCTGGGCCGGGCGCTCAACATCACCCAGGGATCGGGCTCCCAGATCCTCACCGCCCCGCAGCCGCACGGGTGGGTGGAGATCGGCGGACGGGTGTTCCTGGAGCGCTGATTCCCCGTAACCGGCCGTTCTTGACAGGGCAACAGGTGATCGATTTACTCGGGCGCGCCGACCCCCACAGTCGGCGAAGAGGTACGCCCAGCCGGTAATTGGCACCCCCAGCCAGCAGCCCGGACCGAGTCGCCAGGACCGCCGTAGGGCGTCCGAGGCGGGGACGTATCCGCAACGTATGGAGCTCGAAGGATGAGCCGTTCTCCCCTGCACTCCCGCACTGCCCTGACGGCGGCCGGCGCCGTGGCGCTGGCCGCCCTGGTGTGTGCCCCCGGCAACGCCACCGCCGCCACGATCACGCTGCCCCCCGCCGGCGCCGGCTTCGACTACCAGATCGGCGGCGCCTACACCCCGCCCGCCGGTGTCGAGGTGGTCACCCGCGACCACGAGGACTCCCCGGTCAGCGGCCTGTACAACATCTGTTACGTCAACGCCTTCCAGACCCAGCCCGGTGCCGCCGGCGAGTGGAAGGGCCTGCTGCTCCAGGACGCCGACGGCAACGTCGTCTACGACGACGAGTGGGCCGGCGAGGCCGTCCTCGACATCACCACCGAGGCCAACCGCAAGGCCATCGCGGAGAAGGTGGGCGGCTGGATCGACGACTGCGCGGCCAAGGGCTACCAGGCCGTCGAACCGGACAACTTCGACACCTACGACCGCTTCTCCGACCTGCTCGACGCCTCCCAGGCCCAGGACCTGATCCAGCGGCTCGCCGCCCGCGCGCACGCCGCCGGCCTGGCGATCGCCCAGAAGAACACCGCCGACCTGGCCGCGAACCGCGAGGCCAACGGCCTCGACTTCGCGGTGGCGGAGGAGTGCGGCAGGTACGAGGAGTGCGACACCTACACCGAGGCGTTCGACGACCACGTGATCGTCATCGAGTACGACGACGAGGGCATGGCCAACGCCTGCGCCGGCTGGGGCGACACGCTCAGCATCGTCAAGCGCGACTACGACGTCACCACCCCCGGCAGCGGCGAGTACGTCCGCGAGACCTGCTGAACCCCTGAAACGGGGGCGCCGGGACGGAGTACCGCCCCGCCCCGGCGCCCCACACCCGCCCGCCGCCGCTACGCGCTGAGCGGGAACTCCTCGCCCAGCGCCCGGAAGACCGCCGTGTTCAGGGCGAACGCCCGCTTGCACTCGGCCACGATCCGCTGCCGCTCCAGCTCGTCGGCCCGGATGCCGTCCAGCAGCTCCCGGTACCCGCGCTTGAACGCGGCCGGGTTGGTGATCTCCTCGAAGACGTAGAACCGGACCCCGTCGCCCTTCTTCGCGAAACCCCAGGTCCGCTCGGCCTTGTCGCGGATGATCTGGCCGCCGGAGAGGTCGCCCAGGTAGCGCGTGTAGTGGTGGGCGACATAACCCGCCGGCCACTGCTCGGCGCACTCCCGCACCCGGGCCGCGTACTCCTCGGTGGCCGGCAGCGGGGCCAGCCCCGCCCGCCACCCCGCGCCCCGCAGATGCGCCAGGTCGCGCTCCAGCGACGGCAGCCGCTCCAGCTCCGGCTGGATGAAGGGCCCGGCCACCGGGTCGGCCGCGAGCCGCCCGGCGGCGGCCTCCAGCGCCTCGTACACGAACCACAGCTGCTCGGTGTAGCGCGCGTAGGCGTCCACGCCGAGCCGGCCGCCGAGCAGATCGCTCATGAACGTCGAGGTCTCGGCCTCCACATGCTGCGCGTGGGAGGCGGTGCGGATGAGCGTCGAGAAGGAGTCCATGCGCCCGATCTTCTATGGTTAGGCTTACCTAAGTCAATAGCTTGCCGACGGCCTGTCGGTAAAAGCGTACCCGGGGGCGCGCGAAAAGACCCGCCCTCCGGAAGAGAGCGGGTCGGCGGGGGCGCGGGAGGGCGTCAGGGCAGCGTGAGGATCTCCGCGCCGGTCTCCGTCACCACCAGGGTGTGCTCGAACTGGGCCGTGCGCTTGCGGTCCTTCGTCACGACCGTCCAGCCGTCGTCCCACATCTCGTACTCGTGCGTGCCCAGCGTCAGCATGGGCTCGATCGTGAAGGTCATCCCGGGCCGGATGACGGTGGTGGCGTGCGGGCTGTCGTAGTGCGGGATGATCAGCCCCGAGTGGAACGACGAGTTGATGCCGTGCCCGGTGAAGTCCCGCACCACGCCGTACCCGAACCGCTTCGCGTACGACTCGATGACCCGCCCGATGATGTTGATCTGCCGGCCCGGCCGGACCGCCTTGATCGCGCGGTTCAGCGACTCCCGGGTCCGCTCGACCAGCAGCCGGCTCTCCTCGTCGACGTCACCGACCAGGTAGGTGGCGTTGTTGTCGCCGTGCACGCCGCCGATGTACGCCGTCACGTCGAGGTTGACGATGTCGCCGTCGCGCAGCACCGTGGAGTCCGGGATGCCGTGGCAGATCACCTCGTTGACGCTGGTGCACAGCGACTTGGGGAAGCCGCGGTAGCCGAGCGTCGACGGGTAGGCCCCGTGGTCGCACATGTACTCGTGCGCCACCCGGTCCAGTTCGTCCGTGGTCACCCCCGGTGCGATGAGCTTCGCGGCCTCCTCCATCGCCCGCGCGGCGATCCGCCCGGCCACCCGCATCGCCTCGATCGTCTCGGGCGTCTGCACCTCCGGACCGGTGTACGGCGTCGGGGCGGGCTTGCCGACGTACTCGGGCCGGCGGATGTTTCCGGGTACGGAACGGTTGGGAGAAAGCTCCCCTGGTACGAGCAGCGACTGGCCAGACATGTCAGCGAGTCTAACCAGCGGGCATACGAGACCATGTCCCTGGCGAAAGGAGCCGGTCATGGCCCTGTTCAAGAAGCGTACGGTCGGCAAACCGGGCGAGTGGTACTACTGCCTCCAGCACCAGAAGGTCGAGGAGGGGCCGGAGTGCCCGGCCAAGGACCGCTTCGGTCCGTACGCGTCGCGCACGGAGGCGGAGCAGGCGATGCGGACGGCGCGTGAGCGCAACCTCCAGTGGGAGAACGACCCCAAGTGGCACGACGCGCCGGAGCCCGAGTGATCTCGCGGGGCGGCCGCGGGTAGGGGGTGGCTGGTCGCGCGGTTCCCCGCGCCCCTTGAGGGACATGCGGTGAACGCGCCCCACAGGTTGCGCGGGGAACCGCGCGAGCAACCACGAACCACCCGCACCCGACCCACGACAACAGGAGCCCCCATGACCGCCGCAGGCCCCGGCACCCGCCCGGAGGGCGCCCCCTCCGTCCCCTTCCGCGCCGGCGAGGACGGCCACGCCAGCTACCGCATCCCCGCCGTCGTCCGCACCGCGACCGGCACGGTCCTCGCCTTCTGCGAGGCCCGCGCCACCGGCCCCGCCGACCACGGCACCATCCGCGTCGCCGTCAAGCGCTCCACCGACGGCGGCCGCACCTGGGGCCCCCTCGTCGTCGCCGCCGAGAACGGCGACGACCTCGCCGGCAACCCCGCCCCGGTCGTCCTCGGCACCGGCCGCGTCCTGCTCGTCCACGTCCGCAACGCCGCGCACGCCACCGAGGCCGCCATCCGCCGCGGCGAGGTCACCGCCGAGGACGGGCGCCGCGTGTGGGTGACCCACAGCGACGACGACGGGCTCACCTGGTCCCCGCCCCGGGAGATCACCGACCGGGTCAAGCGCCCGGAGTGGCGCTGGTACGCCACCGGCCCCGGCCACGCCCTGCGCCTGCGCACCGGCCGCGTCGTCGTCCCCGCCAACCACTCCCTGCCCGAGGGCCCCGACGGCGGCCACTGCCTGCTCAGCGACGACGACGGCGCCACCTGGTACCTCGGCTACGTCGACGACGGCGACGGCACCGCCACCCGCGTCGCCGCCAACGAGTCCACCGCCGCCGAACTCCCCGACGGCCGCCTCTACGTCAACGCCCGCACCATGCCCCCGTCCCCCGGCCCCCGCGCCGACGCGTACTCCGAGGACGGCGGCCGGACCCTGACCGCCCCCTTCCGCCGGCAGCCGGACCTGTCCGGCCCCGTCTGCCAGGGCAGCGTCCTCGCCCTCCCCGACGCCGGCCCCCTGCTCTTCTCCGGCCCCGCCGACCCCGCCGCCCGCGCCCGGATGACCCTGCGCGTCTCCACCGACGGCGGCACCGGCTGGCGCCCGGCCCACACCGTCGACGACCGCCCCGCCGCCTACTCCGACCTGGTGCCCGTCGGCGCCCGCTCGGTCGGCCTGCTCTACGAGACCGGCGACGCCGGACCGTACGAGACGATCACCTTCCGGCGGCTCGCGGTGTCCGCCGGCGGACCCGCATAGAGTCGGCCCATGACCTCTACCGACAGCGACAGCGCCGCACAGCAGAAGGCCCCCGCCAAGGACCCCTGGGACCTCCCCGACGTATCCGGCCTGGTCGTCGGCGTCCTCGGCGGGACCGGGCCGCAGGGCAAGGGCCTCGCCTACCGCCTGGCCCGGGCCGGCCAGAAGGTGATCGTCGGCTCCCGGGCCGCCGACCGCGCCCGGGCCGCCGCCGAGGAGATCGGCCTCGGCGTCGAGGGCGCCGACAACGCCGAGACCGCCCGCCGCAGCGACATCGTGATCGTCGCCGTGCCCTGGGAAGGACACGGCGACACCCTCACCTCCCTGCGCGAGGAGCTGGCCGGCAAGCTCGTCGTGGACTGCGTCAACCCGCTCGGCTTCGACAAGAAGGGCGCCTACGCCCTCAAGCCCGAGGAGGGCAGCGCCGCCGAGCAGGCCGCCGCCCTGCTCCCCGACAGCCGGGTCACCGCCGCCTTCCACCACCTGTCCGCCGTCCTCCTCCAGGACCCGGAGATCGAGGCCATCGACACCGACGTGATGGTGCTCGGCGAGGCCCGCGCCGACGTCGAGACCGTCCAGGCGCTGGCCGGCCGCATCACCGGCATGCGCGGCGTCTTCGCCGGGCGGCTGCGCAACGCCCACCAGGTCGAGTCGCTGGTCGCCAACCTGATCTCCGTCAACCGCCGCTACAAGGCCCACGCGGGACTCCGCGTCACGGACGTATGAGGCGATGGGGGACACTGGTGGTCAGCAGCCAGACCGCCCGTGTCCCCCGACAGGAGCCGACCTCATGCCCCGCCTCGCCCTCTACGCCCTGATCGTCTGCGTGCTCGCCGTGGTGGCGGCCGTCGTCTCCTTCGCCGAGGGCGTCGTCCTGGTCGGCGTGGTCTGGGTGCTGCTGGCGGGACTGTCGTCCAACATGTGCTGGTACTACTTCAAGCGCCGCCGCGCCTGAGTCACGACCCCATCGTGCACAGCTCGTCCGTCTGCCAGAAGCGGTACAGCTCGAAGCCGCAGTACGAGTCGAAGTCGCTGATGCCCAGCGACCGCAGTACGGCGTCGATCGCGTCGAAGAACACGCCGTTCAGCGCCGGGACCCACAGCAGCGCGAACACGAACAGCAGCCCGAACTGGGCGAACGGCTCCAGCTGCCGCCGCACGCTGTACGGCAGCCAGGGCTCGATCACCCCGTAGCCGTCCAGCCCCGGCACCGGCAGGAAGTTCAGGATCGCCGCCGTGACCTGGAGCAGCGCGAGGAACGCGAGGGCCAGCCGGAAGTCGCCCGGTACGCCGTCCAGCGCGTCCAGCCAGAACGGGGCGGTGCACACGACGGCGAACGCCACGTTCGTCAGCGGGCCCGCCGCCGAGATCAGGCTGTGCCGCCAGCGGCCCCGGACGCGGCCCCGCTCGATGAAGACCGCGCCGCCCGGCAGACCGATGCCGCCCATGATGACGAAGACGACGGGGAGCACAATGCTGAGCAGCGCGTGCGTGTACTTCGCCGGGTTCAGCGTCAGATAGCCCTTGGCGCCGACCGAGACGTCCCCGCTGTGCAGGGCGGTGCGGGCGTGCGCGTACTCGTGCAGGCACAGGGAGACGACCCAGGCGGCCGTCACGAACAGGAACACCGCCAGCCCCGGCTGCTCGGCGAACCCGGTCCAGGTGGCCCAGCCGGTGACCGCGGCGACGGCGACGATCCCGAGGAAGACGGGGGAGACCCTCCCCCAGTGCCTGAACGGCCTGGGGGGACCCCCATCGTCACTGGGGCGGGCGGGGGCGGTGGTCATGACAGCGGGGCTCCTGTGCTCGGGGCTCGTGGTGCGCGTTCGCGGTGCGGGCTCGGGGAGGGGCTCGGGGAGGGGCTCGACCGTACCGGTGCCGGGGTGGGAACGTCCCACGGGGGACCGCCGGTTCCATGCCCCGGTAAACCCGGAGGCGGCGCGGACGCGTCCCCGGAGAGAATGGACCCCGTGCGCTACCGCATCCTCGGCACCACCCAGGCATTCCGCCCCGACGGCAGCCCCGTCCCGGTCGGCGGGGCGCGGCTGCGCGCGCTGCTGACCGTGCTCGCGCTGCGGGCCGGCCGGACCGTACCGCCCGGCCTGCTGGTCGACCAGGTGTGGGCCGACGACCCGCCCGCCGACCCCACCGGCGCCCTCCAGGCCCTGGTCGGACGGCTGCGCCGGGCGCTCGGCGCGGACGCGGTCGCCCTCGCCGACGGCGGCTACCGGCTCACCGCCGCCCCCGACGACGTCGACCTGCACCGCTTCGAGCGGCTGGCCGGCGAGGGCGCCCGCGCGCTGGCCGACGGCGACCCGGACAAGGCGGCCGGCGTCCTCGACGACGCCCTCGCCCTGTGGCGCGACCCGGTCCTGGCCGACCTGCCCGACCGCACCGCCGAGGCGGCCCGCTGGGAGACCCGGCGGCTGGACGCGCTGCGCGCCCGGCACACCGCCGCGCTGCGGCTCGGCGACGCCGAGCGGTTCCTGCCCGAGCTGACCGCCCTGTGCGACGCCCACCCCCTGGACGAACCCCTCCAGGCGCTGCGGCTGCGCGCCCTGCGCGGCACCGGCCGCACCGCCGAGGCACTGGCCGCCTACGAGGACGTACGCCGCCTGCTCGCCGACCGGCTCGGCTCCGACCCGGCACCGGAACTGCGGGCCCTCCACGCCGAACTGCTGCGCTCCGAGGCCCCGCCGCCGCCCGGACCCCGCCCGGCCCGCCCCCGGGGCAACCTCCGGGCCCGCCTCACCTCCTTCGTCGGCCGGGACACCGACCTGGAGACGCTCCGCGCCGACCTGGGCGCCACCCGGCTCGTCACCCTGCTGGGCCCCGGCGGCTCCGGCAAGACCCGGCTCTCCCTGGAAGCCGCCGAGGCCGCCGGGGACACCGCGCGGGACGGCGCCTGGCTCGCCGAACTCGCCCCGGTCGACGACCCCGCCGCCGTACCCGAGGCCGTGCTGACCGCCGTAGGAGCCCGCGAGACCGTGCTCTACGGCGCCGGCGCCGAGGAGCTGCGGGTCGCCGCCGACCGGCCCGCCACCGCCGTCGAACGCCTCGTCGAGCACTGCGGGCGGCGCCGGATGCTGCTCGTCCTCGACAACTGCGAGCACCTCGTCGACGCCGCCGCCCGCCTCGCCGAGGAACTCCTCGCCCGCTGTCCCGGCGTCACCGTCCTCGCCACCAGCCGGGAACCCCTCGGCGTACCGGGGGAGCTGCTGCGGCCGGTGGAACCGCTGCCCGAGCCGTCCGCGCTGCGCCTGCTCGCCGACCGGGGCCGGGCGGCCCGCCCCGGCTTCCGCGTCGAGGACGACCCCGACGCCTGCGCCGAGATCTGCCGCCGCCTGGACGGCCTGCCGCTCGCCATCGAACTGGCCGCCGCCCGGCTGCGGGTCCTGACCCCCCGCCAGATAGCCGACCGGCTCGACGACCGCTTCCGCCTGCTCACCTCCGGCAGCCGCACCGTCCTGCCCCGCCAGCAGACCCTGCGCGCGGTCGTCGACTGGTCCTGGGAGCTGCTGGACGAGGACGAACGGGAGGTGCTGTGCCGCCTGTCGGTGTTCGCCGGCGGCTGCGACCTGGCCGCCGCCGAGGCCGTCTGCGGCCCCGCCGCCCTGGACGCGCTCGGCTCCCTCGTCGACAAGTCCCTGGTGGTGGCCGCCCCCGCGGGCGGCGGCGGCGAGATGCGCTACCGGCTCCTGGAGACCGTCGCCGAGTACGCGGGTGAACGCCTCGACGAGACCGGCGGCCGGTCCGCCGCCGAACGCGCCCACCTGACGTACTACCGCGAACTCGCCCGCACCACCGACCCGTTGCTGCGCGGCCCCGGTCAGATCGCCGCCGCAGAGCGCATGGAGCGGGAGTACGAGAACATCCGCACCGCGCTGCGGCACGCAGTCACCGAACGCGACGAACAGGAGGCGCTCTGCCTGGCGCTGTCCCTGGTCTGGTACTGGCAGGTGCGCGACCTGCGGATCGAGGCCCGCACCTGGTGCGAAGAGGTCATGGCCCTCGGCCCCGACCCGTTCGCCGAACCCGTCCGGCCCGCCGCCCCGGTCTGGGAGCGCTGCACCGGCGCCCCGCCCCCGATGACCGGCGCGCTCCTCGACGAGGCCCGGCGCGGCGTGCACCTGGCCCACCTCGCCTGCATGGACACCGACCTGTCCGCCTGGCAGGACCCGGCCGCCCAGCGGAAACTGCGGGCGATCGCGAGCGCCTACGAGCCCGGCCAGCCGCAGACCTGCCGCAGCCCGGGCATGATCTGGTTCTACGCGGTGCTGCTCACCGGCGACCTGGACCGGCTGCGCGAGATCATGGACGCCTCGGTGCGCACCTGCCGCCGGACCCCGGGCTTCGAGTGGGAGCTGGCCGGCGCCCTCCAGATGCGTGCCAACCTGCTGGCCAACCGCTCCGGCTGGGTGGCGAACGCCAGACGGGACGCGGACGAGTCCCTGGAGATCTACCGGGGCGTCGGAGACATCTGGGGCGTCGCCGAGGCGCTCTCCGCCCGCGCCGAGGTCCGCGAGCGGGTCGGCGACTTCGCGGGCGCCGCCGACGACTACGCGGAGGCCCGGGAGTACGCCGAACAGCTCGGCGCGCACGCCCAGGTGGACGTCCTCGACGCCCGCCGGGGCAGCGCGCTGCTGGGCGCGGGCCGGGCCGAGGAGGGGGAACGCCTGCTGCGTGAGGTCATCGACCGCACCGCGGACGCCCCGCACAACGGCGCCATGCCCGCCGCCCGGCTCTTCCTCGCCGGACAGCTCGGCGCCGACGACCGGGTCGCCGAGGCACGCGAACAGCTGCGCCTGCTGCGCGAGTCGTTCGCCCTCGACCAGTTCGTCGTCTTCGACGCCTTCATCAAGGGCGCGGAGTCCTGGGTCGACGCGCTGCAGGGACGGTACGACGACGCCCTGGACAGGGTCCGGGAGGCGCTGGTGGCGGGCCGGGACCCGCTCTCCGAGACGATCGCGCCGCACATGCGGCCGGCCTACCTGGTGATGGCCGCGCTGGCCCTGGCCCGGGTCGACGGGGAGCGCCGGGCAGCGGACGCCGCGCGCTGCCTCGGCGCCGCCGCCGCGCTGCTGCCGGGCGACCACGTCGAGACCGTCATGGAGCGGGCCGCGCGGACGCGGGCCGTCGAGTGGACCCGCGCCGCGCTGACCGACGAGGCGTACGAGGCCGCGTACGCCGAGGGCGGCGGCCTCTCCGTCGAGGAGGCCGCCGCCCTGGTCTGACCGGAGCACCGCTCAGCTCTTCGTGCGGAACTTGTGGATCGCCACCGGCGCCATCACCGCCGTGATCGCCGCCGACCAGCCCAGCGTGATCCACAGGTCGTGCGCGACCGGGCCGCCCACCATCAGTCCGCGCGCCGCGTCCGCGAGCGTGGAGAGCGGGTTGTAGTCGGTGAACGCCTGCAGCCAGCCCGGCATCGACTGGGTCGGCGCGAAGATCGACGAGCCGAACTGGAGCGGGAACAGCACCAGGAAGCCCATCGCCTGCACGGACTGCGCGTTCTTCAGGACCACGCCGAGCGTGAGGAACACCCACATGATCGACGAGGCGAACGCGGCGGACAGCCCCACGGCCGCCAGCAGCCCGCCCCAGTGCTCGATGTCGAAGCCGACCAGCACGGCGACGATCATCAGCACCGCGGTGGCGAACAGCATCCGCGCCAGCTCCACCGTGATCTTCGCGAACAGCACCGAGCCGCGCCCGATCGGCAGCGACCGGAACCGGTCCATCACCCCGGAGTTGAAATCCTGGCTGAACCCGGTGCCGACGCCCTGCGACAGGGTCATGCTCATCATCGCGATCATGCCGGGAATCACGTACTGGACGTAGCCGTCCTGTCCGCCGCCCAGCGCCTGGCCGATCGAGCCGCCGAAGACGTACACGAACAGCAGGGTGAAGACGACCGGCATCAGCAGCGCGTCGAACATCGACTCCGGGTCCTGCCGGATCCACAGCAGGTTGCGGCGGATCAGGGCGCCGGTGTGCCGGACGTGGCCGCGCAGCGGGATGCGGGCGTCGGCCGTGGTGACGGTGGTGGCGCTCATACGGCGACCTCCTCGCGGGCGTCGGTGGCGGGCGCGGCGTCCTGCGGGGCACTGGCGCGGTGGCCGGTGAGGGACAGGAAGACCTCGTCCAGGCTGGGCAGTTCGGTGGTGACGGAGGAGAGCGTGACGCCCTGCGCGGTGACCGCGCCGACCACCGCGGTCAGCTGCTCGTCGCTGAGGATCGGCACCAGCACGGCGCCGCGCTCGGCGTCGACGGTGGTGGAGGCGAGCCCGGTGATGCCCAGCCCGTCCAGGAACGCGGCCATCGGCCGCAGCTGCTCCGGGTCGGCCGGCCGGACCTGCAGGGTGCGCCCGCCGACCTTCGCCTTCAGCTCCTCGATGCCGCCGTTCGCGATGACCTTGCCGCGGTCCACGACGGTCAGCTCGGAGGCGAGCTGTTCGGCCTCCTCCATGTACTGGGTGGTCAGCAGGACCGTCACGCCGTCCCCGACCATGGCCTTGACCTCGTCCCACACCTCGTTGCGGGTGCGCGGGTCCAGACCGGTGGTGGGCTCGTCCAGGAACAGCACCTGGGGCCGGCCGATCATCGAGGCCGCCAGGTCCAGGCGCCGCCGCATACCGCCGGAGTACGTACCCGCGGGCCGCTTGGCGGCGTCGGTGAGCGAGAACCGCTCCAGCAGCTCGTCGGCCCGCGCGCGGGCGTCCTTGCGGGACAGGTCGAGCAGACGGCCGATCATGTAGAGGTTCTCCCAGCCGGGGAGCTTCTCGTCGACGGAGGCGTACTGCCCGGTGAGTCCTATGACGCGGCGCAGCTGCCGGGGCTGGCGCAGCACGTCGTACCCGGCGACGACGGCCTCGCCGGAGGTCGGGGTGATCAGGGTGGACAGGATGCGCACCAGCGTGGTCTTGCCGGCGCCGTTCGGCCCGAGCACGCCCATCACGGTGCCCTCGCGCACGTCCAGGTCGACGCCGTCCAGCGCCCTGGTCTCGCCGTAGTGCTTGACCAGCCCCCGGACACGGACGGCGGGGCGCGCGCCGTCGGGGCGGTTGTCGATTCGCTTCATGCCGACGACGGTGCCAGCCCGCACCGACAGACGGCCGACAGACCGCCGACATCCGCCCGCGGGGTATGGCGGGGCCCCGCCGACGGGGGAAGATCGGCGGGGCCCGGCGTCGTACCGCAGTGGCTCTCAGGGGGTGAGCAGTGGTTCCCAGGGGGACCAGTGGCTCTCAGGGAGTGACTAGTGGACGGAGTGCTCCTCCTGCGGGAACGTTCCGCCCACGACGTCCTCGGCGAACGCCTTCGCCGCGTCGCCCATGACGGTGCGCAGGTCGGCGTACTTCTTCACGAACTTCGGCACCCGCCCGCCGGTCAGCCCGAGCATGTCGGTCCACACCAGCACCTGCGCGTCCGTCTGGGGACCCGCGCCGATGCCGACGGTCGGGATGTGCAGCGTCCGGGTCACCTCGGCGGCCAGCTCGGCCGGCACCAGCTCCAGGACGACCGCGAAGGCGCCCGCGTCCTGCACGGCCTTGGCGTCCCGCAGCAACTGCTGGGCGGCCTCCTCGCCGCGGCCCTGTACCCGGTACCCCATGGCGTGCACGGACTGCGGGGTCAGGCCGATGTGCGCCATCACCGGGATGCCGGACTCGACGAGCAGCCGGATCTGCTCGTGCGACCGCTCACCGCCCTCCAGCTTCACCGCGCCGGCCCCCGCCTCCTTCACCAGCCGGGTCGCCGAGCGCAGCGCCTGCACCGGGCCCTCCTGGTACGAGCCGAAGGGCAGGTCGGCGACGATCAGGGCCCGGCTGGTGCCCCGGACCACGGCGGCCGACAGCATGGTCATCTCGTCGAGGGTGACGGGGACGGTGGTGTCGTAGCCCAGGTGACAGTTGCCGGCCGAGTCGCCGACCAGCATGACCGGGATGCCGGCCTCGTCGAACACGGACGCGGTCATCGCGTCGTACGCGGTGAGCATGGGCCACTTCTCGCCGCGCTCCTTGGCCAGCGCGATGTCCCGGACGGTGATGCGGCGGGTGCCCTTGCCCCCGTACAGCGCCTTGCTGCTGCCGTCGGAGGGCTTGTTGTTCGGTGCGTTCTGGGCAGCCGAGAGCTGCGTCATGGCAACGGCTCCTTCATGTCATCTCGAGGCGCCCTGACGGCGTCCCCGGATCACCTCCATGGTGGCACCTCCCGCCGGTCGGCGGCTAGGGGCCCCGCACCGACCGGAGGGAAGGGCGCCCGCCGGCCCCCGCGCGCCCCCGCGTGCACATCCCCCTGCCCGTACGGCCCCGGGGGGAGGGCGGAAAGGGCATGTTTGATCCCCTAGGGTTGTCGCACGGGGTGACCGTGTGTACAGCAGGCAGTGAGGCGACGAGGGTATGGCGCAGCAGGTTCACGTGGCGGAGACGGACGACGACGGCGCCGGACCGGAGCGCCGTCAGGACCGGCTGCGGCGCCTGCTGGACCGGGTGACCAGGGGCTGGCGCGGGGACCGCCGGATCTGGCGCCGGGGCGTCGTCACCGCCGTGGTGGCCGTCCTGCTCGCCGGCGTCATGGCCGGGCACGCGCGCATCCCGAACGCGGTCGGCAACCTGGGCAGCCTCACCGAGACCTTCCTGCCGTGGTTCGGCCTGCTGATCCCCGTACTGCTGCTGATCGCTCTGGCCCGCAGGTCGGCGACCGCGCTGATCGCGCTCCTGGTCCCGGCCGTGGTGTGGGCCGACCTCTTCGGTGGCCTGCTCACCACCAAGTCGCAGGGCGGCGGCGACCTCACGGTGGCCACCCACAACGTCAACGCCGACAACGCCGACCCGGCCGGCACCGCCCGCGCGGTCGCCGCCTCGGGCGCGGACGTGGTGGCGCTGGAGGAACTGCAGGCGTCGAAGGTCCCGACGTACGAGAAGGCGCTGAAGTCGGTGTACGCGTACCACCGGGTCGTCGGCACCGTCGGCCTGTGGAGCACGTACCCGATGAGCGACGTCGGCCCCGTCGACATCAAGCTGGGCTGGACCCGCGCGATGCGCGCCACCGTCGCCACCCCGGCCGGCGAGGTCGCCTTCTACGTCGCCCACCTGCCCTCGGTGCGGGTGAAGCTGGCGGCCGGGTTCACGGCCCGCCAGCGGGACCGCAGCGCCGACGCGCTGGGGCAGGCCATAGAGCGGGAGACCCTGGACAAGGTCGTGCTGCTCGGCGACCTGAACGGCACGATGAACGACCGCGCGCTCAACGCGGTCACCTCCCAGCTGCGCTCCACGCAGGGCGCGGCGGGGGACGGGTTCGGGTTCAGCTGGCCGGCGTCGTTCCCGATGGCGCGGATCGACCAGATCCTGGTCCGGGGCGTGGAGCCGGAGAGCAGCTGGACCCTGCCGGCGACGGGCAGCGACCACCTGCCGGTGGCCGCGCGTGTGAAGGTGGACACATCGGCGGACTCGTCGGGGTCCTGAAAGCCCAGCTCACGCCTCTCCCACCCGTTCCCGACCGCCTGCGGAAACCCGCGCGTCACCTCGCGGAATACTCGGCCTGAGAGACTTTGTTCCGTACGGGAACATACACAGTCCCCGATCCCGTACGCACATCCGCTCTCGAAAGGCGAAGACCTTCATGCCCCTGGCCCTGCTCGCCCTCGCCGTGGGCGCCTTCGGCATCGGCACCACCGAGTTCGTGATGATGGGCCTGCTGCCCGACGTCGCGGACGACCTCGGCATCTCCATCCCCGCCGCCGGTCACCTGGTCTCGGCCTACGCCCTCGGCGTCGTCGTCGGCGCCCCGCTGCTGGCGGCGGTGACCGCCCGCATGTCCCGCCGCACCGTCCTCATCGGCCTGATGGGCCTGTTCGTCGTCGGCAACGCCCTGTCGGCCGTCGCCCCCGGCGAAACGTCTCTGCTCGCCGCCCGCTTCCTCAGCGGTCTGCCGCACGGCGCCTTCTTCGGCGTCGGCGCGGTGGTCGCCACCGGCATGGTCGCCCCCGAACGCAAGGCCCGCTCCGTCTCCCTGATGTTCCTCGGCCTGACCGTCGCCAACATCATCGGCGTCCCCGCGGCCACCGCCATGGGCCAGTCCCTGGGCTGGCGGGCGACGTTCCTCGGCGTCAGCGCGATCGGCGTGGCCGCGATGGCGGCGCTGCTGTTCCTCGTCCCCCGCGACCAGGCCCCGAGCGAGGCGACCGGCGGCCTGCGCGGCGAACTGCGGGCGCTGAAGTCCGTCCCCGTCTGGCTGGCCCTCGGCACCACGGTCGCCGGCTTCGGCGCGCTGTTCTCCGCGTACAGCTACATCACGCCGATGCTCACCGACGCCGCCGGGTACGCCGACACCAGCGTGACGCTGCTGCTGGCGCTGTTCGGCGTGGGCGCGACGGCCGGCAACCTGCTGGGCGGCCGCCTGGCCGACCACTCCCTGCGGGGCACGCTGATCGGCGGCCTGGTCTCCCTGGTCGTCATCCTGGCCCTGTTCCCCGTCCTCCTCAGCACCCAGGTCACGGCCGCGGTGGCGGTGGCCCTGCTCGGCGCGGCGGCCTTCGCGACCGGTTCCCCGCTCCAGCTGATGGTCATGGAGAAGGCGTCGGCGGCCCCGTCCCTGGCCTCCTCCGCCAACCAGGCCGCCTTCAACCTGGCCAACGCCGGCGGCGCCTGGATCGGCGGCCTCGCCCTGGCGGCGGGCCTGGGCGCCACCTCCCCGGCCCTGGCGGGCTCCGCCCTGGCCGTCCTCGGCCTGCTGGTCGCCGGCGTGGCATGGGCGGTGGACCGCAGGACGGTCACACCGGGGCGCGTGGTGGCGGGGCATGTGCCGGCGCGGGAATCGGCTCAGGCGGTACGCCACTGACGGCTGCCGCCGGTCACGGAGCCTGGGCGGTCTCCCGCTCGGCGAGGAACTCGTCCAGGAGCCGGAACAGCACCTCGACGGCACGGGCGTCGTCCTCGGGCGGCAGCTCGTGGATGTGCCGCCAGCCGTGCGGCAGGGCGATGTGCAGCGCGACGCCGGGCCAGGCGTGGTCGCACTCCTTCCCGCGCCGCGCGAAGAGCCACTCCCGCAAGCCGTCGAGCCCGGCACCGCCGTGCCGGGCGGCGTGCTGGTCGTAGCCGGTCAGGAAGGCGACCACCATGTGGAAGGTCGCCCTGCCGACGAACAGGTCCGGATACTGCCGGACACGGGCGAAGTACTCGCGCTCACTCAGCTCCGAGTCAGGCGTCACACCGACTTCACGAATCCCGCCCAGGCGCCGGACGACAGGGTGAGGACGGGGCCGGTGGCGTTCTTGGAGTCGCGGATGTGTATGGCGGTTGTACCGGCGGCGATCTCTACGCACTGGCCGCCTTCGGCTCCGCTGTAGCTGCTCTTGGACCAAGTGCGGCCGGACGCGACGGTCGAGGACTCGGCGTTCTTCATAGCGATCCCAGCACCCTTTCGATGAACTCCGATGACTCCCTCGGAGTGAGAGCCTGCGATCGGATAATCCCATAACGCGCGGCGGAGAGAGCTGCCTGCTTCGGGTCGGTTTCAAGGGCGCTGGTCCCCTGCGCCTCGGCGTACACGAACTTTTTGCCGTCTTCCCGCGTGACGACCGTGAACGGCCCGTCCACGCCCGCACTCTCCACGCAGCTGAGCGGCATGACCTGGATCTCGACGTTCGGTTCCTGACCAAACAGAAGAATCTGTTCCAACTGCCCTCGCAGTACGCCCTGTCCACCGTAGGGACGTCGCAACACCGACTCGTCCATCACGAAGCTCAACAGCGGTGCGGGACGCCGGTCGAAGATGCCCTGGCGAGCCTGCCGCGCCGCTACCCGCTGCTCGATGGTCTCCGGGGCCAAGGGCGGACGCCGCATCCCCAGCAATGCCCTCATGTACTCCAGCGTCTGGAGCAGGCCGTTGACGATGAGTGTGTCGTACATGAGCAACTCGACGCACTCCTTCTCCAACTGCGCCATCCCCTGGAAGAACCCCGGATACTGAGCCCGCTCCATCTCCTCCTTCCAGTTGCTCAACAGCCCGTCCGCCCCGACCGCTTCATCCGCGCGGTCGATCGTCCGGGGCAGCGGGATCCTCCGGCCCTGCTCGTACGACGCCACCGTCGACGCCGAGTAACCGATCCGCCTCCCGAACTCCTCGCGGTCCAGGCCGGCCCGCAGCCGCAGCGTCTTCATGCTTCTCCCGAAGGCGCAGACCACGCCCTTCCCGGCCTCGCCCTCCGGGCGCCGACCGTCCTCGTCCCCGCCCGGCAGGGCATCCGTGTTCTCCGTCATCTCGACCACCGCCTCCTCGGTCCAACGCCCGTCGCGGGGGCGGCGTCACGCCGCGCACCCCGTACCCGCAGCCGCACCGCGCGTACAGTCAGCTGCCGTCGGTGCGTCACCACTGGTCACGCTACGCGACCGACGGGACCGTGATCGGCATGATGACCGAACCCGACATCCCCACCGGTACCGCTTTCGAGATGTGCTTCACCTCCACACCCCGGGGCGCCCGCCTCGCCCGCCGCCTGACGGCCGTCCGGCTGGACGCGTGGGGCGTCCCGTACGGCACCCGGCCCCACGACGACATCGTGCTGATCGTCGCCGAACTGGCCGCCAACGCCGTCCGGCACGGCCACGTCCCCGGCCGGGACTTCCGCCTCCACCTCCACGTGACCGCCGACGGCCGCGCCGTACGCGTCGAGGTCACCGACACCCGAGACGAACGCCTCCCGCGCCACCCCTGCGCCCCGGACACCACCGGCACCGACGAGTCCGGCCGCGGCCTGCTCCTCGTAGCGCACCTGGCCACCCGCTGGGACTGGCACCCGCGCGAGGACGGTCCGGGCAAGACGGTCTGGGCGGAGTACGCGCCGGTGTCCGGAGGGAAGGAAGCGGGGGCGGGGGGTCCGTATGAGGCGATCCGGTAGATGTTCAGGACATGTCAGTCGGCGGGGGCGCCGGCTGAGCACCCTGAGGATTGAGAGCCCTACACCCATCAAGGGGGAAACATGCTTTCGTCCGTCAAGCGCGCCCTGACCAGGCGCCGCAGGGCAGCCACCGTCGCCGTCACCGCATTGCTCGTCACCGGGGCCGGGCTGACGTTCGCGCCCTCCGCGAGTGCGGACGCCTTCAGGTGTCCGTCCGGCTTCGGCAGCGACTCGCAGTCGATGTGCGCCTACGTGGACATCACCTCCGGCACCCTGACCGTCCGCTCCGGTCCCGGCACCAACTACGGATCGGTGGGCAGCCTCTCCGACGGGACTCTCGTCGAGGTGGACTGCTGGGACTACGGCACCTCCGTCAACGGCTACAACATCTGGACCAACCTCTACAGCGCCGGCGGCAACCGCTGGGTGAGCGATTACTACCTCACCACCGGACGTGTGCAGAACTTCATCAGGCAGTGCTGACCCGGCTGACCGGCGTCACATGTCCACGTAGCCGTACACCCGGTCGAAGCGCCGTGCCGTCAGGTCCGCGCGGCGGATCAGCCAGGTGATGACGCCGCTGTCCAGTTCCCTGACCTCCTGGGGGCAGCGCCAGGTGGCCAGCGGTATCCAGTCGTCGGCGTCCTGAGGGGCGTCGTCCCGCGCGACGAGGAGCGGGTCGTCGTTGCGGACGACGGGGTGGCCGCCGAGGGCGAAGGTCCAGGTGGGCCAGGAGCCGCCCACGTGGGTCCAGGCGTCCTCCAGTTCCCCGGCCAGCTCGTACTGCTCGTCGTCCGCGTCCTCCCACCGCGTCTCCGTGAAGGCGTCCGTGTCGACGGGGGACAGGTGCTGCCACATCCGGCGCAGCTCCTGCGGCTCGAACGGGCCGAAATCGGAGTCCGTGCGACGGGTGGCCGTCGGCGTCCCGGCGGGGACGTGGAGGACCGCCTCGCCCCTCTGCCCCCGGAAGTCCAGGGCCGGGTCGGCGAAGAAGAGCAGGTGGCCGTCGGCGGGCAGGGGGAGCCCGGCGGTGTCCGGCGGGAGGAGCGCGCAGTCGACCGAGGCGACCAGCGGGTACGCCGGGGCCGGGACGCCCTCGGGCAGCGACGGGTGGCCGCCCATGCTCACCAGCGGCGGCCCGTCACCGTCCGGTGCGAAGAACGCGCCGGGCACCAGGCTCCGTATCCACTCCTCCGCGTCCTCCGCCGGCAGCCCCCGGGACGCCGCCTCCGCACGGAAACGGCCGACCCGGTCCGTGTTCCAGTCATCGATCATGGGCGACACCCTAGGGGCGCTGTCCGGGCAACGGCAGCAGAAGACGGAAGGCCGGAATGGCGACCGCCGCGACGATCAGGTGCATGACCATCAGGGCGATGACGCCGCCCCAGCTGGTGCCGGGCTCGTCGGAGGTGCCGAGGAGGATGTCGGGGACGAAGGTGACGAGGAGGATCACCGGTATCCACGTGCGCAGCACCCGGGCGGGGCGGGCCGAGCGGGCCCGGACCAGCGCCCAGCCCCCGGCGCCGGCGAGCACGCCGACGACGGTGAGCAGGGCGTAGTCGGACAGGTGGAGCGGCTCGAAGTCGTCGGAGACACCGGCGGCGTGGGCGAGGGCGGCGACGGCGGCGTTGAGGGCGACGGCGACGACGGCGGCGGCCGCCAGGCCGCCGGTCACCACGAGCCCGCCGGGGCGGCGGGCGGAGTCGGCGGGGCGGGCGGTGGTCGGTCCGTTCACGGTGTACTCCTCGGCTCGGCACGGCGTCGCGTCGGCCGCACGGCGCCGCGTCGGCCATCGGCTCGGCACGGCGTCGCGCGGATTTCGTGCGCCGAACGTAACGACTCGTCGCGCTGCGTCGAACCGATCGCCGCCAACCCATCCCGCGAGCACCCCGCGGACGTCCCGAAGGGGCCACCGCGGTGCCACCGCCCTCCCCGCCGCACGGGCGGGGTCACGCCCCCACGTACGCCGCCAAGTGCTCCCCCGTGACCGTGGACCGCGCCGCGACCAGTTCCGCCGGCGTCCCCTCGAACACGACCCGCCCGCCGTCGTGCCCGGCCCCCGGCCCCAGGTCGATGATCCAGTCCGCGTGGGCCATGACCGCCTGGTGGTGCTCGACGACGATGACCGACTTGCCGGAGTCGACCAGCCGGTCCAGCAGGGCCAGCAACTGCTCGACGTCGGCCAGGTGCAGGCCCGACGTCGGCTCGTCCAGCACGTAGACTCCGCCCTTCTCCGCCATGTGCACCGCCAGTTTCAGCCGCTGCCGTTCGCCGCCGGAGAGGGTGGTGAGCGGCTGGCCGAGGGTGAGGTAGCCGAGGCCCACGTCCAAGAGGCGGGTCAGGATCTTGTGGGCGGCCGGAGTGCGGGCCTCGCCCTCGCCGAAGAAGGCCAGCGCCTCGGTCACCGGCATCGCCAGCACCTCGGCGATGTCCCGGCCGCCGAGCCGGTGCACGAGGACGGACGCGTCGTACCGCCGGCCCTCGCACTCCTCGCAGGTCGTGGAGACACCGGCCATCATGCCGAGGTCGGTGTAGACGACGCCGGCGCCGTTGCAGGTGGGGCAGGCGCCCTCGGAGTTGGCGCTGAACAGCGCCGGCTTGACCCCGTTGGCCTTGGCGAACGCCTTGCGGATCGGGTCGAGCAGGCCCGTGTACGTCGCCGGATTGCTGCGCCGCGAACCGCGGATCGGACTCTGGTCGACCCGGACCACGCCGTCCTCCGAGCGGACCGAGCCGTGCACGAGAGAGCTCTTGCCCGAGCCCGCGACACCCGTGACCACGCACAGCACACCGAGCGGGATGTCGACGTCGACGTCCCGCAGGTTGTGGGTGCGCGCGCCGCGGATCTCCAGCGCGCCGGTGGCCTCGCGCACCGACTCCTTCACGGCCGCCCGGTCGTCGAGGTGGCGGCCGGTGAGGGTGCCGCTGGCCCGCAGCCCCTCGACGGTGCCCTCGAAGCAGACCGTGCCGCCGGCCGTACCGGCGCCCGGCCCGAGATCGACGACGTGGTCGGCGATCGCGATCGCCTCCGGCTTGTGCTCGACCACCAGCACCGTGTTGCCCTTGTCGCGCAGCCGCAGCAGCAGGTCGTTCATCCGCTGGATGTCGTGCGGGTGCAGGCCGACGGTCGGTTCGTCGAAGACGTACGTGACGTCCGTGAGGGACGAGCCCAGGTGGCGGATCATCTTGACGCGCTGGGCCTCGCCGCCGGACAGGGTGCCCGAGGGGCGGTCCAGGGAGAGGTAGCCGAGGCCGATCTCCGTGAAGGAGTCCAGGGAGTGCTGGAGCGCGGTCAGCAGCGGCGCCACCGAGGGGTCCTTCAGCCCGCGCGCCCACTCGGCGAGGTCGCGGATCTCCATCGCGCAGGCGTCCGCGATCGAGACGCCGTCGATCTTCGAGGCCCGGACCGCCGGCGTGAGCCGGGTGCCGTCGCAGTCGGGGCAGGTCCCGGTCGTCGTCGCCCGCAGGACGAACGCGCGGATGTGCGGCTGGAGCGAGTCGACGTCCTTCGACAGCATCGACTTCTGGATCTTCGGGATCAGACCCTCGTAGGTGAGGTTGACGCCCTCGACCTTGATCTTGGTCGGCTCCTGGTGGAGGAGGGCGTGCAGTTCCTTCTTGGTGAACTCGCGGATGGGCTTGTCCGGCGAGAAGAAGCCGCAGCCCCGGTAGATACGGCCGTACCAGCCGTCCATCGTGTAGCCGGGGATCGTCAGCGCGCCCTCGTTCAGCGACTTGGAGTCGTCGTAGAGCTGGGTGAGGTCGATGTCGGAGACCGTGCCGCGGCCCTCGCAGCGCGTGCACATGCCGCCGGTGCGGTGGAAGGAGACCTTCTCCGTCTTCGTCTTCTCACTGCCCCGGTCGACCGTGAACCCGCCGCTCGCCGACACCGAGGCGACGTTGAAGGAGTACGCGCCGGGCGGGCCGACGTGCGGCTCGGCGAGGCGGCTGAAGAGGATGCGCAGCATGGCGTTGGCGTCGGTGACCGTGCCGACGGTGGAGCGCGGGTCGGCGCCCAGCCGGGACTGGTCGACGATGATCGCCGTCGTCAGACCGTCGAGGACGTCGACCTCCGGCCGGGCCAGCGTCGGCATGAACCCCTGCACGAACGCGCTGTACGTCTCGTTGATCAGCCGCTGCGACTCGGCGGCGACGGTGTCGAACACCAGCGAGCTCTTGCCCGACCCCGAGACCCCGGTGAACACGGTCAGCCGGCGCTTCGGTATCTCGATGCTGACGTCCTTGAGGTTGTTCTCGCGCGCCCCGTGCACACGGATCAGGTCGTGGCTGTCGGCGACGTGCGCCTCGGACGGGGCCGGGGCCGAGTCCGGGGCCGGATACGGGTACGGGTCCGTGCTCGTGGTCATGCGGTTGGTCTCCCCTGTTGTCGTACGGGCCGGTGCGGGTGCGGATCCGGTGCGGCCAGGTGCCTCGGCGCGTCGCGCCGGCCGGCCCCCTCCCGGCCCCTCCCCAAAGGGCGGGACAGTACCGCAGGGGCACCGGCCGCACACGTGTTTTTCCGACCGCCGGCGCTATCCCTTGCGCGGCTGGTTGAAGCGGAGCATGTTGCCGGCCGGGTCGCGGAAGGCGCAGTCACGGACGCCGTACGGCTGATCGATCGGCTCCTGGAGCACCTCGCCGCCGGCCGCCCGGACGCGTTCGAACGTCGCGTCCACGTCGTCGGTGGAGAAGATGACGCCCCGCAGCATGCCCTTGGCCAGCAGCTCCGCCATCGCCTTGCGGTCGGCCTCGGGGGCCATCGGGTCGGCGAGCGGCGGCTCCAGCACGATCTCGACGTCGGGCTGGCCGGGCGGCGCGACGGTCACCCAGCGCATCCCCTCGAAGGCGACGTCGTTGCGGACCTGGAAGCCGAGGACGTCCCGGTAGAAGGCGAGCGCCTTGTCGTGGTCGTCGACGGCGATGAAGCACTGAGCGAGTCTGATGTCCATGCCCCCGACGCTACGAGCCGGCGGCGCCTCACGCTTCTCGATTCCTGACCGGATTCCTGACCGGATTCCTGACCGGATCCCCGACTGGATCCCCGACCGGATTCCCGACCGGATCCCCGACCGGATTCCTGACCGGTCGCGTACGGACTTTCGCCACGCACGCCGGGATCGGCGCCCCCGGCTCGTGGTCCCGCGCCTTGTACGCGCTCGGCGACTCCCCGACCAGCTCGGTGAAGCGCGTGCTGAACGACCCCAGCGACGTACACCCCACCGCGAAGCACACGTCCGTCACGCTCAGATCCCCCCGCCGCAGCAGCGCCTTCGCCCGCTCCACCCGCCGGGTCATCAGATAGCTGTACGGCGTCTCCCCGTACGCCGCCCGGAAACTCCGCGAGAAGTGCCCGGCCGACATCATGGCGACCCGCGCCAGCGCCGGGACGTCCAGCGGCTCCGCGTAGTCGCGGTCCATGACGTCCCGGGCACGGCGCAGGCGCTTGAGGTCCTCCAGATCCATGACCCAAGGATGGCCTACAGCACCGGCAGGTTC
>NZ_JAGGOO010000075.1 GCF_018614415.1 Streptomyces sp. ISL-12
ACGGTGAAGGTGCGGCGGTACTGGCCGACGGGGTTGCGGCGGGTGGGGGCGGTGGGGGGCTGCGGCTCCTCCCCCAGGCCGTTGGGGCCCCAGTAGGGGTAGGTGATGTTCAGGTAGATCGGACGGTCGTGGCCGTGCAGCTGCCAGACCGAGGGGACCGGGATGGTGTCCCAGTCGCCGTCGTCGAGGTCGGTGCGGTGGAAGTCGGCGTCCCGGTCCTCGGGGCGGTCGGCGTAGGCGAACTTCCAGGTGCCGTCGAGGGAGAGGCGGTACGGGGAGTCGGTGCGGTCGGCGGCCAGCGCCTGGCGGACGTCCGCGTACGGCATGAGCGTGGTGTGCGGCGGCTCGGTGCCGAGCCGGAAGACACCGAAGTCGTTCCACTGCGGGGGGCCGTCGGAGGTGGCCGCCGCCGCGCGGGCCCTGGCGGGCGGTACGGACAGGGCGAGCGCGCCGAGGACGGCGGCGCCGCCCTCCAGGAGGCGGCGGCGGCTGACGACCGGGGGCACGACGGAGGAGAGGGACGGGTGCGGCATGACCGTGGCCTTCCGTGGGGTTCGGTGGGCGGCTCAACGCACGGTGTGCTAACGGCGGTTACGGGGGTGGTGCCCGGCAACTGGCGGTGAGGGAGCGACTACTGAAACACGGTCACCCTAGGACCCGAACACAATCGAATCAATCACCCCGTCGGGCTTTGTGCGGTCCTGGGGAAGGAGGGCCGTGTTCCGTCGACTGCCCGGCCGGCCGTCCCCAGTCGACCGTGCGGTCGCACCAGCGCTCCAGCAGGACCCGGTCGTGGCCCACGGCCAGCAGGCCCGCCCCGGTGGCGGCGCGGTACTCCTCGACCACCGCGACCAGCGCGGCGGTGGTGGACGCGTCCAGCATGGCGGTCATCTCGTCGCAGACCAGCCAGCGCGGGCGCAGCACCAGGGCGCGGGCCAGACAGGCCCGCTGGAGCTGGCCGTCGCTGACCTCGTGCGGGCGGCGGCCCAGCAGGTCGCCGGTGAGGCCGACCGTGGCGGCCAGTTCGGCGACCCGGGCAGCCGAACGCTCGCGGCGGCCGGTGGCGCGCAGCGGTTCGGCGATCAGGTCGGCCAGCCGCAGCCGGGGGTCGGCGGAGAGCCGGGCCTGCTGGAAGACGACGCCGAAGGCGGTGCGCAGCTCGCGCGGCGCGCGGTGCCGCCAGCGGCGTACCGGCTCGCCGTCGACGACGACGGTGCCGGCGTCGGGGCGGTGCAGCAGGGCGGCGACCCGGGCGAGGGTCGACTTGCCGCAGCCGCTGGGGCCCAGCAGGCCGACCGCCTCGCCCGGCGCGACGGTCAGGGACACGTCCCGCAGGACGGGGGCGCCCCGGGTGTATCCGGCGGTGACGGCGCGCAGTTCAAGCACGGGCGGCCTCCGGGTCGGCGGTGGTGTGCGGGTGGGGGTGCGGGTGGTGGCAGGCGACCGTGCCGGACAGCTCCGGCAGCGTGCCGCAGGTGTCGGTGGCGCGGGCGCAGCGGGGGGCGAAGGCGCAGCCGGCGGGCAGGTCGCCGAGTTCCGGGGGCAGGCCGGGAACGGGCGTGAACGCGCGGTCGGGCAGGGCCTGGAGCAGGCCCCGGCTGTAGGGGTGGCGGGGGCCGGGGGTGCCGAAGAAGACGTCCGCGTCGGCGAGTTCGACGATGCGTCCGGCGTACATGACGGCGACCCGGTCGGCGACGCGTTCGGCCGCCGCCAGGTCGTGGGTGATCATCAGCAGGGCCCGGCCCTCTCCGTCGGCGTCCGCGTCGACGTGGCGGCGCAGTTCGTCGACGGTACGGTCCACCAGGTCCCGGTCGAGTCCGGTGGTCGGTTCGTCGGCGAGCAGCAGGGGCGCGTCGCCGACCAGGGCGAGGGCGGTGGCGGCGCGCTGGGCGAGGCCGCCGGAGAGTTCGTGCGGGTGGCGGTCGAGGTGGCCGGCCGGGAACGCGGCGCGGGCGGCGGCGTCCTCGGCGGCGGAGCGCAGGGCGGCGCGGCCCCGGGTGCCGGTGAGGGCGGCGACGGTCTCCGCCAGGTGGGAGCGGACGGTGCGGACGGGGGTGAGGTGGGCGGCCGGGCTCTGCGGGACCAGGCCGATCCGGCGGCCCCGTACGGTACGGGCGAGGGTCCGCTCGTCCGCGGTGAGCAGGTCCAGGTCGCCGAGGAGGGCGGTGCCGGCGGTCTGCGCGTTGCCGGGGAGCAGCCCGAGCAGGGCGGAGGCCAGCACGGACTTGCCGCAGCCGCTCTCGCCGATCAGGGCCAGGCACTCCCCGGCCGCCACGTCGAAGCGGACGTCGGTGACGGCGGCGATCCGCCGTCCGCCCGGCATCAGGAAGCGGACGGACAGACCGCGGACCTCCAGCACAGGGGGACGCCCGTTCACACGCCCGTTCACAGCATCAGCTCCGATCGCCGCCGGGGGTTGATCCGCTCCCGCCAGGCCCCGGCGAGGCCCGCGACGGCGAGGGTGGGGACGATGATGAACAGGCCCGGGAAGAGGGTGGGCCACCACTGCCCGGCGAGCAGCGAACCGCGGGCCTGCTGGATCAGGTTGCCGAGGCTGGCCATGTGGGTGGGCAGGCCGAGCCCGAGGAAGGACAGCGCCGACTCGTGCCACATGGCGTGCGGCACCATCAGTACGGCGGCCAGCGCGGCCTGTGGCAGTACGCCGGGCAGCAGGTGCCGTACCGTCACCCGCCACCGGGAGGCGCCCCCGGAGACGGCGGCGTCGATGTACGGGCGCGACCGCAGGGAGAGCACCTCGGCGCGGACGATGCGGGCGGTGGACAGCCAGTGGGTGGCCGCGACGGAGACGACCACGGGCCACACGCCCGGCCGGAACATGGCCACGATGAACACGCCGAGCAGCAGGTGGGGTACGGAGGAGAACGCGTCGACCACCCGCATCAGCGCGCGGTCGAACCAGCCGCCCAGCGCCCCGGCGGCGGCGCCCACCGCGGTGCCGACGACCGTCGCGGTCAGCGCCGCGGCCACCCCGACCAGCAGCGAGACGCGCAGCCCGTACACGCAGCGCAGCAGCAGGTCGCGGCCGACGTCATCGGTGCCGAAGGGGTGGGCGGCGCTCGGCGGCAGGAGCTTGGCGGCGAGGTCGACGGCCTGCTGGTCGAGCCGGACGAACGGCGGTACGAGCAGCACGGCGAGGACGGTCAGGGCCAGCAGGCCGGCCGAGACGCGCAGGCGCAGGGCGCGGGTGGAGCGGCGGGCCGTGCCGTGGGACCGCCACTGTTCCAGGGCGGGGGCGTCACATGTCACTGAGCTTCACCCTCGGGTCGAAGAGGCCGTAGAGCAGGTCGGCGAGGAGGTTTCCGGCGAGGACGGCGGCGGTGGCGAGGGTGGTGAGCGCGGCGAGCAGCGGGAAGTCGACGGCGGTGGCCGCCTCGACGGTGGCCGCGGCGATGCCGGGCCAGCTGAAGACGGTCTCCACGAGCAGGGCGCCGGTGATGAGTTCGGGGACGCGGGAGCCGATCAGGGTGAGCACCGGCAGCAGCCCGGAGCGCAGGGCGTGGCCGAGCAGGACGGTGCCTTCGCCGATGCCACGGGCGCGGGCGCCGCGCACCGGGTCCTCCGCGAGGGCGTCGCCGACGCCCTGGCGGACGTAGAGGGTGAACCAGGGGAGTTGGGAGACGGCGAGGACCCCGGCGGGCAGGACGACGTGACTGGCGACCTGGCCGAAGGTGACCTGTTCGCTGGCGGTGTCGGTGAGGCCGCCCGCCGGGAGGAGGTCCCACTGGAGGGCGAACAGCCAGACGGCGAGCAGCGCGGTCCAGAAGACCGGGGCCGCCTCCAGGGCGTACGCGAGGGAGGTCACCGCCCGGTCGAGGAGGGAGCCGGGGCGGCGGGCGGCCAGGACGCCGAGCAGGGTGCCGGCGAGGACGGCGGCGGTGAAGGCGACCGCGCACAGCAGCGCGGACCAGGCCAGGCGTTCGCCGATGACCTGGGCCACCGGCTGCCGCAGCACGCTGGAGTGGCCGAGGTCGCCGGAGAGCGCGGAGGTCAGCCAGTGCCACCAGCGGGTGACGAACGGCTCGTCCACGCCGAGGTTGGCGCGCAGCCGGTCCAGGGTCTCCTGGTCGGCGCCGAGCGCGGCGGTCCCGGCGTACGCCTTGACGGGGTCGAACGGGGAGGCGGCGGCGATGGCGAACACACCGAAGGTGACGACGGCCAGGACGGGGACGGCGGACAGCGCCCGCCGTCCCGTCAGCCGGGCCATCGCTCCCCAGGGGAGCGCGCTCATGCCTTGGGCCGCCAGGTCTCGATGTTCCACCAGGGGCCGCTGGCGAAGCCGTGCTCGTGCGGCTCCAGTTGGGTGGTGAGGCCCTCCCAGCGGTCGGCGAGGACGTAGAGGTGGTCGATGTGGGTGAGGAAGGTGTAGCCGGGGTCGTCGACGAGCGCCTGCTGGATCGTGTCGTAGGCGGCGCGGCGTTCGTCGGGGTCCTGGCTGCGGCGGCCGGTGTCGAGGGCCTGGTCGACGGCCGGGTTGTCGTAGCGGGCCATGTTGTTGAAGCCGTCGCCGGCGAGGGAGGAGTGCAGCAGGGTGTAGAGGCCGAAGTCGGGGTCGCCGACGCTGCCGAAGCCGGCCAGGACCGCGTCGCGGCCCATCCGGGGTTCGATGACCTCCCAGGTGGCGCTCTCCACGTTCACCTCGATGCCGGCCCGCTTGGCGTCGGAGGCGTAGGCGAGGGCGTGGTCCTGGCGGACCTTGTCGCCGGAGGGGTAGTAGAGGGTGAACGCGGCGCGCTGTCCGTCCTTGGCGCGGATGCCGTCGCCGCCCGTCCTCCAGCCGGCCCGGTCGAGGACACGGCGGGCCTCGGCGAGGTCCTGGTCGCGGGCGATGTCCTTGGCGTACCAGGGGTCGTCGGTGGGCAGCGGGCCGTACGCCGGGAGGCCGGCGCCGTCGAGGATCTTGTCGACCATGGCCCGGCGGTCCACGGCGGCGTCCAGGGCCCGCCGGATCGCGCGGTCGCCGGTGACCGGGCCGGCCGTGGGCAGGGTGACGGCGCGGAAGTCGTAGGTCTTGGCGTCGTACGTGCGCCTGCTGTCGTCGTCCTTGAAGGTGGCGGCGAGGTTGGGCGGCAGGACGGCGCCGTCCAGATCGCCGGAGCGCAGGCGGGTGGCGCGGACGTTGTCGTCGGCGATGATCGCCATGGTGAACGACTTGACCGCCGGTTCGCCGCCCCAGTAGTCCGGGTTGGCCTTGAAGGTGAGCTTCTCGCCCTTGCTCCACTTCGCGAGCGTGTACGGTCCGGTACCGACCGGCTCGGTGTTGAAGGAGCCGGTGTTGGGGTCCTGGCCGCCCGCGATGTGCTCGGGGACGACGGGCAGCACCGTGCGCGCGGCGAAGGCCGCGTAGGGGTACTTGAGCGTGAAGACGACCTGGTCGTCACCGCTCGCCCGGACGTTCTCGACTGCGTCCAGTTCGCTGCGCGCGGTGTTGTTGGTCTTCGGGTCGAGGATCGTCTCGTACGTGTAGACGACGTCCTCGGCGGTCAGCGGCTCGCCGTCGCTGAACTTCACGCCCTCGCGCAGGGTGTAGGTGTACGTCCGCCCGCCGTCGCCGATCTCGGGCAGTGCCTTGGCCAGCGCGGGCTTCAGCTTCAGGTCGGTGTCGCGGGCGAGCAGCCCGTCGAAGATCTTGGAGTTCCCGTCCTTGCCGTAGCCGAGCAGCGGGCTGAGGGTGTCCGGTTCGGAGGCCACCCCGATCACGACGGACTCGGCCCCGCCCTTCCCGTCGCCGCCGCTGCCTCCCGGGGCGGAGCAGGCGCCGACACCCACGGCCAGCGCGGCCGCGGCGGCGGCGCCTCGTATCCGACGGGTCCTCATGTGTCCCCCAGAGCAGTTGACGCGGATGAGCTATTGCACATGAGTCGCAATTAAAGCGTCAACCGGGGGCCGGGCGCACCTGTGCCTGCCGTGGCGTCAGGCGGGCCCGGTGTGCAGGGCGCGTCCGGCGGGGCCCCGGGTGTGGGCCCAGGCGGGCAGGGCGGTCAGCGCGCCGGCCGTCAGCAGGACGGCCGACGCGGCGAGGAGCAGCCACGAACCCGGGGGCACGACGACGACGCGGCTGAACAGGTTGTAGAGGACGAGTCCGGCCGGGGTGCCGACCGCCACCCCGAGCGCGGCGGGCAGCAGTTGGGCGGTGCAGAGGGCCGTGACGACCTGGCCGGGGGTGGCGCCGAGGGCACGGGTGACGGTCAGGGCGCGCCGGGCCCGCACCGCGGTGCTCCAGCCGAGGAACACCGTGTTGAGCACGGACAGGGCCACGAGCACGCAGGTGACACCGGTCAGCGTCCGGACGGTCACGATGTCCCGCAGCCCGCCGGGGTTGGACAGCCCGTACTCGATCTTCACATCGGGTACGGCGTGCAGGGTGAGCAGCGCGGTGACCATGACGCTGGTGACCCCCGCTCCCACCGCGGTCAGGACGGCACGGCCGGGCCGGCGGGCGAGCAGCCGGACGCCGATCAGCAGCGAGGTGGGCAGGTACGCCGTCACGGCGTTCAGCCGCGGGTGCCGGACGGGCGGCTGGGCCGGGTCGGCCAGGGTGTCGACGGTGCTGGTCCGGGCGGCGCGCAGCACGGGGCCGAGCACACCGGCGCCGGCGACCACGGCGGCGAGGAGGACCGTGCCGACGACGGTGTCGGTGGCCGGCGGGCTGACGGCGTTGATCAACCCGGCGCCGGGGTCGGCCAGTTCGGGGGCGAGCAGGGACCCGGCGGTCAGCCCGAGGGCGGCGGCCAGGGCGGTCAGCAGCAGGTGCTGCGCCAGCAGTACGACGGCGACCGCGCCGGGCGTGGCGCCGACCGCCTTGAGCAGTCCGGCCCGCCGGTTGTCGCGGCCGGCCCGCAGGGCGGTGAGCGCGGCGAGGGTGACGACCGCGGCCCCGGCCAGCAGCCAGCCGCCGACGACCAGGGCGGGCCGGGCGAACATGATGAACTTGGTGTCCTGGTCGAGGACGTCCTGCCACGAGCGGACGTTGACCCAGTCGCCGCCCCGGTCGTCCTGCGGGAAGGCGGCGTCGATCCACTGGGCGACCGCGGCGGGGTCCGAGAGCTTCAGGCGGATCAGATGGACACCGGGCGCGTCCCCGGCCGCCGCGCGGGTGTCGGCGGTGGTGAGCCAGACCCTGCCGCCGTAGTCGGACGTCCCGGGCCCCTGCGCCCAGTCGCTGCCCGGGTAGACGCCGGTGGCCACGCTGAGGGCGATCCCGACGACCGGGAAGTCGCGGCCGCTGATGGTGACGCGGTCGCCGACGTCCACCCCGAGCACCTTCGCGAAGCTGTGCTCGACCACCACACCGCCGGACCGCACCCAGGTGCCGGAGGTCACCAGGGGCCGGTCCACGGCGGACGGTTCGCCGTCGCGCCCCTCGACCGCCGACCGCGCGCTGCGGCCGTGCGCCCGGACCGTGGTGTCGAAGGCGAAGACCGGGTCGGAGTGCGCGACCACACCGGGCGTCCCCGCGAGGCGTTCGGCCACGGCGGACGGGTCGGCGGCCGTCGTGATCGCCGTGACGTCGGGACCGGCGGTGGCGTCACGGGTCTTCAGGTACGCGGCGCCCACGGCGTCGTCGGTCGCCATGCCGAGGGCCAGGGAGGCGGTGGCGGCCGTGACGGCGAGCAGGAACATGACGGCCTCGCCGGGACGGCGGCGCAGGTCGCGCGCGATGAGCCGCCAGAGCAGGAGCAGACGTCCCATGTCAGTCCTCCCCCCAGTGCAGCAGTGCGCCGAGCCCGGGGCCGGGGCCGGTGTTGCCGGTGTTGCCGTGGCCGGTGTTGCCGTGGCCGGTGTCGCCGGGGCGGGTCAGGTGGGTGTCGTCGGCCGGCGCCCCGTCGCGCAGGGAGACGACGCGGTCCGCCGTGGCGGCGACGCGCTCGTCGTGGGTGACGACGACCAAGGTCTGGCCCGCGGCGCGCAGTTCACCGAAGAGACGGAGGATGTCGTGGGTCGCGGCGCTGTCCAGGTTCCCGGTGGGCTCGTCCGCGAGGACCACCAGCGGCTCGTTGACCAGGGCGCGGGCGACGGCGACCCGCTGCCGCTGCCCGCCGGACAGCTCCGAGGGCAGGTGCCGGGCCCGGTCCGCGAGCCCGACCCGGCCGAGGAGGGCCGCGGCGCGGTCGCGGGCGGTGCGCGGCGAGGCGCCGGCGAGCAGCGCGGGCAACTCGACGTTCTCCGCCGCGGTCAGCTCGTCCATCAGCTGGAAGTCCTGGAAGACGAAGCCGACGGTACGGCGGCGCAGCCTGGCCAGCGCCCGTTCGCCGAGGTCGTCGATGCGCCGCCCGCCGAGCCACACCTCGCCGTCGGTGGGCCGGTCCAGTCCGCCGAGCAGGTGCAGCAGCGTCGACTTGCCGCAGCCGCTGGGCCCGGTCACGGCGAGCGTCTGCCCGGCCGGGACGTCGAGGTCGACGCCGTCGACGGCCCACACCAGGCTCTCGCCGTGCCCGTACGTCCGCGACAGACCGACCGCGCGCAGCACGGGCCCGGACACGTCGCCCTCTCCGTGACGGCCACCGGCTGGCTGCACGCCGGCACCACGGGCCGGGACCGGCCCGGCGCCCGGGGCGCCGCTCGGGCCACTGGCCGGGGCGCCGGTCTGGACCGGCCGCATGACCGGGTCGTCACCCGACACCGACCTCACACCCGAACCACCACCCGACACCCGCCCCACGCCCGAGCCGCCCTCCGAGACC
>NZ_JAGGOO010000076.1 GCF_018614415.1 Streptomyces sp. ISL-12
GACGGGCGGGAGCGGACGGAGACCAGGGGTGCGGGCGGGGGCCGCGGGCGGACGCTCGCGTCAGCCGTTGGGAGCCGGGGCTGCGTGCGGGGCCGGGGATCACCCGTGCGGGGCATCCTGGGCCGGTCCGGCGCCGCGGGAAGCGGGCGGCCAGCAGAGTGGCGCGGGTGCAGAGAACGACGACCACCGCGACGCTCCTGGTGACCGCGACCATAACCGCCGCCGTCACGGCCGTGACCGGCTGTGTGACGGTCCAGCGTCCGCCCGCCCCCGGCACGGCGGCGGGCGAGGCCCGGCCCTCCGCCCCGCGCCCGGACGGCTCCCGGCGGCCACCGCCCGTCGAGGCCCCGGCCCGTGAGTCGCTGGAGTCGACCGGCCCCTCCTCGCAACCGGACGAACCGGACAGGGCGGACGAGACCGGCGCGGCGGAGGGGCGGGAGGAGACCAACGGGCAGAGAGAACCGGACGGACCGCGTTCCCGGAAGAGCGACGCGGCACGCGGCCCCGCACCGTCCGCCGCCCCGCCCCGACGACCCCCGCCGGCCACCCCGCCGAAGGCCCGGCCGCGGCCGGCCCGGCCCCCTCGGTCCGCCCCGGCGCTCCCCGAAGTCCCACCAGCCGCCCCCGGACAACGCGGCGAGGGCGCGGACGTGTGCGCCCTCGGCCGCACGTACGGCCGCTGGCAGCCGGACAGCCCCGAGGCGTCCATCTGCCGCCAGACGTACGGCCACTGAAACCACCGGCCCCGCCCAGCCCCGTACTCCGCACACCCCCGCCCCCGGCTCAGGGCCGCTGCCGCGGCGGCCCCCAAGGGCCGTCCGGCGAGGAACCGCCCTCCCCCAAACTGCGCTCCAGCCGGCCGATCTCCGCACGCACACCCGCGGCATAGCGGTCGTCCCCCAGCGACTCGGCCGCGCGGCGGGCCCGCCACAGGTGCAGCCGGGCGGCCTCGGGGCGGCCGAGCCGGTCGTAGTCGGCCGCCAGGTTCAGGTGCAGGGAGGGATAGAGGGAACGCGCGGCGAGCGCGCCCTCGTGGTCCGCCGGGTGCCCGGCGGTGAGTTCCTCCGCGGCGGACAGGGCCCGCAGGTCCCAGGCCAGTTCGTCCGCCGGGTCGTCCTGGGTGTCGGCGAGGTAGTGGGCCAGGGTGCACCGGTGCAGCGGGTCGCCCTGTTCGCCGACCTCCGCCCACAGGCCGAGGTACCGGTTGCGGGCCTCCTCGCGGTCGCCCGCGTGATGCAACATGACGACCTGCGCGATCCGGGTCGGTACGGCGTCCGGTGCCGTCCGCTCCTGTCCCTGGGCCACCGCGTCCTCCGCGCCACTCATCCGGCTGTTGCCGACGACGTTAGGCCCCCGCCCGCCGATCACCGCGCAGACGCGGCCAGATCAGCCGAGGTCGGGAATGGTCCAGTCGATCGGCTCGTGGCCCTGCGCCGCGACGGCCTCGTTGATCTGCGTGAACGGCCGGGAGCCGAAGAACTTCTTCGCCGACAGCGGGGACGGGTGCGCGCCCTTGACCACCACGTGCCGCTCCTCGTCGATCAGCGGCAGCTTCTTCTGGGCGTAGTTGCCCCACAGCACGAACACGGCCGGGTCGGGCCGGTCGGCCACCGCACGGATCACCGCGTCCGTGAACAGCTCCCAGCCGCGGCCCTTGTGCGAGTTCGCCTCGCCCGCCCGGACCGTGAGCACCGCGTTGAGCAGCAGGACGCCCTGCCGCGCCCACGGCATCAGATAGCCGTTGTCCGGGATCGGGACGTCCAGCTCCGCGTGCAGCTCCTTGTAGATGTTCCGCAGGGACGGCGGGATCTTCACGCCCGGGCGGACCGAGAAGCACAGGCCGTGCCCCTGCCCCTCGCCGTGGTACGGGTCCTGCCCGAGGACCAGCACCTTCACCTGGTCGTACGGCGTGGCCTGAAGGGCGGCGAAGACCTCCTCGCGCGGAGGGTAGACGGGGCCCTTCGCCCGCTCCTCCTCGACGAACTCCGTCAGCTCCTTGAAATAGGGCTGCTCCAGCTCGCCGCCGAGCACCTCGCGCCAGGACTCGGGCAGCATGGCGATGTCGGTCACGTCAACTTCCTTACGGTGTGCGGTCGCTCCAGCACCTCAGAACCTACAGGCGACCACTGACAACCGGTGCCGGGAGGCCGGGAACCCGGTCTACCAGCTCGTCTTGCGGTGCAGCTCCCACACCATCATGATCGTCGACGGGTCGAGCGCCCGTTCCGCGCCGGAGATGTCCTCGCTGGCCGCCACGTACTGCCGGCCCTGCCACAGCGGCAGCAGCCGGGCGTCGTCGACGAGGACGCGCTGCGCCTCCTCGAACTCCTCCACCACCTCGGCCCGGTCGCTCGCCCGGCGGGAGCGCGGCAGCAGGTCGTCGGTGATCGCGGGGACGCGGTAGGGCGTGCCCAGGGCGTTCTGCTCCCCGACGAACGGGGCGATGAAGTTCTCGGCGTCCGGGAAGTCGGGGAACCAGCCCCGGCCGAAGACCTGGTACTCGCCCTTCTGGTAGCCGGCGACGTACGTCTTCCACGGGCGGCTCCTGAGCGTGACCGTGAACAGGCCGGAGTCCTCCAGCTGGCGTTCGAGCGCCTTGAACTCCAGGGCGGTCTCGGAGCCGTAGCGGTCGGTGGTGTACCAGAGGGTGAGGGGGACGGGTTCGTCGATGCCGGCCCGGGTGAGGATGGCGCGGGCCTTGTCGGCGCTGGGGTCGCCGAACTCGTCGAAGAAGCCGGTGGTGTGCCCGGTCACGCCCTGCGGGACCATCGAGTACAGCGGGTCGACGGTGTCCCGGTAGACGTCGTGGGCGATCGCGGCCCGGTCGATGACCTGGGCGACGGCCCGCCGTACGGGCTTGCGGCCCGTCCAGGGGTCGTCGGGGTCGAAGACGAG
This sequence comes from Streptomyces sp. ISL-12, assembly GCF_018614415.1. Lineage (GTDB taxonomy): Bacteria > Actinomycetota > Actinomycetes > Streptomycetales > Streptomycetaceae > Streptomyces. Next base: position 2,896 of record NZ_JAGGOO010000076.1, read on the forward strand.
GTAGCTGATGTCGGCCCCGGTGCCCTCGAACAGCTGGAGGTCCTCCTCGTCGGCGGTGCCGCTCTCCAGGTCGATGACGTCGTCCGCGGCCAGACCGCGGAAGGTCACCTGGACGCGTCCGGCCCGCAGCGCCTTCACCATGGCCTGGGAGGAATCGAAGTACTCGATGGTCACCGCGTCGTTCCGGCGTTCCGCGTAGCCCTGGTACCGGTCGTTGCGGACGAGTTCGGCCCGCTCGCCGTCCTCGAAGGACTTCAGGACGTACGGCCCGGACCCGACGACCTCGCCGTCCCGGCGCACCGCGTCGGCCGGGTAGGTGTCGGGATCGACGAGGGACATCGCGGGGGTGGCGAGCACGAACGGGAAGGTGGCGTCCGGTTTGTTCAGGTGGAAGACGACCTCGTGCTCGCTCGGCGCCTGGACCCGCTCCAGGCTGCCCAGCAGTCCGGCCGGTCCGCCGTCGACGTCGATGGCCCTGATCCGGTCGATCGAGTACTTGACGGCCGCCGCGTCGAGCGGGTCCCCGTCCGAGAAGGTCAGTCCGGTACGCAGCTCGCAGCGGTACACCTGGTTCGAACTGTCGGTGAACGCGCAGTTCCGCGCGGCGTCGGGGCGGGGCGTGGTCGCGCCGTTGGGGTAGCTCAGCAGCGTCTGGTAGACGTTGCGGAACAGTTCCCAGGAGCCGTCCCAGGAGGCGGCGGGGTCCAGCGTGCTGGGCGCACTGGTGGTGCCGACGACGATCGGCTCGTCCCGGTCCGGGTCGTCGGGCGAGAGGATGCCGCATCCCGCGGCCAGTAAGGACAGGGACGCGCCCGCGGCCACGCACCGCAGGCGTCGGTTCCGGTTCCGGTTGAACACGCGCACGCTCATCGATCCCCCGTGTGGCGGTGCCGAACTCGGGCGACCATATCGCAGCGGTTGTCCCTCCGGACCCGCTTTGAACAGGCGTTTTGATCGTTTCGACGGGTGACTACGTTGTCATGCCCCGGAGGAGATCATTCCGCGCGAGGAAGCGGCCGTCTCGCCCCAGGATGCGGCCGTTCCCCGCGGAGAAGGCAGGTGTTCCGCGGGGAGGAGGCAGGTGCCCGCACGGAGAAGGCAGGTGTTCCACGCGAAGAAGGCAGGTGCCCGCGCGGAGAAGGCAGATGCCCGCGCGGAGAAGGCAGGTGTTCCACGCGAAGAAGGCAGGTGCCCGCGCGGAGAAGGCAGATGCCCGCACGGAGAAGGCAGGTGTTCCACGCGAAGAAGGCAGGTGCCCGCACGGCGAGGGCGCCGTCCGCTACCGGAGAACGCCCCCGCCGTACCTCAGCTCACGCCCGCGTTGAGGAAGATGCCGCCGTCGAGCACCAGCGTCTGCCCGGTGACCCAGGCGGACTGCTCCGAGGTGAGGAACGCGGCGGCGCCGCCGACGTCGGAGGGCACGCCGAGGCGGCCCAGCGGGTAGCCCGCGGCGGCCTCCTCCTCGCGGCCCTCGTACAGCGCGGCGGCGAACTTGGTCTTCACCACGGCCGGGGCGATCGCGTTGACCCGCACCTTGGGCGCGAACTCGTGCGCGAGCTGGCCGGTCAGGTTGATCAGCGCGGCCTTGCTGACCCCGTACGCGGCGATGAAGGGCGAGGGCGCGATGCCCGCCACGGAGGCGATGTTGACGATCGCGCCGCCGTTCTCCTTCTGCCAGGCGTGCCAGGTCTTCTGGGCGAAGCCGAGCGCGGAGATCACGTTGGTCTCGTAGACCTTGCGCGCGACGTTCAGGTCGAGGTCGGCGATCGGCCCGAACACCGGGTTGGTCCCGGCGTTGTTGACCAGGTAGTCGACCCGGCCGAAGGCATCCATCACCCGCTCGACGGCGACGGCCTGGTGGGCCTCGTCGTGCGCCTTGCCCGCGACGCCGATGACCCGGTCGGCGCCGAGCTTCTCGACCGCCTCCTTCAGGGCGTCCTCGTTGCGTCCGGTGATGCAGACCCGGTCGCCGCGCGCGACCAGGGCCTCGGCGACGCCGTAGCCGATGCCGCGGCTGGCGCCTGTGACCAGCGCGACCTTGCCCGAGAGTTCCGTCATGTCCGTCTGTCCCCAGCTTCCTAGTCGAGCGGTCCGCCGGCCACGTACAGCACCTGGCCGGAGACGAAGCCGGCCGCCTCGCCGGTGAAGAAGGCGACGGCGTTGGCGATGTCGTCGGGCTCGCCGACGCGCTGTACCGGGATCTGGGTGGCGGCGGCGGCCTTGAAGTCCTCGAAACCCATGCCGACGCGCTCGGCGGTCGCGGCGGTCATGTCGGTGGCGATGAAGCCGGGGGCGACGGCGTTGGCGGTGACGCCGAACTTGCCCAGTTCCTTGGCGAGGGTCTTGGTGAAGCCCTGCATACCGGCCTTGGCGGCGGAGTAGTTGACCTGGCCGCGGTTGCCGAGAGCGGAGGACGAGGACAGGTTGACGATGCGGCCGAACTTGGCGTCCACCATGTACTTCTGGCAGGCCCGGGACATCAGGAAGGCCCCGCGCAGGTGCACGTTCATGACGGTGTCCCAGTCGGAGACGCTCATCTTGAACAGCAGGTTGTCGCGCAGCACACCGGCGTTGTTGACGAGGATCACCGGCGCGCCCAGTTCCTCGGCGATGCGGGTGACGGCCGCCTCGACCCGGGCCTCGTCGGAGACGTCGCAGCCGACCGCGAGGGCCTTGCCGCCGGCCGCGGTGATCTTCTCCACGGTGTCCTTGCAGGCGGCCTCGTCGAGGTCGATCACGGCGACGGCGTGGCCTTCGGCGGCCAGTCGTACGGCGGTGGCGGCACCGATGCCGCGCGCGGCACCGGTGACTACGGCGACCCGCTGCTCAGTGGTGGACATGCTGCTTCTCCTCGTCCTGGGGATGCGGCTGCGGCGGCCGCGCCCCCGTGCGGGTGAGCGACCGCTTAGTACCTTCGGCAGACGTGACGCTAGAAGCCCTGGCACGCGGTGTCAACGGGACACCGTGCCGGTGTGATCCATCACCCCCGTGCGCCCCGGCCCACCGGCCCGCTCAGCGCACCAGCAGCTCAAGCAGCCGTTCGATCTCCGCCGCCGGGTCCGCCGTGAGGCCCGTGTGGACCGGACCGGGCTGGACGACGGTGGAGCGGGGGGCGATCAGCCAGCGGAAGCGGCGGCCGGGGTCGTCGCCGGCGGCCTGTCCGGCCGGGGTGCCGCCGGCGCACACGGCCTCCACGGCGCGCAGGGCGGCGCGCACCCCTTCGACGTCCGCCCGGGGATCGAGGGCGAGCAGCCGGGCCTCGTCCAGGTGGGTGCGCGCGGCGACGAACGCCTTGGCGCGGCAGTACAGCAGCACCCCGGCGTTGACGCACTCGCCGCGCTCGACGCGGGGGACGACGCGCAGGAGGACGTACTCGTAGACGTCCCGCTCGTTGGTCTCGCCGCCCCGGATGATGTGCCGTTCGACGACGCTGCCGGCCATGTGGATGTGGCGCTCGCTCACTTGTCCCCCTCGATTCCGGTGATCCGCTCGTGGACGGTGGCGGCCCGGGCGAGCAGGGGCCGGGCGTAGGCCCGCCGCAGGTCGTCCGGCGCGTCGAAGCCGGGCTCGCCGTCCAGCCAGGCGTCGGGGATCTCGGCGGTGACCTCGGCGAGGAGTTCCTCGGTGACGCGGGGCGCGAGCTGCGCGGCGGCGGCGCGGACGTCCGGCGCGAAGGAGGCCAGGGCGTGGTCCGCGGCGTCGTAGGGGCGGGCGGCGGAGGCTTCGGCGCCGGGCCAGTTGTGGTGCCAGATCATCGTGGCGCCGTGGTCGATGAGCCAGAGGTCGCCCCGGTGGCGCAGCAGGTTGGGGTTGCGCCAGGAGCGGTCGACGTTGTTGACCAGCGCGTCGAACCAGACGATGCGCCCGGCCTCCTCGGGGCTGACCGCGAAGGCGAGCGGGTCGAAGCCGAGGGCGCCGGAGAGGAACTCCATGCCGAGGTTGGTGCCGCCGCTGGAGCGCAGCAGTTCCTGCACCTGCGGGTCGGGTTCGCCGAGCCCCAGCACCGGGTCGAGGCCGACGGTCACCAGGCGGGGCACCCGCAGGCCCAGCCGGCGGGCCAGTTCCCCGCAGACGACCTCGGCGACGAGCGTCTTGCGGCCCTGGCCGGCCGAGCGGAACTTCAGGACGTACGTCCCGAAGTCGTCGGCCTCGACGAGTCCCGGCAGCGAACCGCCCTCACGCAGCGGCGTGATGTAACGGGTCGCGATGACTTCCTTGAGCATCGCCCCAGGCTACCGGCGGCACGACCGGCCGCCGGGGGCGCCCGACAGCTCGGCGACAGCTGTGGCTCACGCCCGTCCTACCGCGCGGGCGCCAGCATCTCGGCACGGTCTGAACAGCACGTGTCCCACGGCCGTACCCCACGGCAGATCACCCACCGTCGTCCCCCGGAAGGGAACGTCCGTATGACCCGCGCATCGCTTCACCCCTCGGCAGGACCGGCCCGGCGCACCGTCGTGGCGGCGGCCGGAGCAGCCGGACTCGCCGTCGCGCTGTCCGCCTGCTCCGACTCCGACACGGGCTCCGGCACGGACTCCGACACCGGCTCGCGTTCCGGCGGCACGCCGGACGCGACCGGCCCGGCGTCCTCCCCCGCCGAGGGTGCGACCGCGCAGGCCCTCGCCTCGGCCGCCGACATCCCCGAGGGCGGCGGCGTGGTCTTCGCCGAGCAGAAAGTGGTCGTGACGCAGCCCTCGGCCGGTGAGTTCAAGGCGTTCTCGGCGACCTGCACACACCAGGGGTGCGCCGTGAAGGAGGTATCCGACGGCGTCATCAACTGCCCCTGCCACAACAGCAACTTCTCCATCACGGACGGCAGTGTGCAAAGCGGCCCCGCGCGCGAGCCGCTGCCCGCCGTGGAGATCGCCGTCGACGGGGAGTCGATCTCACTGGTGTGACCGGGACGGCCGGCACAGAACCACCCGGGACGAGGAGGAGCCGTATGACCGTGACACAGCGCCGGGGCCGCCGGATCATGATGACGCCCGGCGAGCTGGACGCGTTCCTGACCACCCAGCGCACCTGCCGGGTCGCCACGGTGTCGGCCGACGGCGCCCCGCACGTGAGCACCCTGTGGTTCGTCTGGGACGGCGGCTCACTGTGGCTGTACTCGGTGGTGCGCAGCAGGCGCTCGGCCGATCTGCGCCGCGACCCGCGGGCGGCGGTCGTGGTCGACACCGGGGAGGAGTACGACGAACTGCGCGGCGTGGAGCTGTCGGGCAGCGTCGAGTCCGTGGGCGAGGTGCCCCGCACGGGCGAGCTGTGTGCCGAACTGGACCTGCCGGAGACGCTGTTCGCCCGCAAGCACTTCGGCGTCGACGAGTTGCCCCACGACGGCCGCCACGCCTGGCTCCGCCTCACCCCGCGGAAGACGGTCTCCTGGGACTTCCGCAAACTGACACCGCCGTAGGCCGCGCCGGCAGGAGCGCGGGGAGCCCCGCCCGCAAGAGCTCGGGGAGCCGCGCGACCGGCCACAACGCACCCGCCCTACACATAACTCCGCGCCGGCCCGGGGCCGAGCGCCCCGGCCACCGCGTCGGCCAGCACCCCCACCTCCCCCTCCTCCAGCGTGGAGACAGTGACCCGTACCCCCGGCGGCGCGCTCATCCGGAACCGCGCTCCCGGCGCGACCGCCCACCCGGCGGCCAGCAGCCGGGCGACGACGCCGGTCTCGTCCGGCACCGGGATCCACACGTTCATACCGCTGCGGCCGTGCGCCGGGACGCCCCGCCGGGCGAGGGCGTCGAGCAGCGCCGCCCGCCGCCGCCCGTAGGCCGCTGCGACCACCGCCGGGTCCACCGCGCCGTCGGCCCACAGCCGGGCCACGGCGCGCTGGGTGATGCGGCTGACCCAGCCGGGGCCGAGCCGCTGGCGCCCGCGCACCCGGTCGAGCGTGACCGCGTCGCCGGTGAGGACGGCGAGCCTGAGGTCGGGTCCGTACGCCTTGGCGGCCGAGCGGACGAAGGCCCAGCGGTGCGTCGTACCGGCGAGCGGGCACAGCGGCAGGTCGACGATCCGGTGGCCGTGGTCGTCCTCGATGAGCAGGGTCTCCGGGTGCTCGCGGAGCACGGAGCGCAGGGCACGCGCGCGTGGAGCGCTCAGCGCGGCGCCGGTCGGGTTCTGCGCCCGGTCCGTGACGACCAGGGCGCGGGCGCCGGACGTCAGCGCGCGGCGCACGTCGTCGGGCAGCGGTCCCTCGTCGTCGACGCCGACCGGCACCGTGCGCAGCCCGAGCGCCGGGACGAGGTCGAGGAGGCTGCCCCAGCCCGGGTCCTCGACGGCGACGGCGTCCCCGGGTTTCAGGTGCGCGGCCAGCACGCGTTCCATGGCGTCCAGCGAGCCGGACGTGACGGCCACCGGGCCGCCGGGGACCCCGTCGGCGTCCAGTTCGGCCCGCGCCAGGCGGACCAGCTCCGGTTCGGCCGGCTCGTGCCCGTACAGCACGGGTTCCCGGTCGTTGCGCTCGGCCGCGGCGGCGAACACCGGGGCGAGCGCGGGCAGCAGCGCCGGGTCCGGGTTGCCGTCGGACACGTCACGGACGCCCTCGGGCACCTCCACCCGGAGGAACTCGCGCCCCGTGGTGGCCGGTTTCGTCCGCACCCGGCTGCCCCGGCGCCCGGCCGTCTCGATCACCCCGCGCTCGCGCAGAGTGCGGTACGCGGCGGCCACGGTGTTCGGGTTCACCCCGAGCCGCCCGGCCAACTCCCGCATGGGGGGCAGCAGTTGCCCCGGTTCCAGCTCTCCCGCGCCCACCGCGCGCTCGACGCTCGCGGAAATGTCGGCTGCGCGCCGCCCACTGATCGGATAGCCTCCTAGCACAAAGCCTATTATGCACTAGTGCAATGGAGATCGCCATGCAGGGGACCACGGGGACCGCAGGGTCCACGGCACAGCCCGCCACCGCCTACCCCCCGACCGACCGCACCGTCCCCACCCGCTCCCCGGGACGCGCCTCGTACGACCGGGACATGGTGCACTCGATCCTCGACGAGGGGTACGTCTGCCACCTCGGCTTCGTCCGGGACGGCGCCCCGGTGGTGCTGCCGACGCTGTACGGCCGGGTCGGCGAGCGGCTCTACGTGCACGGCTCGACGGGCTCGCGCCCACTGCGCATGGCCGGGCAGGCCGACCCGGGGCTGCCGGTGTGCCTGACGGTCACGCACGTGGACGCGCTGGTGCTGGCCCGCTCCGCCTTCCACCACTCCGTCAACTACCGGTCGGTGGTGGTGCACGGCACGGCGTACGACGTCACGGACCCCGAGGAGAAGCGCACCGCCCTCGACGCCCTGGTCGACCATGTCGTGGCGGGCCGCTCCCGCGACTCCCGGCCCGCCAACCGGAAGGAGCTGGCGGCCACCGCCGTCCTCCGCCTCGACCTGCGCGAGGTCTCCGCCAAGGCCCGCTCCGGCGGCGTGAACGACGAGCCCGAGGACCTCGCCCTCCCCCACTGGGCCGGGCTCCTCCCGCTGCGCAAGGGCTACGACGCCCCGGTCGCCGACCCCGGCCTGGCCCCCGGCACCGCGCTGCCGGACTACCTCTCCGCGCCGTGACACCGGCCGCGGGGGCCCTCCGGCCCGGGAAGGCCCCTGTCCCGGTCACACGAGCGCCGGCCGCCCCCGCGCCTGACGCGCCTCCGCGACCGCGAGGCCGGTGACCGACCCGAGCAGCAGCAGCGTGCCGGCCGACGTGGCCGGCGTGAGGTGCTCACCGAGCAGGGTGACGGCCAGCACCGCCGCGGCGACCGGCTCCAGGAGCATGATCACGGACACGGTGGCGGACCGGACCACGGCCGCGCCCGCGAAGTACAGCCCGTAGGCGAGGGCGGTGGGCACGGCCGCGACGTAGGCCAGCAGCCACAGCAGCCGTCCCGGCTCCGCGGTGTGCGGCACCAGCCCCTCGGCCAGGGCGAACGGCAGCAGGCACAGGCTGGTGACGGCGAACGCGCCGGCCGACGTGGCGGCGGCGTCCGCCCCGCCGTCCCGGCCCCACCAGCGGGTCAGCAGGGTCATCACCGAGTACCCGGCCGCGGACAGCAGCGCCAGGACCACGCCCCAGGGACGTACGGTCGCGCCGCCCCCGCCGAGGACGAGCACCGCGAGCCCGGCCAGCGCCCCGGCGACCGCGCCGACGCCGCCCCGGCCGAGGCGCTCCCCGAGGGCGAGCCGGGCGCCGAGCGCGATCAGCACGGGACCGGCCCCGAGGGTGACGACGGTCGCCACGGCCAGTCCGGTGGACCGCACGGCGGCGAAGTAGGCGGTCTGGAAGACGGCGAGGCCGACGCCGGTGGCGGCGGTCCGCAGCACCTTGCGGCCGAGCGACTCGGGCACGGCGGGCCGTACCGCGCGGTCGACGGACCGCCACCGAAGGCCGACGGGCCGTACCGCGCGGTCGACGGACCGCCACCGAAGGCCGACGGGCCGTACCGCGCGGTCGACGGACCGCCACCGAAGGCCGACGGGCCGTACCGCGCGGTCGACGGACCGCCACCGAGGACCGACGGGCCGTACTCGGCGGTCGGCCGGCCGCCGCCGAGGGCCGGCCGCCCGTGCCAGGCGGCGCGGCAACCGGGCGGCGAGCAGCAGCGCGAGGCCGGCCGCGCAGCGCCAGAAGGACAGGGCGACGGGGCCCAGGTCGCTGATCCGGTAGACCAGCGAGGCGGCGGCGCCCGCGGTGCCCCAGGCGACGCCGGCGACGATCAGGTAGAGGAGGCCACGCCCGACGGGCAGACCTGACTGTGCATTCGACACGATGATTCACTCCGCAGTCGCGCGATGAGCGCGGAAGTTCGGCAAGGGCCCCTGGAGCGACGGGAATGAACCGTCGGGGCCCTACGGACCTCGTCCGCGGGCAGCACCGTTCCGCCCGACGGCGACGCGCCGGGCTGCTCACCGGTGGACCCGCCTCAGGCGGCCGGAGGCGGAAGAACGAGGGTGTCCGAATGCATGATCGGCAGACTAGGCGACCGGTCCCCGGCGGGACAACTCCCGTCCCGGGCCGCCCGCCGCCACCGGCTCCGCCGATCCCGTGGCGGGTGTGGACGCCTGGGCGATGAAGGCGCCCACCAGGACCACCGCGCCGCCGGCGATCTGCGGGGCGGAGAGGCGCTCGCCGAGCAGCACCCAGGCCAGGACGGTCGCGATGACCGCCTCCAGGCAGGCCACGACGCCCGCGACCTGCGGCGACAGCCGGCGTACGGCGACGATGCCGCAGACGTAGGCCAGCACCGTGGCGATCAGCACGATCCAGGCCAGCAGCAGCACGGCGGCGACCGGTGTGCCGTCGACCGGCACGGTGTGCGCGAGCACCTGCCAGTCCATGCCCCAGGGCCGGGCCACGACGGTGAGCACGGCCGCGCCGACGAGCAGGCCGTAGGCGATCACGCCGAGCGGGTCGGGCGTGTCGTCGCCCGCGTCGCTGCCCTGGTCGGACAGGACGAAGTAGCCGACCTGGCAGCAGGCGGCGCCCAGCGCGAGCAGCAGGCCGAGGGCGTCGAACCCCAGCCCCGCCCAGACCTCCACGACACAGGCGAGGCCACCGACGGCGAGGGCCACGCCGAGCGCGGCGGCCCGGGTCACCGGCCGCCGCTGCACGAACCGCACCCAGCCGAGCACCAGGGCGGGCGCCAGGTACTCGACCAGCAGCGCCACACCGACGGGGATGCGGGAGATCGCGGCGAAGTAGCAGGCCTGGACACCGGCCACGGCGAGCAGACCGAAGCCGGCGAGGAGACCGGGACGGCGGCGCAGCAGCGCGCGGTGTCGCACGGCGAGCGGCAGCATCACCAGGGCCGCGCCGGTCACCCGCAGCCACACCACGTGGAGCGGGTCGAGGCCCGCCTCGATCAGCGGCTTGGCCGCGACACCGGATCCGCCGAAGGCGAGGGCGGAGACGAGCGCGACGCCGAGCCCGACGCCCTTGCCGCCCCGGCCGCCCCGGGCGCTGTCAGTCGTATGCACCGGCACATGATGACAGGGCACGACATGACCGTCACCCCCGATGACACCTGTCTCGCGTACCGGACGCCGACCGCGCCGAAGGGCGGTCTCCAGAGCCTCTCCAGAGCCGGAGAAGGGCGGACTCGGCAGGGGCCTATGCCCTCGGCTCCGCGTGACCGTCGACGCGGGCGAGCAGGGCCTGAGGGTCGACGCCGGCCCGGCCGAGGACCTCGACGGCCCGCGTGCCCGGGTCCGCGACGAGAGCGGCGAGCAGATCCACCCCACCGGCCCGGGCGGCGCCGCGCCGTACCGCGCGCTCGCAGGCCCGGTCGACCGCGGTGGCGGCCGAGGGCGAGAAGCCCGCGGCCTCCTTGACGACGGGTACGGCTCCGGAGTCCTCGACGGTGCCCTGCCAGCGCAGGCCGTAGCCGATGCTGCGCTGCACCAGATAGCCGAGCAGCCGGGACATCTGCGGTCCGTCGCCCAGCACGGCGCCCACCTCGGGGTCGTACTCCAGGAGCGAGTGGAGCAGATGCGCCGTGTCGATCTGCCGGTCCCCGTCCCGTACCGCCCTGCGGCGCGCGCCGGAGACCACCGCTGCCAGTCCGGGGCCGAGCCGGTCATCGTGGTCGGTGCGGTCGGGGTGGTCTGGGTGGTCGGGCCGCCGGGCGTCTTGCTCACCGGCCGACTGCCGGGGGATACGGGATTGCACCACTCCACCCCATCAGCCCCCATAGCACCGGGTCATCCCCGGCGGGGAGCATTTCGGCGTCCCACGCGAAGTGGACGCCGAGGGCCATGATCTCCTCCTCACGGATGAGATCAGGCCGTTCGCTCCCCCGACCGGCGTGCCCTCTTGCCCCGTACGAGAGCGCCCCGCGGAGTCGTCCGCGGGGCGCCGCACATCTTCGCGTCAGTCCTCGTCGGCGAGGATCCGGTACAGCTTCTTGCGGGACTCGTTGATGACGTCGAGCGCCTTCTCCCGCTGCTCCTTGCTGCCGGTCTTCCAGACCTGGCCGAACGCCTCCATGAGGCCGAAGCCGGCCTGCCGGATGTCGTTCAGCGCCTCCCAGTCGACCCCGCGCGACGCCTCTTCCCAGGGAGCCTCGGGCCCTTCCTCGGCGGCGGCTCGGCCGGACTCCGTGAGGGCGAACAGCTTCTTGCCGCCCTCGCTCTCGCTGGCGATCAGCCCCTCGTCCTCCAGCAGCTGGAGGGTGGGGTACACCGAGCCGGGGCTGGGCTTCCACGCCCCGCCGCTGCGCTCGGCGATCTCCTGGATCATCTCGTAGCCGTGCATCGGCCGGTCCTTGAGCAGGGCCAGGATCGACGCGCGTACGTCGCCGCGCCGTGCCCTGCCCCGCGGACCGCCCCGCCCTCGGCCGCCCCAGGGCCCGGGGCCGAAGCCCGGCCCGAAGGGTCCGGGGCCGCCGTGACCACCCGGCCCGAAGGGGCCGAAGGCCGCGCGGCGCCCGTCGAAGCCGCCGCGCCCGAAGGGGCCGTCCTCGCCCCGTCCACCGTGTCCACGCTCGTATCCGTGGGTACGCATCGCCACCACTCCATTCCATCGTTGATCTGTCGCGATGCTTCAACGATATATCGGAGAACTGGATGCGACAACCCCTCACCGAAGACCCGTCCGGCCGGCCAGCGACCCGAAACCCGGTCCACCGGTCGCCCATTGGCCTTGGCCTGCGCTTCTCCCGCTCCCGTAGCGTCGGGACATGCGCATCCGAATCGTCGACGCCTTCACCGACCGGCCCTTCGCGGGCAACCCCGCCGGGGTCCTGCTCCTCGACGCCTTCCCGGACGACCGCCTGCTCCAGCAAGTCGCCCTGGAGGTCAACCACGCCGAGACGGCCTTCGCCCACCCGCTGCCCGAGGGCGGCGCGGCCGACTGGGCACTGCGCTGGTTCACCCCGGCCACCGAGGTGAACCTGTGCGGCCACGCCACGCTCGCCACCGCCCACGTCCTGCACACCACCGGCGCCCATCAGGGGCCCGTCCGGTTCGCCACCCGCAGCGGCGTCCTCGTCGCCACGCCCGGCGCGGACGGCTCGCTCACCCTGGACTTCCCGACCGCGCCGCTGACCCCGGCCGAGGTACCGGCGGGTCTGGCCGAGGCCCTCGGCGCCGAGCCCCGCGCGGTCCTCGACACCGGCCCGAACGTCGGTGACCTGCTGGTCGAACTCGCCGACGAGCAGACCGTCCGCGAGCTGACACCGGACCACAAGGCGCTGGCGGCCCACTCCGAGCGCGGCGTCATCGCGACCGCCCGCGCCGAGGACCCCGCGCGCGGCTACGACTTCGTCTCCCGCTGCTTCTTCCCCAACGTCGGCATCGACGAGGACCCGGTCACCGGCAGCGCGCACACCGCGCTGGCCCCCTACTGGTGCGAACGCCTGGGCCGTCCCGCCCTCACCGGGCTCCAGGCGTCACCGCGCTCCGGCCTGGTCCGCGTGGAGCCGCTCGGCGACCGCACGCTGCTGAGCGGGCGCGCGGTGACGGTGATCGAGGGCGACCTGCTCGCCTGGTGACACCGGAGCGGGGCCGGCTGCCCGGCCGTCACGCCGTCGGCAGCCAGCCCACCTTCCCGGCCAGCAGCGCGTAGCCCACGAAGGCCCCGATGTCGAGCAGCGAGTGCGCCACCACCAGGGGTCCCACCCGGCCCCAGCGCCGGTACAGGCAGACGAACACCACGCCCATCACCATGTTGCCGATGAAGCCGCCGATGCCCTGGTACAGGTGGTACGAGCCGCGCAGCACCGCACTGCCGACCAGCGACGCCCGGGGCGTCCAGCCCAGTTGGTCGAGCCTGCGCAGCAGGTAGCCGACGACGACGACCTCCTCCAGGATCGAGTTCTGGAGGGCGGACAGGATCAGCACCGGGTACTTCCACCACACCTCGGGCAGCGCCTCGGGCACCACCGTGAGGTTGAAGCCGAGGCCCCGGGCGGCCAGGTAGAAGGCGATGCCGCTGCTGCCGATGACGGCCGCGATCACGGCACCGCGCAGCAGGTCGGGACCCGGCCGGGTGCGGTCGAAGCCCAGGGCGCGCAGGCTCCGCCCCTCCCGCAGCAGCAGGTGGGCGACGAGGGCGACCGGCACCAGCGCGGTGGCGATGCCGAACAGCTGCCAGGCGAGGTCCAGCCAGGGGCGGCCGGGCGCGGCGGAGGCGTTGAGGGTGGCCGCCTGGTCCTTCAGGCCGCCCGGCCGGGTGACCGAGCCGATGAAGCTGATCAGGGCGGAGACCCCGCTCGCGCCCAGCGAGAGAGCCAGGACGAGCAGCGTCTCGTCCCGCAGACTCCGTCGCGAGAGCCGCTCCTGAGGGATGGAATCGACCACCGGGCCCGCCTCCGCCATGCACACCTGTCTCGACCGGGACGTCAAGCTTGCCCGATCAGTATGAGGCGGACACCGGCGGGGGCGGGCGCGGGCCGGGACGCCGGCCCGGCCCCGCCGCGGTCACCGCTACGGCCGCCCGATCGGCCACAGGTGGACCGGGTCCCCCTTGTGCATCAGCTCGACGTAGCGCCTGGTCGTCGCGGCCAGCGCGGCCTCGCGGGACATCCCCGCCTCCAGCGCCCGGTGGAACGTGGCCGCCTGCCAAGCGGCGCCGTTGACCCGGCGCCGGCACCGCTCGTCGATCACGCCCAGGTAGAAGTCGCGGTCGGCGGGCTCGACGCCCCACGCGTCCAGCCCCGCCTCGGCCAGCGGCAGCAGCTCGTCCCGGACCAGGACGGCCGCCTCGACCTCCCCCGTGCCGCCCAGCCGGCCGCGCCTCGGCCACTGGAAGCGGGCCTCGATGCCGTACCGGCAGGCGGCGTCGAAGTTGGCGGCGGCGGCCTCGAACGGCAGCCGCGTCCACACCGGCCGCGGCTCGTCGGCGAGGGCGCGGACGACACCGTAGTAGAACGCCGCGTTGGCGATGACGTCGGTGACGGTGGGGCCCGCGGGCAGGACGCGGTTCTCCACGCGCAGGTGCGGAAGGCCGTCGGCGACGCCGTAGACGGGGCGGTTCCAGCGGTAGACGGTTCCGTTGTGCAGTACCAGCTCGGCGAGGGACGGCACGCCGCCCGCGTCCAGGACGTCGAGGGGGTCCTCGTCGTCGCAGATCGGCAGCAGGGCCGGGTAGTAGCGCAGGTTCTCCTCGAACAGGTCGTACGCCGAGGTCACCCACCGCTCCCCGAACCAGGTGCGCGGACGCACGCCCTGCGCCTGGAGCTCGGGCGGGCGGGTGTCGGTGGACTGCTGGAACAGCGGCGGGCGGGACTCCCGCCACAGCTCGCGGCCGAACAGGAAGGGCGCGTTGGCCCCGACTGCGATCTGCGCGGCGGTCACGGCCTGCGCGGCGTTCCACACCCCGGCGAAACGCTCCGGCGTCACCTGGAGGTGCAGCTGCACCGACGTGCAGGCGGCCTCGGGGGCGATGGACTTCGAGGTGCAGCTGAGGCGTTCGACGCCGTCGATCTCCAGGTGGAAGTCCTCGCCGCGGGCGGCCACGATCTGGTCGTTGAGCAGGGCGTAGCGGTCCACGTCGGAGAGGTTGGAGGAGACCAGGTCGTCCCGGTCCAGGGTCGGCAGAATGCCGATCATCGCGATTCCCGCGTCCAGCTCTCCGGCCTTTCGGTCGGCATATGCCAAGGAGGTGCTGATTTCCTCGGCGAGCCGGTCGAATACGCGGCCCTCCAGCCGGTGTGGAGCGATGTTGACTTCCAGGTTGAACATGGCGAGTTCTGTTTGGAAGTCCCGGCTCGCGATGCGTTCCAGGACCTGCCCGTTCAGCATTTTGGGCATCCCGTCGGCACCGACGAGATTCAGTTCGATCTCCAGCCCCATCAGGTTCTTCGGCCGGTCGAACCGCTTCTCCGCCAGGAGTCGCTCCAAGCCCGTCAGACAGCGGCGGAGCTTGTCGCGGTAGTGCTGGCGATCGGACAGGTCCACCTGGCCTGCCGCGACCTTCTCCCCCATGGAAGCGTCCTCCTCGGATCAGCGGCCGGGGTCCGGCCGCCGGTGGGTGCCGGTCAGGATGGATGATGCCCAGCCGATGCGATCGATAACGTCCCCGAGCGGACCCGCGAGCCGCTACGCTGGCGCGATGTGACCGGAGGCACATTCACCGGGCATGGCGCACAGCCGGTTTCGGACTCCGGGAACTCGTGGAAAAGCCCGACGACAATTGGCCGACCGCTTCCCGGATATTCCCCGAGGTCATCGGCGTTCAGCCCGTTCGAAATCAGGGTATCCTCCGCATATCGCCGACCGGATGCGCTCTTGTTCGTCTTGCCGGAAAGCGCTAGCCGAAACACACCCTGAACACCTGTCGTATAAACTCTGCGGACACGGCAGAGAGCTGGCGCCTACGGTCGAGATCGCCGAGGCGACGTACAGCAGCCCTCACCCCCGCTTGCCGGCGTTCGGACCCGGCCTCGTCTCTCTGCCCCTGCGAGCTGACAGCGTCGTCCGCCCGGCCCCCACGCCGCCCTGCCCCGCCCTCGCGCCACCGTGCCTTCGATTGAGAGGCGACCCACCATGCCGCTGCATGTCCCCCCGGCTCCCGCGCCCGCCCTGCGCACCGTCCTCACCGCGCTCTCCTCGCCCACCGCGGTCCGCGAGGCCCGCACCCCGTCCCTGCTCGGCGCCCGCGGTCCGGTCACGCCCGAGCTGCCGCTGCCCGTGCACGTCCTGGACCACGTCACCCCCGAGGGCGTGCCGGCCGTGCGGCTCGCCGGGTGGCGTTTCCTCATCCGCAGCGGGGAGGGCGTGGTGGCCGCGGCGGACACCATGCTGACCCCGGACGGCTGGGCCTTCTCGCACTTCTTCGAGGGCCCCTACGTCACCGCGACCGAACGCGCGCTGCGCCAGGCCGAGTCGGTGGCCCAGCCGTTCCAGCCGCGCCTGCTGTCGGTGCCCGGCCTGTACATGCTCACCCTGTGGCTGCACGGCGACCACACGGCCGACGCCGCCGTCGGCCACCCGGACGCCACCGACCTGCTGGTGCCGCTGGCACCGGCCCCGCCCGGCATCGCGGCGCACCGGCCGCACCGGGTCGCGGACCTGCTCCCGGTCCTGACCCACCGGGCCACGCCGACACCCCTGCTCCGCTCCCCCGCCTGATCCCCACAGGAACCGAACGCCACGTGACCCCGCCGCCCGAGAACAGGGCAGCGGGGTCACCCGCGCCCGCAAGTCCCGGCACCCACCCGGACCAGCCCCTCCAGGCCCCGCGAATCCACCGCACGGACACCGGAGTTGGACTGAACCGTCCGGGCGGGTGACGCGTCCTCGACCTGTGAGAGGCGGTGCCGCGAAATACCTGCGGATCGACGCCCGTGGGGCAACACTGGGTCCGGACCGACTTATGCGACGGGGGGCGGCCATGAACCACGCTTCACGCCGCGGAACAGAGACGACAGCACACCCACCCATCACTCCGGAGCGAAAGAACCCCGCCATGTGCCAGCACCAGCCGCCGTGTCCGTCAGCCGACTCCGCCGACCGGGAATCCGCCCGTCTCGTGGCGCACCACCCGGAGCAGGGCTGGAGCCTGCTGTGCAACGGTGTCCTCTTCTTCGAGGACACCGGCGAACTCCTGCCGGACGGCCGGATCATCGCCCCGCACCGACCGCTCGGTGCCGGCCAGGTGATGACGGCCGCCTGACCGCCTCCTCACCCCTTCGTGGCCCCGGCCGTGAGCCCGCCGACGAGCTGCCGCTCGGCCACCGAGTAGAAGGCCAGGGCGGGCACCATCGCCAGCACCAGGTAGGCGAAGACCCGGGCGGTGTCCGCGGAGTACTGGCCCTGGAACTGCTGGACCCCGATCGGAATGGTCCACCAGGTGGAGTCGGTGAAGACCAGCAGCGGCAGGAAGAAGTTGTTCCAGCTGGTGACCACGGCCAGTACGGACACCGTCCCCAGCGCCGGCCGGGCCATCGGCAGCAGCACCCGCCAGAAGAAGCCGAACGGCCCGCAGCCGTCCAGGGTGGCCGCCTCCTCCAGCTCACCGGGGATCTCCCGGAAGAAGCCGCGCAGGATGATGATGGTCATCGGCAGCCCGAAAGCGGCCTGCGGCAGGATCACGCCGAGCGGGTTGTCCAGCAGGCCCATCGAGCGCAGCAGCAGGAACAGCGGCAGCGCCGCCACCGCGAAGGGGAACATCAGCCCCATCGTGAACAGCGTGAACAGCGCTTCCCGGCCGCGGAAGGCGAACCGGGCGAAGGAGAACGCGGCGAGCGCGGAGACCGCGACCACGAGGACGGTGGTCGCCACCGCGATCAGCGTGCTGTTGCCGACCAGCCGCCAGAAGGAGCCCGAGCCGAGGATGTCCGTGTAGTTGGAGAGCACCCACGGGCTCGGCAGCCCCACCGGGTTGTCGGAGAGCTGGTCCGAGGACTTGAACCCGGACAGCACGGCGTACAGCAGCGGCACGGCCATGACGGCGCCGACGAGGGTCAGGGCGAGGTGCAGGGGCAGGGTCCGCCCCCGGGACTTGGCGCTCACTTGCCGTCTCCCCTCATGGTCGTGGTGGCCCCCTGGAGGTCGCGCCGCAGCACGAACCGCTGGTAGGCGAGGGCGAAGACGAGGCTGATGCCGAACATGACCACGCTGATCGCGCTGGCGTAGCCGACCTGGTACCGCTTGAACCCGAACTGGAACATGGTCACGGCCATGGTCTCGGAGTGGTGGTCGGGACCTCCCTGGGTGACCACCCACACCAGGTCGAACAGCTGGATGGCGCCGATGACGGACAGGAACACGCTGATGCGCAGGGTGGGCGCCAGCAGCGGCAGGGTGACGTTGCGGAAACGCTGCCAGGCGCCCGCCCCGTCGATGAGCGCGGCCTCCGTCAACTCCTTCGGGATGGACTGGAGTCCGGCCAGGTAGAGCATCATGTGGAAGCCGAAGTACTTCCACGTCATGACGAGGAAGAGCGTCGCCATCACCATCGACGGGTCGGCGAACCACTCCCCGCCGGCACCGTCCAGGCCGACGCCGCCCAGCGCCCGGTCGGCGAGCCCGTCGTCCGGCGCGAAGATCATGCCGAACAGCACACCGGTGATGGCCTCGGACAGCACGTACGGCGCGAAGAACAGCATCCGGTACACCGCCCGGCCGCGCATCCGCTGGTTCAGCAGGACCGCCATGGCCAGCGCGAACGGCAGTTGCAGTGCCAGGGAGAGGACCACCAGGACCAGGCAGCGCCACAGGTCGCCGAGGAAGACCGGGTCGTCGAAGAGGCGGGTGAAGTTGTCGGTGCCGATGTAGTCCGAGGGCATGCCGAAGCCGCCCCACCTGAAGAAGGCGGCGTACAGCGCGAACAGGATCGGCAGCACGACGAGGACCAGGAACAGCACCAGGGCGGGCAGTTGGAAGCCGACCGCGGTGAGCCAGTGCGTGATACGGCGCCGGGTCCGCCCCCGGGCCGCGGCGGCCGGCGGGGGCGGCAGGTCGGCACCGGGGCCGGTCCGCTCGTCCGGCAGGAACGTGGAGGTCATCGGTGGTTACTGCTCTTCCTTCGCGACCTTGGTGATCGACTCGGCGACCTGCTCGGGGGACTTGGAGCCGGCGATGAGCGCGGCGACGCTGTCGTTGACCTCCTGGCCGACGGCGGGCGCGTAGGCCTGGTCGAGGTAGAGCTGGAAGCCGCTGGCCCCCTTCAACTGCTGCTGTACGGCCTTCAGGTCCGCGTCGGTCAGCGCGCTCTCGGCGGCCGGGACCACGGGCAGGACACCGGTCTTGGTGACCAGTTCCCGGTCGGTGGCCTCGGAGGCGAAGAACTTCAGGAAGTCGACGGCCGCCTGCGGGGCGTCCCTGCGCAGGGCGTGCCCGTTGGCCCCGCCGAACACCTCGGTGAGGGCGCCCTTGCCGCCCTCGACGGCCGGGAACGGGAAGAAACCGAGGTCGTCCCCGAGCCCCTTGCCCGAGTCCGCCTGCACCACCGGGGCCCACTGGCCCATCAGCTCCATCGCCGCCTTGCCGTTGCCGACGGCGGCGGCCTGCCCGTTGGGGGCGGAGTAGGCGGCGCCGAGGAAACCCTTCTGGAACGGCTGGAGCCCGGCCAGTTCCTTCAGGTGCTGCCCGGCCTGGACGAACGCGGCCCCGGTGAAGTCCTTGTCGTCGGCGGCCTTCTGCACGGCCTCGGCACCGCCGACGCGCATCGCGAGGTAGGCCCAGTAGTACATGCCGGGCCACTTCTCCTTGCCGGCCAGGGCGATGGGCGTGATGTTCTCCGACTTCAGCGCGCGTACGGCGTCCAGGAAGCCGCTCCAGGTGGCGGGCGGGGCGGTGATGCCGGCCTTCTTGAAGAGCGCCTTGTTGTACCAGAACCCGACCATGCCGCTGTCGAACGGGATGCCGTAGAGCCTGTCGTCGATCAGGTACGGCTCCTTCGCGACCGGGAGCATCCCGTCGGACCACTCCTTGGTGCGGTCGGTGAGGTCCTCGACGAGCCCCGCGTCGACCTGCTGCTTGAGGACGCCGCCGCCCCAGGTGTGGAAGATGTCCGGGAGCTTCCCGGAGGCGATGAGCGCCGTCATCTTCGACTTGTAGGCGTCGTTCTCCAGCTGGACGATCTTTATCTTGACGTTGGGGTTCTGCGCCTCGAACTTCTTGGCGAGGGCCGCCCAGACGTCCTTCGTCGGCTGGGTCGTGGAGATGTTCCACCACTCGATGGTGGTGGTCCCGGACGCCCCTTCGTCCGAGTCACCGCCGCAGCCGCTCAGTACCGTCATGCCAAGACCGGCCGCGGCCGAGGCCGCCAGGAACCCGCGGCGGGACAGTGCCGGGTCGCCCATGATGTGCTCCTTGAGTGCGAAAGTTTCGGAGGAAATCCAGAAAGCTGCGCTGCTGCCGCACCCTAGGGACCGCGCGTAATCGGTGGCAACCCCTCGTACACAACGAATCTGTCCTCGCCGAAGACGAGCCACCCAGGAAGACGAAACATTCGGCCCATGTCGCGAACCTTTTACGGCTCCCCGGCGTGACGACGGAAACAGAAAGGGGCCCCGCCGGTCGGCGGGGCCCCTTCGCGTGTCCTGCTCAGTCCTCGTACGCCTCCAGCGGCGGGCAGGAGCAGACCAGGTTCCGGTCACCGAAGGCCTGGTCGATACGGCGCACCGGCGGCCAGTACTTGTCGGCGGCCGACACACCGGCCGGGAAGACGGCCTCCTCGCGGGCGTACGCGTGCTCCCACTCCCCCGCGAGCGCGGCGGCGGTGTGCGGGGCGTTGCGCAGCGGGTTGTCGTCCGCGGGCCACTCGCCCGAGCCGACCTTCTCGATCTCCGCCCGGATGGCGATCATCGCGTCGCAGAAACGGTCCAGCTCGGTCAGGTCCTCGGACTCGGTCGGCTCGATCATCAGCGTCCCGGCCACCGGGAACGACATCGTCGGCGCGTGGAAACCGTAGTCGATCAGCCGCTTGGCGACGTCGTCGACGCTCACGCCGGTCGCCTTGGTCAGCGGGCGCAGGTCGATGACGCACTCGTGCGCGACCAGCCCGTCCGGCCCCGTGTACAGCACCGGGTAGTGCGGCTCCAGGCGCTTGGCGACGTAATTGGCGGACAGCACCGCCACCTGCGTGGCCCGCTTGAGCCCCTCGCCGCCCATCAGACGGACGTACGCCCAGGAGATGGGCAGGATGCCCGCCGAGCCCCAGGGAGCCGCCGAGATGGGCCCCACGCCCGTCTGCGGGCCCGCCGCGGGCTGGAGCGGGTGGTTGGGCAGGTACGGCGCGAGGTGCTCCCGTACGCCCACCGGGCCGACCCCCGGACCGCCGCCGCCGTGCGGGATGCAGAACGTCTTGTGCAGGTTGAGGTGGGAGACGTCGCCGCCGAAGTGGCCCGGCCGGGCGAGGCCGACCAGGGCGTTGAGGTTGGCGCCGTCCACGTACACCTGGCCGCCCGCGTCGTGCACGGCCGCGCAGATGTCGGCGACGTGCGCCTCGAAGACGCCGTGCGTGGACGGGTAGGTGATCATCAGCACCGCCAGCTCGTCGCGGTGCTGCTCGATCTTGGCCCGCAGGTCCTCGACGTCGATCTCGCCGTCCTCGGCGGTCTTGACGACGACGACCTTCATCCCGGCCATGACGGCGCTGGCGGCGTTGGTGCCGTGCGCGGAGGACGGGATCAGGCAGACGGTCCGCCGCTCGTCACCGTTGGCGCGGTGGTATCCGCGTACGGCGAGCAGGCCGGCCAGCTCGCCCTGCGACCCGGCGTTGGGCTGGAGCGAGACCTTGTCGTACCCGGTGACCTCGGCCAGCCGCTCCTCCAGCTCCCGGATGAGCGTGAGGTAGCCCTGTGCCTGCTCGGCGGGGGCGAAGGGGTGCAGCTGCCCGAACTCGGGCCAGGTCACCGGCTCCATCTCGGTGGTCGCGTTGAGCTTCATGGTGCAGGAGCCCAGCGGGATCATGCCGCGGTCCAGCGCGTAGTCCCGGTCGGCCAGCCGGCGCAGGTAGCGCAGCATCGCGGTCTCGGAACGGTGCTGGTGGAAGACGGGGTGGGTCAGGAACTCGTCGGAGCGCAGCAGCCCCTCGGGCAGCGCGTCCCCGGTCGCGGCGTCCAGCGCCTCGATGTCGCCCTCGGCCCCGAACGCGTTCCACACCCCGCCGATCTGCGCGCGCGTGGTCGTCTCGTCGCAGGCCATCGAGACGTGGTCGGCGTCGACGAGCCGCAGGTTGACCCCGTTCTGCCGGGCCGCGGCCACGATCTCGGCGGCCCGCCCGGGCACCCGCGCCATGACCGTGTCGAAGTAGTCGCCGTGGACGATCCCGACACCGCTCGCCGCGAGCCCCGCGGCGAGGACGGCGGCGTACCGGTGGGTGCGCCGGGCGATGCCGCGCAGCCCCTCGGGACCGTGGTACACGGCGTACATCCCGGCCATGACGGCGAGCAGTACCTGCGCGGTGCAGATGTTGCTGGTGGCCTTCTCGCGGCGGATGTGCTGCTCGCGGGTCTGCAGCGCCAGCCGGTAGGCCCGGTTCCCGTCGGCGTCCACGGAGACGCCCACCAGCCGCCCGGGCAGGCTGCGCGCCATCTTCTCCTGGACCGCCATGTAGCCGGCGTGCGGCCCGCCGAAGCCCATCGGCACCCCGAACCGCTGGGTCGTGCCCACCGCGATGTCGGCGCCCAGCTCACCGGGCGACTTCAGCAGCGTCAGCGCGAGCAGATCGGCGGCGACGGTGACCAGCGCGCCCAGTTCGTGCGCCCGGTCGATCACCGGCTTGATGTCGCGTACGGCACCGGAGGCGCCCGGGTACTGGATCAGTACGCCGTTGATCTCCCGCTCCGCGACCTCCGCCGGGATGCCCTCGCCGAGGTCGGCGACGACGACCTCGACGCCGGTCGGTTCGGCCCGCGTCCGGATCACGGCGATGGTCTGCGGCAGCGCGTCCGCGTCGACCAGGAACAGCCCCTTCTTGTTCTTCCCCATCCGCCGCGACAGCGCCATCGCCTCGGCGGCGGCCGTGCCCTCGTCGAGCAGCGAGGCGCCGGAGGTCGGCAGCCCGGTCAGCTCGGCCACCATCGTCTGGAAGTTGAGCAGCGCCTCCAGGCGCCCCTGCGAGATCTCCGGCTGGTACGGCGTGTACGCGGTGTACCAGGCCGGGTTCTCCATGACGTTGCGCAGGATCACGGGCGGCGTGAACGTGCCGTGGTACCCGAGCCCGATCATCGAGTCGAGCACCTGGTTGCGGTCGGCCAGCGAGCGCAGTTCGGCCAGCACCTCGGCCTCCGTGCGCGCCCGGGGCAGGTCGAGTGCGCCGGCGCTCTTGATCACGTCCGGCACGGCCGCGGCCGTCAGCTCGTCGAGCGAGCCGTATCCGACCTGGGCGAGCATCTTGGCCCGGGCCTCGTGGTCGGGACCGATGTGGCGCTGCTCGAACGGCGTTCCCTGTTCGAGCTCGGAGAGCGGAGTGCGGTGGGCTGTCATTGTGCGGAGGCCTCCTGGTCTGACGCGACCTGCGAGGGGCACCACGGCACGGGTGCCCCGACGGCCTCCCCCTCTGTCATCTCGACCTGAGAGCTTCACCGGGATCCTGTCGGGCCGTCCCGGCTTTCACCGTCGGTGAGAGCGGAAGCCGTCGACACCCGCCCTGCTTTCCAGAGTGACCTCGTCCGTGCGGTACGTGGGCCTGAGAGATTCCGGGGAGGATTTGCTCCTTCGGCGCCTCCGAGGTATCCGGAGGACTCTCCCGCACGGGGTCAGCAGCCGCTCGCCAGCCTACCAGCGAGGCCCACGCACGGTCTTTCGAGTGGCCGCGCATCCGAATGTGCTCTTTTGTAGTGCTTACGGATGATGTACCGGATGGTTGGCGACCACCTGGAGGGCCCGTGCGTACCGACATCGACCCGCGCAACCTGATCGGCCGCAAGGCGTTCGACCGCAACGGCACGAGGATCGGCACCGTCGACGAGGTCTACCTCGATGACGCCACCGGCGTACCCGAATGGGCGGCCATACGCACCGGCCTCTTCGGCCGGGACGCCTTCGTCCCCCTGGAGCCCAGCGAACTGGTCGACGGCACGCTGCGGGTGCCCTTCGACCGCGCGCTGATCAAGGAGGCCCCCGACTTCGGCGTCGGCCGCCACCTCTCCCCGGAACAGGAACTCCAGCTCTACCACCACTACGGCCTCGACATCGCCACCCCGTCCCCCCTGCCCGACCGCGACTTCGGCGAGCTGGCGGGCCAGGAGGAGACGACCTGAGGCGTACGGGTACGGGCGCGGCCGTCACCACTGAGCCGCCGGACGGGGCGGCGTCCTCAGGGGGTACGCGCATCCCCCTCGTCCCACACCCGACGGCCACGTCGAGCACCCGCCTGGCCCCGCGCTGGAATCAGCGACGCCGAGTGGCGCCGTTACTTCGCGATCGGCGTCCTCGCGGGCGTCCGGCCCACCCGCCTCGGCACCTCAACCACTTCGGCGGCGTCCACGGCGCGCGCCGCCGACCCTGCCGACGGCAACCGCCTCCTGCTCTTCCCGCTCCTCGCGCACCGGCCGGCGAGGCCACCCGCGCCCACGCCCGACCGTCACCCCGCACCGGCCGGCCCCACCGCGTCCACCGGGCCGGCGGCGGCCGAGGGTCTTCGTTCCACCAACGGCAGCGGATCCGCCGGCTCCAGCTCCGGATCGTCGGTCCGGAAGGTCCGCACCCGCCCCGGCCGGGTCGACAGCGGCGTCTCGAACCGCACCGTGACCCGCCCCAGACCGCTGCCCTGCACCCACCCGTGCCCGTACACGGCGTGCCGCACGTCGTGCCCCGACGGCCAGCGGCGCTCGGCGGGCGGGTGGTCCGGCTCGGCGGCCCCGCGCCGGTCGGCCTCCTCGGCCGGCGCCGGCGGCTGAGGAGGCTCCTCCGCCCCCGCCCGCTCCCCGGCCGCCTGCGCGAACAGGTCCTCCTGCGTGTAGTCGGCCAGCCCGGTGACCCCCACGCCGAGCAGCCGCACCCCGCCGGTGGTGTCCACGGCCTCCAGCAACCGCGCCGCCGCCTCCGCGACCACCGCCGGGTCGTCCGTGGGCCCCCGCAGCGTCTCGGACCGGGTCAGGGTGGAGAAGTCATAGCGCCGCACCTTCAGCACGATGGTGCGCCCGGACAGCCCCGCCTCGCGCAGCCGCCGCACACACCGGCCTGCCAGCCGCCGCACCTCCAGACCGACCCGGGTGCGGTCATGGATGTCCACGTCGTAGGTGTCCTCCACCGACACCGACTTGGCCTCCCGCTCGGCCACCACGGGCCGCTCGTCGTGCGCCAGCGCCATCGCGTACAGCGCGTGTCCGTGCGCCTTGCCCAGCAGCCGGACCAGCTCGTCCTCGCCCGCCTCGGCGAGCTCCCCGACCGTAGTCATGCCGGCCCGCCGCAGGTGGTCGCCGGTCGCCGGACCCACGCCGGGCAGGATCCGCACGGACTTCGGCGCGAGCAGGTCCCGCTCGGTGCCGGGCTCGATCAGCACCAGTCCGTCGGGCTTGGCGTCCTCGGAGGCGATCTTGGCGAGCATCTTGGAGGCGGCGAGCCCCACCGAACCCGTGAGCCCGGTGACGGCCCGGATGTCCGCCCGCAGCCGTGCCCCGGTCAGCCGCGCCGACTCCGCGTCCCAGGCGGCCCCGCCGGCCTCCAGGTCCACGAACGCCTCGTCCAGGCTCAGCGGCTCCACCAGCGGCGACAGCGCCCGCAGCAGCCCCATCACCTGCTCGCTGACCGCTCGGTAGAGCTGGAAGCGCGGCACGAGGTAGGCGGCGTTGGGCGCGAGCCGCCGGGCCTGCGCCATGGGCATCGCCGAGTGGACGCCGTGGACCCGGGCCTCGTAGGAGGCCGTCGCCACCACGCCGCGCGGCCCCAGCCCGCCCACCACGACGGCTTTCCCGCGCAGGCTCGGCTTCGACGCCTGCTCCACCGAGGCGTAGAAGGCGTCCATGTCGAGATGCAGGATCGTGGGCGCGGTTCTCACATCTCCGATGCTGCCCTACGCCACTGACAACGGCCCCGCCCCCGGTACACCCGGCGTGGGGTCAGACCGCCCGGTTGCGCCGCCGGGCCAGCTCGTCCGCCGGATTGTGGCCGACGAGGGTCTCGCCCGTGTCCACCCGTTCCCCGTGCAGCTGCGACAGGGCGCCCTCCACGTCCCGCCACACCACGCCGACGGCGATCCCGAAGATCCCCTGGCCGCCCTGGAGCAGGGCGTGCACCTCGTCGGGCGAGGTGCACTCGTAGACCGTGGCGCCGTCGCTCATCAGCGTCATCCGCTCCAGGTCGCGAAAACCGCTCTCCCTGAGGTGCTGGACGGTGGTCCGGATGTTCTGCAGCGACACGCCGGTGTCGAGGAACCTCTTGACGATCTTCAGGACGACCACGTCACGGAAGCTGTACAGACGCTGCGTCCCGGACCCGTGGGCCGGCCGCACGCTCGGTTCGACGAGTCCGGTCCGGGCCCAGTAGTCGAGCTGCCGGTAGGTGATACCGGCGGCCGCGCAGGCCGTGGGCCCCCGGTAACCGATCTGCTCGGACGCCATGGACGCCGCCCCTTCGCCGCTCGGCACCACCGCGGGCCGCCGCGGGGCGTGGTCGGCCGTACCGCCGGGCTGCGGGCATCCTCCACCCGGACGAATCCGAGAACCCTCGGGAGGGTACGGAGCGCTCGCCCCGAGACCGCGTGCCGGAGCACGCCCCACCGTACCGTCGCCGCTGCTTCTCACGCCGACCTCCGTCCTTGACCTGCCTCCTCGAAGGTAGGCAGTCACCAAGGGTGCGTCAACGATCGCCACACTCGGCACGCCGAGTGATAATCACCCTAAGAGTGGTTTGCCGTGCCCCCTCGTGGGGAAAGGCTAGCCGAATGTCCTTTTCGGACGGCTGTCACTGATTGCTGCTGCCGAAGTCCTCCGGCGAAATCTGGTCGAGGAACTCGCGGAACTTCTCCACCTCGTCCTCCTGCTCGTCCGGGATCGCGATACCGGCGTCGTCCAGCACCGTGTCACTGCCGAAGATCGGCGTCCCGGTGCGCAGCGCCAGCGCTATGGCGTCGGACGGCCGGGCGCTCACCTCGACCCCGCTGGCGAAGACCAGCTCGGCGTAGAAGACGCCCTCCCGCAGGTCGGTGATGCGCACTTCGGTGAGCTCCTGGCCGACGGCTTCCAGCACGTCCTTGAACAGGTCGTGGGTCAGCGGCCGTGCGGGAGCCATGCCCTGCTGGGCGAAGGCGATCGCCGTCGCCTCCCCGGGACCGATCCAGATGGGGAGGTAACGGTCTCCTCCCACTTCACGCAGCAGCACGATCGGTTGGTTGGAGGGCATCTCGACCCGGACACCTACGACATCGAGCTCGTTCACACAGCAACCCTAGGCCGTGCCCGGGACGTTTGGGTAGTCGGGCCGGGAACGGGTGACCGATCCGGGTCCTCCACAGGGCGGTCCTGGCCCTTCCTCGGGCCGATCCGGGCGCCCCCTCAGGGCAGCCGCACCCCGAGAGCGGTCTGCACCAGCGCCGCGTGCAGCTTCACCGCGAGCCCCGCCAGCTCCTTGGTACGGGCCTCCGCGTGCGCCCTGGTCTGCGGGTTCCGGTGGCGCTTGAGCGGGGCCACCACCTGGTCGACCAGCCCGGCCTCCCGGTCGGCGGCGGCCTTCATCACCCTCAGGTGCCGCGGTTCGATCCCGGACCGTCCCAGCTCCACCACGAGAGTGGCCACAGTCACCGTCTCCGCGTCATAGGCGCCGTCGGGCAGCGGCGCGATCAGCCCGTA
Organism: Streptomyces sp. ISL-12; assembly: GCF_018614415.1. GTDB lineage: Bacteria > Actinomycetota > Actinomycetes > Streptomycetales > Streptomycetaceae > Streptomyces. Next base: position 30,056 of record NZ_JAGGOO010000076.1, read on the forward strand.
CGCCTCCCACTCGTCGAGCTGCCGTTCCTCTATCCCGGCGGCGGCGAGCAGTTCCTCCCGCCCGATCCGGGCCGGCGCGGCCCCGGCGGAGGGCTCCGGCGCCGCCTCGCCGTCGCGCTGCCGCCCCAGCGTGGGGAGCGGCACCGCCTCCCCGCGCTCCATGGCGTCCAGGTGCTCGCGGATCACCTTGAGCGGCAGATAGTGGTCCCGCTGCATCCGCAGGACGTGCCCGAGCCGCTCGACGTCACGGGCGCTGAACTTGCGGTACCCGGCGGGCGTCCGCCGCGGCTCCACGAGCCCTTCCGATTCCAGGAAACGGATCTTCGAGATCGTGATGTCGGGAAACTCGTCGCGCAGCACGTTCAGCACCGCACCGATGCTCATCAGTCCATCCGTGGCGGTGGTGCCGTGACCGGCACCACCGCTCGGTGTTCGCAGCATGGCCCTTCCCTGGGGATCTCCCCGGACGGAGCCCGGGGCGGCTCAGTAACCCCGCTGGCTCGCGTAGAAGACCAGCCGGTACTTGCCGATCTGCACCTCGTCACCGTTGGACAGGGCGACCTCGTCGATCCGCTCCCGGTTGACGTACGTACCGTTGAGGCTGCCCACGTCGGCGACCGTGAACGACCCGTCCTGCTGCCGGCGGAACTCCACGTGCCGACGGGAGACGGTCACGTCGTCCAGGAAGATGTCGCTCTGCGGGTGCCGCCCGGCCGTGGTCAGCTCCCCGTCCAGCAGGAACCGGCTGCCCGAGTTCGGACCCCGGCGCACGACCAGCAGCGCCGAGCCCAGCGGCAGCGCCTCCACGGCGGCCTGCGCCTCCGGGGAGAGTGTCGGCATCTGGGTCTGCCCGGTGACCTCGGCGTCGTAGGCCTCCAGGCCGGAGATCGAGATCGTGGACGTCGTCTCCGAAGGACGCTCCGGGTGTGCCCCGGCCCGCAGCGGCGCGCCGCAGTTGGAGCAGAAGCGGCTGTTCTCCGCGTTGCGGTTACCGCACCTCGTACACACCAGGGCCGACATGGACGGATCCTCCTGCGGCGGCTGTCCCGCCGGGGTGTTGGACGCGTACGGACCGGGGCCGAACCCTGAACCCGTACTTGAGGTCGACGGTTGCCCGAAACCTATGCCGCCGGACTGCGCAGGGTCAACAGACGGCGCGCCCTGACCACCCACCTGGTCGCGGAACAGCGGACGCTGGCCCTCCGCGTCGGGCTGCGCGCGATGGCGAGCGGTCGCGTTCTCGCCGCTCTCTCGCGCGCTCTTGCCGAACAACTTCGCAAACAACTTCACGGGCGATTCCCCTTGACCGAAACAGACCCGCCCGTGGGGCAGGACGAACCCTGACTGAACGTACTGGCCGACCCGGACATCCTGACAACGTCCGTCTCCACCAGACAGTTTCCACCACGCACCACCCATTCGGTGCGCCGACCCCCCGCAACCTCATGCCCCCGCCGGACAGCGCCCATGCGCCCCCGGTTCACTCGGAGGACGACCGAGCGTAGTCAGGCTGCTTCGCCGCTCGCAAGGCGTCCACGACGATCTCGCTCGACCGCTCAACAGTAGCGGTGGCCTGTTCCTTCTCCAGAGTCTGCACCACTCCCCCAGGGATGTTGAGCGCGGGTTCGAGGTCCTGCGGCTTGCCGATGACCTTGAAACGATAGGGCGCGTCGATCTTGTTCCCGTCGACGCTCACTCCGTCACCGGAGTCCGTCAGATAGGTACCGGCGACGACCCGTACCCCGTTGACCTGGATCGCCTCCGCGCCGGCGGCGCGCAGTTCCTGGATCGCGTCGAGCAGCATGTCCGCCTCGACCGTCCCCTTCGTGTCCGCGATCGTCATCGTGATGCCCGGCCCCTGCGCGGCCACCGTGCCCGCCAGGACGCCGAGTTGCCGCTCCTTCTCGATCGTCTGCTTACGGGCCTCCTCGGCTTGGTCGGAGCTGTTCTCCAGCTCGTCGCGCTGCTCCTCGAGACCCTGCTTCTCGTCCTGAAGACGTTGCGTACGGTCATCGAGTTCATCGAGGATGCGGACAAGATCTTCCTGCCGGGCGCCGCGCAGCGCGCTGTCCCCGTCGCTGTTGGACGCCACCTGAACGGCCAGGCCGAAACCGAGGCCGAACAGCAGCAGGGCGACGATCAGTTGAGCCCGGGTCACCCTCGGCGGCCACAGCCCCTGCACCAGTCGCTGCCGCCCGGTCAGTCCGGGCTCCTGCCGAGCCGCCGGTCCCTGCTCCGCGCTCGGCGCAGGGACCGGCGCCACTTCCTGCGGCAGTTCGGCACGGAGCCGGCTCCCGGTCTTCCCCTGCTGCTCGTCGTCGGCGGTCATCGGCCTCACGCCCGGAACACGTGCCGGCGGATCGCCGCGGCGTTGGAGAAGATCCGGATGCCGAGGACGACCACGACACCGGTGGACAGCTGGGCGCCGACGCCCAACTTGTCGCCGAGGAAGACGATCAGCGCGGCCACGACCACGTTCGACAGGAACGACACCACGAAGACCTTGTCGTCGAAGATGCCGTCGAGCATGGCCCGCAGACCACCGAACACGGCGTCCAGCGCCGCGACCACGGCGATCGGCAGATACGGCTCGACGGCGGCCGGAACCTCCGGCCGGACCAGCAGGCCGGCCACGACTCCCACGACGAGGCCCAGTACGGCGATCACGATGTGCCCTTCTCGGTTTTCGGTTGTGCGGTACGTACGATCACACTCGGCGCGGCCGGCAGCCGGAGGTCGTCCTCCGTGGAGATGCCGGTCCGGATGCCGTAGTTCTCCTTCAGGGCGTTCAGATACAGCCCGTCGGCGCTGTTCCCGAACCGGGTGCCGAGCCGCTGTCCGTCCCCCACGGCGAGCACCGTGTAGGGAGGCACCAGCGGCCTGTTGTCGACCAGTATCGCGTCACCCGCGGCCCTGATCGCGGAGAGCGCGGTCAGCCGCTGCCCGTTGATGGAGATCGCCTCGGCGCCCGAGGCCCACAGCCCGTTGACGACCCGTTGCAGGTCCCGGTCGCGGACCCGGCCGGTGTCGGAGAACCCGGAGGTCCCGCGCGGCTCACCACCACCGCCCGTGGAGGCGTCCTTGGCGTCGTTCACCACGAGTTTCACCCCCGGCCCGTGCACGGCGACGGCCCCGGACAGGATCCCGACCAGCTCGCCCCGTTCGCCGTCCCCGGTGTGCCGGAGCGCCACGCGCTGGCGCGCGCTCACGTCCGCGCGCAGCGCGTCGACGTCGTCCTCCAGGTCGTCCGCCGCCGAGGTCTCCTGGTCGATGCGGTCGATCAATTCCTCGCGCTCCTTGGCGGCGGCCGGCGCGGCGACCCGCGCCTGGGCGGCTCCGACGGTCACCACCAGGGCGGCGAGCACCAGCCCGGCGGCCAGGCCCAGCCTGGCCCTGAGCGTCTTGGGCAGCCCGCCGTTGCCCTCGGCCCGCTTGCGCGCCGCGGCCTCGGCGTAACCGTCATCGAGGCTGTGGTCCATGACGTTGGTGAGCAACGACATGGACGCGTCCGGGCGCGGGGGCCGCGTAGCTGTGCTCCGAACGGGGGGTTGCTGCGGCATGCCGCACATCGTCGCACGCCGCCGCCCCTGCCTCCGAACGGGCCCACCGGCGTGCCGGACAGGCCCCCTTGGAGGCACTTGTCCGGCACGCGCGCGTACTGCGGTGTTTTACCGGCCCGCGCTGTCCACGACCGCCGACCACTCGTCGAGCAGCGCCTGCGCGGAGGCGTCGTCGGGACCCTCGGCCCACAGGTGGGTGACCGCCTCGGCCGGGTCGGGCAGCACCATGACCCAGCGCCCGTCGGCCTCCACGACCCGCACCCCGTCGGTGGTGTCCACGGAGCGGTCTCCCGCCTCCTCGACGACGCGCCGCATGACGAGCCCCTTGACGGCCCACGGGGTCGCCAGATCCCGCCTGAGGACGTGCGCCCTCGGGATCCGGGCGTCGATCTGGCTCAGGGTGAGCTGCGTCCGCGCCACCAGCCCGATCAGCCGTACGAAGGCCGCCGTGCCGTCGTAGACACTGCTGAACTCCGGGACGATGAACCCGCCCTTGCCGTCACCGCCGAAGATGGTCCCTTCCTCACCGCCTACGCGCGTGAGGTCGTCGGGCGAGGTGGTCGTCCACTCCACCTGCGTGCCGTGGTACGCAGCCACCTGCTCGGCGATCCGGGTCGTCGTCACCGGCAGCGCCACCCGCCCGCTGCGCCGCTCGGCGGCGATCAGGTCCAGCATCACCAGCAGCGCCCGGTCGTCCTCGATGATCCGGCCCTTCTCGTCGACGAGCGACAGCCGCTCACCGACCGGGTCGAACCGCACCCCGAACGCGGCCCGCGAGGACGCCACGATCTCCCCGAGCCGCACCAGCCCGGACCGCCGCATGTCGGCCGACTCGGTCGGCCGGGACTCGTCGAGGCCGGGATTGATGGTCAGCGAGTCGACACCCAGCTTGCCCAGCAGACTGGGCAGCACCAGGCCGGCGCTTCCGTTGGAGGCGTCGACGACGACCTTCAGCCCCGACTCCGCGATCCCCGCCGTGTCGACATTACGCAACAGCGACCCGGTGTACGAGTCGAAGACGCTGGCCGGGAAGTGCAGGTCACCGATCTCCCCGGGGAACGCCCGCCGGTACTCCTGCCGCGCGAACACCCGGTCCAGCTTTCGCTGGCTGCCCTGCGACAGGTCGGCGCCCTGGCTGTCGAAGAACATGATGTCGACGGAGTCCGGCACCCCGGGCGTCGTACGGATCATGATGCCGCCGGCGCTTCCCCGCGCGGTCTGCTGCCGCGCCACGGGCAGCGGTACGTTCTCCAGGTCCCGTACGTCGATGGCGCTGGCCTGCAACGCGGAGATGACCGCGCGCTTGAGCGCACGCGCGCCTCGCGAGTGGTCGCGGGCGGTGGTGACGGTGGAGCCCTTCTTGAGAGTCGTCGCGTAGGCACCGGCGAGCCGCACGGCGAGTTCCGGCGTGATCTCTACGTTCAGAATGCCGGACACGCCTCTGGCACCGAACAGGTGCGCCTGCCCCCGCGACTCCCAGATGACCGAGGTGTTGACGAACGCGCCGGCCTCGACGGTCTTGAACGGATAGACCCGCACATTGCCCTGAACGATCGATTCTTCACCGACCAGGCACTCGTCGCCGATGACCGCGCCGTCCTCGATCCGCGCGGCGCGCATGATGTCGGTGTTCTTGCCGACGACACAGCCACGCAGATTGCTGTGCGGACCGACGTACACGTTGTCGTGCACGACGGCCTTGTGCAGGAAGGCCCCGCTCTTCACTACGACGTTGGACCCGATGACGGTGTGTTCCCGGATCTCGGCACCGGCCTCGACCTTGGCGTAGTCACCGACGTACAGCGGCCCCCGGAGCACGGCGTCGGGGTGCACTTCGGCACCCTCGGCCACCCACACGCCGGGCGACAGCTCGAAACCGTCGATGTCGACGTCGACCTTGCCCTCCAGGACGTCCGCCTGGGCCTTCACATAGCTCTCGTGGGTGCCGACGTCCTCCCAGTACCCCTCGGCGACATAGCCGTAGATCGGCTTGCCTTCCTTCATCAGCTGCGGGAAGACATCGCCGGACCAGTCGACGGACACATCGGCCTCGACATAGTCGAAGACCTCCGGCTCCATCACGTAGATGCCGGTGTTCACGGTGTCCGAGAAGACCTGCCCCCAGGTCGGCTTCTCCAGGAAGCGCTCGACCTTCCCGTCCTCGTCGACGATGGTGATACCGAATTCAAGAGGATTCGGCACCCGCGTCAGACAGACAGTGACCAGCGCGCCCTTCTCCTTGTGGAAATTGACGAGCTCGGTCAGGTCGAAGTCGGTCAGCGCATCGCCGGAGATGACGAGGAAGGCATCGTCCTTCAACGCCTCTTCAGCGTTCTTGACGCTTCCGGCGGTACCGAGTGGCTTCTCCTCATTGGCATAGGTGAGCTCCATTCCGAGCTCCTCACCGTCACCGAAGTAGTTCTTGACCAGGGAGGCCAGGAACTGAACGGTGACGACGGTCTCGTTGAGCCCGTGCCTTTTGAGCAGCCTCAGAACGTGCTCCATGATCGGCCGGTTGGCCACCGGCAGGAGCGGCTTGGGCATGCTCGAGGTCATAGGACGAAGGCGCGTGCCTTCGCCTCCGGCCATCACGACGGCCTTCATGTCGGAAGCGTCCTCCTCTAAGAGACGACGGTCTTGGCCGACTTCACCCGCCTTGATTGTCCCGCACTTTTCCAGCACGGGCCATCCGGGCCGTTACGGCCGCACAGTGGGCGAGTTCAATCGGCCATGGTGTCCGCGCGGACCAAGCGGCGGACCTGAACCATGTAGAGGACTCCTGCCCACCAATACAGCGTTGTACCCCATCCGGCGAACGCCCATCCGAAAATAGCAGCGAGTGACGAGACCCATCCACTACCGTCACTGAGCAGCAGCAGCGGGAAGGCGTACATCAAGTTGAACGTCGCGGCCTTCCCCAGGAAGTTCACCTGCGGCGGCGGATAGCCGTGGCGCCTGAGGATGCCCACCATGACCAGCAGAACCAGCTCGCGTGCCAGCAGTACAGCGGTCAACCAGAGCGGCAGGATCTCCCGCCACGTCAGCCCGACCAGCGTGGACAGAATGTAGAGCCGGTCGGCCGCGGGATCCAGCAGCCGGCCGAGGCTGCTGATCTGGTTCCAGCGCCGGGCTAGCTTGCCGTCCAGGTAGTCGCTGACTCCGCTGAGGGCCAGGACCAGAAGCGCCCAGCCGTCGCTCTTGGGGCCGCCGAACTCGGGCCTGAGGATCAGCCACAGGAAGAGGGGCACGCCGACGAGGCGGGCCATGCTGAGAATGTTCGGGATGGTGAGGACCCGGTCAGTCTGGACGCGGGTCTCCTGGACCTCCACCCGGGGGCCTCCTGGATGAAATAAGCCAACAATGCTCCCCGACCTTACCTCAACGCAAAAAAGCGCTGACCCTCGGGCAGTCTGCCCAAGAGCCAGCGCTCTAAGAATTGTTCGGCGGCGTCCTAC